>CAZWXW010000029.1:0-33643 GCA_964638025.1 uncultured Verrucomicrobiaceae bacterium
CGAACCTGCTCGGCGTGGTGCTGGTGGCGCTGACCTTCGCGGTGCCGAGCGCGATTTTCACCGAGGCGTTCCTGTCGTTCATCGGCATGGGGGTGACGCCGCCGACGCCGTCGTGGGGTTCGATGAGCAATGACGGCGTGCGCAACCTGCTGGCGCATCCCGAAGAGCTGCTGTGGCCGGCGCTCTGCATCAGCCTGACGGTGTTCGCCTTCAACATGTTCGGCGACGCGCTGCGCGATGCGCTCGATGTGACGCTCAAAGAAGAGGATCTGTCGTAGTGGAGACCGTGCTGGCGCTCGATGAGCTGCAGGTCGAGATTCCGACCCGGGACGGCGTGGTGCGGCCGGTGCGCGGCGTGTCGCTGCAGGTCGAAGCCGGCGAGACGCTGGCGCTGGTCGGCGAATCGGGTTGCGGCAAGTCGATGACGGCATTGGCTGCGATGGGTCTGTTGCCGAAAGGGGCGCGCATCAGCGGCGGCGAGATTCGCCTGCGCGAGCGCCGTTTGAACGATCTGAATGAGGCCGACTGGAACCGTCTGCGCGGTTCGCGCATCGGCATGGTGTTCCAGAACCCGATGTCGTCGTTCAACCCGACCATGCGCGTCGGCGCGCAGATCGCCGAGACGCTGGTGGCGCATCGCGGCCTGAGCTGGCGCGAGGCCGAGCTGCGCGCGGTGGCGCTGCTCGACCGCATGCAGATTCCGTCGGCGGCGAGCCGCGCTCGCCAGTTTCCGTTCGAGTTCTCCGGCGGCATGTTGCAGCGGGCGATGATCGCGATGGCGGTGGCCTGCGAGCCGACGCTGCTGATCGCCGACGAACCGACCACGGCGCTCGATGTCACCGTGCAGGTCGAGGTGCTGGCGCTGCTGCGCGACCTGCAGCGCGAGCGCGGCATGGCGCTGCTGCTGATCACGCACAATCTCGGCGTGGTGGCGCAGGTGGCCGATCGCGTCGCCGTCATGTACGCCGGCCAGGTGGTGGAGCAGGGGCCGGTCGATGCCATCTTTCACGCCACCTCTCATCCCTACACGGTGGGACTGAAGCGCTCGCTGCCGTCGCAGCACCGCTCTCACGACGAACCGCTGGCGGTGATCCTCGGCACGCCGCCGGATCTGATCGCGCCGCCGCCCGGCTGCGGTTTCCATGCGCGCTGCGAGCGGGCGATGCGCGTTTGCGAAACCGGTGCCGTGCCGTTGTTCGATATCAACCCTGGTTCTGATTCTGGCTCCGATCACTGCGCCCGCTGCTGGCTGCATCACCCGCAACGTCAAGCCGCGGGGCAGCCGGCATGAGTGCCGCCAGTCGCGAAGCGCCGCTGCTGCAGGCGCGCGATCTCGGCAAGCAGTTCCGGCTGCCGGACGGGCGCCGCGTGATGGCGGTCGAGCACATCGATTTCGAGCTGGCGCGCGGCGAGGCGTTGGGGCTGGTCGGCGAGAGCGGTTCCGGCAAGTCGACGCTGGGCAAGCTGCTGCTCGGTCTGCACGACAAAACCCACGGCGATGTGATCTTCGACGGCGAGCGCTTGCCGCAGCGCTACGGCAAGCGCGACTTTCAGCGCTGGGCGAAGTCGATGCAGATGGTGTTTCAGGACCCGTACACCACGCTGAACCCGCGCCTGACCATCGGCGAGAGCCTGAGCGAGCCGCTGCGCTTGCAGGGCGTGCGCGACGGCCTGGATCAACGGGTGGCGCAGTGGCTGGCGCGGGTGGGGCTGCAGCCGGCGATGGCCTCGCGCTATCCGCACGAGTTTTCCGGCGGCCAGCGCCAGCGCATCGGCATCGCCCGCGCGCTGATCGGCGAGCCGCAGCTGCTGATCTGCGACGAGCCGGTGTCGGCGCTCGATGTGTCGGTGCAGGCGCAGGTGATCAACCTGCTGGCGGAGCTGCGGCGCGAGATGGGGCTGTCGATGATCTTCATCGCCCACGATCTGGCGGTGGTGCGCTACCTGTGCGACCGCGTCGCGGTGATGCAGCAGGGGCACATCGTCGAGATCGGCGAGACCGGGGCGCTGTTCGAGGCGCCGCGTCATCCGTTCACGAAGCGGCTGCTGGCGGCGCGGCATGTGGCTGATCCGCGTCAGCGGCGGGAGTGATGGGGAGCGATCGGGAAGCGTTGCGCTGCTTCCCCTCTCCCTTCAGGGAGAGGGGAGAAGCTCAGGGGCAGATCAGCCGCCCTCCAGCGCCTTCTTGTAGACCTTCAGCTGTGGTGCCTTGACGTCGCTGTAGTCGAGCAGGAAGACGAAGCGACCGTTCTCGGCCGGTGCGAAATCGAGCTTCCAGTACTTCAGGCCGACCACCAGCTGATAGCTGCCCGGCATCACATCCTCTTCCCCACGAAACTGGCCGTTGCCGAGCGCATTCATCGTGATGCGGCGCTTGGCCACTTCCTTGTCACCCTGCATCTGCTTGAAGTGCAGGATTTCGTTGACCGGACGCTCGCGGCGATCCTTCTCCTCGGCGTTGACGCGCTGGGTCAGCGACTGCAGCGCGCCGAGCACTTCGGATTGCGTGGTCAGCTTGGCGATGCTGGTGTCGCCGCCACCGGCTGCCGCCGGTTTCGCGACAGCAGGTGAGGTAGCAGCGGGGGCCGCGACGGCGACGGCTGTTGCGGGCTTCGCCGCCACGGCAGCGGCGGGTGCAGCGACAGCGGCCGCGGTGGCCGTTGTCGCCACCGCGGCGGTCTTGGCGCCGGCAGCGGTGGCGGCCTCTTTCTGCGCCAGCATCGCTTTCAGCCGCTCGATCTCCTTTTGCGCCGCCTCGGCTTCGCGCTTGGATTGCTCCAGTTCGCGCGTCTGCAATTCGCGCTGTGAGCGCTCCTTGGCCAGACGCTGGTCGAGCTGGGCGTTGGCGGTGGCCTGCGCGCTGATCTGCTGGTTGACGCCGGCGATCTGGCTCTGGCGGCTGCCGAGCTGGCGCTGCAGCTGTTCGATCTGGGTGCTGATCGCGGCGGCTTCGGCATTGCCCTTGGCGAACTTGCGGTCGGCCAGCGTGTATTTGAACTCGGCGTTCTTCAGCTTGGCGTCGTTCTCGGGCGTCGGGCTGGCCTTGAACTCGGCGCGCGCCGCTTCGACCTGCTTGCGGGCGTCGGCCAGCTCGGCCTGCTCCGGCGACGGCCGGCTGCGCACCGTCTCCAGTTCGCGCTGCTTGGCGGTGATCTGCTGGCGCAGCTCGCCCTCTTCGCGCTGCAGCGTGCTGAGCTGGGCGCGGTAATCGTTCAGTTTCTGCTGTTCGGCCTGGCTGTTCTGGGCACTGACGGAAATCGCCGTGGTGGTGGCGATAACGAGCAGCATCAACGCGGCCAGGGGTCTCTTTGGGTAAACCATGGGTTGTGCGAAGCCTCATGCTGTCGGGCGTTGGGTGGCGACACCTGCCGGGTGTACACCGGGGTACGGTAATCCCTGCACTGGGTGACATAAGGTGACGGAGTGCGGGCGGTAGCGTCAGAGTATTTGCTGGAATGCCGGCTTTACGGCGGCGGAAATATGGCAGAGAACCCCCAATCGGTCAAAAAGATGGGGGTGACCGGTCGGGTGTTCGCCACCAGCGGTAACGAGCGCCGCGAGGGGACGGTCGGCTCTACCGCGCTCTGCCGCCGGTTGGGCAGCGAAGGCTTTGACGGGGCGGCGAGGCACATTAGACTGGCCGCCGCCTTCGAAAAATAAAGGACCATAGCGACCATCATGTCTGCAGCCCGCTTTAGCACCCACAAGATGACCAGCGCCGAGATGCTGACGGTTGGCGCCAACCTGTTGCACAAGGCTTTCTACGACACGCCGCGCGACGACGCCAAGCGCCGTTACCGGGCGCTGGAGGAGGGCAGGAAGGTGCTGTTGTCGGAGATCGGCACCCAGAGCGGCGAGCGCATGCGGGCGACCCTCAGCCTCGACCGCAGCGAATTGCGCGGCAAGCTCAACTTCTCGCTGCTGCGCTCGCTGGTCGGCGAACTGCTGAACGGTTACGCACAGTTTCTGAACGACAAGAAGCCGCTCAACACTTTCAGCGACGAGAAGCGCAAACGCTGTGTCTACCTGCTGCCGGCCGTCGCCCGTGTCGATGACGTCGTCGACATGCTGGTGCTGTCGATCGACCTCAGCGTGCCGGGCGACTTCGAGCTGGCGCTGATGTTCATCGACCCCAAGCAGTTCAAACAGCCATCGGCCGCCACGGCCTGAATCGACCCATCCCGCAGCGAGAGGTGACCATGGAGCAGTCAGTCATTGCTGCGGCGCGCGCGCGCCTCGGCATTCCGGAACAGCTCGATCGGCTCGGCCAGTACCACAGCGTGCTCGACCTGTTCGATCAGGCGGTGCAGAACCATCCCGATCGGCCTGCCTTCACCAGCCTCGGCCATACGCTGACCTTCGCCGAGCTGGACCGGCTGGTCGACCGCTTCGCCGCCTTCCTGCAGCAGTGCCCGGAGCTGGAGCCGGGTGACCGCGTCGCGATCCAGCTGCCGAACCTGGTGCAGTACCCGGTGGCGCTGTTCGGCGTGCTGCGCGCCGGTCTGGTCGCCATCAATACCAATCCGCTCTACACGCCGAAGGAGCTGGAGCACCAGCTCAACGATGGCGGTGCCAAGGCGCTGATCGTGTTGGCCAACGTCGCCCACACCGCCGAGCATGTGCTGCCGCGCACCCGCGTGCGGGTGGTGGTGGTGACCGAGGTGGCCGATCTGCACTCGCCGCTGAAGCGCTGGCTCATCAACGGCGTCGCCCGCTACATCAAGCGGATGGTGCCGCCCTTCCATATTTCCCGTGCGGTGTCGCTGCGGCGCGCGCTGCAGGCGCAGGGGCAGGTGAAACGCCATCCGGTGGCGGTCAGCGATCTCGCCATCCTGCAGTACACCGGTGGCACCACCGGTGTCGCCAAGGGGGCGATGCTGAGCCACCGCAACCTGATCGCCAACACGCTGCAGGGCGAGGCGATGTTCGCCACCTACGGCGTGCGCCCCGGCCACGAGATCTTCGTGCTGCCGCTGCCGCTCTACCACATCTATTCGTTCATCCTCTGCATGGTGATGCTGAGTGCCGGCAACCACTGCATCCTGATCCCCAATCCGCGCGACCTGCCGTCGGTGGTGAAGGCGATGCGGCGCAGCAAATTCACCGGCTTTGCCGGCCTCAATACGCTGTTCGTCGCCCTCGACCAGCACGACGGATTCCGCAAGCTCGACTTCAGCCAGCTGAAAGTGACCATCTCCGGCGGCATGGCGCTGGCCACCAGCACCGCCGAGCGCTGGCAAAAGTTGACCGGCGCGCCGATCTACGAGGGTTACGGACTGACCGAAACCTCGCCGGTGGTGTCGATCAACCCCGGCACCAACAACCAGATCGGCACCATCGGCCTGCCGGTGCCCGGCACCGAGGTGAAGGTGGTCGACGACGACGGCCGCGCGCTGCCGACCGGTGAGCCCGGCGAGCTGTGCGTGCGCGGCCCGCAGGTGATGCTGGGTTACTGGCAGCGCGCCGACGAGACGCGCAATGCCATCGATGGCGACGGCTGGCTGCGCACCGGCGACATCGCCGTGATCCGCGACGACGGCTACCTGAAGATCGTCGACCGCAAGAAGGACATGATCGTCGTCTCCGGCTTCAAGGTTTACCCGGGCGAGGTCGAGGAGGTGCTGAGCCAGCACCCGGACGTGCGCGAGGCGGCGGTGATCGGCGTGCCGGACGAGCACTCCGGCGAGGCGGTGCTGGCGGTGGTGGTGCCGCGCCGCGACGGCGTCACCGAGGAGTCGATCCGCAGCTTCTGCCACGAGCGGCTGACCGGCTACAAGGTGCCGCGCCGCGTCGAGTTCCGCAAAGAGCTGCCGAAGTCGGCGGTCGGCAAGGTGCTGCGGCGTGAGCTGCGCGACGCCATCGCCGCCGGCAGCGACAAGTAGCCGCCCGTCGCATCGAAATCGTCGGCGCGGGCGGGCGGCTCCGTATAATGCCGCCCCTTCGAATCGTCGAGCCGTGTCCGTGTCCCGCCGTTCCCGTTCCCCGCACAGCGCCGCCAGTGGCCCGATACCGGAGCCGCTGGCGGCGCTGCGTCCGCTGTTCGAGCAGGGGCTGCTGCGCCAGCGTCAGCCGCTGTGGCGGCGCTGGCAGCAGCTGGTCGAGGCGGCGCGGCGTGGCGAGGCGATCGACGAGGCCGTCGCACAACTGCACGAGCAGCTGCGGCAGTCGGTCGACGCCGTCGCGCAGCGGCTGCAGGTGCGACCGGCGATCGACTATCCCGAGGAGCTGCCGGTATCGGCGCGGCGCGACGACATCGCCGCCGCCATTCGCGACCATCAGGTGGTCGTCATCGCCGGCGAGACCGGCTCCGGCAAGACCACGCAGATTCCGAAGATCTGTCTCGAACTGGGGCGCGGCGCGCGCGGGCTGATCGGTCACACGCAGCCGCGCCGTCTCGCCGCGCGCAGCGTCGCCCAGCGCATCGCCGACGAGCTGAAATCGCCGCTCGGGCAGGCGGTCGGCTGTCAGGTTCGCTTCTCGGATCAGACCTCGGAGGCGAGCTACATCAAGCTGATGACCGACGGCATCCTGCTGGCCGAGATCCAGCAGGACCGTTTCCTCAGCCGCTACGACACGCTGATCATCGACGAGGCGCACGAGCGCAGCCTCAACATCGATTTCCTGCTCGGCTATTTGAAGCAGCTGCTGCCGCGTCGCCCCGACCTGAAGCTGATCATCACCTCGGCGACCATCGACGTCGCCAGCTTCTCGCGCCACTTCAACGATGCGCCGGTGATCGAGGTGTCGGGCCGCACCTTTCCGGTCGAGGTGCACTATCGACCGATCGACGAACTGGTTGCCGAGAACGATCTGCCGGCGGCCATCGAAGCGGCGCTGGCCGAACTGGTCGCCGCCGAACATGGGCTGAAGGGCGATGTGCTGGTGTTCCTGCCGGGTGAGCGCGAGATTCGCGAGACGGCGTTGCAGCTGCGCAAGAGCGAGTTGCGTCATCTCGACGTGATTCCGCTCTATGCGCGGCTGAGCCTGAACGAGCAGCAGCGCGTGTTCGACCTCGGCAAGCGGCGCGGCATCCGCGTGGTGCTGGCGACCAACGTCGCCGAGACCTCGCTGACGGTGCCGGGCATTCGCTATGTCATCGACTCCGGTCTGGCGCGCATCAGCCGCTACAGCTTTCGCTCGAAGCTGCAGCGGCTGCCGATCGAACCGGTGTCGCAGGCCAGCGCCAACCAGCGCATGGGGCGCTGCGGTCGCGTCGGTCCCGGCATCTGCGTGCGGCTCTACAGCGAGACCGATTTCCAGGGGCGTCCGCTGTTCACCGACGCCGAGATCCTGCGCACCAACCTCGCCTCGGTGATCCTGCAGCTGCTGGCGTTGCGGCTCGGCGATATCGACAGCTTCCCGTTTCTCGACAAACCCGATCCGCGCCAGATCGGCGACGGTTTCACGCTGCTCGACGAGCTTGGCGCGGTCGACGACCAGCGCCAGCTGACCGCTGACGGTCGTCTGCTGGCGCGCTTGCCGGTCGACCCGCGCATCGGCCGCATGCTGCTGGAGGCGACCAAACGCGGCGCACTGCGCGAGGTGCTGACCATCGCCAGCGCGCTCAGCGTGCAGGACCCGCGCGAGCGGCCGGCCGACAGGCAACAGGCCGCCGACGAGCAGCACAAGCGCTTCGCCCATCCCGAATCCGACTTTCTCGCGTTCGTTTCGTTGTGGGATTACGTCGAGCAGCAGCGGCAGGCACTGAGCCAGAACCAGTGGCGCAAGCAGTGCGAGCGCGAGTTCCTCAACTTCATGCGGCTGCGCGAGTGGCGCGACGTGCACCATCAGTTGCGGGTGGCCACGCAGGAGCTGGGCTGGCGCGAAAATCAGGAGCCTGCAACGGTCGAGGGGGTGCACCGCGCACTGCTGGCAGGGCTGCTGAGCCACGTCGCGACGCTCGATGAGAATCGCGAATATCTCGGCACGCGCAACCGCAAGTTCCGCATCTTTCCCGGCTCGGCGCTGGCGAAGAAGCCGCCGAAGTGGATCGTTGCCGGCGAGATTGTCGAGACCACGCAGGTGTTCGCGCGCAATGTCGCGAAGATTGAGCCGGGCTGGGTGCTCGGCATCAACGATCGCCTGCTGAAACGCCGCCACAGCGAACCGGCCTGGCACGCCAAGAGCGGCCGCGTCACCGCGCTGGAGACGGTGACGCTGTACGGTCTCGTCATCAGCGACCGCGAGCGCATCCATTTCGGCCCGGTCGATCCGGTGCTGTCGCGCGAGATATTCATTCGCTCGGCGCTGGTGGCGGGCGATTACCGAAACTCCGCGCCGTTCCTGGCGCACAACCGCGCCATCGTCACCGGTATCGAGGAGCTGGAGGAGAAGGTGAGGCGGCGCGACATCCTCGCCGACGAGGAGGAGCTGTTCCGCTTCTACGACGAGCGCATCCCGGCCGAGATCACCACCGCCCATGCCTTCGAACGCTGGCGCCGCGACGCCGAGCGCGACCGGCCGCAGCTGCTGTTCATCGACCGCGAGCGGCTGATGCGCCGCGCCGCCGCCGACGTCACCGAAGCGCAGTTCCCGGACAGCATCGCCTGCGGCGACGTCGTGTTCGCGCTGCGCTACCAGTTCGAGCCGGGCAGCGCCGGCGATGGCGTCAACGTCGTGGTGCCGATCGCGCTGCTGAACCGGGTGCCGGCACACCGCTTCGACTGGCTGGTGCCGGGCCTTCTGCGCGACAAGTGCATCGCCATGCTGAAGGGGCTGCCGAAGCAGTGGCGCAAGCCGCTGGTGCCGGTGCCGGAGACGGTCGACCGGCTGCTGCCGCAGCTGGTGCCGGCCGAGCGGTCGCTCGATGAGGCGCTGGCCGAGGTTCTGCAGAAGCAGCTGCGGCTGCAGATTCCGGCCGAGGCCTGGCGCGAGGTCGAGCTCGAATCGTTCTATCGTGCCAACTTTCGTGTACTTGACGTCAACGGCAAGCTGCTCGATCAGGATCGCGATCTGGCGGCCCTGAAGGAGCGGCTGCACGCGCCGATGACACAGAGCCTGCAGCAGGAGACGCGCGCCGAGTTCCGGCGCGAGGCCGTCGCGCGCTGGGATTTCGGCGCACTGCCACAGAAACATCAGTTCAAACAGGCTGGCGTCACCGTCACCGCTTATCCGGCGCTGGAGGATCGCGGCGACAGCGTTGCCATTACGTTAAGGGAAAGCCCGGAGGTGGCCGAGCGCGAGAGCGAGCGCGGCGTGATCCGGCTGCTGCAGTTGCAGAGCGCCGACAAGGTCAAGCAGCTGCGCAAGGACC
The DNA here is from genome assembly GCA_964638025.1 of uncultured Verrucomicrobiaceae bacterium. Lineage (GTDB taxonomy): Bacteria > Pseudomonadota > Gammaproteobacteria > Pseudomonadales > CAMLJR01 > CAMLJR01. Next base: position 9,254 of record CAZWXW010000029.1, read on the forward strand.
TGCTGCGCGGCAACAGCGTCAACCTGCAGCTGGCCGGCATCTCGCAGCGGCGCGACGAGTGGATCGACGAGATTCTCGCCGCCACCTATCGCGAGGTGTTCATCGCCGCCCAGCCGCTGCCGCGCAGCGATGCGGAGTTCGAGGCGCGACTGCGCGGCGGTCGCGACCGCATCATCGCCACCGCGCAGCGCTACGCGGTGCTGATGCAGCAGATCGCGCAGGAGTACGCGGCGATTCGCAGCGCGCGTCGCGGCGGCAGCGAACTGGCGTGGCTGCCGGTGCTGCAGGAGATCGATGCGCAGCTCGATCTGCTGTTCCGGCCCGGTTTCATCTCGGCGACGCCGTGGCCGCAGCTGCAGAACTATCCGCGCTACCTGCAGTCGATTTCGCTGCGGCTGCAGAAGCTGCGCGGCCATTTCGCCCGCGATCGCGAGCTGGCGCGCGAGCTGGCGCCACTGCAGGCGCAGCTGCAGCAGCTGTTGCAGCGCGAGCCGGCATTGCTGCAGGACTGCCCGGCGTTGGCGCGCTATCGCTGGCTGCTGGAGGAGTTGCGGGTATCGTTGTTTGCGCAGGCGCTGGGCACCAGCGAGCCGGTGTCGGTGAAGCGGCTGCGCGATCAGTGGCGGCTGGCCCTGATCGAGAGCGGTGCCAGGGGGCGCTGAAAGTCCGGTTGTTACCGACCGGTATCATTCGCTATAGTGCGGAAAAATTTTCTTGGTTTTTCAATGGCTCACCGGACACTTCTGCGGTGATGTCGAGATCGAGGGCGGAGATGACGAATTCTTCATGGCGGATGCGGGCATGCCGATTGGGCGCCTTCGGTGTCGTGATGCTGCTGGCAGCGACGACAATGTCAGCAGCAATGGCCGACGCTGTCGCGGTTGAAGCGGCGGCCGACAGCGGACAGATCCATCAGGGCGCGGCGGACGATCGCGGCGGCGACCCGTGGGAGTCGTTCAACCGGCCGATCTACAAGTTCAACGATTTTCTCGACCACTGGTTCATGCGCCCGGTGGCGAAGGGCTATCAGTGGATCGCGCCGGATCCGGTGGAGCATTGCGTCAGCAATTTCTTCGGCAACCTGCGCGAACCGTTCAACCTCGCCAACAACCTGCTGCAGGGGAAATGGCGCAGCAGTGCCAGCGATGGCGGCCGGCTGCTGATCAATACCACCGTTGGCGTGGTCGGTCTGTTCGATGTGGCCCGCCATTGGGGGCTGGAGCGCAGCGAGGAGGATCTCGGCCAGACGCTGGGGCATTGGGGCGTCGGTCCCGGGCCTTATCTGGTGGTGCCGTTCCTCGGTCCGCGCACGCTGCGCGATGCCTCCACCGGCGTGGTCGAGGGGTTCGCCGATCCGCTGCTGCAGATCGATGATGTCCGCGTTCGCAACTCGCTGATGGGGATGCGCGTCGTCGATGTGCGCGCACAGCTGCTGGCCGCCGACGAGCTGATCAGCGGCGACCGCTACACCTTCCTGCGCGATGCCTATCTGCAGCGGCGCCAGTTCTTGGTGACCGACGGCATGGTCGAGGACGACTTCGGCAACGACGATTTCGAGGCGTGGGATTCGGCGCAGTGAGGGTTGCGCCGCCAGCTGCTGGCGGCGGTCGATCGGATCGAAGCGGGCGGGTTTGAGCGGAGCGGGGTGGGGGCCGTTCGGCCCGGCGCGCAGGTCAGTCGTGGATGTCGGTCAGGGCCAGGCCGATGATGAAGCCACTGTCGGCCTCATCGACCCGCACCACCTTGGCGCTGGCGTTGAACGACTGCCGGTTTTCTCCCTCCTGGGCGATGTGGACCTCGACATCGGCATTCAGCGGCAGCGCCTGCTCGCTGGCCAGCAGCAGGCCGGAGCCGCTGAGGTCGCGGCAATGCGCCGTCACGGTGTCGCCGTTGCAGCGCAACTGCACCGGGGTGTCGATCTTCATGCGGATGAAGTTGCGCTTCTCGCTGTAGGCGCGGGGCTCCAGGGCCATCTTGATCTCCTTGTTTAAGACGCTGCCCGGCGTGGGGCGGCTGATTATGTCGTGCTGAACGCCGGCAAGAATAGCCGCCGCGGGTGGTGTGGCGCCAACATTACGCGGTGCCGGAGGCGCTGTACGCGACGCGCGGCACACAGGGTTGATCGCGACCATTGATAGGTTTAGTGTGGCCGCCTTTGCATCTGCCCCGGCCTCTGCACCGCGCTGCGCGGTGCCGCTATTGGGGCCGCAACAGCTGCCGACGGCGGAGCCCAATGGGTGTCGACAACAGGGTCGCAACAGTCAGACAGACTGCAGTATGCAGCGGCTTCGCAGCGCGCTCGCGCCGCGTCGACCGCGAGCCACCCCGCCACGGATTGCGTCGAGCGTTTTGTCGAGGATCGTGCCGAAACGTGCACCGAAAATTGTGCCTGGGGTGGAGCTGATCGCGATGAGCGCTGAAGTGGCGCGCCTGCTGGTGATCGAGGACGACGACGCCGTGCGCGACAGTCTGATCGCCTACCTGGAGCAGGCCGGTTATGCCGTGGTCGGCGCCGCCGACGGTCGCGAAGGGCTGGCCCGGTTCGAAACCGATCCACCCGACCTCGTTCTGCTCGACATCAAGATGCCGCAGATGGATGGTTTCGACGTGCTGAAGGCGATCGATAACCATCCCGCCGATGTTCCCGTCATTGTCGTCTCCGGCGCCGGCGTCATGAGCGACGTCGTGCAGGCGCTGCGCTACGGCGCCGCCGACTACCTGATCAAGCCGATTGGCGACATGGCGGTGCTGGAGCACTCGATCGAGCGCTGCCTGCAGCAGGGGCGGCTGCAGCGCGAGAACCGCCGCTACCGGCAGCAGCTGGAAGAGGCCAACCGCGAACTGCAGCAGAGCCTGACGCTGCTGGAGCAGGATCAGCTGGCCGGGCGCCATGTGCAGCTGAAGATGCTGCCGGTGACGCCATTCCACATCGGCCCCTATGAATTCAGCCACCGCATTCTGCCGTCGCTGCTGCTCTCCGGCGATCTGGTCGACTACTACACCGTCGGCGACCGCCATGTCGTCTTCTTCATCGCCGATGTTTCGGGCCACGGCGCCTCGTCGGCCTTCGTCACCGTGCTGCTGAAGAACCTGTTCGCCCGCAAGCGCAGCGACTTCACCCATCGCCGCGACCGCGCCGTGCTGTCGCCACCGGCGATGCTGGAGCGCGCCAACCGCGAGCTGCTCGATACCGGCATCGGCAAGTACGCGACGCTCTGCGTCTGTGTGCTGGATCTGTCCGAGAACACGCTGCGCTACAGCGTTGCCGGCCATCTGCCGACGCCGGTGCTGTGCGGCGGCGATGGCTGCCGCTTCCTGGAGGGCTCGGGCCCGCCGGTAGGTCTTTTTGCGGATGCCCAGTACGGCGAAGAGTGGCTACAATTGCCGCCCTGTTTCACTCTCACCCTGTTCTCCGACGGGGTGCTGGAGATGGTGCCCGGGGACGGTGTCATCGCCAGGGAGGCGGGCCTGCTGGAGCATCTGACGTTGCAGGCCGACAGTGTCGACGCGGTGGTTGCCGCGCTCGGCCTGCAGGGCGCGGAGGGGCTGCCGGACGATGTCGCGATCCTGATGGTTCGCCGCGACGCCGGTAACCATGGGTCGGAGAGTCTGAAAGGTACTGGGTAATGCAGCCCGGAAAAATTCTGGTTGCCGATCGCGACGGGGCCTTCGCCCTGAAACTGGTTGGCGATGTGCGTCTGACCTTCTGTACAGCGCTTGATAGTTTCCTCGAGCGCATGTTTGCGGCGCCCGATTTTGCCGGTGTCGTGATCGATCTGGTCGACGCCGAGAACATCGACAGCACCACGCTGGGGCAATTGGCGAAAATCGCCATGACGTCGCGCCAGCGCTTCCACTGCGTGCCGGTGCTCGTCTCCACCAACCCCAACATTTCGCGCGTGCTCGACAGCATGGGCTTTGCGCAGGTGTTCGACATCCGTCGTCAGGCGCTGACCGACGACCAGCAGCTCGGCGAGCTGTCGGCGGTGAAGGAGTGCGAAGGGGGCGTGCGCGAGCGCGTCATCAACGCGCACCGTGTGCTGATGGGGATGTCCGAACAAAACCGCGCGCAGTTCCACGAGCTGGTCTGTGCGCTGGAATCCTCCCGCTAACGAACCTCAAAAAGCCACGAATCCGGCCTCCGTCATTCTGCGCGCAGTCGCAGAATTCATGGTCGCTGCACGTAACTGGCTGGATTCTGCGACTTCGCTTCGCTACGCGCAGAATGACCAAGAGTTTCAGGAGGAGGTGAGGCTTTTTCTGCGCCTCCCTAACTCTCTGCGGTCACTTCCAGCTTGGTCCGAATGAACTGCGCGTGGCTGACATAGAGCAGCTCGGCAACCTTGCGGATCAGGTGATCCTCGTACTTGTCGATGGCGCCATCGGCAAAGGCGACACGCCACAGCTGTCGTATCAGGTCGATCTTCTCGTTTTCCTCGAAGTGCTGGTTGAGCAGCGACGTGAACTGATACAGCGACGTCGCGTCATTGGCGTGGCGACGCGCATCCTCGACCAGCTCGCTGACGGTCGCGGTATCGAGATCGAAGGTCGTGCGCACGGCGTCGGCGATCACCTGCTGCTCGCGCTCGTCGTCGCGGTAGTCGGCGCGTGCCAGTTCGATCAGCAGCGCCGCGGCCGCCAGCTGCAGCTGGCGCTCGGAGTGCGGAGCCGCATTTTCCTGAGGCTGAAACAGCGCTTTCAGCTTCGCCAGCATCAGCTCTGCTCCACCAGCAATTTCTCCAGCGCGATCTGGTCATCGGCAAACTTGCGAATGCCATCGGCCAGCTTCTCGGTGGCCATGGCGTCGCCATTCATCGCATAGCGGAAGCTTGCCTCGCTGTCGTGCCGGGCGGCGATCGCTGCGCCGCTATTCGCCGGGTCGAGCTTGCGCGCCAGCGTGCCGTTGTCGGCGGCCAGCTGCTCCAGCAGCTGTGGGCTGATGGTTAGCCGGTCGCAGCCGGCCAGCTGTTCCACTTCGCCGGTATTGCGGAAGCTGGCGCCCATGACGATGGTCTTGTAGTCGTGCTGCTTGTAGTAGTTGTAGATCTGCGTCACCGACAGCACCCCGGGATCCTCTTCCGGCGCATAACTGCCGCGACCGCTGTTGGCGAGATGCCAGTCGAGGATGCGGCCGACGAACGGCGAAATCAGCGTGATGCCGGCATCGGCGCAGGCAGCGGCCTGGGCGAAGCTGAACAGCAGCGTCAGGTTGCAGTTGATCCCTTCCTTCTCCAGCACCTCGGCGGCGCGAATCCCTTCCCAGGTGCTGGCGATCTTGATCAGCACCCGCTCCGGGCCGATGCCGGCCGCTTCATACAGGTCGATCAGTCGGCGCGCCTTCTCCAGCGTGGCGCGACTGTCGAACGACAGACGGGCATCGACTTCGGTCGAAACCCGGCCCGGAACGATTTTCAGGATTTCGCCGCCGATCGCCACCGCCAGCCAGTCGCTGCAGGCGGTCAGCTGTTCGGTAGCGCTGCCCGATTGCTTCGCGGCGAAGGCACGTGCCTGTGCGATCAGCGGCTGGTAGGCGGGCAGGGTGGCCGCTTTCAGCAGCAGCGAAGGATTCGTCGTCGCGTCCAGCGGCTGAAAGCGTTTGATGGCGTCGATATCGCCGGTGTCGGCGACGACGGCGGTGATCTGTTTCAGCTGTTCCAGTTTGTTCGGCATGGAAGTGACGTCGTATCTGCGTTGAGAAGTGGAGGTCGGCAGTTGTAGCAGGAAAGCGCGACGCCTTAAACCGCGTTTCAGGCGCTTTTTATTCGCTGGGTCAGCGGGTGGCACACTCGTGTGCCACGGGAGGCTCCGCCTCCAGTCGATGCGGTCGCATCATCGCCACCGCCTCGCGCAGCACCTCGACACCGGCGCCGCGGCGCACGCCGGCGGTGCTGAGGTGGCGGCGGAAGGCGCGCGAGCCGGGCTGGTCGTGGTAGAGGCCGAGGATGTGGCGGGTGACGTGGTGCAGCGTGCCGCCACTGGCGATATGGCGCTCGATGTACGGAATCAGCTGCTCGATGACATCGTCGCGCGACAGCTCGAAGGCCGCCGCACCGAACAGCCGCTGGTCGACGCCGGTCAGCAGCCAGGGGTTGTGATAGGCACTGCGGCCGAGCATGACGCCGTCCAGCTGCTGCAGATGTGGCTCGCAGTCGTCGAGATCGGTGATGCCGCCGTTGATGACGACGGTCAGCTGCGGGAAATCGCGTTTCAGCCGGTAGACCTCGTCGTAACGCAGGGGCGGGATCTCGCGGTTCTCCCTCGGGCTCAGGCCGCTCAGCCACGCCTTGCGCGCATGCACGATGAAGGTGGTGCAGCCGGTGCCGGCGACGGTTTCGACGAACGCCGCCATCGCATCAAAGCTGTCGAGATCGTCGATGCCGATGCGGTGTTTGATCGTCACCGGGATCGAACAGGCGTCCTGCATCGCCCTGATGCAGTCGGCCACCAGCGGCGCATGTGCCATCAGGCAGGCGCCGATCAGGTTGTTCTGCACGCGGTCGCTGGGACAGCCGCAGTTCAGGTTGACCTCGTCGTAGCCCCACTGCTCCGCCAGTTTGGCGCAGGCGGCCAGCGCCTTCGGATCGGAACCGCCCAGCTGCAGCGCCAGTGGATGTTCGCTGGCGTCGTAATCGAGGAAGCGTTCGCGATCGCCGTTCAGCACGGCGCCGGTGGTGACCATCTCGGTGTAGAGCAGCGCCTGCTTGCTGAGTAGCCGCCAGAAGAACCTGCAGTGACGATCCGACCACTCCATCATCGGGGCGACACAGAAGCGGTGATCGAGAGCGGGCATCGGCATTGAATTCGGTGTCGTGTCGCAGCGCGGGGATGGGTTAACGGCGGCGGGGCCGTATAATCGCGGGCCCGGATTATAGGCCACCTTCCTCGTCGGACGCTTCATGACCATTCGCACCCGCATTGCCCCGTCGCCCACCGGCGATCCCCATGTCGGCACCGCCTACATCGCGTTGTTCAATCTCTGCTTCGCAAAAAGCCAGGGCGGTCAGTTCATCCTGCGCATCGAGGACACCGACCGCGTCCGTTCGACGCCGCAATCGGAGCAGGCGATTCTCGACTCGCTGCGCTGGCTCGGGCTGAGCTGGGACGAGGGCCCCGACGTCGGCGGCCCGCACGGCCCGTACCGGCAGAGCGAGCGCGGCGACATCTACCGCGAGCACGCCGACAAGCTGCTGGAGAGCGGCCACGCCTTCCGCTGTTTCTGCACCAGCGAGCGGCTCGACGCGCTGCGCGCCGAACAGATGGCCAACCAGCAGCCGCTCGGCTACGACGGCCACTGCCTGCAACTGACGCAGGACGAGATCGCCGAAAAGCTCAACTCGTGCCACCCCTACGTGGTGCGGATGAAGGTGCCGCGCGAGGGCGTCTGCATCATCGACGACCTGCTGCGCGGCAGGATCGAGATCGACTGGGCGCAGGTCGACATGCAGGTGCTGCTGAAGGCCGACGGCATGCCGACCTACCACCTCGCCAATGTCGTCGACGATCACCTGATGCAGATCACGCACGTGATTCGCGGCGAGGAGTGGATCAACTCGGCGCCGAAACATCTGCTGCTCTATCAGTACTTCGGCTGGATGGCGCCGGTGCTGTGCCATCTGCCGCTGCTGCGCAATCCGGACAAGAGCAAGCTCAGCAAGCGCAAGAACCCGACCAGCATCCTCTATTACAAGGACATGGGCTTCCTGCCGGAAGCGCTGCTGAACTACCTCGGTCGCATGGGCTGGTCGATGCCGGACGAGAGCGAGAAGTTCACGCTGGCGCAGATGCTGGCCGAGTTTGACATCCAGCGCGTCAGCCTCGGCGGCCCGATCTTCGACGTCGAGAAGCTGCGCTGGTTGAATGGATTGTGGATTCGCGAGGATCTGTCGCTGGAGCAGCTCGCCGACCGCCTGCACGACTGGGCCTACAACCGCGAGCGGCTGCTGCAGATCCTGCCGCACGCGCGCTCGCGCATCGAGACGATGAGCGATCTGGCGCCGCTGGCGGCGTTCTTCTTCGCCGGCATGCTGACGCTGAAGACAGAGGATTTCCGCGCCACCGGTTTCGACGACGAGAAGCTGGTCGAGCTGCTGCAGTTCGCACTGTGGCGCCTCGAAGCGTTGCAGGATTGGCAGCGCGACAACCTCTTCGCCGAGATGAAACTGCTGGCGACGCAGCTGAACCTGAAGATCAAGGATTTCTTCGGGCCGCTGTTCGTCGCCATCGCCGGCACCACGGCGTCGGTGTCGGTGGTCGATTCAATGGCGATTCTCGGTGCCGACCTGAGTCGCGCACGCTTGCGCCACGCCATCGAGTTTCTCGGCGGTGTCGGCAAGAAGCGGCTGAAAGCACTGGAGAAAAGCTACGCGGACCTGGCGCGGGCGACGACGGCCGAGTAGCTGTTGACAAGGTGGGAGGTGCTCAATATCATGCGCGCCTCCCGTCAGTCGCAATCCCGCAGTTACCGGGAAATGCGCAAGATTTCGGGGCTATAGCTCAGCTGGGAGAGCGCTTGCATGGCATGCAAGAGGTCGACGGTTCGATCCCGTCTAGCTCCACCAAACACACTTCCGGCAACGTCCGAAGAAGTCCAGAAAGCCCGCAGAAATGCGGGTTTTTTTATGCCTGTCGTTCCGGTGACGTCTGATGGTGTCCGTAGACATCCGGGGGGTTGTGGGGGTATTTTCGGGGGTACATCGCGCTACCCCCAGGGTCGGTACCCCCAAAATGCCACTGACAGACACCGCCGCGCGCCAGGCCAAGCCGAAGGCGAAGGATTACAAACTCTCCGACGCCGGCGGCCTGTTTCTGCTGGTCAAGACCAATGGCTCGAAGTACTGGCGCCTGAAGTACCGCTACCTTGGCGCCGAGAAATTGTTGGCGCTGGGGGTGTACCCCGAGGTGAAGCTGGCTGGGGCCCGTCGCGGGGCGGACGAGGCGCGCCAGCAGCTGCGCGATGGTGTCGACCCCGGCGAGCTGCGGAAGATCAGAAAGGCAACGAAGGCCGAGGCGGCGGCCAACAGCTTCCAGTCCGTGGCTGAAGAGTGGTTCGCCAAGCAGTCCCCGATCTGGTCGGAAGCGCACGCCACCAAAACCCTGTGGATGCTCGAGCGAAACCTGTTCCCCTGGCTGGGCACGCGTCCGATCTCCGACATCACCCCACCCGAGTTGCTCGCCTCGCTGCGCCGCATCGAGAGCCGCGGTGCGCACGACACGGCCAAACGCGCCCGACAGGTCGCCGGCCAGGTGTTCCGCTTCGCCGTCGCCACCGGTCGTGCTGAACGCGATCCGTCGCTGGATCTGCGCGGCGCGCTGGCCGCCAGCGTCAAGCAGCACTTTCCCGCCATCACCGATCCGAAGGCCGTCGGCCCGCTGCTGCAGGCGATCGACGATTACAGGGGCACGCCCGTGGTTCGTGCCGCGCTGCGGCTGGCCCCGCTGACATTCGTGCGGCCGGGCGAGCTGCGCAAGGCGCTGTGGAGCGAGATCGATCTGGACGCCGCCGAGTGGCGTATCCCGGCCGAGCGCATGAAGGCGCGGCAGGCGCACATCGTCCCGCTAAGCGAACAGGCCGTGGCGATCCTGCGCGAGCTGCAGCCGCTGACTGGTCGCGGCGAGTACGTCTTCCCGTCGGCCCGTTCGCCGCGTCGCCCGATGAGCGACAACGCAGTGTTGGCGGCGATGCGCCGCATGGGTATTGGCAAGGAAGAAATGTGCGGGCACGGCTTCCGCGCGATGGCCAGGACCATCCTCGACGAGGTGCTGGGGTATCGCGTCGACTGGATCGAGCACCAGCTGGCGCACGCGGTGAAGGATGCCAATGGCCGTGCCTACAACCGAACGTCGCACCTGAAAGACCGCAAGAAGATGATGCAGGGCTGGGCCGATTATCTGGACAGCCTGAAGACGAGCAGCAATGTCATTCCTGTCGATTTCGGCCGGGGGTGATTCTGAAGGTGGGGACGGAGGGTGTATCAGCCCTCCGCCCCCTCACCACAACCACCTGATGAAGAGGTCAATCATGGCTATAGATGACATTACCACAACGCAGCTTAGCGAAATCCTTGGGCAGATATGCTCAACGGCTAGATCATTTGATGAATTGCTAATTGATATGCCGGATTTTCCCGGCGCTCATTCTCTGCGTTGCATCGCGCAAAATATGGGGTTCTTGGCTGATCTGGGACTCTCGAAGATCGGATCTATACCTTCTATCGGGGGTGCGGAAGATTGGTTTCTTCCGCCGAGTTATCACGATGCTGCCGGAGACAAGATCGCTGAGGGGGTGGCGCATGAATAGCGACCAAGTTGTAACGCGTGACGCCAGCGCCAATCGGTTCGAGGAGATCGCCACTCTCGCCTGTACATTGCGAGCCGCGATAGGTCAGCGCCCGGTCGGAACCGATGCAGAAAATTTGCTGGATTTGATGCTGCCGATGGTTTCCAAGATTGGATGGCTTGCCGATACAGGGGCTTCACTCGCTGGCGATCATCCCCCGCGGGTTGTTGGTGATGCTGCCGACTGGATGGCCAGGCCGGTGTTGTGAAGATTTTGAACCTCTGTCGCAGATGACCGAGTTTGCAGCGCCTAGCCCGACGGGGCGAAAAGCCGGTTCCCTTGCCGGCTTGGCGCTGTGTCCATTTCAAGGGGTGCGCCGTAGGGGTGTATGCGATGACGAAGCGATCCGCTGATGTGGTGCTAGAGACGATCCGCGACCTGTGTGCACAGGGAGAGATCGCGACTCGTGAAGCCATCCGCAACGCGACAGGTCTGCCAATGACCACCGTTGACGATCGTGTCTCTTACTTGATCGATCGCGATCTTGTTGTGCGCGTGCGGCGCGGCGTATTCGTGCTGGCGCCAGATTGGTATCCGCGTCGGAGCATTCGCAAAACCATGACGGCCGATGGGGCGGTGACAATCGAAATTGGTGACCAGTACATTCTTCGGTTGGTAGCCGAGGAGAATCTGGCCTTAACGTGCCTTCCGCTCCGTACACAGCTGGCCCGTCACCACCTGATGCATGACGAAACCGCCCCTCGACAACTGATCGTGCGGCCCCGCACACCAGGGAGGGATATCAAGCTGACCTTGCTTGACGACGGGCGTGTACAAATCGAGATCGGTGATTGCGTTGTTGAGCTGGCGCCCAATGAGCTAAGGGTGCTGGCGTGAGTCGCAAGAGCTATTCTTTGTCGCCCGAGGCCTCTTTAAAAATCAAATGGTTGCGCTGGCTACCCCCTGTAGGGCTGTAGATTCCGCTACCGTCCGTTGATGATCCTCCACGCTTGTTTTAACAGCCTGGAGACCGCCAATGAAAGCCGACAGTTTCACTCCTCAGACTCCCTCCAATTTTCAACGTCTGCCCAAGGTTTGCGCCCGGACCGGAATCGGGCCATCCCGCATTTACGAGCTGGTCGCGGAGGGGAAATTTCCGCGACCTTTAAAAATCACTCCCAATGGCAGGGCTTCGGCATGGCTGGAAAAAGAGGTTGATAGTTGGATGTTGGAGCGCATCGCCGAGCGCGACGCAGCCAAGAAATCCGCGTGAGGGGATGACCGTGCCAAAAACAAAAACGGCCACCCTCGAAGAAGGCAGCCGCAAGCAATATCTCGCCGAGCAGCTTAACACCTCTAACGCCATCAGCGTCCAGAACGTCGAACTTCCGATTGCAGAAATCGATATCAGTGATGGGGCGGTGATGATCGCCAACACATCCATTCGGCAGGACGCCGAGGGCCGATATTGCCTGAATGATTTGCACCAGGCGGCCGGTGGTGAGAGTAAGCACAGACCGAACTACTGGCTCAGTAGCGCCCAAACCCGAGAGTTAATCGGTGAAATAGAGATAGCCGGGATTCCGGCTATCCAATCCCGACAAGGCCTCGGCACCTTCGTGGCCAAAGAGCTGGTCTACGCCTATGCGATGTGGATCAGCGCCGCCTTCCATTTGAAAGTCATCCGCGCCTACGACTCCTCGATGGCGTCTGCACCCGCCGATCCGATACAGCAGGTGCTGAACGACCCTGCGGCCATGCGCGGACTGCTGCTGTCGTACACAGAGCGGGTGATTGCGCTGGAGAGCACCGTCGCCGAGCAGGCGCCGAAGGTCGCGGCACTGGACCGCATCGCTACAGCTGATGGCTCGATGTGCATCACCAATGCCGCAAAAACCCTCGGGATGCGGCCAAAAGACTTGTTTCAGTGGATGCAGGCGCACCGCTGGATTTATCGACGCACCAGCAGCTCATGGATTGCCTATCAGGACCGCCTGCAAGCAGGGTGGCTTGAGCACAAGATCGCCACGGTCGAGCGCGCCGATGGATCCGAAAAGGTCGCTTCTCAGGTGCTGGTTACCGCGAAGGGGTTGTCGGTGTTGGCTCGCCACACGCTGAGCGACTTGTTTGCGTGCGGCGCAGAGGGCCCGCAATCGTGAGCGTGCGAGTGATGTCAATGGTGTTTCAGCGGTATCCCGCTGGTGGCGGGGAGATGCTGCTCGCGTTGGCGCTGGCCGATCATGCGCACGATGACGGCCAGCACATACGTCCGAGTGTGAGGCACCTCGCGGATAAGACGCGGCAGTCAGAGCGTGCCGTTCAGTATCAGCTGCGAAAGATGGAGGCCGGCGGCTGGCTGATCCTGGTGAATCCCGGTCACGGAGGCCGAAACCAACGTCGCGAATACCGCATCAACCCCGCGTGGTTAAAGGGTGAAGAAATTGCACCCTTTATTCCCAACGAAAACGATGTTGTCGACGATTGCGAATCGGAAGAGGTTTTAAACGGTGCAAATTCTGCGCCCTTTACGCAGGGAAAGGGTGCAACCGTTGCACCCTTTGAGCCGATAAACGGTGCAAATTCTGCACCCTTTAATTCTGGAAAGGGTGCAAATCACGACACGAAAGGGTGCAATCCAGAACACGAAAGGGTGCAATCTGCGACAGAAAAGGGTGCAAAGCTTTTGCACCCGCATAGAACCATCAGTGAACCATCACTAGAACCACCAATAAACCATCCCCTGGAGGGAGGGGGGGTAGTAAACCCTCCGCGCGAGGACGGTCTCGACAGCCCACACCCCTCAACCTCAGCCCGCATCGACGACACCGGAAAACCGATATCGCCCGGCGCCCTGTTTCGCATGTTCGACGGCTGGGCGCCGCGAGAGCATTTCGCCGGCATGTTGCTCGCCTCGGGGGTGCCCCCGGACCACGACTGGGAGCCCGACTGGCAGGAGTTCGTGTTGTTCTGGGCGCACAACCCGCAGTGCCCGCCACTGAACCAGTCGCAGTGGGAATCCAGGTTCCGCAGTGCCGTACTGCGAAACCGCACCCGCAACGCCGGGAAGCCAACACCGCTACCGGTCGACTGGGAACCATCCTCCGAGTGCTGGCAGCAGCTCACCGACGCCGGGTATCCCGCTGCGGCGGTGCGCGACGAGCTGCCACGGTTCGCCCTGTACTGGCGCGACGACGGCAGCGCGCAGCGATCCTGGAACACGAAATTCATCGAGTGGGTGCATCGCAACGTCGCGCACCCAGACCACCCGACGGAGCCACGCCATGCAACCACGACTCGCAGCACCGGAACTGGAAACCCGATCGACTGGAGCGATGCCAGCTGGGCCGAAGAGCCCGGCTTCGCCGACGAACTCCGGGAGGCCGCAGAACGATCCCGTCAGCGGATTGTTTAGCCAGCTGCAGGCGATATTCCCGGCCTGGCGGCAGGCGTTCACGAGCGATGCCGAAGCGGCTGAGGCGCGCCGGCAGTGGGCGCTGGGGCTTGTCGAAGCCGGCATCACCGACACGGCGGCGATCAAGGCCGGGTTGGGCAAGGCGCGGCGCGCAAAGAGCCCGTTCCTTCCGTCGGTCGGCCAGTTCGTCGAGTGGTGCCGCGAGGCGGCACGCGAGCGCCTCGGGTTTCCGAGCGTCGAATCCGTGCTGTTGCAGATCACGCAGTATTCACACGCCGAGAAGTTCCCGTTGCGCAACCCTGACCACTGGCCGCAAATCCACCCGGCGGCGTACTGGATTTACCAGCACATCGACAAGTACGCGGTGTCGCACGCCAGGCAGGACGAGGCACTGCGGCTGGTGCGGGTCGTCTACGACGAGGCGGTGGAGCGCGCTGCGCGTGGCATGGAGTTCCCGGCACCACCGAAGCTGATCCCCGACGAGATTGGCGCCGGTGCGCCGTCGACGCCGGAGCAGGTCGAAGCAGCCACGGCTGCGCGCGCCAGCATCCGCTCGATGTTCGGGGGTGGTCGATGAGCGAAAACCCCATGGACACCCAGGTGGGCGGCAATCACTACAAGCGCCTCGCCATCCAGCCGATGGAGTTGTGGATCAAGAACCAGCTGCCGGGTGTCGAGGCGACGGCGATCAATCACCTGACACGCCACCGCGACAAGCTCGGCCGGATGGACGTCGAAAAGGCGCGTCAGTACGTCGAGTCGCTGATCGAACGCATGGCCGCCAGTGTCGGCCGAATTCCCTATGCGCTGATCCGCAACGGCAAGGCGTTCGAGAGCGATGAGCACCGCCACAAGATTGCGCCAGCCATCTCGCGCATCAAGTCGGCACCGCTGTACATCGACGACCGCGGCGCGCTCACGGTGGCGCAGATGCGCACCACGGCACGCCGGCTGCACAAGCGCGAACCGCTGGCGCTGATCGTGGTGGATTACCTGCAGCTGGCACGCGCGAAGGCCGAGAACCGCGTGATGGAGGTGACGGCGATCAGCCAGGGGCTGAAGGCGCTGGCCAAGGAGCTGCGGGTGCCGTTGATCGCGCTGTCGCAGCTCAACCGCGGTGTGGAGGGGCGGCAGGACAAGCGGCCGAACAGCGGCGACCTGCGCGACTCCGGTGCCATCGAGCAGGATGCCGACGTGATCTGGATGCTCTACCGCGACGAGGTGTACTGCGAGGAGAGCGCCTACCGGGGGGTGGCGGAGGTCATCTGCTCGAAGCAGCGCAACGGGCCGACCGGCTGCTGGCGGCCAACCTGCATCTGTGCCGATTCGACGACCAGGCGCCCGGATGGGTTTCGCCACCAGCAGCAGAGAAGCCGACGAAGTGGAACGGGGGTTTCGACTGATGAGAGCCAGGAACCAAACGAGCGGCGCGAACACCTTGCGCAAATCCGGTGATTCGCCCGTGCTTAGCCGAAAGAAGGGGCGCCCAACCAGTTATTCCGAGAAGGTCGCGGCAGATATCTGTGACGCAATCGCGGGTGGGATGAGCCTGCGGGAGGCATGTGAGTGCCCAGGGATGCCGTCAAAGCGGACGGTGCTGCGTTGGCTCGCCAGCAAGGATCGCGAGGGCTTTTGTCACCAGTACGCGCGGGCGCGCGAGTTCCAGGCCGATCTGCTGGCGGAGCAGATCCTGGAAATTGCCGACGATGGCAGCAACGACACCTACGTTGACGACGAAGGTAACGTCAGGGTGGATTACGACCACATCCAGCGTTCCAGGCTTCGAGTTGATGCCAGGAAGTGGCTGGCCAGCAAGATGGCGCCGAAGAAGTACGGCGACCGCATCGAAACGACTCACACCGGCCCGAACGGCAACCCGATCCAAGCCCGGATCGCCGTGGAGTTCGTCAAACCGAACCCGACCAGCCAGGGCAACGACGACGAGTGAACGCGCTGCTGGCTCAACCGGCCCGGCATCGTCCAAACACACAACGGGAGATCACCATGAAACCATCGACCATTGAGCGGCTGCACGAAGGCCGAAATGAAGAATCCGCACTGGCGCAGATGATGCGGCATCAGCGCGAGCAAGCGGCGCGGTACGCGGCGGCGGAACCCCAGCGGCGCTTCGAAGAGCAGGCGCGTGCATTGCCCGACGAGCTTTTCGCCGATCATCCCGAGGTGATCCGGTTGCGGGCGGTTGCAGTCGACACGCAGCGGCGTGCCAAACAGGTTTGCGGTTCGAGCTGGCCCTCGCGCCTCGGGGTACTGCGCGACAGCGTGGAGGTCGATCTGCGGGCGGCTGAGCAAGCGCTGCAGTGGGCAGCACTCGATGACGTCTTGGCTGACGATGCCACCTTCCCGAAAGCGCTGGCCGCCATGGCGACGATTGAGCACTGCCGGCAGCGGGCCGCAGCCATTCAGCTTGCCGCCCGGGTGCTGGGGCAGGATCGGGTTGCGCTGATCGGCTTGATCCAGGCGGAGGTTAAGCAGGCGGAGAACGCGCTGCTCGATCAACTCCTCGATCTGAAACGCGATTACCTGAAGACCCAACCGGGAGATTGGGATTGGCTGCGATAAGTGACAGCGATCAGGTGATCACCGCGGTCGATGCGATCCAGGAACACTTCGACGATGCCGAGTTCGTCCGCCACATGGCGGGGCTTGTCTCCTATGCGTTGTTTAAGCGGGAGGTGGATATCTGCACCGCCATCGAACGGCTGGAAGGGTCAGGGGGTGAGGGTTGAGCTGGAGCCAGCCGGTATCCAAACCGGCTGGTATCCAAGATGGTTTCCACGAAAATGGCACTCTTCGCGTGGTTGCCAAAGCGGTGGTTACCAAAGCGGTTTCCAAGGAAACCGCTGTTTTGATTTGGTAACCGCGAACTATTGCGCACCCCTACGCACTGGCGAGCACCCCTGTAGGGCTGGCCACTTCCTGACTCTCTCGCGACCATCGACAGGTATCCACCCACTCTGGTGCCTGTCATGTTCGGATTCCGCCCGCGCGGTGCTTCGGCGCCGCACTCCTCGAAAGACAAAGATGCTGCCGCCAGGGATGCGCGATACGCGAAGCCCTCTCCGCCCCCACCGCAGATGCTGGGCAACGGCCTTGCCGCCGGCGCTGCCCGCAAGATCCGCGACCGGCAAGCCGCGATTGATGAAGCCGCCGGCTATGCCAATGGTGGCGTGATTCGCGGCCCCGGTACCGGCACGTCCGACAACATCGAGAAGCCGATCCGCAAGGGCAGCTACATCATGCCGGCGGATTCCACCGAACAGATCGGCGCGCAGAATCTGGGCGGGTTCGGCTTCAAGCCGAAGCACCTTCGGGCCAGGGTGAGTAACGGCGAGTACGAGCTGCCGCCGGAACAGGTGCATGCCATTGGGGCGCAGGTGCTCGACCGGATGCCCTTGGTGCGGCGCAGGGTGTCGGTGCGGTCAAGGGTGGCATCCACAATGCCGTCGAGCAGGCGCACATCGAGGCGGGTGCAACGCCTGAAGAGGCAGCGGCGCGGGCCAGCGAGGCGCAGTCCTACCGGGAAAGCCCCGGCAGTATCGCGACGGGTGGCGCCCTCGGTGTGCTGGCGGGCACCACCGGTGCTGAATCTGCCGTTCGGCGGGTGGCTTCTCGCGCGATGGGTCGAAGAGCCGGGGTGGAAGCTGCCGAGGAGGCGGCACCCGGTGTGCTGCGCTCGACGGCCGCCGGCGCGCTGCGTGAGGCGCCGATGGAGATGGCGCAGGGTGGGCAGGAGCGACTGGCCGCAAACCTTGCATTGCAAGACGAGGGGTTCGATACCCCAACGATGCAAGGGGTGGTCGGCTCGGCCGTGCTGGAGGGGCTGGCCGGTGGCGGTTTCGGTGGCGGTTTCGGTGCCGTCGAGGGGGTGGCCCAACGACCGTCCACCGCACCTGCCGGTGACATGCCTGCGCCAGCAGACGACGTAGGCGTCGCCGGGCGCACGCCGACACCGCACCCCGTGGCCGATGCCAGTCGAACCGCACTGCTCGACGGCGTGCCGCAACCCCTGGCCGACAGCCAATACCAACCCGCCGACCTTGAGGTGGCCGTCGCCCAGCAGCTGTTCCGCACGGAAGTCGATGATACGAACCCCGAGGTGCTGCGGTTCCACCGCTACGACCGCGAACTTCAGCGCTGGGAGGAAGTGCCAGAAGCCGAAGCGAGGGCCGCCGCACAGGCTCGCATTCGCGAAGCCGAACAGCTGGGCGAAGATCCGTTCAGCCCGCGCATGGTCGACCAGTTGCTTCCCGATGTCGGCCTGGATTCCGGCCCGCGCTCGCTCGAACAGCTTCAGGCTTCGCCGGCGGTGGTCGATCCCGAAGGCGAGATGCCCTTGTCCACACGGATGGGGCTCGATCCGAATGCCGGCCCGCTCTCGGCTGCCGCCGTGCTGGCCGTGGACTCCGGCACTTCGGCTCCGCCGCCGGCGGCTGGGGGAGTGGGCGGCCTGCCGCTGCCCGCTGTCGATATGGACTCAGGGCCACAGGCGGTTGAAGCGCTCCAGGCCGCGCCGGTGGCCGACGATCCCGGATACGAGTTCAGGGTGCAGAACAATGGCCAGCCGTTCCGCGGCGAGCGCGATATCCGGTTGCTGAAAGCCTTTCGTGAGGCCGAGCAGGCCGGGCAGCAGCCGGTGGCGGTTCGATACGGTGATGGCTGGGCCGTGGCCGTGCGCCGCCCTTCGGCACCAGCAGCAGAAGCTGCAGCGCCGGTACCGGCCACTGGACAGGGACAGGGACAGGGACAGGCGGCAGCGCCGGATTCGGTCTATCCGTCGGCCATCGCGGCCAACATCGCGCGCAGGCAGCTGGCACGGCCGGATGATTACGCGGTGGCGAAGGTCGCCGACCGGCAGTTCGTGCTGCAGCCGAAAGCCGCGCAAGGCATGGCACCTGCTGGTGCTGGCCATCAAATACCCGTCACAGACGCAGGCCGCGCCGTTGTTGGCGAACAGGGCTCTGCTGCTGGCGACCGTCAAGAAGCGGCTGGTGAGCAGCCCCCCACCCCGTTCTACCGTCTCCCCACCGGTCGCCCCGCGCGCGGCATGAAGGCTGAGCCGATCCGCCGTGCATTGACGACGATGGCGAAGAGCTGGAGCAACGCGCCGCCGATCAGCGTCGTGCAGACGATCGAGGAGCTGCCGCCCGGGCTTCTCCAGCAGCTGGTGCGGGATGGCGCCGTCGATGCCGAGGGGGTGTTCCACGATGGCCAGGTTTATCTGGTGGCGGCCAACCTCGATTCGATTCGCCACGCTGCCTACGTGCTGGCACATGAGGTGCTGGGACACGCCGGGCTGCAGGGTGCCTTCGGCAATCGGCTGAACCCGCTGCTGAACCAGATCTATCGCGACGACGCGGCGATTCGCGAGGCGGCGGACTGGCTGATGGAACGGTTCGGCTATTCGAAGCAGGTGGCGGTGGAGGAAGTGCTGGCCGACATGGCTGCCGATGGTCAACTGGGACGGCAGGCGTGGTGGCCAAGGCTGGTGGCGGCGGTACGCAATGCACTGCGGGTGGCCGGGTTCAACCTGCAATGGAGCGAGGCCGATGTGCGCGGGCTGCTGGCCAATGCGCGGAGGCATATCGAGGGCGGGCGCCGACAGGCCCGTGGCGGGCTGCGGCTGTCGCGCGGTGATTCGGATCCGCTGAAGCCGGAGGCGCAGGAGGAGGCAGCCTTTCGGGCGGCGGTCGAGCGTGCGTTGAAGGTGCCGGGGCAGATCGATCGGATGCTGACGGTCGGGCAGACACCGGCCGTTCTGCAGCGGCTCGGCGTTGCACCGCTGCCGGTGGCCATTGCCAAGGACACGATCCTGAAAGCCAGTAATGGCGTGAAGCATGACGTGCGCGTCGCCGACGTGATGCGCCTGCCCGAGCTGCTGGCTGATCCGGTGATGGTGTTCGACTCGGCGACCGAGAAGGGAGCGCTGGTGCTGCTCACCGATGCTGAGGACGCGAGCGGCCGCCCGGTGGTGGTCGCCCTTCACCTGAACCGGAAGCAGGGGTTCGTGGAGATCAACCGGGTGGCGAGCCTGTACGGCAAGGATGGGGTGGCCGGGTTCGTGCGCAGAGAGCTGGACGCGGGACGGTTGCGCTATGCCCATACACGAAAAAGCCCCGAGTGGCTTCGTTCCAGAGGGCTCCAGTTGCCCAAGGAGAACACCGCTCAAGGCGTGCGCAGCAGCGTAATCACCGAGCGGGATCTGGTCAAGGCAGAGGGTGAACCAGATGCCCGTTACAGCCGCGCCGGCCAGCGGGTCGGAGAGGTGCTCGGCCGCCTGACCGGCCAGCGTCGACCGGATGCCAACGATCCTTTCGCCGAAGAGAACCGGCGCCTGCGCGAGCAGGACCGCACGCTCTGGAAACGAGCCAGGCAGGAGTTCCGGCGCCAGTTCGCGCCCGGCGGGCTGCTGCCGACGCCGGTGTTCGACGAGAAGGTTCGACGCGACAGCGAATTCCAGGCGGTGGAGTTCGACGTGCGGCATCTGGTGGGCGGGCTGGAGAAGGCGGCCAAGGCCGACTACGGCGTCTCGATGGATGCCATGACCGATGCGCAGCTGAAGCCGCTCAGCGAGGCGCTGGCGGGCCGGGTGCCGGATGCCATGCCGGAATCAACCAGGGTGGCGGTGCTGGCGCTGCGGCAGTACATCGATACGCTGTCCGGCGAGTACGTAGGCACTCTCCAGCAGCAGGTGCGCGACAACCTGAAGGGAGCCGACCCGACGCTGATCGAGACGATCATCGACAACATCGGCGCCTACGTTCACCGCTCCTACCGTGCCTTCGATGACCCGACGTGGTTTCGGAAGGTGCCGGTGCCGGCGATCAACACGGCGCGGCGCCATCTCGCCGCGGAGTATCAGGCACAGGGCGAAAGCGAGACCGAGGCGCGGCGCCTGGCCGACGTGACGGTCAACGAGCTGCTGAAGAGCGGCACCGCCTACGACTCGATGGAAGCCTTCATCGCTGAAGGCAAGCTGGGCGCCAAGGATCTGGGGGTGCTGATGAAGCGCAAGCAGATCACGCCGGAGATTCGCGCGCTGCTCGGCGAGTACACCGACCCGCGGCTGAACTTCGCCAAGTCAGCTACCAAGATGGCACGGCTGATCTGGAACCAGCGCTTCCTCGATCGCGTGCGCGGGATCGGCATGGGCACCTTTCTGTTCGAGGGCAAGGATCGACCGGCTGGCGCCACCGCGCAGATTGCCGGCGAGCAGTCGGACACCTACGCGCCGCTCAATGGCTTGTGGACCTTCCCCGAGGTGGCGCAGTCGTTCAAGGACGCGCTCGGCAAGGAGCAGATGGGCGACCTGTACCGCGCCATCGTGCGGATGAACGGCATGGTGAAGTACGGCAAGACGGTGCTTTCGCCGACCACGGCGATGCGCAACTGGCAGTCGGCGATGTTCTTCTCGCTGGCCAATGGCCACTTCGACCTGACGCAGATGAAGAAGAGCCTCGCCGCTTTCCGCGAGCAGGTCGCACAGAACGCCACCGGTGACGATCTGGCCTACCTGCGCAAGCTGAAGCAGCTGGGGGTGGTCTACGACACGCCCTATGCCGGCGAGATGATGCGCCTGCTGGATGATGCGCGGATGGAAGAGCTGCTGAGCGGCAAGAGCGGCGCTGGGCTGAAGTGGCTGCGCAAGATCAGCCAGGTGGCGCAGGGTTTCTACAGCTTCGGCGACGACTTCTGGAAGATCATCGGTTTCGAGAATGAGAAGGCGAGTCTGATCAAGGCGGGTATTTCAGAAGCCCACGCCGAGCAGATGGCCGCCGAGCGCATCCGCAACACCTATCCGACCTATTCGATGGTGGGGCGCGGTATCAACTGGCTGCGCCGCTTCCCGCTGGCCGGCACTTTCGTCAGCTTCCCGGCAGAGATCGTGCGCACCTCGGCGAACATGCTGCGGATGACGGCTGCCGACCTGAAGAGCGACAACCCCGGTATTCGTGCACTGGGGCGCAAGCGCGCTGCCGGTCTGGCGATGGTCTCGGCCGGGTTCTATGCCCTCTCCGCGCTGACCGCCGCAGCGTTGGGGGTGGACGATGACGAGGAAGAGGCGCTGCGTGATCTGGCCGCCCCCTGGCAGAAGAACTCTACCTTGCTCTTCGCCGGCCGGGATGCCGACGGCAAGCTGCGCTACTTCGACATGTCCTTCCTCGACCCCTACGGCTACTGGAAGCGGCCGCTGACGGCAATGCTGCGCGACCAGCCGTGGGAACAGGCGGCGACCAGCGCGCTGAGTGACATGTTGTCGCCCTTCCTCGGGGCGGATATCACCGCCGGCGCGCTGTTCGAGGTGATGGCCAACAAGAAGGGCAGCGGCGGCAAGGTGTACCTGGAGAACGGCGGCGCGGTCGACCAGACCGTGGCGATCGTCAACCACCTGCGCAAGGCGCTACAGCCGGGCTTCGCCAGCAATGCCGAACGACTCTGGCTGGCTGGACAGGGTGCTCGCCGGGAAGGCAGCGGGCAGCCCTACGACATGCGCGACGAAGTGGTCAGCCTGCTGGGCTGGCGCGCTTCCACGCTGGATACCCGGACGGCGCTCTACTACCGCTCGTTCGAGTTCAGTGATGCGCTGGTCGACGCGCGCAAGGTACTGACCCGCACGCTGCGCAGCAGCAACCAGGTATCCGACGCCGATATCCGCAGTGCGCGAGATACCGCTCAACGACAGTACGAGCAGGCGTTCCGGGAGATGACACGGCTGGTGAGATCGGCGCGCGCCGCCGGCATGAACAACCTGCAGATCGCGCAGACGCTGCGCCTCAGTGGCATTTCGAAAGCCAATGCCATCGCGCTGCTCAGTGGGCAGGTGCCGCCGATGACAGTCGGGTTGCAGTCGCTGCGCAGCGCGGTGAAGCAGGCCGGGCTGATGCAGGGTGCCGATCACGCGGCCGAGGTCGCGCGTCGGTTCAGCGTGGCGCAGTAGGGGGGAGTGATGAAGATCATTCGCTTGGGCAAAGTGGAAGAGCGCGTAGATCTTGGCAAGATCGCGATCTACAAGCGGATTCGCGCCGGTGAGTTTCCCCGGCCGGTCAATCTGGGCTCGAACGCGGTCGGCTGGCTGGAGCACGAGGTTAGCGAATGGCTGGCAGCTCGCGTTGTGGAACGGGATGCCGTCAGACGCTGAAGCAGTTACCGGAGACGACACAGAGTAGCCGATTCACTGTCACTGCCCTGTTCAGTGCGCAGGCTGCGCATGAAGCTTCAAGCCAAGAGCCTTGATCACCTTCATCACCGTACCGAACTCGGGATTGCCATCGGCGGACAGCGCTCGATACAGGCTCTCCCGGGTTATCCCGGTTTCCCGGGCAAGCTGGCTCATACCGCGGGCGCGGGCGATATTACCCAGGGCGACGCGCACCAGGCTTCCATCGCCCGGATCATCTTCCAGACACGCCTCGAAATAGAGCGCCATGTCCTCTTCGTTTTCCAGATAGTCTGCCGTGTCGTAACGGCTGAACTGCTCGCCCATCGTCAACCCCTCCACTCTTTCGCGATCACCAGCGCCCGCTCGATGTCTTTCTCCTGAGTGGACTTGTCGCCACCAGCCAGCAGAACCACAACCACCGGCCCCCGCTGCAGGAAGTAGACCCGGTAGCCTGGGCCGTAATCGATGCGCAGCTCGCTTACCCCTTCCCGCAGTGCTTTGGCATCCCCGGGATTGCCTGCGATCAGGCGGTCAATCCGGGAGAGGACGCGCCCCCGGACTCGGCGGTCCCGCAGCCCGGCCAACCAGCGATCGAACGTCTCTGTCTTGATGATCTCCACCATGACGGAAGTGTAATCCACAAATTACACTGCGTCGCCCGCTCCTGATAGGCAAGGGAGCTCCAGCGCGACCATTCTGGGGGTACAAATGGGGGTATAAATCAGGTTTTAATCGATAAGTGTGTTTTTGAATCAATGAATTAGAGTCGAAATTCGATAGAGTCTAGCCCACCAAATACACTTCCCGCAGTATCCGGGGAAGTTCAGAAAACCCGCAGAAATGCGGGTTTTTTATGCCTGCCGTTCGGTGGTGTTCCATTCCGCTCCCAGGCGCGCCAGCGCGATGAACGCTTTCAGGTAATCGATTTCGACGTCCGCCTCGCGCGCGCCCAGAAATATCTGCTTCGCGATGCCTGCTCGCCCCAGCCGGATCGGCACGATATCCATCTTGCCGGCGTACTCCTCGACCAGCCAGCGTGGCAGCGCCGCCACGCCGCGGTCGCTGGCCACCATTTGCAGCATGATGTCCGTGGTTTCGATGGTTTTGTGGCGCTTCGGCGTGATACCTGCCGGCGCCAGGAATTGCGCGTAGATATCCAGGCGGTCGATGGCGACGGGATAGGTGATCAATGTTTCGTCGACCAGCTGTTCCGGCTTTATGAAGGGAAGTTTCGCGAAGCGGTGGTGGCCGCTGACGACGAGAATCTGCTCGTAGTCGAAGACCGGTTCGAAGTACAGGCCCGGTCTGTGCAGGGGATCGGGTGTCACCAGCAGATCGATCTCGTGGCCGAACAGTGCACCGATGCCGCCGAACTGGAATTTCTGTTTGACGTCGACATCGACGTCGGGCCAGTTGGCCAGATAGGGCGATACCACCTTGAGCAGCCACTGGTAACAGGGGTGGCACTCCATGCCGAAGAGCGCATGGCGCAATATGCGCAAGGCCAACGCGGCACGCTGCGCA
>CAZWXW010000030.1:0-33428 GCA_964638025.1 uncultured Verrucomicrobiaceae bacterium
GCCAATGACGTCGCCAACGCCATCGGCCCGGTCGCCGCCATCATCGACATCGTCCAGCACGGCGGCACCATGAGCGTGAAGGCCGGCGTGCCGGGCTGGGTGCTGCTGCTCGGCGCCGGCGGCATCGTCGTCGGCCTCGCCACCTATGGCTACAAGGTGATGGCGACCATCGGCAGGAAGATCACCGAGCTGACGCCGAGCCGCGGCTTCGCCGCCGAGATGGCCGCCGCCGGCACGGTGATGGGCGCCTCCGCGCTGGGGATGCCGATCTCGACCACGCACACGCTGGTCGGCGCCGTGCTCGGCGTCGGCCTCGCCCGCGGCATCGGCGCACTGAACCTCGGCGTGGTCGGCTCGATCTTCGCGTCGTGGGTCGTCACGCTGCCGGCCGGCGCCGGGCTGTCGATCCTGTTTTTCTTCTTCTTCAAGGGATTGTTCGGCTAGGCATCGTTCGGCTGAAGCCGGCACTGCGCATCGACGGCGGCTGCGGCCGCCGTTTTCATGTCCGGCCCCGTTGCGGCGGCAGCGCGGCGTAGAATCGATCCCCCCGCCATCGCCGAGTGACGCCCGATGAAAGCCCTCCCCGATCTGTTCGGCATGCTCGACGCGCTGGTCGCCACGCCGTCGGTCAGCTGTTCGTCGCCGCAGTTCGACATGAGCAATCGCGGCGTCATCGACCTGCTGGCGCAGTGGCTGGAGCAGTTGCAGTTCGATGTCCAGATCATTCCGATCGACGGGCAACCGACCAAAGCCAATCTCATTGCCACACGCGGTCGCGGCCCCGGCGGGCTGGTGCTGGCCGGCCACACCGACACCGTGCCCTACGACGAACAGGGCTGGCGCTTCGACCCGTTCAAGCTGACCGAACACGAAGGCCGCTGGTTCGGCCTCGGCACCACCGACATGAAGGGCTTCTTTCCGATCGCCATCGAGGCGGTGCGCGCCTTCGCCGATGTCGAGTTCAAACAACCGCTGATCATTCTCGCCACCGCCGATGAAGAGTCGTCGATGGATGGCGCGCGCCAGCTGGTGGAACAGGGGTTGCCGAAGGCGCGCTTCGCCGTCATCGGCGAGCCGACCGACCTGAGGCCGGCGCGACTGCATAAAGGCATGATGATGGAGTCGCTGACGCTGACCGGACGCAGCGGCCACAGCTCCGATCCGTCGCTCGGCAACAACGCACTGGAGGCGATGCATGAAGCGATGGGCACGCTGCTGACGCTGCGCGACGAACTGCAGATGCGCTATTCCAATCCCGCGTTTCATGTGCAGGTGCCGACGCTGAACCTCGGCTGCATCCACGGTGGCGACAATCCCAACCGCATCTGCGCCGAATGCGAGCTGCACTTCGACCTGCGCCCGCTGCCCGGCATGGATATTCGCGAGCTGCGCGCGCAGATCAGCGCGCGACTGACACCGCTGGCGGAAAAACGCGGCATCAACATCCAGCTGCGCTCGCTGTTCCCCGGCGTGCAGCCGTTCGAGCAGCCGGCCGATTCGGAACTGATTCGCGCGGTCGAGCAACTGACCGGCCACAGCGCCGGCACCGTCGGCTTCGCCACCGAAGCGCCGTTCATGCAGCAGCTCGGCATGCAGACGGTCGTGCTCGGCCCCGGCTCGATCAATCAGGCGCACCAGCCCGACGAGTTCCTGACCATCGCGCAGGTCAATCCGGCGGTGGCTCTGCTGCAGGGGCTGATCCGGCAGTTCTGTCTGTAACCACGCTGGCGCGCTTGTGCCGGCTTCGGCGCGCGCCGCACAATGCGGAGCGATTTTTTCCACGCACTCCATCGATCGAACCGACAGAGCGATACCGCCGCCGTGACCGAGACCGCACCCTCCGCCGACACCCCGTCGAATTCGCCGGCCAACGCCTCGCCGGACACTTCACCGGGTACCTCGCCCGACACGTCGACAAACTACGTGAAGTGGTTCCGCAACTCGGCGCCCTACATCAACGCGCATCGCGGTCGCACCTTCGTCATCATGTTCGGCGGCGACGCGGTCGACGACCCGGCCTTTGCCACGATCATCCACGACATCGCGCTGCTGAACAGCCTCGGCGTGCGGCTGGTGCTGGTGCATGGCGCGCGCCCGCAGATCGAGGCGCGCTGCGCGCTGCGCGGCATCACGCCGCGTTTTCACAACGACATGCGCATCACCGACAGCGGCACGCTGGAGTGCGTCAAGGATGCCGCCGGTTCGCTGCGCGCGCAGATCGAGGCGCTACTGTCGATGGGGCTGGCCAATTCGCCGATGCACGGCGCGCAGATCCGCGTCTGCTCCGGCAACTTCGTCACCGCGCGGCCGCTCGGCGTGTATGACGGCATCGACTTCTGCAACACCGGCGAGGTGCGGCGCGTCGATGTCGACGGCATCAACCGCCAGCTGCAGCAGGGTTCCATCGTGCTGCTGTCGGCGATCGGCTACTCGCCGACCGGCGAGGTGTTCAACCTCGCCTACGAGGATGTGGCGACGCAGACCGCCGTGGCGCTGCGGGCGGACAAGCTGATCGCCTTCACCAGCGAGTCGGGGCTGCTCGACGACAGCGGCGCGCTGGTGCGTTTCGCCGAGCTGCGCGATGCGCGGCCGCTCTACCAGCGCGCCGGCGATCTGCTGCTGAAGGGCATTCTGCAGGCGCTGATCCAGAGCATCGAACACGGCGTGCAACGCGCTCACCTGATCAGCTACCGCACCGACGGCGCGCTGCTGCAGGAGCTGTTCACCCGCGACGGCGCCGGCACGCTGATCACCGAAGACCAGTACGAGCAGATCCGCACCGCCGGCATCGATGACGTCGGCGGCATTCTGAGCATCATCGAGCCGCTGGAGGCGAAGGGCGTGCTGCTGAAGCGCTCGCGCGAACTGCTGGAGACCGAGATCAACCAGTTCATGGTGATCGACCGCGACGGCATGGTGATCGCGTGCGCCGCGCTCTATCCGTATCCGGAGAGTGGCAGCGGCGAGATTGCCTGCGTCGCCACCCATGTCGACTATCTCGGCGCCGACCGCGGCGAGCGCTTGCTGGCAGCGATCGAGCGCAAGGCGCAACAGCTCGGGTTGCGGCGCGTGTTCGTGCTGACCACGCGCACGGCACACTGGTTCCAGGAACAGGGTTTCGTGCAGACGCCGCTGGAGGCGCTGCCGCCGCAGAAGCAGGCGCTCTACAACTTCCAGCGCAACTCGCGCGTGTTCATGAAAGCGCTCAACTGATAACTATTCGGCTCATAAGCTCAGGAGAACACCATGTCCATCGAACTCTACGATTTCACCGTACCGACCTTCATCCGCCAGCTGGAGGCGCTGAACGTCTGCCTGAAGAAGGCGCACAACTACGCCGAGTCGAAGAAGATCGCCAGTAACGTGCTGCCGAATTTCCGGCTGGCCGCCGACATGCTGCCGCTCAGCAAACAGGTGCAGATCACCACCGACCACGCCAAGGGCAGCTGCGCGCGACTGGCCGGCATCGAGCCGCCGGTGTACGAGGACAACGAGCAGAGCCTGCCGGAGCTGAGCGCGCGCGTGCAGAAGACGCTCGACTACGTGCGCGGCTTCAAGCCGGAGCAGATCAACGGCAGCGAAGAGCGCGATGTCACGCTGAAATACCCGGGCATCACGCTGGAGTTCAAGGGGCTGCCGTACGTGCTCAACTTCGCGCTGCCGAACTTCTACTTCCACGCCACCGCCGCCTACGCGATCCTGCGCCACGTCGGTGTCGACCTCGGCAAGAGCGACTTCCTCGGCAACATCCGCTAACCGCGCACCACGCCACTCCGCTGTCTATGCTTGCCGACTGTGACTACTTATCTGTAACTACAGCCGGCAGGCAGAACGATGACGGAGCAATCCGATCCGCAGACATTCAATGTCGTGAGCAGCGGCCAGCCGCGCGCCGGCTTCGAGCGCGCGGCGGTGGCTGAAGCCATGGCGCAGCTGAAGATGGCGCCGGCGCTGGTGGAGCAGCTGCTCGGTGGCCGCCGGCTGATCGTCAAGCGCGGCGTCGGTCGCGAGGTCGCCGACAGCTATCGCCAGCGACTGTGGAGCGCCGGTCTTGAAGTAGACGTGGTTGCCGCAACGGCTGCAGCGACCGCCACCGCTCCGTCTTCATCTGTTTCTCCATCTCTTCCAACCTCGACCCGTGCCGTCGCAGACACCCCCGCACCGACCGCACCGATAAACCCGCTCTCCGCCGCCGCCCGCGCCGCCGACCGCCGTCTCGCGGCGCGCTGGCTGCTCGCCTTGCTGTCGACGGCCGCCATGCCGGTTGTGCTGTCGCTGCTGCTGATCGGCGTGTTCGCGCTGCTGACTCATCACGCCATCAGTCACGCCATCTGGCTGCAGGTGCCTCCGTGGTGGTGGAGCGGCCTGCTCTACCTGCTGCCGCTGCTGCTGGGGCTGGTCGCGGTGGCGCTGCTGCTGCGGCCGCTGCTGGTACCGCCACCTCCGGTCGAGGCGCCGGCGCTCGGTCGCGATGCGGAGCCGGTCCTGTGGCAGCTGCTCGACGAGATTGCCGGAAACAGTGGCCTGCCGCTGCCGGCCGGGCTGCGGCTGACGTCGGGCTGCGACAGCCGGGTCGCGCTGGCACCCGGTCGCGCCGGCTGGCAGCGCGGTGAAACGGTGCTGACGCTGGGGCTGGCGCCGCTGCGTCAGCCGGCGCCGCTGCTGCAGGCGACGCTGGCGGCGGCGCTGGTCGAGGCGCTGCCGCGCTCGGCGCGACTGCGCCAGCTGGCGGAACGGGTGGAGCGCTGGCTGGCCGCCAATGCCGACGGTCGCGACCGCTGGCAGCAGTGGCTGCTCGAACGCACGCAGGGCGATGAGCCGCCGCGCTGGCTCGGTCTGCTGCGCGGGTTCGAACCCCACTATCAGCGACTGGCGACACGCCTGTTCACCACCCTGCTGACACGCTGCCGCGCCGCGCTGCTGCCGGCACGGCGCGCGCAGCTGCTGGAGGCCGACCGTTTCGCGGCCGCGTGGACCGGATCGGCGCGGTTCGCCGACTGGCGCCAGACCCAGCGCTGCTGGCAATGGGCGGCGACATGGGCACAGCCATTCGCGCTGGAGCACCCGGTCGAGAACCTGCCGGCACTGATCGCCCACGCCGCGCTACAACCGGAACCCTCAATCAACTTGGCACTGACCGTCGAGTTCAACGCCACCCCGACACCGAACGCCACCTGGCCGAGCGAGCGCAGCCGCATCGACCGCATCGCCGCGCTGGCACTGCCGACCCCTTCACCGGCCACGACGGAGCTCGACCTGAGCGAACGCGAGATCGCCGTCACCGCCGCCGACTACCGCGCGCGCGGTATCGACGCCATCGCCCCGCTGCCGACCGAGCAGAGCGAACAGCTGGTGGCGCTGCTGCGCGAGCGCGAGCAGGCGGCGACCCGCTACTTCAACGGCTGGTTGCATCCGGAGCGCGGCTGGCGACTGCCCGATGCCGCGCTGATCGGCGCGCTGTCGCTGAACGATGCCACCGAGCAGCTGCATGTCTGCGTCAACGAGATCCGCCGGCTGACGCCGGATCGCGCCCGCCTGCTGACCACCCGCGAGCGGTTGCAGCAGCAGCTGACGGAGTTCCGGCTCGGCAACGAATTGTTGTCGCTGCGGCAGCCATTCAGTTTCCGCACCGTCGGCATTGAGCCGGCGGCGCTGCCGATGCTGATCGAGCAGAAACAGGGCGAGATCGACAAGCTGAACGAACAGCTGGCGCTGCAGGAGTCGATCATGGGCGGACGGCTGGCGCTGGGGCTGCGGCTCAGTGGTCAGGCGGATGAAGAGATTGATGCGCTGCGCGCCGGCCTCGACTTCTTCAGCGAGCTGCTGGAGCGGGTGCTGCGGCTGCACGGCGACGCCGAGCTGCTGGCGGGACTGGCGGCGCGGCCGTTGACCAGCGACGCCCGCCCGGTACTGCAGCGGCTGCGCGAACGGGTGGCGGAGAACAGCGACCGCCTGCTGCGGCGGCTGGAGCAGGCACCGCCGTTTCCGGAGCAGCATGTCGAAACGCCGGCGCGGCGCGTGCGGCGCCGGTTGCCGGCAACCGGCGACACCGGCGACAGCGCTATCGCCCAACGCGCGCTGACGCTGTGTAGCGCCTGCCGCGACCTGCATGTCGAGCTGTCGAAACTGGCCGCCGAATGGGCCAGCGGCAGTGAGGAGTCCTACGCGATCGAGACCATCCGGCGGGTCTAGAAAGCGGATCGATCAGGGCGCGATCGCCAACCGGTGATAGAACATCGCGGCCGAGCGCCCCGAGGCCTTGGCCGCGTACATGGCGCGGTCGGCGCTGCGCTGCAGCGACTCGGCGTCGCGCCCATCCTGCGGCGACAGGGCGACGCCGATGCTGGCCGAGACGGCCACCGCGTGACCATCGCAGTCCACCGTTTCGGACAGCACCCGCAGCAGCTGCGCGATGACGCGCTGCAGCGACTCCCCCTCCGACATCCCCTCCAGCAGCACGGCGAACTCGTCGCCGCCGATCCGCGCCACCACGTCGGAGTCGCGCATGGTGGCGCGCATGCGCCGGGCCAGCTCGCACAGCAGATGATCGCCGGCGTGGTGGCCGAGCGAATCGTTGACTGCCTTGAAGCCGTCGAGATCGATCAGCAGCAGCGCCAGCGGGCGCTCCAGCTGCTGCCCCCGCTCCAGCGCCGACTCGATGCGACGGCCGAATGCCGAGCGGTTCATCAGCCCGGTCAGCGAGTCGTGCGCGGCGGCAAAACCGGCCAGATCGCGCTCGCGGCCGATGCTTTCAGCCAGCCGGCGGTTGATCAGGTCGAAGAACCAGAAGCAGGTGAACAGCACCATCGAGCAGGCGACCCAGGTCATGATGTGGACCAGCTCGACCACCTGCATCGACACCTGCGGCACCAGCGTGGCGGCATCCACCTGGCTCAGCACGCCGACGGTGACCACCGACAGCACGCTCCAGAACAGCGCCGAGCGCGGGCCGGCGGTCAGGAAGCCCTGCACCGGATGCACCAGCAGGAACAGCATCATCGGCGATCGCGGGAAACCGCCGGTCACCAGGAAGAACACCACCAGCGGCAACCAGCACATCGCCATGAAGAAGTTGCCGACCAGCACCGGCGGCTGGCCGCGTCGCAGCATCCACAGGCAGATGCCGATGATGCCGATCGCCAGTGGCCCGATCGGCGCCACCAGCAGCAGGTAGATCGGATCGTCGCGCTGCATCCACGCCGCCAGCGGCGTCAGCACCAGCGTATAGGCACCCGCCAGCAGCAGCGTGCCGGAGAGGGCGCGGCAGCGGTAGAGCTGCTCCAGATTGCCCGCGCGCACCAGATCGGGCGGCAGGCAGCTGTCGATCAGCCGCAGCAACCCGCGCGTCATGACACGACCGACCGCGCCGCCAGCGGCGGCAACAGGGGCTCGATATGGCGCCGCAGCAGGCTAGGCAGCGCGAACGAGCCGAAGCGCCCCACCACGCGGCCATCGCCATCGACCAGAAACTTGCAGAAATTCCACTTGATCGCCCGCGAACCGAACAACCCCGGCGCCTGTGCTTTCAGCAGCGCGAACAGCGGATCCTGGCGCCCGCCATTGACATGCACGCGGGCGAACAGCGGAAAGGTGGTCTGGTAACTGTGCAGGCAGAAGTCGTGGAGATGCGGATCCGCGAACGGCTCCTGCAGGAAATCGTTGGTCGGGAAGGCGAGCACGCTGAAGCCGCGCGCCGCATAGTCGCGGTGCAGCTGTTCAAGTCCGGCGAACTGGGGAGTGAAGCCGCACCAGCTGGCGGTGTTGACCACCAGCAACACCTGACCGCGGAAACGCGACAGCGGCAGCGACTCCCCGGTAATCAGCCGGCAGGTCAGATCATGGATCGAGCGGGTCATTACGATTCGAATTATTGTGGGCCGTGCAAGTCTAGCCGTTCCGGCGCCGACAAGAACCGGGGGGAAGCGCAACAATTGCCGGCCGTTTATACCTAATTGGCCAGTGTCAGCCGCTATTGGCCGCATCGGGACATAAGCGCCTGACAGCATCCACGCAGGCGGTGGCAATCGCACCGCCCATCAACGCTCCAAGCAAATTGAGGCAGACTACCCGGCGCTGCCAGACGGCACGCCCGCCTGATCGCCAAACGCTGAACGGATATCGAGCCATGCCGATCGACCACCCCCAAGCGCGCCCATCGCATCGCGGCGCAACCCTGCTGGCCGCGCTGCTGCTGACACTCGGCGCCACTTTCGTCCACGCCGACGAGATGCTGCGCCAGCGCCTTGAAACAGCGGCGCCACCGCAGGTCGACGGCATCGTCCTGCAGGGCGGCGAGGAGCTGGTCGATTTCTATCGCGGGCGCGATTTCCGCTTCGCCTGGTTCGATGCCAGCGGCATGCAGCTGCGCGGGGAGCCCGTGCGACAGCTGATGGAGCGGATTGCGGCGGCACCGAGCCATGGCCTGCATGCCGACGACTACCACCTGCACGAGCTGAAGAATCTGCTGCGCGGGCTGGATGCGCGCAGCAGTACATCACTGCGCGCCGATCTGGAGCTGCTGCTGAGCGATGCTGCCCTGCTCTACGGCTCCCATCTGCAGGCCGGCAAGGTGGCACCCGGCTCGGTCGACGCCGAATGGTTCGCCGACCGCCAGGTGATGGAGATCGCGCCGCTGCTGACGGCGGCGGTCGACCAGCCCGATCTCGGCAGTGGCGTCGGTGCATTGCTCGACCGGCTGCCGCCGGCGGCGCCCGGCTATCACCGCCTGCGGCAGGCGCGGCTGATGCTGCTGCCGCTGGCGCGGCAATGGCCGCACTGGGCAGCAATTCCAGAGGGCCCGGCGATCAAGCCGGATGCGGTCGATGCGCGGTTGCCGGCGATCGCCGAACGGCTGCGGCTGCTGGGCGATGCGCCGGCGACGCTGATCGCCGGCGAGCAGTACGACGCCGAACTGCAACAAGCGGTGAGCCATTTCCAGGCGCGCCACGGCCTCGATGTCGATGCCGTCATCGGCCGCGGCACGCTGGCGGCACTGAACGTCGCGCCCGCCGAGCGGCTGCGGCAGATCGATGTCGCGCTGGAGCGCTGGCGCTGGCTGCCGCAGACGCTCGGCAACCGCTTCGTGCTGGTCAACATCGCCGGCTTCGAACTGGCGGTGTTCGACCGCGGCGAGATCGCGCTGCGCAAGCGCGTCGTGGTCGGCAGGGAGTACCGGCGCACGCCGGTGTTCAGCGATCGCATCCGCTACCTCGAGTTCAATCCGACCTGGACCGTGCCGAACAAGCTGGCCGTGCAGGACGAGCTGCCGAAGATTCGCCGCGACCCCGGCTTCCTGCAGCGGCTCGGCATCACCGTCTATCAGGGCTGGGGCGACAACCGCCGCGTCGTCGACCCGGCCGGCGTCGACTGGCAGCGCGTCCCGACCAAGCCGTTCCCGTACTACTTCGTGCAGCAGCCGGGGCCGCTGAACGCGCTCGGCCAGATCAAGTTCATGTTTCCGAACCGCTTCGATGTCTACCTGCACGACACGCCGTCGCGCGAGCTGTTCGGGCGCGCCGAGCGCAGTTTCAGTTCCGGCTGCGTGCGGGTGCAGGACCCGCTGGCGCTGGCGACGCTGCTGCTGGGCTGGGATCAGGGCTGGACCGGCGCCGAGGTCGACGCCGCCATCGCCAGCCGCGAACGCCGTGTGGTGACGCTGAAAAGCCCGATTCCGATCCATATCCAGTACGCCACCGCCTGGGTCGAACGCGACGGCACCGTGCAGTTTCGCCGCGATATCTACAAGCGAGACGGCGCCTTGGCGACTGCACTGGCGGCACCACTGGACTGAAAAGAGAGGGTCCCGCTGGACGGGGAAAAAGCCCTGCCGGTGACGCCGCGCACGACAGCCATCACCGATCCGGGCAATAATTGACCAGCCCGTTTCCCGGGAAACGGCGCCAGGGAGCCCATCTGCCAGGAGAGCCCGGATGCCGGACCCGCGATCGTCGGGACGGCTGTTGTTCAATCCGCTCTGGTTCCGTCGATGAAAAAAGTCCTTCTGCCAGCCCTGCTGGCCATCCTGTTCAGCGTGCCGCCCGCCACCGTCAGCCACGCCGAGCCGACCGCCGCCGCCCCGTTTTCCGCCGCCACCCACGCCGGCTTCGAGCTGGCGATCAACGGTGAACAGACCCACCTGAGCCGCTTCTTCGCCGTCGCGCTGCCGGGCGAGAGCGTGTCGCTGCAGCCGCTGGGCGGGCTGAGCCGCGACCGGTTCGCGCTGACCAGCAAGCACGGCAAGCTGCGCCAGAGCGGCGATGGCTGGCAGTGGCAGGCACCGAACAAGCCGGGCATCTACCCGGTCACGGTGCGCCATGACGCCAGCACCGGCGCGCAGTCGATGCAGCTGCAGATGCTGGTGGCGGTGCCGGCCAGCCAGCTGCGCAACGGCCGGCTGAACGGCTACCAGATCGGCAACTACCCGAAACCGGCGCCCGGCTACATTCCGCCGCGCGGCTTCATCGAGGTCACCGAAGCCAATGCCGACACACCGCTGACGCCGCACTTCCGGCTCGGCCAGTTCCTGTGCAAGCAGGCCGGTGGCTATCCGAAATACCTGGCGCTGTCGCCGCGGCTGCTGACCCAGCTCGAAGTGCTGCTGGAGGAGGTCAACCACCACGGCATCACCGCCACCGGCTTCACCGTGATGAGCGGCTACCGCACGCCGACCTATAACCGCGCCATCGAAAACGTCGCCTACAGCCGGCATATGTGGGGCGACGCCGCCGATGTCTTCATCGACGAGGATGGCGACGGCGTCATGGACGACCTCAACGGCGACGGCAAGGTGACGCGCGAGGACGCCACCGTGCTCTACAAGATCGCCGACCGGATGGCGCAACGGCGCGACCGCCCCGACCTGCTCGGCGGTGTCGGCGAGTACGACAGCACGCCGGCGCATGGCCCGTTCGTGCATGTCGACGCGCGCGGCTCGATGGCGCGCTGGGGACATCTCGGGCGCTGAATTCCCCTCGATTACAACCTCGATGACGACCGCCATAACAACCTCGACAACAACCTCGACAACAACCTCGATAACAACAAGGATCGGACATGCACCGAGCGATGGAACGTCGCTGGAATTTCCATGGCGCCCTGCTGCTCGCCATGGCGCTGCTGACCAGCTGCAAATTCCTGGAGGTCAGTGAACAGCAGCGCGAACTGCACGCGCGCTGCGAGCTGGAGGGCAGCGTCGAGACGGCGGCGGGCAAGCCGATGGCAGAAAAGCCGCATCCACTGATCGTCGTGCTGCTGCGCGGCAGCGGCAGCGGCTGGCAGATCGCCGACCACTACATCACCACCGACAACGGCCGCTGGGGCTTCTCCGCCGAGAGTGGCGACTACGGCCTGCTCGCCTTCGCCGATGACAACAGCCGCGCCCGTCTCGAACCGGGCGCGGCGTGGCCCGGCGTCGAACCGAGTCACCGGCTCAGCTGCGTCGATGGCGATCATCTCGACCGGCTGGTGCTGCACCCGACCGCCGCGCCGAATCTCGACGTCATCGCCAAACCGGCCGCGAAGGAACAGGTACCGATCACGCTCGGCTCGCTGACCGTACTCGGCGTCGTCACCACCCTCGACGACCCGGGCTTCGCCCCCGAAGTTGCCGACATGGGGCTGTGGCAGCCGGTCGAATTCCTGAAGCAGGCGCGCCCCGGCATCTATTTTCTGCAGCGCTATGACACCGACCGGATTCCGGTGCTCTACGTGCATGGCATCAACGGCACGCCGCGCAATTTCGATGCGCTGATCGCGCGGCTCGACCGCGCGCGTTTCCAGCCGTGGGTCTATCTCTATCCGTCGAGTGCCGATCTCGATGTGGTCGGCGGCCACCTGCAGCAGACCGTCACCAAACTGCAGCGCGCCTACCACTTCGATCGGCTGGTGGTGATCGCGCACAGCATGGGCGGCCTGCCGGCGCGCAATTTCATCCTGCGCAATGGCGACGACGGTGTGGAGATTCCACTGTTCATTTCTCTGGCGACGCCGTGGGGTGGCAACGACGGCGCAGCGGCCGGCGCCGAACATGCGCCGACGCCGCTGCCGGCCTGGATCGATCTGGCGCCGAACAGCGCTTTTCTGCGCGCTCTCTTCTATCTCGATCCCGACCAGCGGCAACAGCCGCGCCCGTTGCCGGCGCGCACCCGCCATCACCTCTTTTTCGCGTTCCAGCGCGACAGCAACTCGTTCGGTCCCTCCTCCGACGGTACTATCCCGCTGCAGCGCCAGCTGCCGCCGGAAGCGCAGCGCGACGCCGAACGGCTGTACGGCATCGATGCCGGCCACGTCACCGTGTTGCAGGACAACGGTGCCGGGGCGCAGATCGACGCGCTGCTGGCGCAGCTGCCAACGCAAGCGCCCGCGCGACCGCCACAAACGATTCACTGATCTCTCTCGCTGACGGAACAGGTACGTGCAACCGCAACCGGTGGAATTCCAGCAGCAGATCGCCGCGATCTACCGCGACCAGTCGCGCCGCGTGCTGGCGACGCTGATCCGGCTGCTCGGCGATTTCGAACTGGCCGAGGAGGCGTTGCAGGAGGCGTTCACCGCCGCGCTGAAGCAGTGGCCCACCGAAGGGATACCGGTCAACCCGCGCGCCTGGCTGGTGTCGGCCGGCCGCTTCAAGGCGATCGACCGCATTCGCCGCCACAGTCGTTTCCACGGTTCGCCGGACGAGCTTGAGCACCTTCCTGCCGACGACATCGATCTCGCCACCGAGCTCGACGAGGCGCATCTGGCCGACGACCAGCTGCGGCTGATCTTCACCTGCTGCCACCCGGCGCTGGCACCCGAGGCACAAATTGCGCTGACGCTGCGCGAGGTGTGCGGGCTGACCACCGAGGAGATCGCCTCGGCATTTCTGCAGAGCGCGCCGACCGTGGCGCAGCGCATCGTCCGCGCCAAGGGCAAGATTCGCGATGCCAACATCCCCTACCAAGTGCCGGAGCGCAGCGAACTGCCACAGCGGCTCGACAGCGTGTTGCGCGTTCTCTACCTCGTCTTCAACGAGGGCTATTCGGCGTCGAGCGGCGATGCACTGACCCGTCACGATCTGTGCGACGAGGCACTGCGCCTCGGCCAGCTGCTGATCGAGCTGCTGCCGGAACCGGAAGTGCTGGGGCTGCAGGCGCTGATGCTGCTGCAGGCATCGCGCCGCGCCGCGCGCGCCAGCGCAGACGGCGAGCTGATCCTGCTGCCGGAACAGAATCGCGCACTGTGGAACCGCGCGCAGATCGACGCCGGCAGCGCCCTGGCCGAACGCGCACTGCGCACACGTCGCTTCGGCCCCTACACGCTGCAGGCCGCGATCGCCGCCGTGCATGCGGAAGCTGTGACCGCCGACGAAACCGACTGGCCGCAGATCGTCGGGCTCTACGACGCGCTGTACGCACTGGAGCCATCGCCGATTGTCGCGCTGAACCGCGCCGTGGCGGTGGCAATGCACGACGGTGCGCAGGCCGGACTGGCACTGGTCGATGGACTGCTGCTCACCGATACCACGCTCGACACCTACCACCTCGCTCACGCCGCCCGCGCCGACTTCTGCCGTCAGCTCGGCCGCATCGACGAGGCCCGCACCGCCTATACCCGCGCCCTCGCGCTGGCAAAACAGCAGCCGGAGCGACAGTTCCTGCAGCGCCGGCTGCAGGAACTCGACCACTCCTCCCCTGCGAAGTAGGGGAGGACCTGAACCACTCGCGACGAAAAACGCTTCGAGGCTGTCGAAATCCGAGTCGCGACTTCGACTACTCGTCAACAGCCACCGGCCAGCACCGCAACAGGAGCCACCCATGAAATATCTCTGCCTTGTCTACGCCAACGAAGAAGCACTGCATGGCAGCCCCGACAGCCCGCGCGACGCCGAGTGTTTTGACTACGCACAAAGCCTGCAGGAGAGCGGTCGCATGCTGGCCGGCCAGGCACTGCAGCCGGTGGCCACCGCCACCACGGTGCGCATGCGCGGCGGCAAGCTCAGCGTCACCGACGGCCCGTTCGCCGAAACCAAGGAGCAGCTGGCCGGCTTCTACATGATCGAGGCGCGCGATCTGAATGAAGCGATACAGATCGCCGGCAAGATTCCACCCGCGCGCGTCGGCAGCATCGAAGTGCGGCCGGTGCGCGAACTCGACGTTTGATCCGCACGCTCACCAACACCACCCATCAACGGAGGATACGACCATGCAAGTGAACGCCTACCTGAACTACAACGGCCGCTGTGCCGAAGCGCTGACCTACTACCAGGAAAAACTCGGCGCGCGACTGGAGGCCATGTTCACGCATGGCGAATCGCCGGTGTGCGACCAGATACCGCCCGGCTGGCAAGACAAGGTGATGCACGCCTGCCTCTTCTTCGGCGACACGCAATTGATGGCCTGCGATGCGCCGCCCGATATGTATGAAAAGGCACAGGGCTTTTCGGTCGCGCTGAATGTCGACACCGCCGCCGAAGCGGAAAAGGCCTTCGCCGCGCTGCGCGACGGCGGCGCCGTCACGATGGAGCTGCAGGAGACCTTCTGGGCGCAGCGCTTCGGCGCCGTCACCGATCGCTTCGGCATTCCGTGGATGGTCAACGGCGGCTTCAAGGAATTCAAACCCAACAGCTGACAACCGGCGCGCCCACCAACGCTATTCAGGAGTTCCCATGCTTAAGTACATCGTCGGCGCCATTGCGCTGCTGATCGCCGCCGTGCTGATCGTCGCGGCCTTCCAGCCGGATCAATTCCGCGTCGAGCGCAGCACGGTCATCAACGCACCGCCGGAAACCATCTTCGCGATTCTCAACAACCTGCATCGCGGTAAGGAGTGGTCGCCCTATGAGAACAAGGACCCGGACATGGAGCGCCAGTTCGAAGGGCCGAGCAGCGGTGTCGGTGCCGTGTATGCGTGGAAGGGCGACAAAAATATCGGTCAGGGGCGGATGGAGATTCTGGAGAGCACGCCGTCCTCATATCTGGAGATCCAGCTCGATTTCATCGAGCCGTTCGCCGCGCGCAACACCGCCGAATACACCCTGGTGCCGGAGGGCGACGGCACCCGCGTCACCTGGGCGATGTTCGGTCCGATGCCGTTCCTGTCGAAGGTGATGTGTCTGTTCATGAACATGGACACGATGGTCGGCGGCGATTTCGAAACCGGTCTGGCCGCGTTGAAACAGCTGGCCGAACGCGAAGCGGCTGCAACGCCCTAACGCACCCTGTCAGCAGCAGTGGCTCATGCTTTCAAAAACCTGTAGCTCCACTGCCATCCGGTTCAACCGAACAGCACCACCTCATCGCTGTACTTTCACCTGCTCCGGCGTGACGGCACTCGCGCTGTTGCCGAAACTCGATCGCAGGTAGGTGGCGACGGCAGCGATGTCGTCATCCGACAATCGTTTGCCGAACATCTTCATGCGGGTGCGCTCGGCGACGAATGGCGGCGGCGGCAGATGCGGCCCGTACAGAATCACGTTGAGCAGCGAAGCGGGATCGGGCGCCTGCACGATCGGATTGCCCGCCAGCGGCACACCCAGCCCCTTGTCGCCGAGCCCGGTCGGCAGGTGGCAGGAGCCGCAATGCACGGTGTAGACGATCTTGCCGACGGCCAGCTCGTCGTCGGAGGGACGATCGCCAACCGGCTGGGCGTTGGCGGGAACCCCCTTCAGATAGGTCGCCACCGCCTGCAGATCGGCATCGTCGAGGTGACGTGTCGAATTCATCACCACCTCGTTCATCGGCCCATGCACCACGGCGCGTTCCGACTGGCCGTGTTTCAGGTAGGCGACGATGTCGGCCTCGCTCCACGCGGCCAGCCCCACCCCGGAGGGCGTGATATTCGGCGCCGCCCAGTTG
Organism: uncultured Verrucomicrobiaceae bacterium; assembly: GCA_964638025.1. Taxonomy (GTDB): domain Bacteria; phylum Pseudomonadota; class Gammaproteobacteria; order Pseudomonadales; family CAMLJR01; genus CAMLJR01. Next base: position 15,834 of record CAZWXW010000030.1, read on the forward strand.
CGGTGTCCGCCGAGCTTCACGCGATCGAGATAGACGCCGCCGGTCAGCGCCAGCTCGCTGCGCTCGGCGCCGAGCGGATTGCGCGGCGTGTGGCAGGCGCCGCAATGGCCCGGCCCCTCGACCAGATAGGCGCCGCGATTCCACTGTTCGGAACGATCCGCGACTGGCTCGAAAGTCGCGTCGTCATGAAACAGCGTTTTCCAGACGCCGAGCAGTGCGCGCAGGTTGTAGGGGAAGTCGAGCGCGTTGGCCACAGCTGGCGCACTGACCGGCTCGATCGTCTGCAGATAGAGCCAGAGCGACGCAATGTCGTCGTCGGTCATCTTGGCGAACGCCGTGTAGGGAAACGCCGGATAGAGATGCGCTCCATCCGGTCGCACCCCCTGTTTCATCGAGCGGTGGAAATCCTGGAAGGACCAGCGACCGATGCCGGTCTGCTCGTCCATGGTGATGTTGGTCGAATAGAGCACGCCAAACGGGGTGTGGAACGGCAGCCCACCGGCAAAGGTCTTGCCGCCCTCGACCGTGTGGCAGGTGGCGCAGTTACCGGCCCGGGCGAGGTATTGACCCTGCTCGACGCTGGCATTGAACACGGACGGATCGTGCGGCGCTGCCGGCGCCTCGCCGGAGCCGACGAACAGGGCAACGACCCCGGCGATCGCGGCAATTGACACGATCAGTGCCGCGACCAGCGCGACAGCCGTCGCTGATTTATGGAGTGACATGCGGCCCGCTTCCCCTTCAAGGCTTTCTTTACATTCGAGACGGGCGCGACGGCGCTCGCGCCGTCGCACGACAGGGGAAACATGCGGCAGCAACCTTATTCATCCCTGAAATGGCGGCGCAAAAGGCATGCGTCGGGTTTCAGTTACGTTAAAGGATGGTGTGGTGGCATAGGGGAGACGGCAAAGAAGGAGTTCACGCCCCCCATGCAGATGCAATCGACCATGCCTCGACCGCACAGCCTCCGCCGCGGCGCCGCGGCGATCTTCAGCGCAGTGCTCTCGCTGTCAGCCTTGAGCAGCGCACACGCGGCCTCGTTCGTGCGCGACGGCAGCGCCGGCTTCGTCGTCTCCGACATCAAGTACGCACTCGGCGGCGACACGCCGGGCAGCGACCTCTGCCCCGATGGCATGTCGCTGCACATCGCCGAAGTTTTTGCCCTGTCGAAGGAGGGGAAGCGCCGCCCCGGCGAGGCCGATGCCGACTACGGCCAACGCGTCGAGGAGGGTGGAAAAGCGCTGTCGCGCGGAGCGAACGGCGAGGATTACTGCCTCAACCCCGAAGTCGCGCCGGCCGACACACACTTCCGCACGCTGCCATCGAACAGCGCCACCGCGCTCGGCATTGATATCGATGGCGGCGCGCGCCCGGCCGCCTGCGCGCAGGGTGAATTCGCCGGCCCCAATGGCGAGCGCGGCGTCGACAACCAGTTCTACCGGCTGGTCGGCTGCAGCCGCTCGTTCCAGCCGGAGGGGCAATCCAACGGCTTCGCCATCGAGATGCTGAGCGGCGCCTGGGGCATTCTGTTCACGCTCAGCGGGCTCGACGACCTGCGCAACGACGACGCGGTCGAGGTGGGTTTCTTCGCCAATGCCGATCCGATCCAGCTGAGCCCGATCCGCACACCACTCGAATACGCCACCTACGCCATCGACCAGGACCCGCGCTTTCGCGCCGTCGCGCGCGGCCGCATCAAGGACGGCGTGCTGACCACCGAACCGGTCGACCTGCGCTTCCACCACGTCGTCAACAGCATGCGGGTCGAGCGTGTGCTGAGCGCCGCACGGCTGCAGGTGACCCTCTCCGAGCAGGGCACGATGAGCGGCTATCTGGCCGGCTATACACCCGTCGAATCGCTCTACGACAACCAGTTCGGCTACCGCCACGGCAAGAGTGGCGATGGCGAACTGGCGCCACTGCCACTGCGTTCCGGCACCGCCAACGGCGCCGCCCGCGTGCTCGGCTACACCTGCCCCGGCGTCTACCAGGCGATGCATCGCCTCGCCGATGGCCACCCCGATCCTGTCACCGGCCAGTGCACGTCGATCTCGACGCAGTACCGGATCGAGGCGATTCCCGCCTTCGTGGTCGACGTCGCCACGCGCAGCAAAAACGCGACCCTCGACAAATCGCGGGAGCAGCGCGATGACTACTGAGCATTCGCTTCGCCGCCTCTCTCACCACCGCAAAGCGATACTCGCGCTCTGCAGCCTGCCGCTGCTGCTGACGACGCTGACCGGCTGCGGCGAACGCGCAGCCGCGCCGGCAGTGGCCGCGCCATCGTTGATACGTCAGATGACGCAGCGCGAACCCGATCCGGTCGGCGGACCGCCGCTGATACGCCGGCTGACCGAAGCGCAGTACCGCAACACCATCGCCGACATCTTCGGGCCGGACATCGCCATCGCCGCCCGTTTCGAGCGCGGCCTGCGCGCCGAGGGGCTGCTCGCCGTCGGCACCAGCGAAGCCGGCATCTCGTCGTTCAGCATCGAGCAGTACGACGCCGCTGCCCGCAGCGTCGCCGAGGCCATCGTCAGCAGCGAGCGGCGCGCCGACTTCATCCCGTGCGAAGCACCGGCCTCCGGTTTCGACGCAGCCTGCGCCAGCCGTTTCATCGAACGCTTCGCGCCGCTGCTGTTGCGTCGCACCGTCGGGCGCGGCGAGATCGAACGCCATGTCGAAGCCGCGCGCAGTGGCGCGGCGCAGCTGAACGACTTCCACGAAGGGCTGAAGTACGCGCTGGTCGGCCTGATGATGTCGCCCGAGTTTCTGCTGCGCGTCGAAAACGTCGCAGCGAACGCGGCGCCGGATGATCTGCAACAACTCGACGCCTTTTCGAAGGCGACACGGCTCAGTTACTTCCTGACCAACAGCACGCCCGATGCCGAACTGCTGCGCGCTGCCGCCGACGGCGAACTCGACAGCGACAAGGGGCTGGCGCGGCAGGTCGACCGGCTGCTCGGTTCGCCCCGCTTCGAAGATGCGGTGCGGGCGTTTTTTACCGACATGCTGGAGTTCGACCTGTTCGACGATCTGGCAAAAGATCCACTGATCTACCCCGCCTTCAACTCCGAGGTGGCGGGCCACGCGCAGGAGCAGACGCTGCGCACCGTCGTCGACCACCTGCTGACGCAGCAGCGCGACTACCGCGATCTGTTCGTCACGCGCGAAACCTGGCTCACCCGCTCGCTCGGCGTGGTCTATCGCGTGCCGGTGCCGACGCGCAACGGCTGGGAAAAAGTCGAGCTGCCGGTCGAGGAGCATCGCGCCGGCATCCAGAGCCACGTCTCCTTCCTGGCGCTGCACTCGCACCCCGGCCGCTCGTCGCCGACGCTGCGCGGCAAGGCGATCCGCGAAGTCTTTCTGTGCCAGGAGGTGCCGGACCCGCCGCCGAATGTCGACTTCACGCTGGTGCTCGACCCCAACGTCACGCTGCCGACCGCGCGCGACCGTCTGCACCGGCACAACACCGACCCGGCCTGCACCGGCTGCCACCTGATCACCGACCCGCCCGGGCTGACACTGGAGCGCTTCGACGGCCTCGGCACGCTGCGCACCCACGAGAACGGCGCGCTGATCGACACCAGCGGTTCGCTCGACGGCGTCGAGTTCAACGACCCCGACCGTCTGGCACAGGCGCTGCGCAACCATCCGGAGACACCGCGCTGCCTGGTCGAGAAGGTCTACCGCTACGCCGTCGGGCGCGACACGGTGTGGCAGGAGCGCGCCTACATGGATTGGCTGATCGCCAGCTTCCAGAGCGACGGTTATCGCCTGCCGCAGCTGATGCGCACCATCGCCACCAGCCGCAATTTCTTCGCCGTCCAGCCACGCGACGCATCGGCCAGCACGCGTGAGCACGCCGGCACGAATGATCGCTCCAACCAGACCGAAGGAGACCGCACATGAGCGCCATAGGCATTAACACCACGAGCAAGCTGTCCCGTCGCCGCCTGCTGCGCGGCGCCATGCAGGGCGCCACCGTTGGCGTCGCATTGCCATTCCTGAACATCTTCACCGACAGCCGCGCCTTCGCCGCCACGCCGCAGCGGATACCGACGCGCTTCGGCACCTGGATCTGGGGCTGCGGCCACATTCCCGAACTGTGGGTGCCGACAGCGACCGGCCGCGATTACGTCATGCCGGCGCACCTGGCGCCGCTGGAACCCTACCGCGACAAGCTGGCGATCCTGAGCGGCTTCGACGTCAAGCTCGACGGTGTGCCGAACAAACCGCACATCACCGGCTGTCTCGGCCTGCGCACAGGCATCCCCGTTCCTAACGAGACGGTCAAGGCGCCAACCTTCGACGTATTGATCAGCGACCAGATCGGCGCCGGCACGCGCTTTCGTTCGATCGAGGTCAGCACCTCCGGCATCCAGCGCTCCTACTCCTACCGCGCCGCCAGCTCGCCGAACCCGAGCGAGGTGTCGCCGCTGGCGCTCTACCAACGCATCTTTGGCGAAGGGTTCCAGGACCCCAACGCCGCGCAGTTCACGCCGGACCCGAAATACATGGTTCACCAGAGCGTGTTGTCGGCGGTGAGCGAGGAGCGCCAGCGACTGATGCGCACGGTCGGCAGTGAGGATCGCCACCGGCTCGATCAATACTTCACCTCGATCCGCGAGCTGGAGCAGCAGATCGCGATGCAGCTGCAGCCGCCGGCACCGGTGGAGAACTTCATCATGCCGAAGGCGCCAAGCGAAGTGTCGCTCGACTCGGAGATGGAGAACGTGATGCAGAACCACCGACTGATGGCCGGTCTGCTCGCCAAGGCGCTGCAATGCAACCAGACCCGTGTCTTCAACCTGCTGCTGTCGGACACCGCGTCGAACCTGCGCCGCTCCGGCGAAACCGACACCCACCACACACTGACGCATGAAGAGCCGGACGATCCGTCACTCGGCCACCAGCGCCGGGTTTCGTGGTTCGCCGAACGCAGCATGGTGGCGTGGCGCGAATTCCTCGACGAACTTTCTGCCATTCCGGAAGGCGAAGGGACGCTGCTCGACAACTGCGTCATCCTCGCCCACTCCGATTGCTCGATCGCCAAAGCCCACGCCGTCGAAGGCATTCCGGCGATGATCGCCGGTAGTGGCGGCGGTCGTATCCGCACCGGCTTCCATCTCAACGGCAACGCCGACCCGATCAGCCGCATCGGTCTGACACTGCAACAGGCGATGGGTGTTCAGGTCGATCGCTGGGGCACGTTGTCGATGGAGACCAATCGCACCATCACCGAACTGCTGGCCTGACCGGCCAGCCGCACTTCGCTGCCTTCTGCTCGCCCCCGCTCTCCCCACAACACTCCCACAAAAAAAAGCCCCTCCATCACTGGAGGGGCGCAACGACATTGGCGACGACAGGGCGCTGACAGGGGAGCGACGCCTCGTCGCTCCTTCGTCAGAAGTTGTAACGCACGTTCACACCGATCTCTCTCGGCGCCGTCATGGTGATTTCGCGATAGGTCGACACGCCCGTCCCGCCAGTGCGAACAACACCACCGGGGCCAACCGCGATCGACGTGTAACCCACCGACTCGGGTGCGGCATCACGAGAAAGCACGCGCTCGGTCTCGAACACGTTCTTGCCGTAAAGCATCACTTCCCAAGTGCCCTGTGGCGATTTCAACCCGGTATAGAGATTGACGATGTTGTAGCTGTCGACGTCATCGATACTGTTGGTCGGATCGTTCTGCGAATCGCCGTACAGCGTCAGCAGGCCACGCACATAACCGTTCCACGCGCCGACCGGGTATCGATACTCGGTCTGGAACGTTCCGGTCCACAGCGGGGCATAGTTGGAGCGATAGTTGACGTTGCAGGAGCCGACATTGTCGCCACCGGTGGCGGCGCGAATCTGAGCGGCCGTCGGCGTCGTTCCACTGGTGTCGGGCTGACCGTCCGCCGGGTTGTAGTCTTCGCAGGCGACGGTGCCATTATCGATCTCGCCTTTGGACCAGCTGTACAGGAAGCTCATGTCCCAGTTTTCGGTGGCCGCGAAGTAGGTTTCCAGCTCGATGCCATTGACGATAACGGGCACGGCGGAGACGAAGTTGAACGACTTCACGATCTCCGTGGTGCCGCCGGCAGCTTGCTCTGTCGAGACATAGTTGATCCCGCCTCCACCCGCGCGGTAGGGATAGTTGTCGAACTCCTGACGATAGGCCGTGGCGTTGAAGCGCAGCCGGTTGTCGAGCCAGGTGGATTTGAAGCCGAGCTCCAGAGACTCTGACGTTTCCGGATCGAGGTGCTGGAACGACTGTTCACGCGGGGTCTGCGCAATACTGAAATTACCTACCGCGTCGACGCCCGGGCGCCAGGAGGTGCCATACGATCCGTACACGGTCATGTTGTCGGTAATGTTGTGCGTCAGAGACAGCGAGAAAATGGTGTCTTCCCAGTTGTTCTGGGTGTCCGAAATGGTATTGCCACCGACGACGACCGTTTGCGAGTTCTTGAACTCGATATAACGCGCGCCGCCGGACAGCTCCGTATCCTCCGTGATGTGCCAGGTGAGGTTGCCGAAGACAGACTGCTCGCGTGATTTGCCACCGGTCTCAATCGCCGTGTAGGCCGAGGTGATGTAGGTACCCGGCGAGGCGGCACCGAGGAACACCGGTGTTTGCTGAATGACATCGTTGCCCGGGCTGTTTTCCTGATAGAGCATGCCAAAAACATAGTCGACGCTTTCGTTGAAGATCGGATCGACGCTGGTCAGCCTGATTTCATGGCTGCTACCTTCGGTCGAAGTGTTCAGATCCTGAACGTAGTTGCGCAACTCTTCCGGGTAGCTGGCGTTGAAGAAGCCGCCGTTATCCTGCACCGACACGTTGTCGAAGACCTGTTCGGTCCGCGACCCGACGTAATTCAGTTGCGCGGCGCCAATCTCCCAGGCCGCTTCAAAATTGATCCGCTCAAGATTCTGGCTCAGGTCGGAGATATCGTCCGATACCGCCTGACGATCGCCGGGCCTGATCATCTGGGGGCTGGCCGGCTGGCTTGAGTCGGCGATGTTGGCGCTCTCTACCTGCCCGAAATCTTTGCGATGCGGCAGCAACTTTTGATACATCAAATTGAACGACAGCGTGTCGGTCGGCTCCAGCAGTACGGTGGCGCGGTAGCCGCTGCCTTCGTACTCGGTCTCCCTGCCGCTGGTGATGCTCTTCACACCGGCGCCTTCGTTCTCTTCGTAGAAGCCTGCCAGTCGCACGGCCATGACATCCTGAGCGATCGGGATGTTGACCGCGCCGCGATAGTTCTGGCCGCCGATATCGTTGCCGGTGACGTCGAGGTATCCCTCGAATTCATTCAGGTTGGGCGTAATGGTCGTCAGCGTGATCGAGCCTGACGGCGACGCGCGACCGCGCAGGGTGCCCTGCGGGCCGCGCAGTACCTCCACCTGGCCGATGTCGAACATCGCCTGCATGGCGGTCGACGAGACCACCGGCGCGTCGTTCAGATAAAACTCGACCGTCGGGTTATAGCCACTGGCGAAGGTATCGAAACGCACACCACGCATCGACGCATTCGGCGCAATCGGATCTTCGGACAGCGTCAGGCCCGGGATGACGTACTTCAGGTCTTCGACTTTGCGCAGGTTCAGTTTTTCAACTTCTTCGCCGGTGACGACGTTCACGGTCATCGGGATTTCCTGAAGCATCTCATCGCGTCGCCGCGCGGTGACGATCACCTCTTCGACCGTAAATTTCTCTTCCTGTGCATGGACCGCTGCGGGTGGAAACACGGCGCTTGCCGCGGCAATGGATACCACCAACAACTTCTTCTGGTAACGGCTGGTCATTTTTTGCCCCTTCATTATATTTATTTCGGTTTTATCGGTTGCCCAGACTGCCGTGCAGACCTGAACCGAACCTGAAACGAAAAAGGGGGATGACTTGTCAGACGGGCAGAGTGGGCAGAGCGGTCAATCCAGGCCGATCTGTTCGCCGGGAAAGAGCACCGTGGCGTGAAAGCCGCGCCCGCCGGCGCCGCGCCCCAGCAACAGGCGTGCGCCGTGCAGCGACGCGATGCGCTGCGCGATGGAGAGGCCGAGACCGACACCCGGCACGGTGTTGCCTGTCACCCGGTAGAAGCGCTCGACCAGTCGGTTCAGGTCGCTGTCGGCGATCGGCTCGCAATCGTTGGCGAACGACAGCGCAATGCCGTCCACCGAAGTTTGCAACGCGATATCGACCACCCCGGGCATCGGTGCGTGTTGCAGCGCGTTCAGCAGCAGGTTGCGAATCAGGATATGCAACCAATCCGGCTGCCCCGACACGACCAGCGCCTGCGAAGGCGCATCGAACTGCATGACCACCTGCCGATCCACCGACAACCCGCCGAGCTCCGCCATCACCTCGACCAGCAATTCGCCCAGGTCGACCGGCTGCCGTTCGAACTCCTGATCGGGATCGAGCCGCGCCAGCGTCAGCAGTTGCGCGACCGTGGCGGTGGCGCGCGAGACGCGCGAATCGATACGTCGCAACATCTCCTGCGTGTCGTCGCCCTTCGTTTCTGCACCCTGCATCTGCCGCAGGCAGCGCTGCACTTCGGCCTTGATTGCCGCCAGCGGCGTCTGCAGTTCATGGGCGGCGTTGGCGGTGAAGCGATGCTCGCTGGCCAGCGCGCGTTGCAAGCGCGACAGCAGCCCGTTCAGCTCCTCCATCAGCGGCTGAATTTCTGCAGGCACCACCGCCATCTCGATCGGTTCCAGCGCCAGCGAGTGGCGCGCGGCGATCTTGTTGGCCAACTCCTTCAACGGTCGCAAGCCGCTGCGCACACCGACGATCAGGATGGCGGCGGTTATCGGCAGCAGGATCAGCAGCGGAATAGTCGAGCGCAACAACACATGGCCCGTGACGCGCCGCGCCTGTTTCAGGTCGACCCCCGCCACCGCCCACAGGTTGAACCGCGCGTTGTAGCGATAGAGCAGGCGCCAGTCGACCTCCTCGCCATCGACGGTCAGGCGGCGCGTGGCGAAACCTTCGGCGACCGGTGGCGGAAACTCCGGCGCGCGCTCACCCACGACCACATGCGACTTGCCGAACCAGAAGTTGATGGCCGGCCCCTTCAGGTCGTAACCGGCCAGCCGCGTCACGGTCGCGGTGCGCGAATGGGCGACGGCGCGCTTCTGGTAGTGCTCGCTGATCACCGGATCGGACTGCACCACCTCCACCGAATGCATGCTCAGGCTGATCGCCATGGCCAGCTGCTCTTCGATCTGCTGATTGATGATCTGGCGCGAGTAGATGGCGGTCAGCACAACAGAAGCCGCCCACACCGCCAGCGTCAGCCCCAGCAGGATGACGATCAGACGACTCTGCAGTGAAAGCGGTTTCATCGGATGCGGTAACCGACGCCACGCAGCGTCTCGATGCACTCCTGGCCGAAGCGTCGGCGCAGCCGCGAGATGTAGACCTCGACGGTGTTCGACTCGACCTGTTCGTCCCAATTGCTACTCCCCTCCTGCAAGCGGCTCTTGGTGACGAAGCGGCCACGATTGCGCAGCAGCAGTTCGAGAATGGCGAACTCCTTGGCGGTCAGATCGGTGATCTCATCGCCGTGAAACGCGACCCGACGCGCGGCCGGGTCCAGTTCGAGACCGTCGGCCTTCAACGTCGGCGCCCGGCTGCCGGCGCGGCGCAGCAGCGAACGCACACGCGCGAACAGCTCGTCGAGCTCGAAAGGTTTGGTCAGGTAATCGTCGGCACCGGCATCGAGCCCCGCCACCTTGTCGCTGACGGCATCGCAGGCGGTGAGCAGCAGCACGGGAATCTGCAGATGGTCACCGCGCAGCGCCTGCAGGATCTGCAGACCAGATTTGCCCGGCAGCCGGATATCGAGAATGAGCAGATCGTAGGCGCCATTTTTCACCGCACCGAGCACCAGCTGGCCGTCGCGCAGCCAGTCGATGGCATAACCATCCGCAGCGATTGCAGCCCGGATCGAATCGCCGAGTTGTTCATCATCTTCAACCAGCAATATGCGCATGAAAACCTGCGGCTCCTGATCCCACTCACCGGCGTCTATCCGCACGATGGCGACGCAAGCTTAAACGAAGCTGAAGCCGGCCAAGCATCCCAGTGGCACCCGCATAGCAATTTGCTCTGGACAATCCCTTTCGAATCAATATTCTGGTCCCGACGCGCAGGCTCCTACCGATCCAATACTTCTAATAAATAAGGAAATCTCTGATGAAGCGTTTTTTAATGACGGCGTTGCTGCTTGTCGTCGTGTTGGCGGCCTTCGCAGGCGGATACCTTGTCAATCGTCTGACTGCTCCCGATCTTCCCTACGCAACGCCGACCTACGCGTTAGACGGCAATGTCGAGGTTCCCACGTTCGTATTACCACCGTCGGAATACATGAGCAGTGAATCCGAGAACTCACTAAAGATCCGCGCGACCATCCCAATGCACCTCCTTATGCCCGAGGAGAGCATCGACAAATCGAGAATCCGCATCGACAACATGCTTGCGCCGCAGGCGAAAAAAACGCTGGAGCGGTTTCCGGTAGATATTGCCGAAACGACTGTTGCTGGCGTTCCGGTTCGGGTCTTTACGCCGAAAGACAAGGAGACCGATCCCGACCGCGTTCTCATCAATCTGCACGGTGGCGCATTCTCCGTTTGCTGGGATAGCTGCTCGACGCTGGAGTCAGCGCCCATTGCTTCGCTGGGTGGCTACAAGGTCGTGTCGGTCAATTACCGCATGGCGCCAGAACACAAGCACCCCGCTGCCGTCGAAGATGTCGGGGCTGTTTATAAGGAGCTGCTGAACAGCTACGACGCCAACAGTATCGGCATTTACGGGTGCTCTGCCGGTGGCGCGTTGACGGCACAAGCCGCTGCGTGGATCCCGAAGGCAGGTCTCTCTGCGCCGGGCGCTGTTGGCATATTCGGCGCAGGCGCCGTTCCCTTTACAACGGGTGACTCCGCCTATGTCGCCGCCTTCATCGACGGCTCTTTCCCGCCACCGGCAAAACCCGGCACTACCGGCAAGGATCTGACGCGCGGTTATTTCGCTGGTGCCGATATGGCAGACCCCGTCATCTCTGCAGGACTGCATCTGGACGTTCTTTCAAAATTCCCGCCGTCGCTGATCATCACCGGCGCGCGCGCGTTCGACATGAGCCCGGCGATCTACACCAACTCGCAACTGCTAAAAGCCGGTGTGGATTCGCGACTCATTGTCGGAGAAGGCATGGGGCATTGTTATATCTATCAAAGTGATTTGCCTGAAGCCCGCGATGCAAACGATGTCATCGTCGGATTCTTCAAACGAGAGTTGAAATAAGACTTTCAACAGCTGATCACCGCCTGCGGAGCCTTAACCGGCTCCGCAGCGCCGTAACAAAGACAATCGATCTCATCCCTGCCATAGCAAGCCCTGTTCAGCCACCACACACCAGCACGATCCACAACGCCAGCAGCACGATATTGCCCGCCATGAAGCTGCGCACCCGCCACAGGATGTGGTTGCTGGTCAGGTGAATCAGGCTGTGCACCACGCGCAGCGCCACAAACAGCCAGGCCAATCCAATCGCCAGCGCAGTTTCGTGCTGCAGCATGATGCCGGTGATGGCCGCCGCATAAAACAGCACCGGTACTTCGAACAGATTATTGAAATGGCGCGTGGCCACCTGCACTTGCGGCGGCACCTCCACCCCCTGAAACAGCTTGAAATAGGACCCCGGCAGCTGTCCGGTTTTATAGGCCGTCACGCGGGTTCGGTAGATATGCAGCATCGCGGCATAGGTCAGCAGCACCATCGCGAACATCGGGTAGAGCATCGTCATCTCCTTATCCTTCGGGTTGTGAATGCAGTCTTCAGGTTGAAAATCCAAGCACCTCGCGCCACGGTTCGCCCGGCTCGAAACCGGAGATGCGGCGCCAGCGGTAGTGCGGCAGATCGCGGTTGGCGACCACCTGCAGCAGCAGGTAATCGAGAATCCAGCCTTGCACCTCGACCACCAGATGCCCCTCGTGTGCTACTTCGCAGTAGACCAGCCGGCTGGGAATGCCGGCCCGGCGCAACAGTGTTCGCACCGCCAGACAGAAGCCATCGCAGTCGTCGCGCAGCATCTGGTCGCCGTCATAGCCGGGCGGCGGCATCTTCCAGCGCTCGCCGCGATCGGACCACGGGATAAAGCGGCGCCGTACCTGGCGGTGGATACGCTGCAATTCGCTCAGCAGTGCATCCATCAGCAATCACCGTGCGGATCGCTGCGCCGCAGCATCGAGCAACCCTGCGGCGGCGGTACCACGGCTCCGACCAGGAACGGTTGCGGTGGGCTGCCCTGGCAGCCAAGCAATGACGACACCACACCGGCCGTCGCGGCCATGAGCGCGGTGCGACCAACCAGAACCAGCCATTGACGTCGCGTCCACATCATCACTCCCCTCAACTGTCGTCTCGGGGCGAACGATAGGGCGACTGTCGGTCTCGCACCGTGGCGAATATGACATTGTTGGAGTCATATCAGACATTCGCATACGCAATGGCGGATTTGGCTATAAAGTGTGGCAAAACCGCCACACGAGACTGCCGCCATGTCGCGACGCATCCACCTGCTTGCCCTGCCCGGCTGCTCCGCCACCGGGCTGATGGGCGCCCTGGACCTGCTGCAGATCGCCAACCGCATCGGCCGCAGCGTCAGCGGCGACGACACCCCGCTGTTCGAACCGCGCCTGGTCAGCGTCGACGGCGCACCGGTGCGCTGCGGTAACGGCGTCAGCGTGGCGGTGCAGGCCGCGCTGGACAGCGTCCGACCCGGCGAGATCCTGCTGCTGCCGGCACTGATGCTGGCCAGCCGCACCGATGTCGAGGAGAGTGCGCGCCACTGGGGTCCGGTCACCGACTGGTTGCGCCGCCACGGCGAAAAACTGGAACTGCTGGTCAGCAGCTGCAGCGGCGCCTTCCTGCTGGCCGAGGCCGGCCTGCTCGACGGCGCCCGCACCACCACCGCCTGGTGGCTGCACGAGCTGTTCGCCGCGCGCTATCCCGCCGTGACGGTGGAGCGCGAGGAGATCTGCGTCTGGTCGCGCAACATGCTGTGCGGCGCCGGCAGCAGCGCCTATCAGGATGTCTGCCTGGCGATCGTCGAGCGCTACGGCGGCCGCCATTTCGCGCGGCTGCTGGCCAAGTACCTGATGATCGACAACCAGCGTCGCTCACAGGCGCCGTATGCCGTGCTCGGCCGCGGCAATCTGCAGGACGGCGTGGTGGCGCGCGCCGAGACCTGGATCCGCCAGAACCTGCAGCGCGAATTTCGTATCGACGAGCTGGCCGCTGCCTGCGCGGTCAGCCCACGCACGCTGATCCGCCACTTTCGCCAGCAGCTCGACGAGACGCCGCAGGCATTCACGCAGAAGCTGCGCATCGAGAAGTGCAAGATCCTGCTCGAAACCACCGCGTTGCGCTTTGGCGATATCGCCCAGCGTTGCGGCTACAACGACGAAAGCGCACTGCGGCGGCTGTTCAAGCGCCACTGCCAGCTGTCGCCGCGCGACTATCGACAGCGCTTCAACAGATCGGCATAGCGCGGTATCCACAACGACGATCCGTCTTCACAAAACTGGCCCCGTACCGGCGCCGCTGGCACAGTACCCAATCCGCGCCACGCGCTCGCCACTCCTCATGCCCGATATCGAAACCGGCACGTCGCCCGACGACACCATCCCCACCGGCCCCCGCGCCCCGCGCTGGCGGCGCAGCCTTGCGAGCCTGCAGAAGCTGCTGCATCGCCTGCCGTGGCTGCTGCCGCTGGCGAGCTTCAGCGCCGGTTGGCTCGGTTTTGTGCTGGTGCAGCGCAGCGCGGAGCTGGCGCGAATGGTTGCCTTCATCGCCCTGATCGGCTGGCCGTGGCTGCTGCTGGAGCCGCTGCTGCGGCGCTACCTCGAACGGCGCTATGGCCGCCGCCTGGTGGTGCCGGCGAGCAATTTCGTCACGCAGTCGCTGCAGCAGGAGCTGCTGTTTTTTTCGCTGCCCTTCCTGATCGGCGCCAGCCAGCTGGCACCGGGACACATCTTGTTCTGCGCGCTGGCGATCGGCGCGGCGCTGATCGCCACCGCCGACCCGATCTACCACCGGCTGGTGGCGCGACGACCGGCACGACGGCTCGCCTTTCACGCCTTCTGCAGCTGGATCGCCGCGCTGGTGCTGCTGCCGATGGTGCTGAAGCTGCCGCTGGAACGGGCGCTGCCGCTGTCGCTGGTCAGTGTCGGCGTCTGGCTGCTGATCACGGCACCGGCGCTGCTGGCGGCATTGCGCACACCGAGACAGCGACTGCGCTGGGGCGTCGGTCTGGTAGTGATACCGCTGCTGCTGTGGGGATTGCGCGATCAGGTGCCGGCGGCCGGGTTGTCGGTCACCGATGCCCGCATTGCGCGCAGCATCGAAAAGCTGAAACCGGGGCCGGCCATCGAGCGCATCGCCGCCACAGAACTGGAGGGAGGGGTGGTCGCCTTCGTTGCCATTCGCGCCCCGCTCGGCCTGCAGCAGGGAGTCATCTTCGAATGGCGCCATGGCGACAGCGTCGAACACATTGCCGCCGAGATTCGCGGCGGCACCAAGGGCGGCTGGCGCACCTGGTCACGCAAGCGGGTGTTTCCACAGGATGCGCGGGGCACATGGCGGGTCGATGTCGTCACGCCCCAGGGACAGCTGCTGAAGCGGATGCGCTTCGAGGTGTATTAGTCGCCTCGGAAAAAGTCGTCCTGACTTTTTCCTCCACCGCAAAGTCAGGTACAGGCCCTGACTTTGCTCACGTCGAATCAAGCTATCGCTTGATTCGCGGCCGGCCATCTCTGGCCGGCGGCAGATCAATCACCGCAGCGCCAGCAACTGCTTCACGCAGTCGCTGATGCCGGCAGCCGCCTCGCTGACCTTGCCGGCCAGCATGTAGGCCGGTGTCGTCACCAGCTTGTTGCGACGGTCGACCACGGCCTTATCGACCGGACAGGCGACATGCTTTCCGCCCATCTGCTCGATGGCACCGGCGACATCGCGGTCGTTGCCGATCGTGCACTCCACATCCTTGCCGCAGATCGCCGCCGCCATCGTCGGCGCGATGCAGATCAATCCGATCGGCTTGCCGGCCGCATGCATGGCGCGCGCGAACCTGAGAAAGTCGGGCTGCACCGTCATCGCCGCGCCGCTGACGGCGAAATCGCTGAGATTCTTCGCCGCGCCGAAGCCGCCCGGCACCAGCAGCGCATCGAACTCGTCGATATGCGCGTCAGTCATGGGCTTGATGTTGCCGCGCGCGATGCGCGCCGCCTCGACCAGCACATTGCGCTGCTCGCCGGCCATCACCTCGCCGGTCAGGTGGTTGACCACATGCAGCTGTTCGATATCGGGCGCAAAACATTGATAGCTCGCACCCTGCTGCTCCAGTGCCAGCAAGGCCAGCACCGCCTCGTTGATCTCGGCGCCGTCGTAGACGCCACAACCCGCCAGAACCACCGCCACCTTCGCCATCGCAACCTCCCGTGCCGCGCTCAGCCGCGGCCTGCTCAATCAATTTCGTCCGGCACCGTTCGCGATCAGACCACGCTGCGCAGTGCCGGTCTCGCCGTCAGCAGCGCCGACAATACACCCTCCAGCAGCGCACCGTTGACCGACACCACGCGCCGCAGTTCAAGCGTTTCGAACAGCGCCAGCGCGATGGCCAGACCACTGGCGAACAGATGCCGGCGCGTGTCGGTCAGGCCATCGAAATGGATCGCATCGAGATGCCCGAAGCACAGCAACTGTTCGCGCAGATCGGCGAGCGCCGGCAACGTGATGCCGTCGGTCACACCCTGTCGGCACAGCACCTGATCGAGCGCCAGCCAGACACCCGAGCTGCCGCGCACCTCGATTCCGGCAGGAATTGCATCGCTCCAGCCGGCTCCTATCGCCGCACTCATCTCCGCCTGCAGCGCGGCAAAGCTGCGGCGATCGATGACGCCGTCGCGAAAGTGGCACAACAGCGTCAGACAGCCGAGCGGCAGGCTGACACCGCGCTGCAGCTGCACGCCGCAACCGAGCGCGATCTCGGTGGAGCCGCCGCCGATGTCGATGACCAGCTGGTCGCCGCCGGCATCGGCAACGGCACCGCGATAGGCCAGTGCCGCCTCCTCGTCGCCACCGATCACTTCGATGGCGTGATCGAGAATGCGCGAACCCGGCCCGATAAAATCACCGGCGTTGCGCGCCGCTCGCAGCGAATGGGTCGCCACCACCCGCAATGCCTGCGGCTGCACACCGCGCAGATGACGCGCCAATTCGCGCAGCGCACCCAGACCGCGCTCGATCGCGCCGAGCGCCAGCCAGCCGTCCTGCAGCCCTTCGGCCAGACGCACCCGCTCCTCCACGCGCAGCAGCGGACGCCAGCCACCATCACCGCGCTCCGCCAGCAGCAGCCGAAAGCTGTTGGACCCGAGGTCGACCGCCGCGATCCGCTCCGACATGGCTGTGCCCGCTCCACTCATTTCCGTTCCCTCATTGATAACTTTCCTTTACCGACGCCATAGCCCGCCAGGCCATGGCTGCGCGGTTCCGAGCATAGACCAGCCCGTGTATGATGCCGGCTCTGCTGCCCCCCCTTGCCAAGCCACGCTGACGCTGGCACCGTGAACCGCAGCAAATTTCCTGAAGTGGAGAGATTTTCAATGAGCGACAACATCGTTCACGTGACCGATGCCAGCTTCGAAGACGATGTGCTGAAGTCCGATGTGCCGGTACTGGTCGATTTCTGGGCGGCCTGGTGCGGCCCCTGCAAGATGATCGCCCCGATTCTCGACGAGATCGCCACCGAGCACGCCGGCAAGCTGAAGGTCTGCAAGGTCGATGTCGACGCCAACAACGGCATCCCGGCCAAGTTCGGCATCCGCGGCATTCCGACGCTGATTCTGTTCAAGAACGGCAATGCCGAAGCGACCAAGGTCGGCGCCCTGTCGAAAACCCAGCTCAACGAGTTCATCCGCGCCGCCGTGTGATCGATCAGGCGGGGCGCAACAGCGCTCCGCTCCCCGGCTGGACGTTCCCGGTTTTCGATGTTACATTTCGCCCATCCCCAGTTCCTGCAGCTGCCATAACAACCAGTCCGGCTGTTCAGTTCCGTTAACTCATCATCTTTCTTCGGCGTCGGCGCGCACCCCCTGCCGTCATGTATCGCCGATTCGATCACCCCTCACCCCCACCTTTCCTAGCCTTTATGAATCTGACTGACCTCAAGACAAAACCGACCGTAGAGTTATTGGCGATCGCCGAAAACATGGGCCTTGAAAACATGGCCCGCTCCCGCAAGCAGGACATCATCTTTGCGATCCTGAAGCGGCACGCCAAGAGCGGCGAAGACATCTCCGGTGACGGTGTGCTCGAGATCCTGCAGGACGGCTTCGGCTTCCTGCGCTCGGCAGACTGCTCGTACCTGGCCGGCCCCGACGACATCTACGTCTCGCCGAGCCAGATCCGCCGCTTCAACCTGCGCACCGGTGACACCATCTCCGGCAAGATCCGGCCGCCGAAGGAGGGTGAGCGTTACTTCGCCCTGCTGAAGGTCAACGACATCAACTTCACCAAGCCGGAGAACTCGCGCAACAAGG
>CAZWXW010000031.1:0-32606 GCA_964638025.1 uncultured Verrucomicrobiaceae bacterium
AGGTGGTGGAGCCGCGCTACGACGAGCTGTTCACGCTGGTGCAGGCCGAGCTGCGGCGCAGCGGCTACGAGGATCTGATCGCGGCCGGCATCGTGCTGACCGGCGGCACCTCGCGCATGGAAGGTGTGGTCGAGCTGGCGGAAGAGATTTTCCACACGCCGGTGCGCATCGGCCTGCCGCACAACGTGCAGGGGCTGACCGACATCGTGCGCAACCCGATCTATGCCACCGGCGTCGGCCTGCTGCACTACGGCATGAGGCAGCAGAAGGGCGGTCATGTCCGCGGCGGTGCGCGCACCAACCGCAGTCGCGGCATCAGCACGGGTGGCGATCAGCCGGGCGTTATTGCGCGGCTGCGGCACTGGATTCAGAACAATTTTTGACGAGCAGTTTGGGTTTTGACAGGCAGTTTTTGATCGTTGGGTGGAATTGTTTTTTCAACGTTGTCAGTGCCCGTCCCGGTAACTCGGGACGGCAGCAAAAGGGGAGAGAGCGCCATGTTTGAACTGGTAGACAATCAGCCGCAAAACGCGGTGATCAAGGTGGTCGGTATTGGTGGCGGTGGTGGCAATGCCGTCAAACACATGATTGCGAGCTGCGTCGAGGGCGTCGATTTCGTCTGCGCCAACACCGACGCACAGGCACTGACCGACATCGCGTCGAAGACAGTGCTGCAACTCGGCTCCAGCATCACCAAGGGGCTTGGCGCCGGCGCCAACCCCGAAGTGGGCCGGCAGGCGGCGATGGAAGATCGCGAGCGCATCGCTGAAGTGCTGCGCGGTGCCGACATGGTCTTCATCACCGCCGGCATGGGCGGCGGCACCGGCACCGGTGGCGCGCCGGTGGTGGCGGAAGTGGCGCGCGAGCTCGGCATCCTGACCGTCGCCGTCGTCACCAAGCCGTTCCCGTTCGAGGGCAAGAAGCGGATGGCGATTGCCGAGCAGGGCATTCGCGAGCTGCAGGAGCATGTCGATTCGCTGATCACCATTCCGAACGAGAAGCTGCTGCACGTGCTCGGCAAGAACGCCAGCCTGCTGAACGCCTTCAAGGCCGCCAACGACGTGCTGCTCGGCGCGGTGCAGGGCATCGCCGACCTGATCATCCGTCCCGGCATGATCAACGTCGACTTCGCCGACGTCCGCACCGTCATGTCCGAGATGGGCGCGGCGATGATGGGCACCGGTGTCGCCCGCGGCGACAACCGCGCCCGCGAGGCCGCCGAGGCGGCGATCCGTTCGCCGCTGCTGGAGGACGTCAACCTGCAGGGCGCGCGCGGCATCCTCGTCAACATCACCGCCGGTCTCGACCTGTCGCTGGGTGAGTTCGCGGAAGTTGGCGACACGATCGAGGAGTTTGCCTCCGAGAACGCCACTGTCGTCGTCGGCACCGTCATCGATCCGGAAATGCGCGACGAGCTGAAGGTGACCGTCGTCGCCACCGGCCTCGGCCCGATGGCTTCAGTTGCCGTTCAGGAACCGCCGCTTAAGGTCGTCGAGAGCAAGCGCGCCGCCGAGCCGGTGCCGGCCTCGTACCGCGACTTCGACCGGCCGACCGTGATGCGCAACCAGCAGGCGGTGGCCGCGACCGCCTCCCGCGAGGTGGCCAAGCCGGTACCGCTGGTCGAAAAGGACATGGAGTACCTCGACATCCCGGCCTTCCTGCGCCGTCAGGCCGACTGACGGGCAGGTGGTTGCGGGGTCCGGGGCGGCGCGGGAAGGGCGGCTGGCGGTACAGCGATAGTCAGTCGTACCTGTTTGAATAGCGAGTGAAAATTGGTGGCCGGCAGGTTCGGCTGCTAATATTCGCTCCCTGAAACGCGAGAAACCGCGAGAATCCGGGCGGCAACCGATGATCGGACAACGAATGATCAGGCAGAGAACGCTGCGCAACACCATCCGCGCGACGGGTGTTGGCCTGCACACCGGCGACAAGGTCTATCTGACCCTGCGGCCGGCGCCGGTCAATACCGGCATCGTGTTCCGCCGTGTCGATCTCGACCCGGTGGTGGAGATTCCGGCCCAGGCCCACAGCATCGGCGAGACCACCCTCTCGTCCACGCTGGTCAAGGGCGATGTGCGCGTGTCGACGGTCGAGCACCTGATGTCGGCATTCGCCGGTCTCGGTATCGACAACTGCTACGTCGAACTGAGCTCGTCGGAAGTGCCGATCATGGATGGCAGCGCCGGTCCGTTCGTGTTCCTGATCCAGTCCGCCGGTATCGAAGAGCAGAAAGCCGCCAAACGCTTCATCCGCATCAAGCGTCCGGTGACGGTGGTGGACGGCGAGAAAGAGGCCACGTTCCTCCCCTACGATGGCTTCAAGATCTCGTTCACCATCGACTTCGACCACCCGGTGTTCCGCGACCGCTCGCCGCATGCCGAGATCGACTTCTCGACCACCTCGTTCGTCAAGGAGGTCAGCCGCGCCCGCACCTTCGGTTTCATGCACGAGATCGAGTACCTGCGCAGCAAGGGGCTGGCGCGCGGCGGCAGCATCGACAACGCCATCGTCATCGACCAGTACCGCATCCTCAATGAGGACGGGCTGCGCTACGAGGACGAGTTCGTCCGCCACAAGATCCTCGACGCGATCGGCGACCTCTATCAGCTCGGTTACGGGCTGGTTGGCGAGTTCCGCGCCTACAAGTCCGGTCACGGGCTGAACAACCGGGCGCTGCGCGAGCTGATCGCCCAGCGTGACGCCTGGGAGATGGTCACCTTCGAGGATGCGGTCGAGGCGCCGGTCTCCTACGGCGCACCGGCGGTGGCGTTCTGATCGCTCACCACCCACCGATCTCCCGACAGACTCCAGCCATCCGGCTGGAGTTTTTGTTTTGTGGCCCGCCATCCGTGGCGATCACCCCTGCGCGGGGTCGCTACTGACGCGATGCCAAAAATCGCGCCCGGCGATTTTTCAGGGGGTTGATCTGGCCGGGTGCCGCCCCCACTGATCCAAACCGGTTTGATCTTTGATTCTCACTCGGTATGATCCCAACCCATTTCGGGCCCGCCAGGCCCCTATGCCCATCCCATCCGCCCACCGTGGCGAGTCGTAGCAGGTCGATATGTTCGGACTAGTCCTCAAGAAGGTTTTCGGCAGCAAGAACGAGCGCGAACTGAAGCGCATGGGGCGAATGGTCGCCCGTATCAATGCGCTGGAGCCCGATATCTCGGCTCTCTCCGACGAGCAGCTGCAAGGCAAGACCGCCGAGTTCCGGCAGCGTCTGGCCAGCGGCGAGACGCTCGATGCGCTGCTGCCCGAGGCCTTTGCCGTTGCCCGCGAGGCCGGCAAGCGGGTCATGGGCATGCGCCACTTCGATGTGCAGCTGATCGGCGGCATGACGCTGCATGAAGGGCGCATCGCCGAAATGCGCACCGGCGAGGGCAAGACGCTGGTGGCGACGCTGCCGGTCTATCTGAATGCACTGACTGGCAAGGGCGTGTTCGTCGTCACCGTCAACGACTACCTGGCGCAGCGCGACGCCAACTGGATGGCGCCGCTCTACCGCTTCCTCGGCCTCAGCGTCGGTGTCGTCCTGTCCGGCCAGGACTCGGCGGCCAAGCGCGCGGCCTATGCCTCCGACATCACCTACGGCACCAACAACGAGTTCGGCTTCGACTACCTGCGCGACAACATGGCCTTCTCGCGCGACGACCGTTTCCAGCGCGGCCTCCATTTCGCCATCGTCGACGAGGTCGACTCGATCCTGATCGACGAGGCGCGCACGCCGCTGATCATCTCTGGCGCCGCCGAAGACAGCTCCGACCTCTACCGCCGTATCAACACGCTGATTCCGCGCCTGCAGCGCCAGACCGAGGCAGGTGAAGAGGGGCAAGAGGGTAACGGTCACTACAGCGTCGACGAGAAGACCCGCCAGATCGAGCTGAACGAGGCCGGTCACCAGTTGATCGAAGAGCTGCTGGTCAAGAACGGTCTGCTGCAAGAGGGCGACAGCCTCTATTCGGCGGGCAATCTCAATCTGCTGCACCACGTCCACTCCGCGCTGCGCGCCCACTCGCTGTTCCATCGCGATGTCGAATACATCGTGCAGGACAACCAGGTGGTGCTGATCGATGAGCACACCGGCCGCACGATGGCCGGCCGCCGCCTCTCCGAAGGCCTGCATCAGGCGATCGAGGCGAAGGAGGGCGTGCATATCCAGGCCGAGACCCAGACGCTGGCGTCGACGACGTTCCAGAACTATTTCCGCCAGTTCGACAAGCTGGCCGGCATGACCGGTACCGCCGACACCGAGGCGTTCGAATTCCATCAGATTTATGGCCTCGACGTCGTCGTCATCCCGACCAACAAGCCGACCCAGCGCCAGGACCACAACGACCTTGTCTACATGACCAAGGAAGAGAAGTACGACGCCATCGTCGAGGATGTGCGCGTGATGACGGCGAAAGGTGCGCCGGTGCTGGTCGGCACCGCGTCGATCGAGACCTCCGAGGAGCTCTCCGCCCGGCTCAAGCGTGGCGATATTCCGCACAAGGTGCTGAACGCCAAGTTTCATGCCCAGGAGGCGGAGATCATTTCCCAGGCGGGTCGCCCGGGTGTCGTCACCGTGGCGACCAACATGGCCGGTCGCGGTACCGACATCGTGCTCGGCGGCAATGTCGAGGTGGAAATTGCCCAGCTCGACAATCCGACCGAGCAACAGGTTGCGGCACTTCGCGATGCCTGGCAGCAGCGCCACGCGCAGGTGATTGCCGCCGGTGGCCTGCACATCATCGGCACCGAGCGTCACGAATCGCGCCGTATCGACAACCAGCTGCGCGGCCGCTCCGGTCGCCAGGGCGACCCCGGTGTATCGCGCTTCTATCTGTCGCTGGAAGACAATCTGATGCGCATCTTCGCCTCCGATCGGGTGAAGAGCATCATGCAGGCGCTCGGCATGCAGAAGGGCGAGGCGATCGAGCACCGCATGGTGACCAACGCTATCGAGAAGGCGCAGCGCAAGGTGGAGGCGCGCAACTTCGATATCCGCAAACAGTTGCTCGAATACGACGACGTTTCCAACGACCAGCGCCAGATCGTCTATCAGCAGCGCAATGAATTGCTGGAAGCCGAGTCGATTGCCGACACCATCGATGCGATCCGCGCCGATGTCGTCGGCTCGACGATCGATGAGTATCTGCCGCCACAGGCGCTCGAAGAGCAGTGGGATGTGGCCGGCCTGGAGAAACGGCTTGAGGTCGATCTGGCGCTGCCACTGCCGGTGCAGAAATGGCTGGACGATGACAACTCGCTGCATCAGGAGGCAGTGCGCGAACGCATTCTCGACGCGGCGGCCGAAGCCTACCAGCGCAAGCGCGATGAGGTGGGGGCCGAGGTCAATCGCCTTGAAAAGATGGTGATGCTGCAGGTGCTCGACAACCTGTGGAAAGAGCATCTGCAGATGATGGATCACCTGCGCCACGGCATCCATTTGCGTGCCTATGCACAGAAGAATCCGAAGCAGGAGTACAAGCGCGAGGCATTCGAGCTGTTCCAGCGGATGCTCGACAGCCTGAAGAGCGAGGTGGTGCGCTTCCTTTCGCATGTGCAGATCCGTCGCGAGGATGAGCTGGATCGCATCGAGCAGCAGCGCCGCGAAGAAGAGGCGCGCACGCGCATGCAGTTCCAGCACGCCGATGCATCGGCGCTGACTGCGGAGCCCGAACCGGTCGAGGTGGGTGCGCTGACCGCGCCGCTGCCGTTTGTGCGCGAAGAGCCGAAAGTCGGACGCAACGAACTGTGCCACTGCGGCTCCGGCAAGAAATTCAAACATTGTCACGGCAAGCTGGGCTGAGGCTGGCCGACTTATCCAGGGAGTTCTGTTCGCGATGGCGGTGGGAAGTGGTGAGTTGCCGGAGCTGCATCCGGTTGCGGGATTCGAACTCGGTATCGCCAGCGCCGGCATCAAGAAGCCCGGTCGTCTCGATCTGGTGGTGATGCGGCTGCGCGAAGGCAGCAGCGTTGCCGCCGTCTTCACCAGGAATGCGTTCTGCGCCGCGCCGGTACAGGTCGCCAAGTTGCACCTCGCCGCCGGCGCTGCGCGCTACCTGTTGATCAATACCGGTAACGCCAATGCCGGAACCGGCGAGCCCGGCCTCGCCAACGCCCGACACAGTTGCGATGAGCTGGCCGCACTGGCCGGTGTTGTCTCGCAGCAGGTGTTGCCGTTTTCAACCGGGGTCATCGGCGAGCCGCTGCCGCTCGACAAGATTGTTGCCGCGCTGCCAGCGGCGCTTGCCGATCTGTGCGTCGACAACTGGCAGCGCGCGGCCCAGGGCATCATGACCACCGATACGCGGCCGAAGGCAGCGTCGGTGCAATTGCAGCTGGGCGGCAAGACCATCACCGTCACCGGTATTTCGAAGGGTGCCGGCATGATCAAGCCGAACATGGCGACCATGCTCGGCTATGTCGCCACCGATGCCGCGGTCGCGCAGCCGCTGCTGCAGACGCTGATCGAACGTGCGGTGAATCGCTCGTTCAATCGCATCACCATCGATGGCGACACCTCGACCAATGATTCCTGCGTGCTGGTCGCCACCGGTGCGGCCGGCAATGTACTGATCGACAGCGAGCAGCACGCGGATTGCGCGGCGCTGGCGGCGGCGCTCGACACGGTCTTCATCGAGCTGGCACACGCGATCATTCGCGATGGCGAGGGCGCAACCAAGTTTGTTGCGGTACAGGTCAACGGCGGGCGCGACACCGGGGAGTGTCTCAAGGTCGCCTATGCCGTGGCCGAGTCGCCGCTGGTCAAGACGGCGCTGTTCGCCAGCGATCCGAACTGGGGACGAATTCTGGCGGCCATCGGTCGCG
Organism: uncultured Verrucomicrobiaceae bacterium; assembly: GCA_964638025.1. GTDB lineage: Bacteria > Pseudomonadota > Gammaproteobacteria > Pseudomonadales > CAMLJR01 > CAMLJR01. Next base: position 6,817 of record CAZWXW010000031.1, read on the forward strand.
CCGGTGTCGCCGATCTCGATGTCAGCCTGATCAGCGTGCGCATCAACGATGTGCTGATCGCCGATCGCGGCGGTCGCGCGGCCAGCTATAGCGAGCAGCAGGGCGTGGCGGCGATGGCGCCGGCCGAGATCACCATCGCCATCGACCTGGCGCGCGGCTCGGTCGCCGATACGGTCTGGACCACCGACCTGTCGCACGATTACGTCACCATCAACGCCGACTATCGAACCTGATAGGAAGCGAACCTGATCGGAAATCGCGAACCTGACGCTACGGATGGAGCTGACGATGAATGACAAGCAGCAGGTGCATGTGGCGGTAGGTGTCGTTATCGACACGGCGGGTCGGATTCTGGTGTCGCAGCGGCCGCAGCATCTGCATCAGGGCGGTCTGTGGGAGTTCCCGGGTGGCAAGGTCGAGTCTGGCGAATTGATCACCGATGCCTTGCGGCGCGAGCTGCACGAGGAGCTGGCGATCGATGTGATCGACGCCGAACCGCTGATCGAGGTCGAGCACGACTACGGCGACAAGGAGGTGCTGCTCGATGTCTGGCTGGTCAAGACATTCCGCGGCGAGCCGGAGGGGCGCGAGGGGCAGCTGTGGCGCTGGGTCGCGCGCAGTGAGCTGGAGTCGCTGGAGTTTCCGGCGGCCAACATCGCCATCATCGAGGCGTTGATGGGTTCGCCGGACGACTAGCTGCAGTTGCTGATATTGTTGGCGCTGCTACCTGGGTGGCAGGTCGTCCGAGAGCAGATCGTCGTACTCCTCACTGCCGCCGATGGCGCGTTCACCGTTTGCCCAGGCAATGAAATCCTGATCGCGACAGCGGGTCGAGCAGAACGGCCGGAATTCGCTGCTCTCCTGCCACATCACTTCAGTGCCGCAACCCGGACACTTGACTGTTAGCGGTTTCTGTTGAGTCATTTGCATCCCCCTCACGACGATGCTCTCTGCGCGGCCAGCTGCAGGTAGCGCGCATGGAGCGCCTCGACCTGTGCGCGCAACGCATCGAGTGTGCTGGTGTTTTCGATGACATCGTCGGCGCGCGCCAGCCGCTGTGCACGCGTCGCCTGACTGGCGATGATCCGCTTCACCTGTTCTGCATCGTTGTTATCGCGCGCCATCGTCCGTTGCAGCTGCAGCTCTTCCGGTACATCGACTACCAGCACGCGGTCGCACAGCGAGCCGTGGGTGCCCTCCACCAGCAGTGGCGAGACGAAGATGGCGTAAGGGCTCGTCGCCTCTTCGAGCTGACGGTGCACCTCGGCATTGATGGCCGGGTGCAGCAGCGACTCCAGCCAGCGCTTCTTCTCCGGGTCCGAAAAGATCTCGCGGCGCATTGCCGGCCGGTTCAGCGTGCCATCGGGCAGCAGCAAGTCTGTACCGAAGTGCTCGGCAATGGCCGCCAGCGCCGGCCGGCCCGGTTCGACGACAACACGCGAGGCAATGTCGGCATCGACGATGGTGATGCCGAGATCGGCGAAATAGTTGGTCACGGCGGTTTTGCCACTGCCGATACCGCCGGTGATGCCTACGACAAACATGATACAAACGACCGGTCAGTGCAGGTTGTGCCCGTCAGGCGGCAACTTGCTCGAATGAAAAGGAGGGAATGTCGGTGCGCTCTTTCGCGTGTTCGATGGTGATGGCGCAGATGTTGCCATCGCGGTCGATATCGAGCACGGTGACCTCGTCGAGATCCCGGCTTTCGGCAACGTCAGCTTTCCGAAGCTCGATATAGAGCGTATCGGTGTCTTGGAAGTATTTGATTTTCATTCGCCAAACCCTCTGTCAAAGAAGGCGTTGTGCACTGTTTCGCCATCTTCCAGCAGTACTACACGCAGATATCTGCCTTGCATCTCCGCGATTGGTCGCCAGCGCCTGATGCGGCCATCCGCTTGCCTGACTTCCTTTATTGGGTCTGCAACGACCCGACTGATCCACTCGATTCGGATGCCTGCCCAATCAGGCCGCTCGCGCATCGCTTCAAAGTATCGGGTGAACTTCATGACATCCCACATCCTTGTAGGGTTGAAGCGGGAAAAGTCTATCAGAAGGTGGCTATTGCAACCCGGCGAACTGCAGGTAGCCGTCGATCAGTGCCTGACCCCAGAACAGCGCGATCAGGCCGGCGCCGGCGAGGTAGGGGCCGAACGGAATCGGAGTGGCGTGGCCACGACGCTGTGCCAGCAGCACGAGACTGCCAATGACCGCGCCCACCAGCGAGGACAGCAGAATAATGAGCGGCAACATCTGCCAACCCATCCAGGCGCCAAGCGCGGCCAGCAGTTTGAAGTCGCCGTAACCCATGCCCTCCTTGCCGGTCAGCAGCTTGAACAGATGGAAAACACTCCACAGCACCAGATAGCCAGCCGCCGCGCCCCATACGGCATCGGCGAGTGGCACAAACACTCCTTGGGTGTTTGCCAGCAGCCCGAGCCACAACAGCGGCAGTGTGATCTGATCCGGCAGTAGCTGATGATCGATATCGATCATCGTCATCGCCAGCAGCGCCCACACCAGCACCAATACCAGCGGCAGTTGCCATGTCGCGCCGAAGTACCAGGCGGCGAGTGCTGCAAGCAAACCGGCACACAGCTCGATGATCGGGTAACGAATGCTGATCGATGTCTTGCAGTTGCCGCAGCGCCCTTTCAGCAGCAGCCAGCTCACGATCGGGATGTTCTGCCACGGCTTGATCGGCGCCTGACAGCTTGGACAGTGCGATTGAGGAAAGGCCAGATTGAAGTCGGAATCAGCAGTCGACACTTCCGGCTCCAGCGACAGGATGGTGCGACACTCGCTGCGCCACTGCCGCTCCATCATCTTCGGCAGACGATAGATGACGACATTCAGGAAGCTGCCGACCAGCAGGCCCAATACCAGACACCCGGCGATCAGCAGCGCCGGGTATTCGGTGAACAGTTGGGGGAGTGGAGTATCCAGAGTCAACTGATGATCGCGCCGAGGGTGAAGATTGGCAGGTACATCGCGACCATCAGGCCGCCAACCAAAATACCGAGAACCGACATGATCATCGGCTCAAGGAGCGCCGTCAGCCCGTCGACCAGCGCGTCGACCGTTTCTTCATAGTGGGTGGCAACCTTGGCCAGCATGTCGTCGAGTGCACCTGACTCCTCGCCGATCGATACCATTTGGGTCAGCATCGTCGGGAACATGCCGGTCGCGCGAATCGATGTGTTCAACTGTTGGCCCGAGGTTACGTCCTCTCGGATGCGCTTAATGGCGTCGTGATAGGGAATACTTCCAGCCGCTCCGGCTACCGAATTGAGTGCATCGACGAGTGGAACGCCAGCGGCAAAGGTTGTCGACAAGGTGCGCGCAAAACGAGCAACCACCGACATATAAAGGATGTCGCCGACGATTGGCAGGCGCAGCGCGAGGCGGTCGGTTGCCTCCGCAAATTTGTGGGAGCGTGCTCGTGCTTCCTTGTACAGGAAAATGCCGGCAATGATCGCTGCCAGGATGATGAACCACCAACTCTGCGTGAACTCCGACAGATTCAGGACCATCTGGGTGAAGGCAGGTAATTCGGCGCCAAAACCGGTGAATGTTTGCGCAAATTGCGGTACGACTTTTACCAGCAGAATACCGGTGACAACGACAGCCACGACGATAACAGCCGCAGGGTAAGTCATCGCTTTCTTGATTTTCTTCTTCAGTGATTCGCTCTTCTCTTTATAAGTGGCGATGCGGTCCAGCATCGTCTCCAGCGTACCGGCCTGCTCGCCGGCACTGACCAGGCTGCAGAAGAGGTCGTCGAACTGTTTTGGGTGTTTCTCAAGCGAAGCTGCGAGTGAAACGCCGCTGGCGACATCGTTCTTGATCGTGAGCACAAGCTCCTTCATCGAAGCGTTGTCGACACCTTCGGCCACAATGTCGAAGCTTTGTACCAGCGGTACACCGGCTTTCATCATCGTCGCCAGTTGGCGAGCGAAAATGCAGATGTCCGCTGGTTTGATCGCCTTCTTGCGGCTGAACAGTGGCTTTTGCTTGCGCTTGACGGATTTGGTCGCGATGCCCTGCCTGTGTAGCTGTGCCCGAACCAGCGCCTGACTGGCACCGGTCATCTCCCCTTCGGTTGGGCGACCGAGGCGGTCGGTGCCCCGCCAAACGTAGGTCTGAGCCTTGACGGCAGTGGTCGTAGCAGTTGCCATTCACGTTAATCCTTTGTGACGCGGTTCACTTCTTCGAGGCTGGTAACACCCGCTGCGCATTTGATCAGTGCCGAAGTGCGCAGGTCGTTGAAGCCTTCGGCTCGTGCAGCATCGGCGATATCGATCGAGTTGCCCTCTTCCATGATGATTCGCGAAATTCGCGGCGTTATTCTCACCACTTCGTAGATGCCGACCCGGCCCTTGTAGCCGTTCTGGCATTTGGGGCAGCCAACCGGCCTCATTATAGTCGCGGTTTTCAGTTGCTCCTCCGTGAACCCTTCGTGCAGCAGGGTTTCGTGAGGAATGTCCGCCGGCACGGCACAACTGGCGCACAAACGGCGCGCCAGTCGCTGCGCGATGATCAGATTGACCGTGGTCGCGACATTGAAGGCTGCGACCCCCATGTTGAGCAGGCGGGTGATGGTCTCGGCAGCGCTGTTGGTGTGCAGGGTCGACATCACCATGTGACCGGTCTGCGCTGCCTTGATGGCGATCTCTGCGGTTTCCAGGTCGCGGATCTCGCCGACCATGATGATGTCCGGATCCTGACGCAGGAACGAGCGCAGCGCGTCGGCGAAGTTCAATCCCACCCTCGGGTTGATCTGTACCTGATTGATCCCCTCTAGGTTGATCTCGACGGGATCTTCCGCCGTAGAGATATTCACCTCGGAGGTGTTCAGGATGTTCAGGCCGGTATAAAGGGAGACCGTTTTGCCGGAGCCAGTGGGGCCAGTTACCAGAATCATTCCCTGCGGCTGCTGCAGCGCGCGCATGTAGAGCTCTTTCTGTGCGGGCTCGTAGCCGAGCATGTCGATGCCCATCTTCGCGCTCGATGGGTCGAGAATCCGCATGACCACCTTCTCGCCCCACAGCGTCGGCAGCGTGTTGACGCGGAAGTCGATGGCGCGGCTCTTCGACAGCTTCATCTTGATGCGGCCGTCCTGTGGCACGCGCCGCTCGGAGATGTCCATCTGCGACATGACTTTCAGGCGTGCGGCCATCCGCGTTGCGAGGTTGACAGGTGGTCGTGCCACTTCCTGCAGGATGCCATCGGTACGGAAGCGGATGCGATAGCTCTTTTCGTACGGTTCGAAGTGAATATCCGACGAGCCGCCGCGGATGGCGTCGATCAGTACCTTATTAATGAAGCGGACGATCGGTGCTTCGTCGGTTGCACTGCTGTCGTCGGCCTGGTCGGCATTGTCGTCGACCGCCTCGATATCGAGGTTGTCCAGCCCTTCATCGAGCTCGCCGAGGTTGGCACCGAAAGACTCCTCGGCGGCATCCACGTATTTGGCGACGGCACGCGCCAGCGGCTCCTCCTCCACCAGCACGGCATCGGTGGCGATGCCGGTGTGGAACTTGATCTCATCAAGTGCGCGCAGGTTGGTCGGATCGGAGACGGCGATGAACAGGCGGTTGCCACGGCGGTAGAGCGGCAGCGTATGGTGCTTCTGGATCAACTTGACGTCGACCAGCCCCTTCGGGGCGCGAGTCATATCAAAGGCGGAGAGATCGAACAGTGGCGCGCCGAACTCGTCCGATGCCGCCTCGGCGATGGCCAGTCCCTGCGCCATTTTCTTCTCGACGAGATAGGAGACGAATGGCTTCTTGTCGCGGTTGGCGGCCTGAAATGCCTCCTGAGCGGTGGCTTCGCTGAGCAGGCCATCGCGTACCAGCCGGCGGGCCAAGCCACTGAGGACGACGGAAGGGGTAGGAGAGTTCATTGATCGCTTGCCTTGGTGCCGAACGGGTTCAGGGTTCTCGGGTCAGGCCGGGAGTATAGCAGTCGGTCGGAAAGTGCCCGGTGTCGGCGGCTTGCGTCGAAGATGGCGAGCGTCAGCGCTCAGAAATCGCGGTTCATATAGGGTGAGCCTCCGCGATGATCACTGCCCGAAACCTGTCCGGTAATGCGTTGGGTGTCAACACATCCACCGGCACACCGAGCAGCTTGCCCAGCTCGTGACGAATCGCGCCGATGTCGAACAGTGTCGTCTCCGGTGTTGGGTCGATGAGGATGTCCAGGTCGCTGCTCTCGGTATCCTCGCCGCGCAGTACCGAGCCGAACACCCGGGCATTCCGGGCATGGTGAGACTCAATTACGCGCCGAATCGCGACCCGGTGCGAGTGCAACGCTTCCGACGGTTTCAAGACTTGATCCTCCCAATGAAATCTGGCCCAACGATACGCCAACGCGATCCCGAACCCAACCCGAGGGCGGCCTCATTTGGGGTTGCGTGGAGGCAGCTCCTCGCGACTGACAAAATTCGTCACCAAGTGACGCTGAGCGCCCGTGCTGAAGGGTGATTTCGCGTGCCCTACAACCTTCCAGTCATGCCGATGTGACCTATCCCACTGTTTTCCGAGGACAACTTGCAATTGGTACATGCGCTGCTTTACTTGCGCCAAGTAGTGCGCGGCGAAGCAGGGCGGCTACCCAGAATCTTTTCCCAACACTTGGAGTGTCTCCATGAAAAGCGTACAGAAAGGTTTTACGTTGATTGAACTGATGATCGTTGTTGCGATCATCGGCATCCTGGCCGCCATCGCGCTGCCGCAGTACCAGACCTATGTGGCCAAGTCGCAGGTTTCGCGTGCGACTGCAGAGATAGGAGCTCTGAAAACAGCAGTTGAAACCTGTTTACTGGAAAACAGAACTACCCCTGTCAATACTGATCCTGCCGTTGGTGAGTGCAACGTTGGCTGGACCCGCAGCAGTCTCTTGGCTGGTAGTGAGGCTGAAATTCAAGGTGAAGGGCTGGTAATTAACATCGCGGATGCGCCAACTGATACTGATCCGACGGCTGATGAAACGACCACCATTACGGCAACTTTTGGTGGCAACGCAGCTAACGTGCTGGTTGCTAGTACTATTACTTGGGGTCGCAATGACGCTGGGGTTTGGGCGTGCCATGTTAGCGCTACGCTTGACCCAAAATATCGCGCATCTAGCTGTCAGGAAGAATCGTTCGCTGCGGCAATCGCTCCCGCCGATTGACTCGTAGTGGTTGTGTAAGCAGCGCCCCCGTATGGGGGCGTTTTTTTTGGTGAATTCGGAAATGAACGCCTATGTCAATGTTTTATCGCTGGAAGGACGTGTGTCTGATTGTCCTCGCCACGGTGGGTATCGTATTGCTCGGCCATTTCTGGATCACCGATCGGCTCGGTGTTCTGCGGGCGGTCTATCCACTCGAAGCCTTCCTCGCCGGGCAATCGGTTCGCTGTTCGGAAGGCGCACCCCCGTGGCTGCACGAGCTGATTGACCACGCGCTCAAACACCAGCGCTCGCTTTCCAACCAAGTGGCTTACCGCGGGCCGGACGGCCAATCACATCATTGCGAGAACGGCTGGCTTGATACGCCGCTGCTTTCGCCAACGATCTCAACGGATACCCGGTTTCGTTTCGCGAGTCTTACTAAGCTGCTGACGGTGGACACGGTGATGGCATATGTCGCCAGTGGCCAATTGTCGCTGGATGATCGATTGATTGATCGGTTTCCGTTAACGCTCCCGCTGGCAGATGACCGCATTGCTGGGATTACGCTAGAGCAATTGCTCAGGCATCGCGGCGGCATAGATCGTCTACGCCGGCCAGACCCGATGCTGACCGATAACGAAAAACCCTGGTGCCCTGGCAATGTGATCGAGTTGTCGAAGCTGAAACTCGATTTCGATCCGAATACACGATTTGCCTATGCCAATCTCGGGTATTGCCTGCTGGGCGTCGTTCTGGAGCATGTATCCGGCAAACCGTTCCGCGAGTTGATGGAGGAGCGGTATGGTCTGGCTGAAAAAGGATTGCGCTTTATCGACGGGCCTTATCTGGAGGATGAGGTTCGCTATGATTTTCGCAACAGTAACTTCTATACGGAGCACTACTACCAGCATTTTGACTTCCCTGCGCTTTCGTCGTCAGCCGGTCTATCGGGAAGTGCGCTTGGGCTGATGAAGGTGCTGTCGGCTATGCCACTGCGACAGCCGAAGAATCTTCTGTCACCAGCGCCATACGTGGCTGATTGCGATAAGGGGCGTTACGAGGGTTGCTATGGTTACGCAGTGATGCCCTACCGCTCGAGAAATTCACCGCTGACGCTTTATGTCCAGTCAGGGTTCTTGGTTGGTACAGCATCCAAAGCTGTTTTCGATAGCGAGGGCGGGATAACGATTTGGCTAGGTAGTGGCATGTCTCTTAAACCCCTGAGCGCGTCGGCAGTATTCGTGGAAACGTTGAATGGCCTGTTGATTCAGCATTATGGGCTGGAGTACTAGTTCTGCGTCGATGATTGAGAGCATTGGCATTCATCGGCGGGGTCGGGTTCGATTGATCCTGTTGCGGTTGATTACAAATCAATGATGTTCTCGAGTCTGACTCCACTGCGCACGATAAAAACTGGCAGCTATTGACGTTCATTGTCGATGACGTTACGCGCATTCTCTGTCTGTGTCGGCTCTATGTTGATGAAGGGCAGTGTTTTTTTGTTTTGGCTTGTGTTTTGCGTTGTCTGGAATAATCAGATTTCAGGTAGAAAGCAATGCAGGCATCCAGGCAAAAAGGATTCACACTGATCGAGCTGATGATCGTCGTTGCGATAATTGGCATCTTGGCGGCTATTGCTATTCCGCAGTACCAGCAATATGTGGCGAAGAGTGGCGCAACTCGCGGCATGGAGGAGGCCGCGCAGCTGCGTACCACCATCGAAACCTGCATTCTGGAGGGGCGGGTTGCGGTCGGTGCGGGTGCTGGTCAATGCGATCCGCTGGCGGTGGCATCCAACATGTTTTTCGGAGACACACAGGGGTCAATGGCTGTGCCAGCGAATACCGGTGTACCGCAGGTCACGATTAATGGCGCAGGCGAGGCAACCATTGTTGCCACTTTTGGCAACGGTGCGGTTGCTGTGTTGCAGGCGGCAGGTACCAATACGCTGACCTGGTCGCGTGATGCCACTGGCACTTGGACCTGCAGTGCCACGTTGCCGGAGCGGTACAGGCCGACGGGGTGCTGAATGATGTTGACAGCTGTGGATCACCCGCATCGACAAATCCACTGCCCTGACATGCTTTGGTCAGTGCACCACTCGACACATAATCCGGACCGATCGCCGTCAGCCTGCCGATCGTCGTCGCGGACACACTTCCCGATATCTCCACCTTCGCGCGCCGGGCGACCAGCGCGATGCCTGTGCGCGCATCGGCGTCGGAAAATTCGTCGAGCATGATGAAGACTGACTGCAGGATTTCAGTCGGTGGCTTTCGCGGTGGCGCGATTGGGATAGAGTTGCTCGTTTACAGCCCTGCGTGCGTAATGACTGAACGCGCGAACTGCTGGAAATCAACGAGCTGCTTTTGACAAATGCTGAACACAATTTCCCAATCGATCGCTTCGTAGTTGTGTACAGCGATATTGCGAAAGCCAACGGCCTTGCGCAGGTTCTCCTGGGTGCGCTGGTCAATGACGTCCAGCTTCTGCAGTGTGGTGAAAGTGTCCCCCATCGTTGTCGGTGATGGTTCGTTGCTCTGACTGATGATGTGGCTGGCAATGTCGACGCTGATCTGTACGGCGCGAGTCAGGTTCAGCACGATCACATCTTGCAGATCTGCATCGTTGGCTAACTGCGCGGCAGTTGAAGGGCACTTCTGCTCGATGCGTTGCAGGCAGTGGCGGAGCGACTCCAGCTTCTGGGCCAGGACTAGCTTGTCCATGCGTCGCGTCGCTCCTTCAGGATGCGCTGTTGGAGTGGCAAAAAGTCCGCGGCATCCAGCAGGTGGCGAGTTAACAGGCGAGCGTGATGTTCGTCGCTGCCGAGCAGGCGCTGACCACGAAGTATCTCGCCGAGCAGGGGTTCGCCTGCGGTTCTCAGGTCAATGAGGTCGACCGGGCGGCCGGTCAGTCCGGCTATCTTTTCAATCAGTTGCATCCTGGCTTCGATGGCCAACGGCTGGCTCGCCTGCACGGCGATGTCGATATCGCTGTCGGTACGCTCGGTGTTGCTGGCCAGGGAGCCGAACAGGATGGCGAGCTGAATCCCGCCGTGGGTTTCCAGCAATGTGCGCAGGGCTTGCGTCAGTTCATGTCGATTCATCGCGACTGTTCCTTTCTCTGTCTTCAGGCGGCGGGCCGCCGGCGCCATTCCGGTCATGACTGATCGCGAGCGGCATCCCGACGCAGCAGCACACTCGAATATTCGATGAAGTCGTCCAGGTGTCGGGTGATCACGGCGACGGTGATGGGCAGTTGCAGCGCCTGGTATTCGTGCACGGCGATGTTGCGGTAGCCCACCATGCGCTTGAGCACTTCGGCCAGCTCTGTCGTGATCCAGCCGTTCGCCGCCAGAAGGGTGAAGATGTCGCGAGCGCTTTGCGGAATGCCGAGGCGTTCGCGCCGTATCAGGTGTTGGCCCATGTCCAGGGCTGCCTCGCAGGCGCGCTGGATATTGAGCACCGCCGCATCCTGTCGGGTGAGGTCGGCGGCGAAGGTGGATGGATCGCGGTCGTACTCTTCCCGCGCCCGCATGACGCAACGCTCGATACTGGTGGCCTTGTTCAGCAGGACGTCATCGGCCATGGACCCGTCCATCGCGCTGGATGTCGGCGATCAGCGGCCCCCGTGCCTGGTCGAGCGCCAGCTTCTCATTCAGCATGGCGCACTCCACCAGCCCGGCTTGCGTGTCGGCGGCCCACCAGCGTTCGCCGGTGGTCAGAACCTGGTGCTGCATCACGGTGGATGCCTGGCGCAGGTCGAGCAGGTCGACCGGGCAGTTGGCGATATCGGCCAGCGTTCCGCTGATCTCCCACAGCAACAGGGGATCGGCGTAGCCGGCGACCAGTACGGCGAGGTCAAGGTCGCTCTCTGTTCCGGCATTGCCCTGGATGCGACTGCCGAAGGCGTAGATGGCCAGCAGGTCGGGAACCTGCCGGCGAAGCGCGTCGATGAGTGCCTGTCTGTGCATTTCCACTCTCTGCATTCCCGCCACGCCGCCATCTCTGTTTGCCGGCATCGGTTGTTTTTCCCGCGCGCCGTCGAAGTCGCTGATGGTAGGCGCCGGTGCCGGGTGTCGCAACCGCTCCCGTACATCGGGGGAATCCCGTCGAATGGCTGCGCGGGCAAGCCGTGGCCGATGGACTCAGGGGCTCGCTCCGCTGAGGCGGGCGTATACTTTCGGCTCGTGTGGGCTGGAGCACCTCCGATGGTCAGAATCGCTGAGTATCCCCAACTGCAACTGCTCGCCTGGAGCCATCGCCGGGATGGCGAGCTGGACGAGCGCGAGGCGCTGGCACTTTATGAACGCAACTGGCGCTTCGTCGATGAGGCGCGGTTGTCGGCGCAGGAGAGGGCGCTGATCGAGCGTCTGGTGAAAGAGTACGGAAAGGGTGTGCTGAATGTTTGAGCGGCCGCATCACCAGCGTATCCATCGCATTCTCCTGTCGATGAAGGGGGATTTTCTGGCGCGTGCGGGCTGCTATTTCGGCGGCGGTACCGCCGTCGTGCTGGCGCTGAGCGAATACCGGGAGTCGCTGGATATCGATTTCCTGTGCGAGTCGGCCGAGGGTTATCGCGAACTGCGCTCGGCCGTTTTCGATGGAGGAGTCGATGCGCTGTTTCGCTCCGCGCCGAAACAGCTGCGCGAACCGAGAATGGATCAGTACGGCATCCGCACCTTTCTCGAACTCGATGGGTGCCCGATCAAGTTCGAGATCGTGCGCGAGGGCAGGATTCCGCTGTCCGGCCGGATGGATACCTGTCTCGGTGTGCCAGTGCTGTCGCACATCGATCTTTATGCGGAAAAGCTGCTGGCGAATGCGGATCGCTATCTCGATGTTTCGACGCTCAGCCGCGACATCATCGATCTGGCGATGATGATTGACGGCTGGGGGCCGATCCCGGTCGAGGCGTGGGAGAAGGCTCGCGGTGCCTATGGCGCGACCATCGACAAGGCATTTCGCGGCGCGGTCGAGTGGATCGATCGGGATGACCATCTACGCAACTGTATCGAGCGGATGGGGATGGATGCGGGTTGTGGGGAGCGGATTCGCTGGGTGCTCGGTCTCGGTTGAGGTGTGGTTCCGGGCTTGTGCTGTTGTCGTCGAGCAGGATCACCCCACCCGCATCGACAAATCCACCGCCCTGACATGCTTGGTCAACGCACCACTCGACACATAATCCGGCCCGATCGCGCCCAGCTTGCCAATCGTCGCCGCTGACACGCTTCCGGAAATCTCCACCTTCGCGCGCTGGGCGACCAGTGCGATCCCCGCTCTCGCATCGGCATCGGAAAATTCGTCGAGCATGATGATGTCGGCGCCGGCGTCGAGTGCCTGCTGCAGTTCATCCAGCGTTTCGACTTCGACTTCCACCGGCTTGCCCGGGTGGTTGCGGCGCGCGGTCGCAATCGCCTGCGAGATGCCTCCGCAGGCGGCGATGTGGTTCTCCTTTATAAGGAAGGCGTCGTAGAGGCCCATGCGGTGGTTGTGGCAGCCGCCGCAGCGCACGGCGTATTTCTGCGCGGTGCGCAGGCCGGGGATGGTCTTGCGGGTGTCGAGCACCTTTACCTTCGTCCCTTTCACCAGCTCGGCGTATTCGCGGGCGACGGTGGCGGTGCCGGAGAGGGTCTGCAGGAAGTTGAGGGCGGCGCGCTCGCCGGAGAGCAGCGCGCGTGCCGGGCCGCGCAGTGTCACCAGCAGCTGGTTCGGTGTGATGGCGTCGCCGTCGGCCACTTGCCAGTCGAGCGTTACGCGCGGATCGAGTTGGCGAAACACTTCGTCGACCCACGGCTGGCCGCACAGCACGGCCGCTTCGCGCGTGATGATGGTGGCAGTGGCGATGCGATCGGCTGGAATCAGTTCAGCGGTGATGTCGCCGCTGCCGATGTCCTCCTCGAGAGCCCAGCGCACGGTGCGCTCGATGTCGTTGCGCAACTGGTCGTCAACAAGGAGGCTGTCGGGGAGAGGCGAGTGGGGCATCGGAGTGGGCCGGATTCATGGCGAAGGCGCGAAGTGTAGCATCGCGAAAGATCTGTCCATCGAACGAGAGCTTGCGTAGCGCTGTCAGATGGGAAAGCTGGAAACGCCATTTTATTGGCTGACTGGAGCTGTGAACCGCTTCAAGAAGTTGTCAATTTCTGCCGCGTAACGGCATTCCGCCTCCTATTCTCAAGTTCGGGAAACCCCCTCCGGGGGTGGCTTGGCGTGGAGAGGCCGCTCTGTCGGGCGGTTAACAGGTGAAGGTCATGACGGGTTCTCGATCCAAGGTGGTACCGCTGAAACCGGGCGCCGGTGCGCGTGGCAAGGGCAGGGACGGTACGCCGATCGACGGGCTGTCCGGTCCGATGCTGCGTCTGCTGGAGCGCAGCCGGCCGCAGCTGCAGCAGCTGCTGCAGGCGCTGTTCGATCAGGTCGACGATGCCCTGTTCGAGTTGGCTGATCGCGCCGTCTCCAACGCCGAACAGAACATGTATTTCGAATCGATGCGCGCGGTGCGCATGGGGCGTCGCGGCATCGAGCAGGCTGTGTTGCGCGATCTCGAAGAGAGCATGCGCGGCTTTGCCGGAGGGCGTATCGGCGGTGCCGGCGAGCGCGTTGGTGATGGCGCGGCGGATGGCAGCGCGCTGTCGCTGATGGGGAATGACGAGCTCGAGGAGATCGTCGCCGTCGACAGCATGGTGGCGTGGGCGGAGAAGAATTACGCCGAGCTGCTGGGTCTGATCAACGCCCGTCTCGGTGCGCTGTTTCCGCAGTTCGATGTCAGCCTGCGCAGCAACCCGCTCGGGCCGTCGCGCCTGTGCAACGCCTTCAGCAACGCCACGCATGCGGTGGAGCTCGATATCCGCGCCCGGCTGGTGCTGTTCAAGTTGTTCGATCGCCATGTCGTGAAATCGCTGGAGCCGCTCTATCAGAGCGCCAATCGGCAGCTGGCCGAAGATGGTGTACTGCCGCAGTTGAGCCGCAGCAGCCAGCGCGGTCAGGGTGGCAACGCCGCCGGTTACGGCGCCATCGCCGATGCCGTGGCCGATGAAGGCGTGTTCAGCGATCTGCAGGCATTGCTGAACCAGAATCGCCCGAGCAGTGGCAGTGTCGGTGGTCGCACCGGGCTGCTGGCGCCGGGGCTGGCGCCGGCGCTGCCGCGCGATGTATTGATGAACCTGCTCGGCCATATTCAGCAGAAGCAGATCGACTGGCTGGCGCGGCAGCAGGCGGCGCTGGTGCACGGTGCCGTGCCGCAGCAGTTCGACGTGCTGCAGGCGCTGAACCAGCTGCTGCATCAGCAGATGCCGGAGCGCGCGGTCTCGATCGGTCAGGTCGATGACGATGCGATCAATCTGGTGTCGATGCTGTTCCAGTTCATTCTCGAAGACCGCAACCTGGCGGCGCCGATCAAGGGGCTGATCGCACGGCTGCAGATTCCGATTCTGAAAGTGGCGATGGCCGACCGCAGTTTCTTCGGTCGCGGTGGCCACCCGGCGCGCAAGCTGCTCAACGAGATCGCCAACGCCAGCCTCGGCTGGTCGCCGGTGGTCGAGCCGGAGCGCGATCCGTTCTATCGCTATGTGGAGCAGCTGGTCGAGCGGCTGGTCGACGACTTCGTCGATGACGTCGCGGTGTTCCAGCGCGAGCTGGAGGATTTTCTCGCCTTCGCCGAGCTGGATCGCCGCCGCGCGTCGCTGATCGAGCAGCGTACGGTCGACGCCGAATCCGGTCGCGCCCGCTCCGAGGTGGCACGCGCCGAGGTCGACGCGCTGTTGCAGGCCCGTATCGGCGCACGCGAGTTGCCGGCGCCGGTGGCGCGGCTGCTGAACGAGGGCTGGAGCAATGTGCTGTTCCTGATCAGTCTGAAAGAGGGGCAGCAGGGCGAAAGCTGGGACGATGCGCTGCGCACGGTCGACCAGCTGCTCGAAAGCATCGAGCCGGTGACCGGGCCGGAGCAGCGCGCGCGGCTGATGCGCTCGCTGCCGGTGCTGCTGAAGAATCTGCGCTCGGGTCTCAACAAGATCGGTTTCAATCCGTTCGAGCTGAATCAGCTGTTCGTCGATCTGGAGAAGATCCACCTGCAGCGGCTGCGCAAGGAGCTGGTCGCCGAGCTGCGACCGGAACCGGCGACGACGACGCTCGACGACCTGCTCAGCGCGCGCGCGCGTCCCGAAGAGCGGAAGGCGGAACCGCCGATGCTGATGGATGCGGTCGAGGCTGTCGCACCGGCACCGGCACCGGCATCGGTAACCGCCGCTGTCGTTGCCGAGGCGGAGGCGCCGGTCGATACGTTCGAGACTGATGCGCTCGACGCGCTTGGCACGCTCGATTCGCTCGATCGTGAACTGGCGGCGTCGCTCGGCGAGCAGGAGATGAGCTTCGACGAGGAGCCGTTGCCCGGTGCGTCCGTTGCCGATCCGGTGCTGGAGCGGATCGATCAGCTGCAGGTCGGTGGCTGGGTCGAGCTGGCGCAGGCGGGTGGCATGGTGCGCTGCCGGCTGGCGGCGATCATTCGCGCCACCGGCAAGTACATCTTCGTCAACCGTGCCGGCGTCAAGGTGGCGGAGAATACCCGCGAGGGTCTGGCGCAGGCCTACCGCCGCGCCGAACTGATCGTGCTCGATGAGGGCCGGCTGTTCGATCGCGCGCTGGAGTCGGTGATCGGCAACCTGCGCGAGATGCGCAATCGCGGCAGCTGATCTCGCCGCCAAAAATCGTTCCCGGCGGTTTTTGTGGCCAGCCATCCTTGGCGGCCACCCTTCGGGTTGTCGCTGACGCGACATCAAAAATCGTTCCTGACGATTTTTTCGCTATCCTCATCGCCTCTTTCAGAGGCGGTGAGGAGTTCTCTTGTTCGCCATCGATATCGACGGCTGGCTGCACCCGGCCCGTCACTGCCCCTCTCCGAACTGCAACGAACGGCCGGCCGGCTGCGTCATCGAGCTGCTGGTGATCCACAACATCAGCCTGCCGCCGGGTCAGTTCGGCGGCGGTCACGTTGTGGAGCTGTTCTGCAACTGCCTCGATGGCAATGCCCATCCCGCCTTCGCCAAGCTGGCCGGCCTGACGGTCTCGGCGCACCTGCTGATCGAGCGCGACGGTGCCGTCACCCAGTTCGTGCCGTTTGGCGCACGCGCCTGGCATGCCGGCGCGTCCCAGTTTCGCGGCCGCGACAACTGCAATGACTTCAGTATCGGCATCGAGCTGGAGGGGACCGATACCGTTCCTTATACCGACATCCAATACCAGCAGCTGGCACGCATCACCGCACTGCTGCGGCAGGCCTTTCCGGGGATTGTGCCGGATCATATCGTCGGTCACAGTGACGTCGCGCCGGGGCGCAAGAGCGATCCGGGGCCGGCGTTTGACTGGCAGCGTTATCGGCTTGGGATGGAACAGCAGGGGATCTAGCGACAATGGAATTCTTCGTCATTCTGACCGCGTGGCTGCTGCTGCAGTGGCTCGGTCCGAGCACGGTGCTGCACCGTGATCACTGGCTGCACCACTGGTATCTGCGCGCCGGCGATGCGCTCGCTGCCTTGCCGATCGCGCGACTGCTGCTGATTGCGCTGCTGCCGGCGCTGCTGGTCGGGCTGCTGGCACTGCTGGTCGCGCCGCTGCTCGGCGGTGTCGTGCTGTTCGCGCTGGAGCTGCTGGTGCTGGCCTACGCGCTGGGGCGCGGCGATTTCAATGCGCAGCTCGATGCCTATCTCGAACGCTGGCAGCGCGGCGATCTCGAAGCGGCTTACCAGGAGGCGCTGCGCGCCGGCACGCTTCATGAGGGTGTGCAGGAGAGCGATTCGCCCCCGGTCGACGCCGGTGCCGCGCTGCACCGCGAGATGTGCGCGGCCGTTGCCTACAGCGGGTTCGAGCGCTGGTTCGCCGTGGTGTTCTGGTTTTTCGTGTTGGGTCCGGCGGCGGCGCTGTTCTATCGCTTGCTGCAGCTGCTGCGGCACGACGGTCACGCCACGGCCGCGGAGCGGCAGCTGATCGCGCGCTGGCTGCTCTGGATCGAATGGCTGCCGGCGCGGCTGCTCGGGCTGGCTTTCGCGGTGACCGGCAACTTCGCCGCCTGTTTTCGCCGTTGGCGCGAACGGTTGTTTGATGTCGAGCCGACACGTGCATTGCTGTTCGGTTACGCCGAGAAGGCGCTGGATGTCACTGCAACGGAACAGCCGGGTGATACACAGGCATTTGTCGTTGCCGCTGCCATCGAGCTGAACGAGTTGCGCGATCTGCTGCGGCGCAGCGCGGTCTGCTGGCTGGTCGCGTTCGCACTGTTGCAGCTGGTGGGTTGAGGGTGCGCAACGTGTGAACGGGATTGCCCCGACTGTCGACAGCCCCTGCCGATTGCGCGCGGCACCACTGGTGTTTGTGGTGCTGCTCGGCGGTTGCACGATGCTCGGCCCCGATTTCGAATCGCCGCAGGTGCCGTGGCTCGACGCGTGGCGCGGCGGCTCGCTGCAGAGCGCGGAGCTGGCATCGGCGCAATTGCCGGACCCGGCAGCGCAGCAGCGCGATCAGGCGTGGTGGCGCAACTTCAACGACCCGGTGCTCGATCGGTTGATCGAGCAGGCGCAGCAACTCAACCCCGATGCCCGCATTGCCGGCCTGCGCATTCTCGAAGCGCGGGCGCAGCTCGGCATTGCCGACAGCACGCTCTATCCGCAGCTGCAGCAGGTCGATGGAGAGCTGCTGCGTGTCGGCGACGAACAGTCCGGTGTCAGCCGCTCGTTCACCCGCGCCGGTATCGGCGCCAGCATCGCCTGGGAGCTCGACTTCTGGGGCAAGTTCCGCCGCGGCATCGAGGCGGCCGACGCCAGTTATCTCGCCACCATTGCCCAATCCGACGACGTGCAGGTGCTGATTGCCGCGCAGGTGGCGACGCTCTACTGCAACGCCCGCATTCTCGAACAGCGACTGCGCATCGCGCACGACAACGCCGCGCTGCAGAAGCGCAGCCTCGAAATCACCGAGCGGCTGTTTCGCAGCGGCAACGAATCCGAACTCGACCTGCAGCAGGCGCGCACGCTCTACCTCGGCACGCTGTCGACGATTCCGGAACTGCAAGCCGGCCTGCGACAGACACAGAATGCGCTCAGCGTGATGCTGGCGCGACCGCCCGGCGAGCTGGCGGAATTGGCAGCCGGCCGCGAACAGATTCCGGTCGCGCCGCTGGCGGTGATCGTCGATCTGCCGGCTGACTTGCTGCGCCGTCGTCCCGACGTGCGCGCCGCCGAGCTGCAGCTGGCCGCGCAATCGGCACTGATTGGCGTCAGCGAGGCGGAACTCTATCCGTCGATCGCGCTGATTGGTTCGGTCGGGCTGTCGTCGACTTCGGCCGACTGGTCCGCCGACAAGCTGGAGTGGGGCGTCGGTCCCGGGCTGGTCTGGAATGTCTTCGATTACGGTCGCCTGAAGAATCAGGTGCGGGTGCAGGATGCGCGCTTTCAACAGCTGCACGAGCGCTATCAGCAGACGGTGTTGCAGGCGGCGCGCGAGCTGGACGACGCGGCCGTGGCGTTCGCTCGCGCACAGCAGCAGGCGGCGCTGCTGCAGCAATCGATGACGGCGGCGCGGCGTTCGCTCGACATCGCCACCATCCAGTACCGCGAGGGGCTGGTCGATTTCCAGCGCGTGCTCGACACGCAGCGCTCGCTGTTCAGCCAGCAGGAGCGGCTGGTCGCCAGTCGCGGCAGCGTCTCGCTCAACCTGATTGCGCTGTACAAGGCGATGGGTGGGGGCTGGCAGATGGCGCACAGCCGGCCGCTGCTCGACGACGCGACGCGCGCGACGATGCAGCAGCGCAGCGACTGGGGTGAGCTGCTCGATGAATCGCTTCCGGCAAACCCGATTGCAATTGATGACCAGCCGACTGACACGGTGCCGCAATGAACGATGACAACAACAATAAGAACACGGCAGCGGCGAGCGACAACGCCGGTCGCGGCAGCCGTCGCGGTGCGCTGGTGGTCGGCGGGCTGATCGTCGTCAGCCTGCTGCTCTACGTCATCGGCGACCGAATCACGCCCTACAGTTCGCAGGCGCGTATTCAGGCTTTCGTCGTGCCGGTGGCGGCTGAGGTTTCCGGCCGCGTGCTGAAGGTCTACGTCGACGACAACAACGAGGTGCGTGCGGGCGATCCGCTGTTCGAGATCGATCGCGAGCAGTACCAGATCGCGCTGCAGCGGGCGCAGGCTGATCTCGAATCGATACGCCATTCGGTCGGCGCATCGGTGGCGTCGGTCGAGGCGGCGCGGGCGGCGCTGCAGGTGGCGATTGCCGGGCGCGAAATGGCGGAGAGCGATGCCAATCGCCAGGAGCGGCTGCATCGCGAGGACCCGGGCGCGATCTCGGTGCGGCGACTGGAGATCGCGCAGGCAGGTCGCAAGGAGGCGCGCAGCCAAGTGCAGCGCGCCGAGGCCGATCTGCTCAAGGCACAGGAGGCCGCCGGTGCCGAGGGTGACGACAACGCCCAGCTGCGCAGTGCGCGCGCGGCACTGGAGAAGGCACAACTCGACCTGACGCGCACGCGCGTGGTGGCGCCGGCGGGCGGACTGGTGACCGACCTGCGCACCGACGTCGGCCACTTCGCGGCGGCGGGCGCACCGGTACTGACGCTGATTGCGATCCGCGATCTGTGGATCGACGCTGACATGACCGAGAACAATCTCGGCAACATCGATGTCGGCGATGAAGTGGCGATTGCGCTCGATGTATTGCCGGGGCGAGTGTTCAAGGGGCGCGTGCGCAGCATCGGTCGCGGTGTCGCCAGCGGTCAGGCCTCGTCGCCCGGCACGCTGCCGACCATCGACAACAGTCGCGACTGGCTGCGGCAGGCGCAGCGCTTTCCGGTGACGGTCGAATTCGATGCCGAGGAAAAATCGGCATTGAGTGGCATGCGCGTCGGCGGTCAGGCGGCGGTGCTGGTCTACACCGGCGACAACCCGGTGCTGAACCTGCTCGGCGCGCTCTATATCCGCGTCATGAGCCTGCTCTCTTATCTCTACTGACGATTCTCTACGCGCGCGGAGGAGAAGGATGATGCACCGGGCCGACAAGGCGACGCTGCGGCTGACGGTCGGTCTCGGCCTCGCCGTGCTTGTCGCCTACGGCTGCGCGTTGCCACTGCCGTTTGTCGTCTGCGTGATGGCGGTGCTGTTGCTGTGCAAACCGGGGCCCTCACTGCCGCTGCGGGCCGGTGTTGTGCTTGCGCTGCTGATCGCGGTGTTGATCGCCATCGGCGTGGTGATGGTGCCGCTGCTCGAACACTACGCCATGGCCGGTCTGCTGCTGACGGCGACGATCCTGTTCGCGATCCTGGCCGCCGGGCTGCGCAGCGGCAATCCGCTGACGATGGTGCTGGTGATCGCCTTTGTGCTGATTCCCGTTGCCGGTGTCGTCGAGCAGGTGCTGGTGTCGGTGCTCGGGGTGTCGCTCACCGTCGGTGTGCTGATCGGCGCACTGGTCGGCGCCTTGTCGCACGCGCTGTTCCCCGACCGCGAAGCCATTGCGCCGGCGCCGCGCGGCGTACCGGTTGCTGTCGCCATGCCGCTGGCGTTGCGCGCAACAGTGATCGTGATGCCGGTGTTTGTGCTGGCGCTGATCAACCCCGCACTCTATTTCGCCGCCGTGCTGAAAACCGTGGCACTGAGTCAGCAGGTCGGCGAGACCGATGCGCGCGGCGCTGGCCGCGAACTGGTCGGCTCGACCTTGGTCGGCGCGCTGCTGGCATTTGTCGTCTGGTGCGGCCTGTCGCTGTGGCCGAGCCTGTGGATGCTGACGCTGTGGCTGATGGCGGTCGCGCTGTGGTGCGGCTCCGGTCTGTTCGGCGCACGCAAGACGCGGTTTAAGCCAAGTTTCTGGAGCAATGCGCTGATCACCGTCTTGATCCTGCTCGGTCCGGCGATCGAGGACAGCGTCGCTGGTAAAAGCGTGCTGGAAGCGTCGCTGGTGCGCACAGCGCTGTTCATCGTTGTCGCCGGTTATGCGTGGGGCATGGTGTGGTTGTTCGAGCGCTGGCGTCGGGTGTCTGCGACCAACGCTGTCATGGGTGAAACCTGATGATTCTGTCCGCTTTTATAGTGGGGCTGCCGGTGATGTTTCTGAGCCTGACCGTGCAGGTGGCGGCAGTGCTGTGGGCGGTGCGCTACGCCGTACAGCGGTTGCGCACTGCACCGCAACGGCTCGAATTTCTGTTTGGCATGCAGGCGCTGTTGGCGGCGATGCTGATCCTGCTGCTCGGCACGCTGATACAGATCGTTGCATGGGGCGGACTGTTCGTGCTGCTCGGCGAGTTCAGTGAGATGTACGAGGCAGTCCATCACTCCGCAGTCAACTACACCTCGCTCGGCTATGGCGATTTCGTCATGAGCAAACGCTGGAAACTGCTCGGCCCATTGGAGGCGGTCAACGGCGTGCTGATGCTCGGCATGACCGGCGGCGTGCTGATGACGATCGCGCAGCAGCTGATCCGGAACTTGCGCGATGAGTGAGCGGCCTGATCCAAACCTTCGCATTGGCATCGATCTCGGCGGCACCAAGATCGAAGGCATCGTGCTCGCCGACGATAACGGTGTGCGCGCACAGCGCCGGGTACCGACACCGGCCGATGATTACGACGCCACCGTTGTCGCCGTCGTCGAACTGGTGCGGTGGCTGGAGCGCGAGGTTGGCGCAACATCGCTGCCGGTCGGCATCGGCACACCGGGTGCGGTGTCGACACAGACCGGCGCCATGAAAAACTGCAACTCCACCTGCCTGAACGGTCGCTTCTTTCGCGAGGATATTTCCGCAGCGCTTGGTCGCGATATTCGTATCGCCAATGACGCTGACTGTCTTGCCTTGTCGGAAGCACAAGACGGCGCCGCCGCTGGTGAGCCAGTGGTGTTCGCCGCGATTCTCGGCACCGGTGTCGGCGGCGGCATCGTGGTCGACGGCAAACTGCTGCGCGGTGCCAATGCCATCGCCGGCGAGTGGGGGCATAACCTGATGCCGGGTATTGGCACGCACTTCGACGACGAGCGGCGCGCCTGCTACTGCGGTCGTTACAACTGCATCGAGACCTATCTGTCAGGCCCCGGCTTGAGCCGAACCTACACCCATCTGTTTGGCGAAACGAAAAGTGCAGCCGAGATTGCGGCGGCGACCGCCGATGACCGTGCACTGGCGGCGGTGGCGCGCTATCAGCAGCAGCTCGCGCTGGCGTTATCGCAGGTGATCAACGTTCTCGATCCGCAGGTGGTGGTACTCGGTGGCGGCGTGTCGCGCATTGCATCGCTGTATGAGGCGGTGCCACAGCTGTGGCGCGAGCATATCTTCAGCGACAGCATCGCCACGCAATTGCTGCCGGCGCGTTTCGGCGATGCCAGTGGTGTGCGCGGTGCGGCGCGGTTGTGGGGATGACTGATCTCCCCCTCTCCCTTCAGGGAGAGGGGTTGGGGGAGAGGGAGATGCGAATGATGACGGTGGAGTTGCCCTCTCCCTAACCCTCTCCCTGAAGGGAGCGGGGATTGGAGCGTGCGGACGAGGGGGTCATGTCCTCTCCTGTTCCCACAACACCTCACTACCACCCTCGCGCCGCGCCAGCGCGCGCGCCATGACGAACAGCAGGTCGGAGAGGCGGTTCAGGTAGCGGCGGCCATCGGCGTTGACCTCGGTGTCGCGGCTCAGGTGGATCACATCGCGCTCGGCGCGGCGGCAGACCGAGCGCGCCAGATGGCAGGTGGCGGCGGCGCGCGAACCGGCCGGCAGGATGAAGTTCTTCAGCGGTGGCAGCGGCTCGTTGATCGCATCCAGCGCCGTTTCCAGCGCGCTCACATGCGCTTCCTTGACCAACGTATAACCCGGAATCGACAATTCGCCGCCCAGGTCGAACAGCCGGTGCTGGATCGAGCTGAGCAGCGGTTGGTACTCATCCCCGTCGGTCAGCTCCGCGCGCAACATCCCTACCAGCGAGTTCAGTTCGTCGACGCTGCCGATCGCCACCATGCGCGGGTGATCCTTGGCGATGCGCGAACCGTCGCCGAGGCCGGTGGTGCCATCGTCGCCGGTGCGCGTGTAGATCTTGGAGAGGCGGTTGCCCATGGTGGTGGCTCCTTAATTAATACGTACGTACGTAAGTACGTAGTGACGGCGCACTATACCCGGCGTCATCGCGCCGGTTCACTTCGCGATGTCATGGCGCCCTCACGGCTGGAGAATTGTGATGCTCGAACTGATTCTCGGCGGCGCCCGCTCTGGCAAAAGTGCGCTGGCCGAACAATTGGCGCAGGGCTCCGGCCTCGACTGCGTCTACATCGCCACCGCGACTGCCGGCGATGGCGAGATGGCCGAGCGCATTCGCCACCATCAGCTGCGCCGCGACCATCGCTGGTACACGGTCGAAGAGCCGCTGGCTCTGGCGCAGACGCTGGCACGCGAGGCCAGCCCCCAACGCTGCCTGCTGGTCGACTGCCTGACGCTGTGGCTGACCAATCTGCTGATTGATGAGGACACCGAGCGCTTCGCGCGCGAACGCGAGGCGCTGCTGCATGTTATTCAAGAGCTGCCGGGACGGATTCTGCTGGTCAGCAACGAAGTGGGGCAGGGCGTGGTGCCGATGAACGCGCTGGCGCGCCGCTTCGTCGACGAGGCCGGCTGGTTGCATCAGGCACTGGCGCGCGACAGCGATCGCGTGCTGTTTGTCGTCGCCGGCCTGCCACAGGTATTGAAAGGCGCTCCGCTGACCGAGCGGGAGTGCGAGGAGAACATGAGATGAGTTGGTATACCGAAACACCGGCCGCGATCGATGCCACGGTGCGCGATCGCGCGCGCGCACGACAGGCGCAACTGACCAAGCCGCCCGGCTCACTCGGCCGGCTTGAACAGAGCGCGATCGAACTGGCCGCATTGCAGGGGCGCGACAGACCGGCAGTCGAACGTGCACTGATTGCCATCTTCGCCGCCGATCACGGTGTTGCGATCGAAGGTGTTTCAGCGTTTCCGCAGGCCGTCACCGGTGAAATGGTGCGCAACTTCGCCAACGGCGGTGCCGCCATTTCGGTGCTGGCGCGCCAGCTCGACGTACCGCTGCAGGTCATCAATGTCGGCACTGTTAATGAGTTGGCACCGATGCCGGGTGTACTCGACCGCCGCCTCGCCGCCGGTACCGGCAACCTGCGCCGCGAGCCGGCGATGTCGGCCGAACTGTGCGAGCAGGCGATGAAAGTGGGGGCCGAAGTTATCGATGCGGCCTGCGATGAGCACGGACGGCTCGATCTGTTCATCGGCGGCGAGATGGGCATCGCCAACACCACGGCGGCGACGGCGATCGCCTGCACGCTGCTGCCGGCCGAGCCGGTGGTCATCACCGGGCGCGGCACCGGTCTCGATATCAATGGCGTCGAACACAAGATCGCCGTCATCGAAGCGGCGCTGCTACTGCATGGTGCGCGCCGGCTGGAGCCACTCGGTGCGCTGGCCAAACTCGGCGGCCTCGAACTGGCGGCGTTAACCGGCGCCTACATTCGCGCCGCACAGCGCGGCATTCCGGTACTGGTCGATGGCTTCATCTGCAGCGTCGCGGCGCTGGTCGCGCTGCGGCTCAGCCCCGACGTGCGGCCGTGGCTGCTGTTCTCGCACTGCTCGGCTGAACGCGGCCACCGCATGCTGATCGAACATCTGTCGGTGCGGCCGCTGCTCGATCTCGACCTGCGTCTCGGTGAAGCCAGTGGCGCTGCGCTGGCGCTGCCGCTGCTGCGCCTCGCCTGCGCACTGCACAACGAAATGGCCAGCTTCGAATCAGCTGGCGTCAGCCAGAAATGACGAGCGTGAGCGAGCGCGTCACGACCATCGATCTACTGCGCCACGGCGCTTGCGAAGGCGGCGAGATCTTTCGCGGCTCCACCGATGTCGCGTTGAGCGACAAAGGCTGGCAGCAGCTGCGTGCCGCCACCGGCGAACTCGGTGGCTGGTCGCGCATCGTCGCGTCTCCCCTGCAGCGCTGCGCCAACTTCGCGCAAGAGGTGGCCGAAACGCATTCGCTGCCGGTGGAGTTGCGCGACGAGTTGCGCGAAATCCATTTCGGCGACTGGGAGGGGCGTGCCATCAGCGATGTGATGCGCGATCACGGCGCGCTGCTGAATCAGTTCTGGAATGACCCGACCCATGTCACGCCACCCGGTGGTGAGTCGATGAGCGACTTCAGCACGCGCGTGCGCAGCGTGGTCGATGAACTGCTGCAGCAACATGCCGGCGAGCATCTGTTGCTGGTAACGCATGGCGCAGTGATTCGGCTGATCATCAGTCACTGGCTGCAGATGCCGATGACGGCGTTTTCCAATATCGCCGTGCCGTATGCGGCACTCAGCCGTTTCCGTATTCACGAGCGCGAAGGAAACATGCCGTGGGTGCAGCTATGCCTGCATCGTGGGGATGTGTAGGAATATCTGATCGAGTCCCCTCTCCCTTCAGGGAGAGGGTTAGGGAGAGGGGGAGAGGGCACATGGGTCGGCCCTCTCCCCCGCCCCTCTCCCTGAAGGGAGAGGGGAGAGGGGCGCTTTCCTGATGCTCCCAAATAATTACGAGTAAAACGATGCCCGAAGCTTTTGATTACATCGTCGTCGGCGCCGGCTCCTCTGGCTGCGTACTGGCCGACCAGCTCTCCGC
>CAZWXW010000032.1:0-32588 GCA_964638025.1 uncultured Verrucomicrobiaceae bacterium
CATGGGGCGCAACGGTGTCGGCAAGACCACGCTGCTGAAATGCATCATGGGGCTGTTGCCGATCCGCGCCGGTCATATCCGTCTCGATGAAATCGAGCTGAGCGGCAAGATCGCCGAAGTGCGGCCGCGCCTCGGTATCGGTTACGTGCCGCAGGGGCGCGAAATATTTCCGCAGCTGACCGTTGAAGAGAATCTGATGGTCGGACTCGGCGCCCGCCGCGACAAGGTCAGAAAAGTGCCGGAACGAATCTACGAACTGTTCCCGGTGCTGAAGCAGATGCGCCGCCGTCGCGGCGGCGATCTCTCCGGCGGGCAACAGCAGCAGCTCGCCATTGGCCGTGCGCTGGTGCTGGAGCCGACGATGCTGATCCTCGACGAGCCCAACGAAGGTATTCAGCCCAATATCGTTGCCGAGATCGGCGACATTCTGTTGAAGCTCAACCGCGAGGAGAGTTTGACCATCCTGCTGGTCGAGCAGAAGTTGAACTTCGCCCGCCGCATCGGCGAGCAGTTTTTCCTGATGGAAAAGGGCAGGGTGGTGGCGCAGGGCGCCATGGCCGAACTCGACGCCGGTCTGATCAGCAAACACCTCGCCGTGTAGCGACGCCGCGACGGTTTCATCAATCCGCCACACAATTGTCATCTTGCTCCGGTATCTGTGTGCCGCGTTTTATTGATACCGGAGTTCATGATGTCGTCTCGACTGCTTATTCCTTCATTACTGGTACTGGCGCTGGCTGCCTGTGGTGGCAGCAGCAATAACAACAGTAATGGCAACAACGATAACCCACCGCCCGCGCCTCCTGTTGTCGAGCCCCCGCCCCCGCCACCTGTCGTTGAACCCACGCCCAACAGCATCAGTCTGTCGTTCGTGAACCGTTATTCCAGTGGCGTGTTTGCCGAAAGCGCCGCTGAAATCGTGACGTTCGACCCGGCCAGCCAGCGCACGTTCGTCGTCAATGCCCAGGCGGGCGAGCTGGATGTGCTGGAGCTGGATGACGATCTGGTGCCATCGAAAGTAGCCGCGATCAATGTCAGCGATATTGCCGCGGACGCGACTGTCAACAGCGTCGCCATTTTCAATGGCGTGCTGGCACTTGCCATTGAGCCCGCCGTGAAAACCGACAATGGTTTCGTTGCGCTCTACCGGGCCGACAACCTCGAAAAAATCGCCGAGGTTCAGGTCGGCGCGCTGCCGGACATGCTGACCTTCACGCCGGATGGCAACTGGCTGCTGGTGGCCAACGAAGGTGAGCCGAGCGACGACTACCAGACGGACCCGGAAGGCTCGATCAGCGTGATCGATGTCAGCGATCTGGATGCCATCGACCAGGACAAGGTTCGCACCGCCGGTTTCACCGCGTTCAATGACCAGAGAGCCGCACTGCTGGCTGCCGGTGTTCGTATCTTCGGGCCGGGCGCCAGCGTGGCGCAGGACATGGAACCGGAATACATCGCGGTTTCCGCCGACAGCAGGACCGCCTGGGCTGCGCTTCAGGAAAACAACGCGGTTGCCGTGATCGATATCGAAACCGCCACCGTCACCGAAATCCTGCCGCTGGGCTACAAGGATCATGGCGCGGCCGGCAACGGTATGGATGCCGCCGATGAAGACGGCAATATCAACATCACCCTGCTGCCGGGCGTCAACGGTATTTACCATCCGGATGCGATGGCAGCCTATGAGGTGGACGGTAAAACCTACCTGATCACCGCCAATGAGGGCGATGCCCGTGCCTGGGGTGAAGGCAACGCTGATTACTGGGGTTCACAAACCGTCTCGAACGGCAACTCACCGACAACCCTCTGTACCGGCGGTGATGCGACCAAAGGTTTTGTCGAGGAGTTCCGCATCAAGCACCTGACGGATTCGCGCGGCTACAACCGTCGCTGTGGTGAGGATCTGCCGCCGCAACTGGCCGCCATCGCGGGCGGTGCCTTCCTGAACCCGGACAACTTTGGCTGGTGTGGCGCTACCGACGTTGGCACCAACAACAGCTCCGATCCCCGGGGCGGTTGTGACGACAGCGTGTTTGGCCGCCTGAACATCACCTGGACCCTGGGTTACCAGACCTGGGAGAGCGGTGCACCCAAGCTGTTCAATCGGGAGACCGGTGTCGCACTGCCCGAAGGTACCGCGGTGGCAGCCAACACTTGGCTGAAGTACGACAACCTGTACGCCTTTGGTGCGCGCTCCTATTCCATCTGGGATAGCAGCGATATGTCACTGGTTTTCGATTCCGGCGATTTTCTGGAGCAGTATCTCGCCAGCGATGACTGCATGCTGGGAGAAAACCGCGACATACCGTGCAAGAACTTCTTCAACAGCAACCACGAAGAGGGCGATGCCTTCGACAACCGCAGCGACAACAAGGGGCCGGAGCCGGAAGGTCTGACCATCGGCAAAATCGGCGATAAGCGATTCCTGTTCCTCGGTCTTGAACGCATGGGCGGCGTGATGGTGTTCGATGTGACCAACCCGCAAGCGCCGGTATTCCAGGACTACCTGAACACCCGCGAAGAGTGGGCAACCGGCAATGTCGGCAGCATTTTGGGCAGCGCCGGCGATCTCGGTCCGGAAGGTCTCCATTTCATTCCGGCATCCGATTCCCCGAACGGAAAACCGCTGCTGATGGTGGGCAATGAAGTGAGTGGCACCACCGCCATCTATGAGATCGAGCAGCAGTTCTAATCCTCGCGTGGCAACGGGGAAGGGCAGCTTCGGCTGCCCTTTTTTCATCTGAAAACCAGCCACACTGAGCTACCCTGTCGCGAGGTTCGCAAGACGTCGCGACAGGAGATGACCGCTCATGCGCCTCTTTCCGCTTGCCTATGCCGCCGCGCTGTTGCCGCTCGTCTCGATCCACCTGACCTACCTGATCGCCGCGACGATGGGTCATGTCCCCTGGTGCCTTCCCTATCTCCACAGCTGCACGTCGATCAGTGCCACCGGCCGGCAGTTTCCGGAGTTCTTTGTCTTCAAGGGGCTGATGGTGCCGGCGGCAGTGCTGATCGCCGCCTACTGGGTGCTGACCTGCGAATGGCTGCTGCAGCTTGGTTGTCGCGCCCGCCGCCTGCGCCGTGTGGTCTGGATCATGGGTGCGCTCGGTGCGGTGGGGCTGGTGCTCTACAGCGTTTCGCTCGGCGCCATCGGTGACCTGTATAGAACGCAGCGCCGCATCGGCGTCATTGCCTTCTTCGGTTTCAGTTTCCTCGGGCAGTTGCTGATTACCTGGTTGCTATACCAGATCGATGAAGTGCGCCAAAGACATCAACGCTGGCTCAATGCGTTGCGTGGACTGGGTCTGCTAATGCTGGTTGTCGGTCTGCTCAGCACGCTGCTCGGTGCAGTCGTGCCGCACGCTTATGACCGGATGGAAGATGCGTTTGAATGGTGGTTCACGCTGCTGCTCTGCCTCTATGTGTTGGCAGTGGGCGAGATGTGGCGCCGGACCAATTTCTCGCTGTCGCTGTCGGTGCGTTGAGGGCAGCGAGCGCCAATCATCCGCGCTTATTTCAGCAGCGCGTCGTGTTTCAGCAGGCGCTGCTGTTCAAGGCGGAAGCGCTGGACGATGGTATCGATATCGGCATTGGGGGCGACGCTGTTCTTGAACACGCGTGGGCCGATGATGGCGCTGGTCAGCAGGATGACGCAGTAGACCTCGGCATCGACGGTTTCGTCCTGCGTGTTCCTGGCGAAGCTCGCCGCCATGCTTTTGACCAGTTCGTCCCAGAACGGATAGCGATCGCGGATGTCGCCCGTAGAGACGAAATCATCGATCCAGAGTTTGATCAGCCCCGGATTCTCCAGCACGAAGCGGGTGATGAAATCGATGCGCTCCTGCTGCGGCGCGGCCAGCGACAAGCCTCTGGCCAGTTGCGCCGACGACCACTGCTTGACCGCTTCGATCAGCGCCTCGCGGCTTTCGAAGTGGTAGTAGACCGTGGTGCGGTTGATTCGCATCGCGCGCGCGATGGCGGCGATCGACAGCGAGTCGACCCCCTTCTCGGAGATCAGGCGAACCGCGGTGTCGATCATCGACTGATGGGTGTCGTCAAAACCCTTGTTGCGTCGCTGTGTCAGGTGCCCGCTCTTGGAGGTGTCCATATCCGGTTTCATGGTCGATGACATACAGGTGGGGCACGGTAAAGGGCGAGGGCGGATGCGTCCAGCACCCACCGGCTGCAGCCCCGGGATTTCGGTGATGCCGACACATATTTCGTCACTCATGTTGAAATTACAACACATGTGTTGTATTTATTGCCCGAGGATTGACCATTTTCGCTGGGATATCGATAACAGTGCCGGGTTGGGGCGGTCGCCCCGGCTGCGGACAATGACTGCCGGAGGGGCCGATGAGCGCTCAATCCATGCCGTATCAGGCACCGTCCATTGACGAGGCTGCCTATCTGGGAACGGAGCCGGTTCCGGCCGGGCCGTACTACCGGGACGACTATTTCGAGCTGGAGCGCGAGGCGGTGTTCAAGCGCGCCTGGCTGCAGGTTGGCCATGTCTGCGAGTTGCCGGCACCGGGCAGCTTCATTGTGCGCGAGGTCGAGGTGGCCAATGCCTCGGTGCTGATCACGCGCAACAAGGAGGGCGCCATTCGCGCCTTCCACAATGTCTGCACGCATCGCGGTACCCAACTGGTAGCGGAGAAAAGCGGAACGAGGGCGACCTTTACCTGCCCCTATCACGCCTGGACCTTTGCCAATGACGGCCAACTGCGCTCCGCGCCTGACTTCGACAATTTCTATGTCGACAAGGCGAAGTGCGGCCTGCCCGCGATCCATCTTGAGATCTGCGCCGGGCTGATCTTCATCAACTTCGAGAAATCGCCAAAGCAGAGCCTGCGCGAGTTCCTGGGTCCGCTGGCGGAGCAGATGGAGACACTGCCGGTGGCGAAGGCGACCACCTTCTCCGAATACGTCTACGAGATCGATGGCAACTGGAAGCTGACCTACGACAATTTTCAGGAGAACTACCACCTCCGGTTCATTCATCCGCGCTCGGGTGGTGGCGGTGCGGTCGGCCCGGACAATCCGTTCGGTTACCCGGTGCGCTACGGCTTTCACGGCGAGAGCCGCACGCAGACGATCTGGACCAATCCCGCACCGAAACTGAGCCCTACGCAGTTGCTGGCGTTTGGAAAGCTGATTCCCACGCTGATGCAGAAGGGGCTGATGAGCAGCCCGCACGGCCGCGAGTATTACGCGCTGTTCCCCAACTTCTTCCTGATCGGCACGCCGACGCAGCACTTCTCGCATGTGGTGATGCCGATCAGCGCGCGCAAGTCGCGCGGTGTCATTCGTATCTACTGGGTCGGCGAGGACGGCAGCGCCAGTGAACGTTTCGGCCGCGAATTCTCGATGGCGATGGCGCGCGATGTTCACGCCGAGGATCGCGCGGTGATCGAAGCAGGACAGCGCGGCCTGAACAGCGGGGCACTGGAGCATCTGCACTTCCAGCGCAACGAAATATTGCTGCGCCACCTGATGCATCACGTCGACCAGCGTGTGCAGGCCTACAAGGCGGAAATCGCTGGAGGTGCGGCATGAGCGGGCAAACGTCACTGCCGACGGGTTTCGAGGCGCTGCAACCGTTCGTCGAGTTCTGGGCGGCCGATACGGCGGCCGCGCGTGCGCACTGCCGCGATGTCAGCGATGAGGTGGGGCGCGCCGCATTCTACGAGTCGATGCAACCGCTGATGCTGGCAGCGCTGGAGTATCTCGACAGCAAACCGCTCGCCGAGCATGACGACAGCGAACAGCGCCTGATGAAACTGGTACTCAGTTTCGGCCATGTGGCGATGGCGGTGGAGCTGCACCGCGACGAGGAGGCGAAACACGCGAAGAATCGCCCCTTCATGCGCATCACCCGGGCGCCGGCGGATCAGTAGGAAATCACCGGCGGGTCTGGTTGGCCGCCGCTTCGCGCAGTTTGTCTTTCTTGCTCTTGCGTTTGCCTTTGATACCGCCCGCGCCTGGAGCAGTTTCTGGGGCGGCATTTTTGTTGGCGATAGGTTCGGCAGCGACTGTTTCGGTCGGCTCAAATCCAGCCACGATTTCGCGCGGCAACTTCAGTGCGTGGCGTTTCTCGATCAGTCGGAAATGCGCTTCGTTGCCGGCGCTGACGAAGCTGACCGCCACGCCTTCCTCGCCGGCGCGGCCGGTGCGGCCGATGCGATGCAAATAGTCGACCGCCGAGCGCGGCAGGTCGTAATTCACTACCGCTGGCAGTTCGGCGATGTCGATGCCGCGCGCCGCCACATCGGTGGCAATCAGCACCGGAAAGCGTCCCGCCTTGAAATCCTTCAGTGCCCATGTGCGTTCGAACTGGCTCAGTTCGCCGTGCAGCGCTGCGGTATCGATACCGGCGCGACGCAATTTTTCTGCGACATGCTGTGTCGCGTAACGCGTGGCGACGAAGACCAGTGTCTGCCGCCAGCCGTTCTGTTCGATCAGGTGGCGCAGCAGTTGCGTGCGGCGTGATGGGTCGACTGCAATCGCGCGCTGCATGATGACCGGTGCCGTTTCCACGGTGGTGGCGACGTCGATCAGCAGCGGGTCGCGCAGCAGCTTTTCCGCCAGCCCGATAACTTCGGGTGGGAAGGTGGCGGAGAACAACAGGTTCTGCCGCCGCGATGGCAATAGCCGCATGACGTTGGCGAGTTCGTCGGCGAAGCCGAGATCGAACAGCCGGTCCGCTTCGTCCAGCACCAGCGTGGTGACGGTATCGAGTCGCAGCGCGTTGTGATCGACCAGATCCAGCAGCCGGCCCGGCGTGGCGACGACGACATCGGCGCCGCCGCGCAGCGCCATCATCTGCGGGTTGATCGAGACACCGCCGAACACGGTGACGATCTTCAGCGACGGCTGCAGATGGGTTGCATAGGTTCGCATCGCCTCGCCGGTCTGGACGGCGAGCTCCCGCGTCGGCGCCAGCACCAATGCGCGCAGCGGGCGCGGCGTGGCCGGCCTCTCGTTCGCCAGTCGCTGCAGCAGCGGCAGCGCGAACGCGGCGGTCTTGCCGGAGCCGGTTTGCGCGCAGGCGCGCACATCGCGGCCCTGCAGAATGGCAGGAATGGCGGCCCGCTGCACCGGTGTTGGATCGAGGTAATTCAGCTCGCCGACAATGCGAGCGAGTTCTGCCGACAGCCCCAGTTCAGCGAATGACATCACGCGCTCCCCAGCGGGCGGACGCGAAAATTGCGGCCCTTGATCTTGCCGGCTTGCAAGCGCTGCAGCGCCTTCTGATGCCATTCGCGCGCAATCGCCACATAGGTGCGGGTCGGGAAAACATCGATCTTGCCCACCGCCGTCGCCGGCAGCCCCGCATCGCCGGTCAGCGCGCCCATCAGGTCGCCCGGACGCAGCTTGTCCTGGCGGCCGGCGTCGATCACCAGCGTGGCGAACGGTGCCAGCAGCGGTTCGCTGCTGCGTGCCGACGCGTCCAGCGTGCCCCAGCGCAATGTTTCACCCAGCCGTTCCTCGATCAGGCTCGTGCGCGGTGCGTCAGGCGGCGTGCAGAGATTCAGCGCGATACCGGTGCGGCCCGCGCGCCCGGTGCGGCCGATGCGGTGCAGATGGGTGTCGGCATCGTTGGCCAGATCGAAATTGATCACCATCGGCAGCTCGGCGATATCGAGACCGCGCGCGGCGACATCGGAGGCGACCAGCACCGTGCAGCTGCGATTGGCGAAGCGCACCAGCATCTCCTCGCGCTCGCGCTGAACCATCTCGCCGTGCAGCGCCAGTGCCGAGAGCTTTCTGGCGACGAGATCGTCGGCCACGGTGCGCACCGCCTGACGGGTGTTGCAGAACACCACCGCCGACTCCGGCCGGTACTGATACAGCAGAGAAGCCAGCGCCTTCGGCTTCTGCGCGGGGTCCACTTCGAAGAAGAGCTGTTCGATCAACGGCTCCTGCGCGTCGCTGACGACGGTGACATCGAGCGGGTCGCGCTGCAGTCGGCGACTGATCTCGCGTATCGGCGGCGGCAGCGTGGCGGAGAACAGCAGGGTCTGCCGCGACGACGGCAGCTGGCCGATGATGCCGGCGATGTCGTCGGCAAAGCCCATGTCGAGCATGCGATCGGCTTCGTCCAGCGCCAGTACCTTCACCGCCTGCAGCGGCAGTGCCTGGCGCTCGATCAGCTCCAGCAGCCGGCCGGGCGTACCGACGACGATATGCGGTTCATGCTCCAGCGATGCCAGATGCGGACGCAGCGGCACGCCGCCGCACAGCGTCAGCACCTTCACGTTGGGGATGAAACAGGCGAGGCGGCGGATCTCGCGGCTGACCTGATCGGCCAGCTCGCGGGTCGGGCACAGCACGAGGCCCTGCAGTTGTGACCGCGTCGCATCCAGCGTCGACAACAGGCCGAGCGCAAACGCAGCGGTCTTGCCACTGCCGGTCTGCGCCTGCGCCATCACATCGCGCCCGGCGAGAATCGCCGGCAGGCTTTCGGCCTGTACCGGTGTCATGTCGGTGTAGCCCACTTCGGCCAGCGCGCGCTGGAGCGGTTCTTTCAGATTCAGATCGGAGAAATTTTTCATCCGGCCATGATCGCACTAATTGGCAGCGTTTACCGATCCGGCGGAATACCTATGGCTGTTGGTTACAGCGCGTAGCGGCGGCGGATGCTGTCGAAGCGTGCATGCATCTGCGCAGCTCGTTCGACGGGAGTTGTCTTTGCGCTGTCGACCGGCAGCACCGTGGCGAGATCGGCACGCTTGACCCGCTGCGTACGAAAACTGGTCAGCGCCGTGCTCATCAGGTTGCGATAGGTCAGGTTGCCGGCGGCGAACTGTTGTGTGTCGAGCCAGTTGTGATAGCCGGGATCGTCGTGCGCGAGAATCAGCCGCACCTTGTTGTCGCCGTCGACCTGCGTGCGGGCGGGGGTGTAGCTGACCGGTCGATAGAGGTAATCCATGCTGTTCATGAAGGCGCCGCCGAGCGACACCATCCAGAAACCGTCGTGCGCGTCGAATTCAACGATCAGTGCCTCATCCGGCGCCAGTGCCCAGCACAGGTGCGCGGCCAGTCGACCGCGTTTGGCATCGTCGCTGCTGTTGGCGGAGCGCTCCGGCGGAAACTGGTTGATATGGCTCGGGTCGACGATGCCACCGCTGTATTGATAGGGGTGATCGGGCCAGTCGCGCATCATGCCGGTCAGAAATTCGCCAGCCCACGCCATGGCGTCGATCATCGTCAACGGTGTCGGCAGTGGTCGCGGTGCCTCCATGCCGATGCGCTCGATCGACAGTTGTGCCGGCGTTTCATCCCAGCTGTCGAAGCCCTGGCGAACAAACAGCTTGCGCGTGCCCGGTGTGGTCGGCAGCCAGTTCGTCTCGCGTTTTTCGCCGCCGATATACAGCTCGAAATTGCCGTTTGCATCGGCTTCGATCTGATGTTTGAACAGATTGGCTTCGGGAATATCGCCGAACGGTTCGTGCAGGCTCGGCCAGCCGGTATTCGGTTGCGTCGCGGGACGCGGCCCCTGCACAGTGAAGTTGAGGAAGCGCGCCGTGCCGATATTGCCGGTGATTCGGTAGCTGTGCTGACCGTCTATCCATGCCTGCCGATAAGTGAAATCGGCGGCATCGCCGCCGAGCTTGCGCGTTGGCGTGCAGAACGCATGCAGCAGCGGATAAGCGGGATCTTTCGTCTCCAGCGCGAGATCGAAGGCCTGCCCGAGATTCTGGGTCAGGAAGCGAAACGCATCGGCGCGCTGCAGTGGATTGGCGGGGTTGTGTTCCTTGAACACCTTGTCACCGGCGTCGCGCAGCTGATCGCAAAAGCGATTCCACGCTTCGCGCAATGCCGCGTCATCGGGGCCGTCACCGAAAGCCATCTCTGAAACTCCTCAAAACCTCTGGTCAAGTCCCCTCTCCCTTCAGGGAGAGGGTTAGGGAGAGGGCGGCTCTTCCTGCTGCACCCTCTACCCCGGCCCCTCTCCCTGAAGGGAGAGGGGAGATGTACATGCTCTAGGCATCGAGCCGCTGCAACATCGCGCCGATATTTTCTGCCGCGCGCGCAACGGCGATGGCCGCACCCTCCGCATCGATGCGCGGGCCAAGCAATTCGAGATCGAAGGTGCCGCCATAACCCGCGTCGAGCAACAGGCCGACGATGTTCTGCAGCGGAATGGCGCCATCGCCCGGCACCGCACGCGCCGGCAGCGAGCGGTCGCCGTAGTGATAGTCGGAGAGTTGAACCAGCTGGCAGCGCGGCATCGCGCGCTGGAACAGTGTCGGCAATCCGGCCTCCGCCCAGCAGAAAAACAGTTCGATGCAGACACCGACATCGGCCATCTCGGCGAGCGTAATGGTATCGGCCAGCGAGTGTGCGATATGCAGTTCGGCGTACAGGGCTGACGCATTCTCGATCGCCAGTTCAACACCGGCCGCTTTTGCCTGATCGACGCAGGGCGCAATCGCCTCGCAGAAACAGTCGGCCGCGGCTTCCCAGGCCAGTCCGCCGTGACCACCGGTCAGCATGTAGATGGAGCGGGCACCCAGTTCGGCAGCGCCGTCGATCAGTCGCGACAACGCCTCTCGCGATTCTCGCCATTCGTTGCGATGGGTGGAGAGATGACCGGTGCGAAACACATGCGCGATGGTTTCAACCGCGATGTCGCTGCCGGCAAGCGCGGCACTGGCAGTCGCGAAGCCATCGGGTGCCAGCAGAGCGGGGCTGATGAAACCGATGCGTTGTGCGCCGAGTGTCTGGCACTGCCGTATGTAATCCGGCAGTGCCAGGCTGGCGAAGCACATCTGATGAATCGAAATCCGTTCGTGCATGTCTTTATCTACCAGCCGACGCTATTTGCGTTTTTCGATGTCGAGGCCGAAGCGCTCGCGATACGGCGCGAACTCTGCGTGCAGCGCGTCGATATCGCCGTCGATCAAATCGGTCGAGTAGTGGAACTTGCCGTGTCGATCGCCTTTGTTATTGGCGAGATAGTCGCGCATCGCCGTCTCGGCTTCCGTGGTCCACGGATAGCCCGCAAACGCGTAGAAATTACGAATCGTGCCGACCTGATCGGCCATGAAATCCTGATAGCGCACGTGATGGATGCGCGGGTCGTCGATCATCGGATTGTCGAGGATAGCGTGGAAACCGGCGCGACCGAGCGCAGTGTGCAGCTTCGACTGCTGCGCCATGTCGACGGAGCCGGTCAGCCCCTCGGTCAGGTCCGCCGCCATCTTGATGCGTGAGGCGATGCTCTGCACCGGGTCGCGATGGATGTAGAGCACGCGCGCATCGGGATAGCGGTCGAAGAAGGCGGGGAAGCGCGTGGCGTGAAATCCTTTCAGCACCCAATATTTTTTCGGTCGGCCGTGCTGAATCGCCTGCAACATCATCTTGTGAATGCGGTATTGCGCTGGCGGGTCCAGCGGCAGGCCGCCGACCACCATGCCCATCGGCACACGCCACCACGCGGTTGGGGTCAGCGCGCGAAAATCGAAACCCCAGGTGCGCTCATCTTCCGGCAGGCCATCGCCGAGCATGTCGTTGTAGGGGTGGCTGTGCAGCCAGTTGGGCAGGCGGGCGTTGATCTCGCGCCACTCGGCATCGGCCAGTGCACGACGCGGATCGTCGGCCGCCGCGAGACCGGGCGGTGGCGACGGGTGCATCACCTCCCAGAAGCGCAGCGCGCGCGCATTCGGATCGACCGACAGCAACACATGCAGCAGCGTGGTGCCGGAGCGCGGTTCGCCGGTGACGAACATCGGTCGCTCGATCACCTCGCGGTCGAGTTCGTATGTGACGTGGTCATTGAAGAAGCGCAGCCGGTCGCCCAGCAGCCACAGGATATTGGCGGCGGCGAGGCGCTGGCCGTCGGCATCCATGCTGGCGCCGCGAATCAGTTTCACCGCCAGCGTGAAGCGGTCGCGAAAGGTGTCGTCGCCCCAGTCGCGGAGGCCGGTTTGCGCTTCGGCGGCGGCGAGCAGTGTGTCTGCATCGAGAATTTCTCTCATGTTCAATTCCCCGCAACCAGCTTCATCAATTCATCTTCGGCATCGCGCACCTTCTGCGCGGAGATGGCGCCATATTTGAGGCCGGCCATGCCGCCGTAATCGAGAATTTTCGGCACGCGCAGGCCGGCGTCGCAGTAACTCTTGACGATCTTCGCCACCTGTTTCGGCGAGCCGTGCGGCACCAGATCGAGAATCGCCCGGGGATCGACCTTGTCGAGAAATTCGAGGATGCGCTCGCGTGTCAGCACGCCGGGGTCGATGTCCTGATAGCCGCGCCAGTTTTCGCCCATCGGGTGCGCGTGGCCGAATTTCTTCAGCTCCGCCGCCGGCACCTGCAACAGGATCGCCTTGACCAGTGGTGCCTGCAAAATTTCGTCGAGCTCGTCATCGTCGCCGATCAGCGAAATCAGAATGAACGCCGGCACGATCGCCATTGGGTCTCGCCCGGCGCGCTCGGCCGAGTCGCGCACCACTTTCAGCTTCGCGGCGAAATCCTCAGGCGTCCACGCGCCGGCCGGCCACCAGCCGTCGGCGTAGCGCCCGGTGATCTCCAGCATGCGCGGCCCGCTGGCACCGATCCAGATCGGCGGGCAGCGACCGTTGTAGAGATCGGTGTCCATACGTGCGTGGTGCAGCTTGAAGAACTGCCCTTCGAAGTCGACCGGCCCCTCGCTCTGCCACAGCAGGCGGATGACTTTCAACGCCTCCTCGAAGCGGCCGACCGGTTTCGCGAAGTCGAAGCCGTAGGGCACAGTGTTTTCCGTCTCACCGCTGCCGAGACCGAGGATGAAGCGGCCTTTGGATAGGTGGTCGAGCGTCAGCGCGCTCTGCGCCAGCATCGCCGGGTGGCGCCGCACGGTATCGACGACACTGGTGGCGATCGGCACGTTCTTCGTCAGTACGGCGGCGGCACCGGCCACCGCCATCGCATCGAGATGGCGGTGCGGCGATGGCGAGGCGGTGGCGAGGTCGGTGAATTCTGGCGTCCAGATCGAGTCGGGCCAGAAGCTGACCATGTGGTCGGGCAGCCAGATCGAGTGGTAGCGGCCGGTATCGAGCGACGCGATCTGGTCGATTCCCAGCGGAAGCGTCGTGCGCAGAAAGGCGGCGGGCTGGATCTTCACGGGGCTTTCCTCATGGCTGGCCTCATTATTTTGGGTAAAGCCGGGTTATGAAATCGCAGAAGCCCGGAGGGGTAAACCGTTTTCAATATCGATTTCGTGCTGCTCCCCATGACCTGTCCGCAGGGTTGCTTTCGCGGTTTCAGATTGCCGGGAATTGCCCTCTGAACCCGTTGATTTCACTGTGAATTATGTGGATAAGCAGCGGCACCTGAGGTAACATGCCGCCCGATTTTCCTCCCTTTCCTCCGCGTTCTGCTTTTCTTATATAGCTTCACGCCCATATTTCCCTTATTTGCTGACAGGAACTTGGATCGATGACCGGTGAAACGGTTTTTGTCTTTGCGCTCATTGGTGTTGCCGGCGCGCTGATGGCGACCAACCGCGTGCGCTTCGACGTGGTGGCGCTGCTGGTGGTACTGGCGCTGGTGTTGAGCGGCGTGCTGAGCATCAACGAGGCGCTGGCCGGTTTCGGCAGCCCGGTGGTGGCGCTGGTGGCGGGGCTGCTGGTACTCGGCGAGATGCTGTCGCGCACCGGCGTGGCGCGCATGGTCGGCGACTGGGTGCTGAAGCATGGCGGCAAGAGCGAGGCGCGCCTGCTGGTGCTGGTGATGGGTGGCGCCGCGCTGCTCGGTTCGGTGATGAGTTCGACGGCCGTGGTCGCGCTGTTCATTCCGGTGGTGCTGCGCATCGCCGCCGAGACCCGCCTGAACGCATCGCGCATGCTGATCCCGCTCTCTTATGCCTCGCTGATCTCCGGCATGATGACGCTGATCGGCACCACGCCCAACATCGTCATTCACGAAGCGCTGAAGGGCGCCGGTTTCGACGGCTTTGGCTTCTTCAGCTTTTCGCCCGTCGGTCTGGCGGTGCTGGTGGTCTGCATCCTGTACGTGTTGCTGGTGGGCCGGCGCCTGCTCGGCGACAGCGAGGGAACACAATCCGATCGCAAGCGCAGCCGCTCGATGTGGGATCTGTGGCATGCGCACAGCCCCGGCAGCGAATACCAGAAACTGCTGATCGAGCCGGGTTGCCCGCTGGTGGGCATGTCGCTGGCGCAGACGCAGCTCGAAACGCATTACAAGGTTCGCGTCGTCGGCGTGTTGCGGCGCAAGGACGAGAAGCACATCGTCGCGCCATCGCCGAGCTTCGAACTGGTGGCGGGCACGCTGCTGCTGGTGATCGGCAAGCCCGACAACATCAGCCAGCTGGCGACGGAGAAGTCGCTGCGAATCGTGCCGCCCGCCAAGAGCGACCAGCAGCGCTGGCTGTGGGATATCAGCGGCGCCGCCATCCTGATCCACCCCGAATCGCAACTGCTCGACCGCTCGCTGCGCGAATGCGAATTCCGCTCGAACTACGGCGTGCATGTGCTCGGCATGCGCCGCAATTTCACCGCGCTGGAAGATTTCGAGGATGTCAGCCTGCACACGGCCGACAGCCTGTTCGTGGTCGGCTCGTGGGCCAAGATCCAGCAGCTGAGCCAGAAGACGCACGATTTCGTTGTCACCGAATTGCCGCGCGAGCACGCCGATGTGGTGCCGTCCTATCGGCGCAAGAACACCGCGCTGCTGATCCTCGCGACGATGGTGGCGCTGACGCTGTTTGACGTGGTGCCGCTGGTCGCGGCGGTGATGATCGCGTCGCTGGCCGCCATCTTCACCCGCTGCCTGACGATGGATGACGCCTACCGGTCGATTCACTGGAGCAGCCTGGTGCTGATCGCCGGCATGCTGCCGCTGGCCAGTGCACTCGATAAAACGGGCGGCACGCGCATCGTCGTCGACGCGCTGATGCACGCTTTCGGTCATTCCGG
Source organism: uncultured Verrucomicrobiaceae bacterium (assembly GCA_964638025.1). GTDB lineage: Bacteria > Pseudomonadota > Gammaproteobacteria > Pseudomonadales > CAMLJR01 > CAMLJR01. The sequence goes on from CAZWXW010000032.1 coordinate 14,925, forward strand.
CCCCTACATGATGATGACGGTGCTGTTCTTCCTGACCGCCAGCATCGGTCTGGTGCTGTCGAACACCGCGTCGGCGGTGCTGGTCTCGCCCATCGCCATCTACGCGGCGGCATCGCTCGGCGCTTCGCCCTATCCGTTCGCCGTCGCGGTATTGATCGCTGCCTCGTCATCCTTTTCCACGCCGGTAGCAACGCCGGTGGTGTCGCTGGTAGTGGAGCCCGGCCGCTACAAGTTCATCGATTTCGTCAGGGTAGGGTTGCCGCTGCTATTCCTGACCTACCTGACGACGCTCGCAGTCGCGCCGCTGATTTTTCCGTTTTTCCCGGCGGGGCGCTGAGTGGAGCGGCTGCCCGGGAAGCGCTGAACAAGCCTTGCCTTGACACCCTTCGTCATTCTGCGCGCAGCGAAGCGCAGTCGCAGAATCCATTGAGTACCTGCTCAATAAAGCGGGATTTTGCAGCGCGATACTCGGACTCGGATTTTCCCGATGCGTCCATCTTGATCTGGTTGTACCGGGTGACCAGCGAAGGGTCGGATAGCAAGGCGTCCCGGAACGTCATGAAAAACTCAAACGCAGACCCTTTTGCAACCAGCTGGACGGCATGCTCATCACCGGGCTGATGCCACTCAAGCATGCACAGATGCTCTGTACGCAGCGTGTCCATTTTTTCCGCGTAACCGTAATCCGTGAGTCGCTTGACCGTGGCGTCGTGGTCTGATGGAGGCACGACGACACAGATATCGAGATCACCCTTGGATAGCGATCCGGGAATGGACGAGGAGCCAATGTGTTCGATCTGGCTTTCTGGCACGAGGCGACGGATTCGATCCTGCATGCGCACAAAGCGTGACGCCATTGATGGCTGATATTCGTGAGGGGGAAGTAGCTGCATGGAGGAGTGATGTCCGCTTGAAACTGTCACCGCATGATCTTTTCGATCGCTTTTCCCTTGGCGAGTTCGTCAATCAGCTTGTCCAGGTATCGTATCCGCTGCATCAATAGCCCGTAAGCCAGCAGATGAGCTGGTCAACCTCTTCTCTGCTGCGATTCTTGCGCTCCGCTTTCTGAACATACAGCGGATATACCTTTGAGAATTTTGTCGTGAAGATGCGATGGTTGGTTGTCATCGGTTCTCCGGTGGGTCGAGGTTGTTTGCACGCTATCTTTTAGGGCATCAACGCCTGAATTAAACCGCGCCGCGAAGCGGCTTCGGCTGGAGCGAATCGCATGATCGAAAGACGTTGGTTTTTCGTCCTTCCTTGAAGCGATAAAGTGGAGCACTTGACTTTGATGTATATGTTGGCAATATACAAAAATGATTAATTGGAAGCAAATTACAGGCTTTGAGTGGGACGCTGGAAACGAGCGTAAAAGCATTGAAAAGCATGCGGTTAGCCACTTTGAGGCCGAGCAGGTGTTTCTCAACCAACCCTTGCTGGTATTGGCTGATCAGAAACATAGCCAAGCCGAGGCGCGTTACCACGCCTTGGGGAAAAGTGATGAAGCCAGATTGCTGCATATAACTTTTACCTTGCGATCCAACGACACATTGATTCGTATAATTTCCGCTCGTGACATGCACCGGAAAGAGAGGAATATTTATGAGCAAAGCTAAGGTCACACCAAAATTTAAAACCGAAGCCGAAGAAAGAGCTTTTTGGGAAAGTCATGATTCCAGCGACTACGTTGACTGGAAAAAGGCCCAACCGGTTACGATGCCTAATTTGAAACCGTCAACCAAGACTATTTCGCTCCGGCTCCCTGAAGGTCTACTGGAAAGCATTAAGATAGAAGCCAATAAGCGTGACATGCCTTATCAATCTCTCATCAAGTCTTGGCTTGCAGATGATGTAAAGCAGCGTCGCAATGCGTAACTGAGTGCTAGCGCCTGAGTTAAGCCGCGCCGCGAAGCGGCGTCAGCTTGAATGGCCAACAAGTTCGCGCGCATCTGCTACGTCGTCCTGCGCGATCAATTGCCCTACGGAAACTCGCAACCACGTCAGAATAAGAAATTCGAGCGTACAGCTTTCACGCTGGTGGCATAAACCCTTCCCGCACTTGCGCTGAGACTGATCACCATCATGGCTCACTGGGTCGCACCCCCACAGTTCGACACGGATAACTCTTCCGGCTCATCCGCAGCCGTTTGTAGCGATTGGCGCCCTGTGTGCAGAAACCGCTGGGTCATTACACCATCGCGCTATTCTGCGCACTGCTTGAGTTGCTCAATAACTGGTGCGGCATCTGCCCATTGAATGGTCATTGCCGTTTTTCCATCAATCGACAACTTGAAACTTTGCTTATCACTCATACCATCCAGTGCCGCCATCAGCCCCGGCACGGCAAACGCAACCTCGCCCATGTCTCTTGAATTTCTGTAACTGAACACCTGAACAGTTTGGGCTGGTTCATCATCTTGCTGGAGGGTGATCTTCAGCTTTTTGAAGCTTCGCGGCTTGGGTAGTTCGGTGCCTTGAAACATGAGCCAAGCATCTGGTTTGGGTTGCTGAAACCCCATGATGGTGACCAGCCCGCCTTCTACGCCTACGCGCGTATATTTGGCAAATGTTGCAGCGCATAAATTACCTTCGGGTGTGGAGGTGGAATCAACATACCATTGCCCTTTGGCAAGCTTCTCGAGTTCTCGTTCTTTTTCTTGCTGTGCTTCCAAGGTGCGACGTTCCAAGTCGGCCGCTTCCTCACGGCTTAGGCCAGGCGCGTACGTCCTCGGTCGATCGGCACCAATGGAATCAATGGCATCATATTGGTCCTGAAGCCAGTCCCATCCGGTGTATTCATACGGAGGACTGCAACCATTCCCGTTGAACACCATGCCGATCGGGCAGGAAACTGCTGGAAGTGGGAGCACAAGCGCAAAGCAAAAAAATATTGCGGGATTCTTCATATAAAGTGTTCCTGATTTCGTAAGCGATTGAAATTCTGATTTGTAGGTGCAAAAGGCTTCCTGCTTGGGAAATAGGTTGTTGCTCTAGATTTACCATGCGTCACAGGCGGTTCCGATTGGCTCTAACGTTTTGTTAAGGGGCGGGCTATAGCCCGTCCCAATGAGCGCAGCGAACGATTTGAGCAAGTTGTTAGGCCGTTGCAGATGGTTCACTTTGGGGGCGAAATGCTGTGGCAAGGAAAATTAAAAGTGAAAGTACTGTTAGTGCGAAACCGCTCAACATTGAGTAACTAACTATTGTGTCAAGTAGGGTTAGGCTACTGTCAAGTGTCTTTGATTTGTGTTTTGCAATTCGGCACTCAGTAAGCTTTCCATTTAGCTTTGAACAATCTGTGTTTTCTAAAGTTTTCCCTGATAGTTCTTCTATCTTAAATCTTTCGGTGTATGCCTCAATGTCTTTGTCGTATAAGAATGTTCCGACTTGGGACATTGAGAGCAAAGAGATTCCTAGTAGAAACACACCAGCTTTGAAGAGCGCACTATAGCTGTGTTCAGAAAAAAACAAATTAACTAGGTTTTCCATGGTTTTCCTTTCGTATGGGTATAACGCCCGAATTAAACCGCGCCGCGAAGCGGCGTCGGCTTGAATGAATTGTTATACCGATGATGCGGCATAAGCAACAATATGTGTAATAGCGTGTGCGAGTATCGCTGCCTCTAAACCAAAGCGCCAAAATAGCCAGCCCGCAAGAACACCAAACGCGGCATTGCCGCCTATCACATAGGCGACGACCGAAAAGGAAAGATCACCCACAAGTGCATGCGCCGCCGGTAAGTGACCAACCCCAAACAGCACTGCGCTAGCGGCGATTGCCAGCCAATAAAGCAAAGTTGATGGCGAAGTCGATTTGCGCTGGATGAAGCGCCACAACAGCCACAGCAGCAGTGACATGAGGCCCCAACGCAGCAATAGCTCCTCTGTGATGCCGCCGTAGAGGATGCGGGCAGATAACGGAAGAGTGGATTTTTGGGCTGCCGCAGCCAACTCTGGCGGTGAGATGTACGAAAGGGCGACTAAAAATGCGCCTCCGGCCAAGCCACCGAGCAGCCCCGGGACTAGCTGTGGACGGAGTGCCGCCACTACAGGTGAGGAACTGGCAACTGCCTCAAACACCGGTGCACGTAGCCCCACCTTTGGTGCGAGCGCAACGCCCGCCCAAACAGCGAGCGCTAGAAAAACCGCACCTTGAACAAGGCTGACTACTGAAGCTACCCACGTTGGCAAGGGAAGCGGGCTATCGCCAGCAGCCTCCGCGATGAGGCCTGGCACTACGAGGAATGCGAGAACCGCGGTGCCGAGCATGCCGACGAGCCACATCGATGCTGCCAAGCGTAGTTTGGTTGGTGAGTTCATGGAATGTTTCCAGCGGTATAACGTTTGAGATAACCGGCATGACCCGGCTTGCCGGGGCATGTCCGGTTGATTGAAGGGTTAGGTTTCACTGGACGAACTGGCACCAGAGTTCTTGTAGAAGTACTCAATGACCTCAGACAGATCGGTGCCTGCACCGCCTCGGATACCTGTAGCGACCCCATGACCGAGCTCCACCAAGACCTTGTGCAGCGGGACAATTTGAACGCCATGCGCTTGGATTAGCTGAAGTTCTTGCGGTTCGCGCACCACTGCATGAACCAAAAGATACTTCCACTTCAGGCCCGGCCAAGCCAGTTGGCGAGCAGCGTGCTTCACAGGGGCGGTGAATTTCTTTTCAACCCAAGCCGCTATAGCGGGAGCAAGAAGTTCTGGAGACCGAGCCTTCATGCTCGTCTTTGATTTGGCGAAGCCATCTAACGATTCCGTCGTTAGCGGTGCTATGTAGCCTATTGGGCGAAAGCTAGCTTGGACCTCAACATGCCAAGCCTCCAATGAGCCTTCAGCGGGTCGTACTCCAAGAAGATCGATCTCGCCAACGCCATGCTTGATGCCACGAACCGTGAAGAAGCCCTGCCTGTTGAGCCATTCGTCGACGAGGGATTCGGCAAGAAGCGCCATGGTGAAACCTAACGTTTGAGATAACCGGCATGACCCGGCTTGCCGGGGCATGTCCGGTTGATTGAAGGGTTAGAGCGCATGGGCTCAGGTAGCAAGCTTTGACTCATGTATGTGGACCCAGCTTAAGCGACCTGGATGAACTGGCTCAAAGGAGAACGTTGCGCTGCATAGCCTAGCTTCAGATTCGATTGGCTCCACATGCCACTCTTCATACACAGCTACCGCCGTGCCAGCCAGATGGCTACTGACCTTCATGTTTCTGATCTGGATCGAGAGATGGGGAAACTTGCCGTGTAGCTCATATGTGGACGCCAGCAACTCAGTAGATGAATGGCACTTGTTGCGAGGATCGATGAGCGTGAAGCCTTCAGGCCAAGAGGCCGCGAGCCTGGCAAAAACTTTGTTCGTCTTTGGGAGCGCGCCGTTGAACCACTGCTGGATGAACCGGTGAAGACTTTCAACTTCAGCAGCGATGGCCACGGTGCTCATGAATGCGCTCTAACGCCGCCGCTGTGCCGCGAGCAACGGCGCTTCGCCGGTGCGAGTCGGAACCAGCGGCTTGTTAGAGCGCATCTGCCAGCTCACTGATGATGAGCGCCCAATCGTCCGCGGAAATTTCTGCAGGTACGAACACCGTTGTGCCAGTAATGTTCATTGCGGCCGAGACACTAGCAGCATTGCTTGCCTTGAGGACGGGCCATTTCTTCTTTGCGTCATTCATATGTAGCTGACGCAGTGGGTTACCAAGAGGAAGAATACGAAAAGGTAAACGCCATTTTTCCGCCCAGATATCCGAGACAACCTTCTCTGGATCAGGTTCTGAGTACACAAGGAATGGCGTGGTAAAGGCATGCGTTTCGTTGCAGTAGAGCAAGCCGAGAGAGCCTATCTTCATTCTCTTCGATTTAGTGGTTCTGGCTTTCATGTCGGTAGGCGATGTCTCGGCGACCGCCCACATGCGAGCACCGATGCCAGCCCAAATGTTCGTGACATTTTTGGAAGCAAAGCAGAACAGTTCCATATAGCTTCCTCTTGCGCTCTAACGCCAAAGCTCAGCGGTGGGCTTGCCGTAGTGAAACGAAGGCAAGACCGTCCGCTGGAGCGCCTTGTTGGGCATCAGTTCGTCGTTAACTTCCGGCATCTCCATTTACCGGTCTTTAATCGTGACCTCAATCGGTGCACCTGATTCAAGAATGCAACGGCCGACATATTTCCCAATGACCCCAAACGAATTCGCGGCTTTAAAATCTATTTCTACTACATTACGTCCAGTACGCTCAATGGCGCGGCTGGAGGCCCCAAGAATTAGCGATGGATCGTATGTGCTTGGATTCGTTGTGCGTGTCTTCAACTCGCTATTGCAGATTGAGATGGCGTCGCTGCTTGATACTGGGGTGGCCGGATTTTTTATGACACCCTCTTTCAAGTCACTTTCAGACACCCAATATCTTCTTGTCTGCGATTGCCTGTCATTGCAATCAATGTAAAACATTCCCTGCTGCGAGGGCGATTTGGCGGCATCAACAAGCAAATAACACGAGCTATCTTGCCTCATAAGCTTGGCCGTGTACTGCCCCATCAACCTCGCTTCTTGTGGACTCATGCCGTAGGATTTCGGGTTCTTAGAAAAATTTCCTGAAAGTTCGGCGATCACCTCATCACGGCTTTTTGCCTTTGTGCCACAAGGTATGGCATCGTCCATGAGTCTGTGCTTTATCGACTTTCCGTCATACGTCCAGTTATTAGATACCGAGCCACCGGTATGAATAGTGCCATCCTCATGGACGATTTTAGTAATCGTGTTGCCGCTTAACGTGACCGTTTTAAGTCCGCATGTGAGCGTATTCGCGTTCACGCTGGTTGATACGGCTAACAAAAATGCGATCAAAATACCTATGTTTTTTCTATGTATCCGCTTCACCATCATCTCCTCGGTATAACCTGACTCAACTACTTACCGTGATCACCCAATACGGGCACGCGCTACATTTGATGCCCAACAGTCTGTTAATGAGGCCTGCGGCCTCATAATAATTATTGTCGGGCAGCCACGATAATATGTTATCGGGCCAAAAAGAGAGATTATAGGTGGTTGTTTCAACGGCATTTAATCCTTTTTGCCGGGGCGGGATGGGAATTATCAAGACACTTTCTAGCACGAGAATGTTGAATTTTCCAATTAACATGGCATGCTGTACAAAAGTACAGTCTTGTGGAAAAGGAGTTTCCTGTGTCCGCCTCGCCATTCATGCGCTCCATCGAGGAGTTCATGCGGGTTCGTCGTTACAGCATCCGCACGATCCGTTCCTATCTCTACTGGATTCGTTACTACATCGTTTTCCACCAGAAGCGTCACCCGAGTGAGCTTGGCGGCTCGGATGTGGTGCGTTTTCTTACCTATCTCGCGGTTGAGCGTAATGTGGCGGCGGCCACGCAGGCGATCGCGCTTAATGCGCTGGTATTCCTCTATGACAAGGTGCTGGAAAAACCTCTGGGCGAGCTGGGTGCGTTCCGGCGTTCGAGTCGTCAGCGGAAATTGCCCGAGGTTTTGACCCGGGACGAGGTACGGGCATTGCTGGCTACGCTGCATGGTCCCCATCGGTTGATGGCCGCGCTGCTGTACGGTTCTGGGCTGCGTCGGATCGAGCTGGTCCGGTTGCGGGTACGGGATGTCGATCTCGATCACCTGCAGTTGCGGATTTGGAATGGCAAGGGCGGCAAGCATCGCCTGACGACATTGGCGCCGGAATTGGTGCCGGTTCTGCATAAGCAGATCGAGCGTGTGGCGGTTTTACTGGCGGATGATCGACAGCAGACGGGTTATGCGGGTGTATGGATGCCGGATGCGCTGGCGCGCAAATATTCCGCTGCGCCAATGGAGCATGGTTGGCAGTTTCTGTTTCCGTCTTCGCAGTTGAGCCTGGAGCCGGGCACTACCTGTCTGCGTCGCCACCATTTCGATGAGTCGGCATTGAACCGGCTTGTACGTGGTGCGGCATTGAAGGCGGGCATACGCAAGACGGTCACCTGCCACACGCTGCGTCACTCATTTGCCACACATCTGCTGCAATCCGGTGCGGATATTCGCACGGTGCAGCAGCAACTGGGCCACGCTGATGTGAAGACCACCGAGATCTATACCCATGTGCTCAATCAAGGCGCTCATGGGGTTCGCAGCCCGTTGAGTGGTTTGTTGGCCGCAGAGCCGCTCAGCTGACGTCGCCATCAATTTTTTGCTATTTCAGATGCCCGGCATTGTGAAGTTGTCGTTGCTCCATTGGCGGCGGCGTCCACTGGTACATCCAGGTTTCGCTGATGACGCGGTCGCCTGCTTTCAGGTGCAGTTCGATATTGATCGGCGTGTTGCTGTTGTCGGGCGGTACCAGATCGAACATGGCGCGATAGCCTTCAACACTGTGCAGCGGGCGCGCGGAGGTGATTTCGGTGCGCCCGGCGGAGGTGGTGATGACTGCTTCCACCGGCTGGTCGCTGCCGAGCGACGCGAAGATGGGGCCGGCGAAATCGACGACAAACCGTGAGCTGTAGTATTTGCGTTGTTTGCCGATGACGCCGCCGAGGCCGTTGAAGGTGTCGACGACATAGGCGAGCTTGTCGCGTGGTTGGGCATTGCCGCCCCAGTAGAGATCGTAGCTGTAGAGCAGCTCCTCGCCTTTCCTGATCGGTTTGGCCGGGTTCCAGAAGGCGACGATGTTGTCGAAGGTCTCGTCGAGCGTCGGGATTTCCACCAGCTGCACCGAGCCCTTGCCCCAGTTGCCGCGCGGTACCACCCACAGGCCGGGGCGCCGTTCGTAGAAAACACCGTCGTCCTGGTAGTGATCGAAATTGCGATCGCGTTGCAGCAGTCCGAACCCCTTCGGGTTTTCATCCTGATAAGCGTTGAAGCGCAGTTGTGCCGGGTTGGTCAGCGGTCGCCAGATGCGCTTGCCGGTGCCGGTCTCGAGCGCGAGTCCATCGGAGTCGTGAATTTCAGGGCGCCAGTCGTAGCCGGTGCGGCGGTCGTTTTCGCCGACCATGAACATGCTGGTCAGCGGTGCGATGCCGAGCCGCTCGATGGGCTTGCGTGGATAGAGCGTGGCGTCGACTGCCATCTTCAAGACATTGCCGGGCGTGACGGTGAAGCGATAGGCGCCGCTGATACTCGGCGAGTCGAGCAGGGCATAGGCCGTCATCTGCTGCTCGCCGGGTTTTGGTTTGACCAGCCAGAAGTGGGTGAAGATCGGAAATTCTTCATCGCGCGGCAGTGCTGTATCGATGGCCAACCCGCGCGCCGACAGGCCGTACTGCATCTCGCTGCCGACGGCGCGGAAATAGCTGGCACCGAGGAAGGCGACGATGTCGCGCTGCCAGTCGGTGTAGTAGTGCAATCGGAAGCCGGCGAAACCGGCGTTCTGCGGAATCTTGCCGGCATCGATGCCGGACTTGCCGTAGTCGAACAGGCCGGGGCGATAGGCAATTTCACGCGCCTTGTCGTCGATCACTTCATGAATCTTGATCGGATGCAGGAAGTAGAGCCCGAGGTGGAACAGCTGGCTCTGGAACAGCGTCTCTTCGCCGCGCCAGATCGCCGCGCCGGGGTCGAATCGAATCTCCTGATATTCGTCCCAGTCGAGCTTCAGCAGCGACGGCGGCAATTCGTTCTTGTGGCTGCGATAGGGCTGTTCGGCAGTGTGGCGGGCGAGACCTTTCAGCGCGGCGTAGTCGAAGCGCGTGGTTTCGCCGGTGGTGCGCGTGGCAGTTGCTTCGGCCATGCGGGCATCCGTCACTGTGAAAGCCAGCAGGAAAAGCGTGAACAGTGAAGTGAGGTGGGTGCGGATCATTGTCGATTCATCTTCTGGTCGATGGGATGAGAAGGCGCGCTGACATTGCGTTCATAGGCATAGCGTGCGATGGCTCGCCCCCAGTAGCTCGCGGGCGGTGAATTCCAGGCGCGGTGATGCAGTTGGCGCAGCGTGGCGCGGTCGCGCAATGCCAGCGTCAGTTCGCGCGCGTCCAGTGCCATCGGGCCATCGGCCAGCATGCGTTCGGTGCAATCGGCCAGTGCGGCGGCGCGAATGCCGGCGCGACAGTGGCGCGCGTTGGCGATATGAATGGCGTTACAGCGCGGATTGAGCACGGCGAGTTCGATCGCCGAGCCCTGTTCGCGCAGCAGTGGCGGCGCGTTCTGCACGCGGTTCAGCAGGCGCGAATAGCGCACTTCGGGCGGTGTCACGAACAGGCCGTGCTGCCACATCCAGTGACCGATGGCGGTGCGGCTGAGCAGCACCGAAGTCGGCGCCGACAGAATCAGCGGGCCGGCCACCGGCAGCGACCAGTAGAAGAAGCCGGGTGACAGCCGATAGGCGAAGGTGGCCCATGCCAGCGCCAGCAGCGCGGCGGGCAGCTGCGACACGATGGCCTGGCTCCAGCGCGTTTCGTTCGAACGATTTTGCCCCGCCCAGCGCAGCTGCACGTTGAGCAGCGCTTCGATCACATAGCGCGTATGCGCCAGCATTCGTATCGGCGCCAGCAGCGCCGAGATCACGCTCTCCAGCAGCAGCGACAGCAGCAGGTTACGCAGGCCGCCGAATTGTCGGCTGCGATGCTGGCGCAGCACGTCGATGGCGGCGAGCAGCTTCGGCAGGAACAGCAGTATCAGCGTGACGATGAACAGGCCGATGGCCCAGCGCGGGTTCCATTCGGGCCACAGCGGAAACGGGTTGTACTCCTCCGGAAAATAGTTGATTGGCCACAACACCAGCTGCGCTGTTTCCACCGTCGCCAGCGCGAGGAACAGAAACCACAGCGGCGCGGCGAGATAGGACATGACGCCATTGAGAAACGCGAGGCGATGCGCGAAGCGCAGGCCGGGCCGGAAGATCAGCCACAGGTGTTGCAGGTTGCCTTTCGCCCAGCGCTTGTCGCGCGTCAGTTCATCGACAAGGCTCGGTGGCGACTCCTCGTAGCTGTCGCCGAGCGATGGCTCCAGCCACACTTCGTAGCCGGCCTTGCCGAGCAGCGCGGCCTCGACGAAATCGTGGCTGGCGATGGGGCCGTTGAACAACCCCGGGCCGCGCAGGCGGCGCAGCCCGCAGTGCTGCATGAACGGCGCACAGCGCAGGATGGCGTTGTGTCCCCAGAAGGTGGCATCGCCGAGCTGAACCGCGGCGAGGCCCGTCGTGAAGATCGGCCCGAACAGTTGATTGGCGAATTGCTGCGTGCGCGCGAACAGCGAGTGTGCGTTGGCCAGCTGCGGGCTGCTCTGCAGGATGCCGACGCGCGGTTCGCACTGCATCAGCCGCACCATCTGCACGATGGTGTCGCCGCCCATCAGGCTGTCGGCATCCAGCACTAGTGCATATTGGTAGCGATTGCCCCAGCGCCGCAGAAAGTCGCTGACGTTTCCGCTTTTGTATTTCTGGTTGAGGATGCGGCGCCGGTAAAAGATGCGCCCCTGCGCGCCGAGCTGTTCGACCAGCTCGTGCCACGCGATCTGTTCGTTCAGCCACACCTCCGGGTTGCGGCTGTCGGACAGGATGAAGAAATCGAAATGATCCAGCTCACCGGTGGCGGCCAGCGATTCGTAGATGGCGCGCAACCCGTTCAATGTGCGGCCGATCGGTTCGTGATAGACCGGCAGCAGAATGGCGGTGCGCGCCAGCGCGACATCGCGCAGTGTCGCGGCGGGATGACGTCGCGCCAGGCTGCGGCGATCGCCGCCGAGCAGTCGCAATGCAAAGCCGTAAACGCCGACCCAGAAGCCAAACGAAAGCCAGATGAACAGCAGCGTGAACAGCGTGACCAGTGCAATTTCGACGGCATTGCCGCCGTGATAGGGCAGCACCGCCAGCATCACCGATGCCGCCAGCGCCGATTGCATCGCGATCAGCGTCAGCAGTAGCGTGCGGCGCATCAGCGCGGCAGTGCGCCATGCGGTGGGTTGCCGTGCGATGGTATCGAGCGCAACGTCGTGTGCGTTCATCGCAATGCTCCGCGACGGCCCGGCTTTTTGGAGAGACGTTGATGCGTGTTGTAGCCAATCTGTCCACGCTGCAGCGGCGGTTGCGGCGGCGTGATTGCCGGTAGCACATCGCCGGCGCGGCCGTTCAGTCGCGCCAGACTCCAGTCGAACAGTTCCGGCACGGCAGCGGCGCGGCCTTCGCGCACGATGTCGGTCAGCTCGAACAACAGCCCATCGTCGAGTTTTCTGCCGGCGATATGTAGGTAGTCGATCAATCGGATCAGCACCACTTCGGCGTCGAGTTCATCGCTCATGGCGCCACCTGCAGGATGTCGTTCTCGGTCGGCAGCTGATAGGTCCAGGTTTCCGACAGCGTCTCTTCGCGCGCCGGCTTGCCCTCGCGCTCTTCAACATGGCGCAGCAGATAGGCGCGCAGCGACAGCGGTCGGCCGTCACCGGGCTTGACCACCATCGACAGCCGCCAGCCTTTCAATGGCGCCACATATTCGACGTACTGTCGCAGCACGCGACCCCCCTCCAGCGCGGTGACGCGACCGACGACGGCGGTGTTCTTCGACAGCCGCGCCAGCTGTTCGCCGCTGAAGTTGATCGCGATGTGATAGCTGCCGACTTCGTTGCTGCCATCGGCGCGCTGCCCGTCGGCGACGAAGGTATTGATGCCGCGCGCCAGTGGTGCCTTGCCGACGCGCAGGTCGCCGAACTGCATTTCGTAGTCGTAGGCGAGCGGCCGTCCCGGACTACCTTTGTTGTCCGGTTCGAAGAAGGCGACGACATTGCGGTTGGTGTCGTTCGGCGCCGGCAACAGGATCAGCGAGACATGGCCCTTGCCCCAGTCGCCTTTCGGTGTGACCCAGACGCTGGGGTGGCGCTCGTAGCGCGCGTCGATGTCCTGGAAATCCTCGAAGCGCTGATTGCGCTGCATCAGCCCGAAGCCGCGCAGTTTTTCCACCTGCAGGTGGCTGGTCAGCAGGTTGCGCGGATTGATCAGCGGACGCCACAACCATTCGCCGCTGGCGCCATCGTGCAGCAACAGGCCATTGGCATCGTGCACGCGCGGTCGCCAGTGGCCGGGCGGCCGTCCGGTGTTTTCGCCATACAGAAACATGCCGGTCAGCGGCGCAATGCCAACTACCTGCGGCTGGTTGCGCAGGAACAGTCGCGCCCGCACGGCGATGCGCGTGGCATCGCCCGGCGTCACGATGAATTCGTAGGCGCCGCTGAGACTGTTGCCATCGAGCAGGCCGTAGATGCGCATCGCGGTGGCGTTGACGGCGGGGCGTTCGAGCCAGAACTCGACGAAATCGGGAAACTCTTCGCCGGTTGACAGGCCGGTATCGATCGCGATGCCGCGACCGAAGGTGCCCATGTGCTGGTTGCGGCCGATCGCCTGAAAGTAGCTGCCGCCGGCGAAGGTCAGAAAGGGATCGGTGTCGCTGGCGGCGATGCCGGGAAAAGTCAGGTGAAAGCCGGCGAAGCCGAGATCGGCAGGCAACTCCTTTTCGAGCGTGGGATCGGCGATCTGGAACAGCCGCTTTTCGAACGGCACCGGATGTACGCCGGCGCTGTCGACGACATTGAGCCGAACGCGGCGCCGGTAAAAGCTGCCGGCCGGCAGCATCTGCACCTGAAACTGGCTGTCGCTGGCGCGCCACAGACTTTTGGTGGGGTCGAATCCAATGGTGCGATAGCGCGGGTAGTCGAGGTCGCGCATGAAGTCGGGAATCGGCTCGCCCGGCTGGTAACCCGATTCGGCCCGCTTTTTGGCGAGGGCCACCACCTCGTCGAAGCCGAAGGCTAACAGCCTGTCGCTGGCGCACAGCAATACAAGGAGCACGGCCGCATGAAGGGCGACGAATTGCCGGCAGCGCATGATCACTCCCTGTCAGGTGTTGCATGTACCGCGCTGGCGACCGGTCGGGTTCGATCGCGGGCGCCATGAATCCTCGGTGTGCAGGCTGGGCCTGGCGGACAGAATGGTTGGAGGGAGCGGGCGGGCGAGAGTTCAATGGGCCGGAGCGGTCGAGCTTGTCGACTGCGCGACAGTTCTCAAAAGGGGTGGGGTAAGAAGGAGAGGTGCAGTCACGGAAGGCCGTGTCGCAACGCGCATTGGCTGCGACACGGTGTGGATGGCGACGCCTTCAGTGCGCCGGCGAAATGGTCGGTTCCGTCGGCTTCTTCTCGATCGGCTGTGCGCTGATCAACGACATCACGACGGCGGCGACGTAAGGCGTGGACTGCACCAGCAGTACGAATATCCAGAGCTTCACATCAGACGCATCGAAGTCCTGACGTGTTGATACACCCATCGCACAGACCCACAGCGCCAGCGCAATTGTCGCCTCCTCGGCCACCAGCAACAGCGCAAACCACCACGACTCGCGGTTCTTCATTTTTGGCGTGCGCAGGAACGGCACCTTCTGCGTGATCATGCCGGTCAGCATCGCGCGCGAAATGATGTAGCTCAGCGACAGCCCGGCGAAGGCGGCCTGCCAGCTGGTGCGCGAATTGGCGCCGACGCGGTAGCGATAGAGGTAGTAGAGCTTGGCCAGCTTGAAGACGAACAGGATCAGCGGCGGAATCGCGAACACCGCGAGCGGCGGGTCGACCCACAGCGGCCAGCCGATCATGCCGATCGACCACAGAATCGCGCCGAGCGTGAAGAACAGGTTGAGGCCGTCGGCAACCCACGGCAGCCAGCCGGCGACGAAGTGGTAGCGCTGGCCCAGCGTCAGCCGGGTTTCGCCACCGAGGAACAGCGGCCGCGCGTGCTTGCGCATGATCTGCATGGCGCCGTAGGCCCAGCGGAAGCGCTGCTTGCGATAGTCGATGAAGTTGTCGGGGATCAGCCCCTTGCCGTAACTCTTCTCGATGTAGGCCGCTTCGAAGCCGGCGTTGAATACTTTCAGGCCGAGCTCGGCATCTTCGGTGATGCAGTGTTCGTCCCAACCGCCGACTTTTTCCAGCACATTGCGGCGCACCATCGTCATGGTGCCGTGCTGGATGATGGCGTTGCGATCGTTGCGGGTCACCATGCCGATATGGAAGAAGCCTTTGTATTCGGCATGGCACATGGTCTTGAACAGGTTCTCGTCGCCGTCGCGGTAATCCTGCGGCGCCTGCACGATGGCGATTTTTTCATTGCGGAAGTGCGGCACCAGATCGTTCAGCCAGTCCGGCTCGACCTGATAGTCGCTGTCGATGACGGAGACGATTTCGGTGTCGGGCGAGGTATGGCGCAGCGCGAAGTTCAGCGCGCCGGCCTTGAAGCCATCGAGCGGATTGACGTGGAAGAAGCGGAATTTTTCGCCGAGCTGTTGGCAGTGCGCTTCGACCGGGCGCCACACCGCTTCGTCGTCGGTGTTGTTGTCGACGACCAGCACTTCGAAGTTCCTGTATTGCAGTTTCGCCAGCGCGTCGAGCGTGGCGATCACCATCTCCGGCGGCTCGTTGTAACAGGGGATGTGCACGGAG
Source organism: uncultured Verrucomicrobiaceae bacterium (assembly GCA_964638025.1). Taxonomy (GTDB): domain Bacteria; phylum Pseudomonadota; class Gammaproteobacteria; order Pseudomonadales; family CAMLJR01; genus CAMLJR01. The sequence continues at coordinate 30,334 of CAZWXW010000032.1, forward strand.
ACCAGCGGCTCGCGCTCGCCCTCCAGCATCGCGCCCGGCCCGAACGGGCGGCGTCGACGCATGGTCCACATTGCTTCGGCCCACTCGTGCGCTTCCACCATCATGACGGTGGTGACGCCGATCGCCGACAGCGCCAGCACCACGCCGAGGATGATCGTCGTGATCGAGGCATAGGGGTCGAGGATGTTGTAGGCGATCACCACCAGTGCCGACGTTGAAATGAAGGCGACGGCGGCGAGGAAGCTGAACGCGCGGCGCTGCATCAGGCGCGCATCGGCGAGCAGCGCGAGGAACATCAGGATCGACAGCGCGACGGTGATGGCGACCAGCATCCGCCACTCGGGAATTTCGCGCACCATGCCCTTGAACGGAAACTTGGCCTGGCGATCGGCATCCCAGACGCCCCAGTAGGCGCCGACCGAACCTTCCTGCGCCTGTTTCCACGGCTGATCGAACGCCTCCATGATGAAGTAGTCGTATTTCTGCTCGGCGGCCATGGCGAGAAACTTGCGGAGGAAGTGCGCCTGATCGGCGGGCGACGCGTCGGCCTGACCTCGCTCGCGGCCGCGGCTCGGCCAGCCCACTTCGGCGAGCAGGATCGGTTTGTCGCGGTGGTAGTTGGCCAGTGTGTAGTGCTGTGCCTTGATCGCTTCGAACGAGTGCTCGATATCGATGCTCTGCCAGTAGGGCAGGATGTGCGCGCCGATGAAGTCGGCCTTGCGCGCCAGCTTCGGATACTTGAGCCAGAAATCCCACGAGTCGGCGGTCGATACCGGAATCTTGCGCTTCATTTTCTTGACCGCGATCTGCACCTCGTCGATGTAGGCGATCAGCTGCTCCTCCGTCAGCTCTTCGCGCAGCAGCGTCTCGTTGCCGAGGATGATGCGGTCGATGTTGTCGTTCTCCCTGACCACTTCGAGCAGCCGCTCGATCTCCACGCGGTTGTCGGCATCGATATCGGAGAACCAGGCGCCCACCGTTACTTTCAATCCGTGCTTGTCGGCGATGCGCGGAATCTCACCCTGGATGCCGGCCACCGAATAGGTGCGGATATGTTTGGTGTGTTTGGCCAGCAGCGCCATGTCTTCGTCGATCTGCGCTTCGGTCGGGAAGATCCCCTCGATCGGATTCTGGTCGGCGCGGAACGGTGCATAGGCAAAACCGGAGACCTTTTTCGGCCACGGTGGCAGCCCTTTCTCCGGCTGGTTGAACAGCGCCCACAGGCCGACCGTGATGGCGGAGAGGCTGAACAGCACGAAGATGACATGGAACAGGTTGGTGTACTTGCGCAGCGGGTTTTTGGCCATGTTGGCGTGGCGGGGCTCGCGAGAGAGGTAATAAAGGAAGGGATAAAACGGGTCGCATTCTACGGCTGCGGCCGGTCGCCGCACAGTAGGGGAAACCGTCGTTTTTCCGCTGGCGGCGGCGCTCCGTGCCAGCTGCTACGATGCCGCACTTTGTGTCACTGGTTGGCCCTTTCATGCCCGACGCGCTGCGCCCGACGGTTTCCTCCCGCTTCCCGTTCGTCGTTTATCTGTTCGCGCTGCTGCTGTCGCTGGCGGCGCTGGCGCTGTTCTGGTTCCAGCAGGGGCGGCCGCAGCCGCTGCCCGACGCCGTCGCCGTCGACCGGAAATTGCAGTGCGTCTCCTACAGCCCGTTTGCGAAGGACCAGAGCCCGTTGGTGCAGCCGTTCCAGCTGCGCACCGAACAGATTGATGCCGATTTCGCGCTGCTGTCGCGCTACTTCCGCTGCGTACGCACCTATTCGGTGGAGGGTGCCGAGGCGCTGCCGATCCTCGCGCGCAAACATGGGTTGAAGGTGCTGCTCGGCGCCTGGGTCAGCAGCGATGTCGCCAAGACGCAGATGGAAATAGAAGGCGCTATCGCGCAGGCCAACCAGCACCCGGATGTGGTGGAGGCGGTGATCGTCGGCAACGAGGCGCTGTTGCGGCAGGAGATCAGCGGCGCGCGGCTGGCGCAGCTGATCGAGCAGGTGAAGGCGCGCATCGAACAGCCGGTCACCTACGCCGATGTCTGGGAGTTCTGGCGCAAGCACCCGGAGGTGGCGCCGGCGGTCGATTTCATCACCATCCACCTGCTGCCCTATTGGGAAGACGAGCCGATGGCGATCGGGCGCGCGCTCGATCATGTCGAGGCGATACGCACCCAGTTCGTCGCCGAGTTCGCGCCGAAGGAGATCCTGATCGGCGAGACCGGCTGGCCGAGCGAGGGGCGCCACCGCGAGGGGGCGGTGC
>CAZWXW010000033.1:0-32545 GCA_964638025.1 uncultured Verrucomicrobiaceae bacterium
ACGCGCGCACGATCGGCAGGCGCTCATCCACCCAGTCCCGCAGTCCGACAAGCCAATTCATTACGCGGCCTCCTGATCGACACCGATGACGATGACGCTATCGCTCTCGTACGAATACGGCGGTACTTCGAGGTTGGTGGGGGCCGGTACGCCCTTGAAGACGCGACCGGCGAGATCGAACTTGGAGCCGTGGCAGGGGCAGAAGAAGCCGCCGAGCCAATCGGCACCGTGGGTACCCACTTCGGGGTGATATTTCGGCGCACAGCCGAGGTGGGTGCAGAGACCGAGGATCACCAGGAATTCATCCTTGATCGCGCGGTATTCGCCTTTGACGTAGGCGGGCTGCTGCGGCTCGTGCGATTCGGGATCCTTGACCTCGCCGTCCATTTTCTTGATGGACTCGAGTGCTTCGGCGGTGCGGCGCACGACATAGACCGGCTTGCCACGCCACTCGACCGTGATCATCTGGCCCGGTTCGATCTTGCTGATATTGGCCTTGACCGGCGCACCGGCCGCCTTGGCCTTGGCACTGGGCACCCACGACCCCACGAACGGAACGGCGACCCCCACTGCACCGGCGGCACCCACCACCGATGTCGCGGCAACGAGGAAACGCCGGCGCCCTGCATTCACGCCGTCATTACTCATGGCGTAACTCTCCCCAATAGACTGGCTGGATTTGCGGCTTGTTATAACTGGTGTCCGGACCGCTTGGGTGGCCCCGACCAAATGGGCCGAATGGTAAAGAAAATACCCACTTGTTACAAGGAGAAAGGCGCCCCCAACGCTTCCGCGCGCGCGGCGCAAGACGCTGAAAAACAGCCGAAAAAATCACCAGGAGCGATTTCTGGCGGCGCACCGGCGAAGGCCCCGAGGGTAGCCGCCATGAATGGCAGGCCACAAAAAAAACGTCCTCGGGCACACGGGCCAGAGGACGTTTCGTCTGCGTATCGAAGCCGGCCAGCGCCGGCTGCGAATTAACGCTTCGAGTATTGCGGACGTTTGCGCGCCTTGCGCAGACCGACTTTCTTACGCTCGACTTCGCGGGCATCGCGGGTGACGTAGCCAGCCTGACGCAGCGACGGACGCAGCGCCTCGTCGTATTCCATCAGCGCGCGGGTGATGCCGTGACGAATCGCACCGGCCTGACCGAAGCTGCCACCACCGGCGACCGTGACCATGACGTCGAACTTCTCGACCATGTCGACGCGCTCGAGCGGCTGACGCACGATCATGCGCGCCACTTCACGACCGAAGTACTGCTCGATCGGACGATCGTTGATGACGACATTGCCGTTGCCCGGCTTCAGGAACACGCGCGCGGTAGCCGTCTTGCGGCGGCCGGTGCCGTAGTATTGAGTGACCGACATGTGAACTCTTCCGTCAGATATTCAGGGTTTGCGGCTGCTGGGCGACGTGCGGGTGCTCAGTGCCGGCATAGACTTTCAGCTTCTTGAACATGGCGCGGCCAAGCGGATTGTGCGGCAGCATACCGCGCACGGCGGTCTGCAGCGCGCGCTCGGGAGCACGCTCGATCAGCTTCTCGAAGCTGATGTCCTTGATACCACCCGGGAACTCGGTGTGGTGGTAGTAGATCTTGTCGGTGGCTTTTTTGCCGGTAACAGCGATCTTCTCGGCGTTGACCACAACGATGTAGTCGCCGGTATCAACGTGCGGGGTGTATTCGGGCTTGTGCTTGCCGCGCAGGCGATGCGCAATTTCTGCCGCGAGACGACCCAGGGTCTTGCCAGCTGCGTCGACGAGGTACCAGTCGCGCACTACGGCATCGGGTTTTGCACTAAAGGTTTTCATTCTACTGCCTCAAGGGCCCGGTCCGAACAAAGGAGGGCGAATACTACATAAGAGACCCGGCCAATACAAGCAGGTCTGCTACGGTGTTTTGGGGTTGATGTTACGGTCGATGCGGTCGCGCCAGGTAGTCGTGCGACTGCATCTCCAGCAGCCGCGAGCGGGTGCGCTCGAACTCGAAGCCGAGACGACCGCCGGCATAGAGCTCTTCCAGCGGTACCGCCGCTGCCAACACCAGCTTGACATTACGGTCATAGAACTCGTCGACCAGGTTGATGAAGCGCCGCGCCTGGTCGTCCCTGCTGCCACCCAGCTGGGGCACGCCGCCGACCAGCACGGCATGGTACTCGCGCGCCAGCTCAATGTAATCATTCTGGCTGCGCGGACCGTCACAGAGCTCGGCGAAGTCGAACCAGATGACATCGTCGGCCACCCGGCGCGCGCGCAGCGCGCGCCCCTCGACCTCAAGCACCTGATTGTCCAGCCCCGGTTCGGGCGCCAGCGCCTCGAAACTGCGGAACAGGCTCTCCTCGGCGGCGGCATCGAGCGGCGAGTGATAGAGCTCGGCCTGCTCCAGCGTGCGCAACCGGTAATCGGTGCCGCCGTCGACATTCAGCACCAGCGTGTGACGCTGCAGCAGCGCGATCGCCGGCAGGAAGCGGGCGCGCTGCAGGCCGTCCTTATAGAGGTTTTCAGGCACGATGTTCGAGGTCGCCACCAGCGTGACGCCATGACCGAACAGGCGCTCGAACAACATGCCGAGAATCATCGCGTCGGTGATATCGGTGACGAAGAACTCGTCGAAGCAGATTACCCGCGCCTCGTCGGCGATCTTGCGCGCGACCAGATCGAGCGGATTCTTTTCACCGGCCAACTCGCGCAGATCGCGATGAACACGCTGCATGAAACGATGGAAGTGCGAGCGCAGCTTGCGCGGGAATGGCAGCGACTCGTAGAACAGATCCATCAGGTAGGTCTTGCCGCGACCGACACCGCCCCAGAAATAGAGACCGCGAATCGGCTCGCTGCGCTCGCGCCCGAAGCGTGCCAGCAACCGCCTGACCACGCCCTCCGGCGCCGCCAGTTCGGCCGCGACCAGCTCCTCATGCAGGCGCTGCAGATGCTCGATCGCCATCTGCTGAGCGGCATCGCGGGCAAAGCCGGGCCTGGCAAGATCGGACTGGTAACGCTCGAGCGGAGTCAACACATCAACCTGACAAACAACGATAGACGAAAAACCGACCACGATGACGCTCCGCGATGAGTCACGAATTCATCGGAGCACTAGCAAATGCGGCGCCAGACTTTAGGGCCAATCGACGTCGTTGGCAATTTGGCGCCACGTTGACGCCGTCCCGGCCTGACGATCGCGACAAGCTGCCGCTATACTGATCCGCGCGAGCTGCTGCAGCCCGTCATGACCGGCAATTCAATTCGAGGGATTCTCGTGTACAGCATCCAGGCCGTCTGGCTGATCGCTCTGATCGCCGTCATCGTCGGCGCCGCCGGCGGTTATTTCTTCAGCCGCTCGCAGCGTCGCGATGGCGGCAACAACAAGCAGTCCGAACAGGAGCTGCGCCGCGTCCAGCTGGAACAGCAGGTGTATCGCCAACGCGTCACCGAGCACTTCAGCCAGACCGCTGAACTGCTGTCGCAGCTGGCGAGCAACTACCGCGATGTGCACAACCACTTGGCAGTGGGTGCGCGCGAACTTTGCGACGCCAGTGCCAGCGCCCGGTTGCAACCGATCGGCGAGCGCGGCGAGACCCTCGAAGCCGTGCCGACCGGCATCATCGAACCACCGCGCGATTACGCGCTGCGCGAAGACGACAGCGCCGGCACGCTCGACGAAGCCTTCGGCCTGGAGAAACCGAACCGCGCGCCACTGCCGGAACCGCCGCGCTACTAACTCCTCCTCCCGACAAACAGACACCGATGCGGGCACCACGGCGTGTGCCCGCTGACGACCGTGCCTGCCTCACAACGATCTACGCGGGATTGTCGATATCGATGAAGCGGTGCGCGATATCGAACTCGGCCGCCAGGGCTGCCGCGACCGCCGGCGCACCATAGCGCTCGGTGGCATGATGCCCGGCGGCGATGAAGTGAATGCCGAGCTCGCGCGCGCTGTGCACGGTCTGCTCCGACACCTCCCCGGTCAAAAACGCATCGACACCGAGCGCCGCCGCCTGTTCGATGTAACCCTGACCGCCGCCGCTGCACCAGCCGATGGTATCGATCGGATGATTGCCACCGGCGACCAGCAGCGGCGCCCGACCGAGCCGCTCACCCACCACCGCCGCGAATGCCTCCGCCGACAGCGACCGCGGCAACCGACCGGTGTTGCCGATCGGCAGCGGCGACTCCGGCTGCAAGCCTCCCGTGATTTCGATACCGAGCTGGCGCGCCAGCTGCGCGTTGTTGCCCAGGGTCGGATGTGCATCGAGCGGCAGGTGATAGGCGAGCAGACTGACGTCGTGGCGCAGCAGCAGCTGCAGCCGGCGCCGCTTGGCGCCGACGATGGCCGGCGGCTCGCCTTTCCAGAAGTAGCCGTGGTGCACCAGGATGGCGTCGGCACCGGCGTCGATGGCCGCTTCCAGCAGCGCCAGGCTGGCGGTGACACCGCTGACCAGCAGGCCGACGTCGGCGCGCCCTTCGACCTGCAGGCCGTTCGGGCAGTAATCCTGAAATCGCAGCGGCTGCAGCAGCGCGTCTGCCTGCGCCACCAGCCGGGTCAATGCCACCGTCATACCGCTTTCCTCTTTGCGCCCTCTACACCGTCCCATACGCCGCCACTGCGCCGCCACGGAGCGCCATGCTACCCTAGCGCCGCGTTGACCGGCCGCTGAATCACGATGAGAAAAATATGCGCAAGTGGTTGAATTTTCTGGGCTGGCCAACGCTCTGCGGAATCCTCGCCGGACTGCTGATTGCACTCTGGCTCGGCGGCTGGACAAACCCCGCCGGCGACAACAGCGCCGCTGCAAACAGCCCCCACTCCTACGCCGATGCCGTGCAGCGCGCCTCGCCGGCCGTTGTCAACATCTACACCAGCAAGAAGGTGCGCACGCCGCTCAACATCCTGACAAGGGACCCCTTTTTCCGCCACTTCTTCAACCGCGGCAACCTGCTGCAGCAGGAGCGTATTCAGCGCAGCCTCGGCTCCGGCGTCATCATCGATGACGACGGCTACCTGCTGACCAACAACCACGTCATCAGCGGCGCCGACGAGATCCTGGTGCTGCTGTACGACGGCCGCGAGGCGCTGGCCAGGGTGATCGGCTCCGACGCCGGCACCGATCTCGCCGTGCTGAAAATCGACCTCGACGATCTCGAACCGATCGTCATCGGCGACTCGGAGCAGGTCAGAGTGGGCGACGTCGTGCTGGCCATCGGCAACCCCTATGGCTTCGGCCAGTCCGTCAGCCAGGGCATCATCTCCGCCACCGGTCGCTACGGCCTGCGCCTCGCCGACTACGAGGACTACCTGCAGACCGATGCCGCCATCAATCCCGGCAACTCCGGCGGCGCGCTGGTCGACGCCAGCGGCCGCCTGCTCGGCATCAACGCGGCGATCTACACCCAGAGCGGCGGCTCCAGCGGCATCGGCCTGGCGATCCCCGCCGACCTGGCCATGCGCACCATGCAGGACCTGATCGAATACGGCCGCCCGATGCGCGGCTGGCTCGGCGTCGAAGTCCGCCCCACCCGCCGCGTCGAAGAAAACAGCACGCTGATCACGCCCGCCGTCGATGTCGTCGTCACCCGTGTCGCCCGCGACGGCCCAGCGGCAAAAGCCGGCGTGCTGCCGGGCGACCTGCTGTTGGCCATCAACGGCCAGCCGGTTGGCGATGGCCACGCCGGCATGAACCTGATCGGCAACACCCGCCCCGGCGAACGGGTGAAGCTGCAGGTGCTGCGCAATGGCAGGGCGATGGAACTGAAGATCACTGTCGGCGAGAAGCCGCTCAGCGATATCGAGCCCGGCTGAGCCCGCTCCGTGGAAAACGCCATGATGCAACGCAAATCACCGCGGTCGCGCACCGCCAAACGCGGAGCCCACGTCAAGACCCAGGTGCGGCTGATGCTCGACGACGAGATCGCGATGGGGCCGGGCAAGGCCGATCTGCTTGCGGCGATCGACACCACCGGCTCGATCTCCGCCGCCGGCAAGCAGCTCGGCATGAGTTACCGCCGCGCCTGGCTGCTGGTCGACACGATGAACCGATGCTTCCGCGAACCGCTGGTCACCACCGCCAAGGGGGGAGCGGCGGGTGGCGGCACCCTGCTGAGCGAACACGGCCGCGCGGTGTTGCAGCGCTATCGCGAGCTGGAGCGCCAGCTCAGCGGTATCACCGATATCGCCTTCGCCGACCTGGCGCCGCTGCTGCGCCGCAAGCCGGCACCACCGCCCGGCTGAACTTCAAAGCTGCGCTGATTTTTCATTCGCTCACAGCGACAACAGAAAACGCTGCAGCGCCTCGCGCTCTTCGCGCGGCAATGCCGCATAGCGGTCTCGTGCCACACGCGCCTCGCCGTCGTGCCACAACACCGCCTCCGTCAAGGATCGAGCACGGCCATCGTGCAGGTAGGAGGCGTACTCGTTGATCGACTCGACCAGCCCGATGCCCCACAGCGGCGGCGTGCGCCACTCGCGCCCCGACGCGGCGAAATCGGGACGGCCGTCGGCCAGACCGTCGCCCATGTCGTGCAGCAGCAGATCGGTATACGGATGAAACGTCACGGCGGCCAGGTGCGGCGAAACTGCCTCCGCGCGCGTCCGCTGCTGCGGCAGATGGCAGTGGACGCAACCCGTTCGCTCGAACAGCTGCTCGCCGCGACGCACGACCGGATCGTCGCGATCGCGCCGGGCCGGCGCCGCCACATGTTGCAGATAGAACGTCATCGCCTGCAGTTCGGCTTCGGTCAGTTCAGGGCTTCCTCCACTCGGCGCCCTCTGACAGGCCAGCTGTGCCGCGCTGCAGTTCTCGCGCGGATGCAGCGTCGAGGTGATGCCGAGATCGCCGAGCATCGCATCGGCGATCTGCACCCGCAGCGAGGCGGAATTCGCCTTCAGCCCGAAGCGCCCGATCGCCATCCGTTCCGTTTCCGGCTGCCAGACGCGGTTGACCCGGCCGCGCACGCCATCCGGCTTTGCCAGCGCGGCGCGCGCCAGCAGATCGGCGTCGTCGATCGACGCCAGCAGGCCGAGACCGAACACCGGCGATGCCACCCGCGCCGACAGCAGCAGATCGGGCGCCGGCCCGTAGTTCAGTGCGCGCAGCTCGATACGCGGTCGGCGCATCGCCACCTCGGTGCCGTCATCCAGCCTGACGCTGAACAACTCCCAGGCCAGCGTCGCGCTGCCCTCGGCCGGCACACCGGGAACGCCCTGCTCGGACAGCTGATCGCCGTAGACCGGATGCGGCTGTGGCCCACCGTGCGCGCCAGTTCCCGGCAGCGACAGCCGCAGCAGCATCGACCGCATCGGCAGGCCGTCGTCGGGCGCCCGGCCGCGACCGTTCTTGGGATGACAGGCGATACACGAGAGCTGGTTGTAGAGCGGGCCGAGCCCCGCCGCGCTGTCGGCGGCGGGCGCGATGACCCAGCTCTGACGGAATAGGCCTCGACCGAGGAAGAATTGCTCACGATCTTGGTCACTGAGTCCAGGCAGCGGCTGCGCGAACGCCTCGCGGCCACCACCGGCCACGGTGCCGTCATGCGCGGGCGCGGCCACCCCCACAGACGCCAGCAGCACGACCGCGGCGACAGCCCATCGGCGCTTCACATCGCGTCGTCCAGCTGACGTTGCAGCGCCTCGATGCGCCGATCCGTCGCCTCGCGCCAGCGGCGCTCCAGATTGCCGACCGCCTCGGCGTCTCCTTCGAGCCGATCGCGGAACAGCGCACGCGTCTCGCCCCGCTCCGACTCGGCAACGCCGAGCGGCACCGCGCAGAAATCGCGCCGCAGCGCCGCCGTGTTTCGACCGGCGGCCTCCAGCGCGTGCAGGCGACGCCACAGTACGGCCTGCTCGTCGTGACGATGAACGAGGTGCTGGCCAAACAGCGCCGTGACCAGACCGAGCCGGTCGCGGCCGGCGTCATTGTCGTAGTCGAGTTCGCCGCGCGCGGCGGCCTCGAACGGCCGATAGTAGCTGGCGTCGAGCGGCGCATAGGCCGCCGGCAACACCGGCAGCTTGCGAATATCGGCATGCGTCAGCAGCGACTGGCCGTCGGCACCGAGCAGGAAATCCACGAACGCCCCGGCGCCCGCAACGTTGTCGGCGTTGCGCAGAATCGCGACATGACCGGGGTTGATACCGTTGCGCGTCGGGTGGACGAAATCGAGCGGCGCGCCGTTGGCGATCGCCGAGGCGACGAAGAAGTCGATCGACAGGCCGATCGCGCAGCGGCCGCTGCCGACCTCATCGGAAATGAAACCGGCACCGCGCTGCTGCAGTTGCGACAGCCCGGCGATCTCGTTCCACAACGCCCAACCCGATTCCCAGCCGTACGCTTGCAGAACGATATCGACCAGCACCGGCGCGAAGCCGACGCGGGTGGGATCGGGCAAGGCAATGCGGCCGGCCAGCCGTGGATTGGCGAGGTCGCGCCAGTCGTGCGGCGCGTCGACGCCGAGCTGCGTCAGCGCGGCGCGATTGAGCGCGAAACCATAGGCCGCCATCTCGGTGGCCTGAAAGTAACCCGCTTCATCCCGCAGTCGCGTGTTGCCGATCGCCGATGGCAGCGCGGCGAATGCCGGCAACTTCCGCAGCGCGCCCGCGGCCTTCAAGCCTGCGAACGTGCGCGGCGACGCCGCCCAGTAGACGTCGACGCCGCCCTGGTCCAGCAGATAGGGCAGCGCATCGTTTGGCATGCGCCAGATGAACTGCAGCGGAAACTCGGGAAAGCGGCGTGCGAACGCCGCTTCGAACCGCGCCATCACCTCATCGGGATAGCTGGTCAGCACCACCAGCTTGCGCGACGTTTCCTGCAGGGCGCGCGACGCTGCCTGCAGCGGTCGCGTCGCCGCGCACAGCCCGGATAGCGCCACCGCGCGCAGCAGCGCGCGGCGAGACCAGGGCACCGCATCGAGCCTGCTCATCGCCGCCTCCGTCAGAACTGCTGGTTGAGCTGCACGAACCAGGTACGGCCGGGCTCGGGATAACCCTCGGAGTACTCATAGAGCCGGTCGAACAGGTTGCGGACACCGCCTTCGATCAACAGCGTGCGGTCGAACAACCGATAGCCCGTCTTCAGGTTGGCGATGCCAAAACCACTGGTCTGCTGGCGACCATTGGAGGTGGTGTAGCGCGACGACGACGCCTCGGTCGTGGCGGTCACGCTCCACGGCGCGGCGATCTGCCAGGTCAGGTCGCCCACCACCTTGTGGCGCGGCGTATCGGTCAGATGAACATTCGGGTCGGAGATGTTTTCGCGATCGAGGTAGCCGTAGGTGAGGCCGAACTGCCAGCTTTCGAACGCCGCGCGCAACCCGGCATCGACGCCATTGACCCGCACCTTGCCGATGTTCTGCATCTGCGAACAGGGCGGCGAGCTGCAGGCGGTGGCGGGAATGCTGACCGCCTGGATCAGATCGCTGACATCCGAATGGAACAGCGCCAGCTCCCACTGCCAGATGGCGTTCAGGTCATTGCGATAGCCGATTTCGTAGTGGGTGGCGCGCTCGGTATCGAGTCCGGGATTCGGCAGTGCCGTGCCGAGGCGATAGGAGTAGCGGTCCTTGATCGTCGCGAAGCGGCTCTTGCGCGCCGTGGTGGCGTAGAAGGTGCCGATCTCCTGCTGCCAGAACAGGCCGAGCGTCGCGTTGTTGGCGCTGTTGTCGTCGCGTTCGGCTTCGGAGAGCACACGGGTGGTTGGGTTGTAGTCCTGGGCTTGCAGACCGTCTCGCCAGTCGTGCGACAGACCGGCCACCAGCGACAACGCATCGGTCAGCTGCTGCGTGTCCTCGATCGCCAGCGACTGCGTGCGATCTTCGAAACGCTGCTCCGGCTCGCCGGCGTCGTGCTCGCGGTGCACGTCGCGCTTCCAGTGATAGGCGCTCTTCAGCACGTTGCGCTGACCCAGCTGCAGATCGACCTGCATGCTGGCGCCGTCGGTGTAATCGTCGTACCAGCTGCGAAACGACGAGGGGCGGTTCTGCGTCGTGTAGGTAGCGTTGTCGTAGGCGTAGAGAGAGTTCTTGTAGGTGTCGTGGTAGGCGCGCAACTTGACCGTGGCGTTGCCGAACTGCGTGCTGGAGATGTAGTACAGGCTGTCCTTGTCCCAATAGGGCCAGCGCCAGTAACGCAGCGAGACGCCGGGCACCGTGCCGGCATAGGGCGGATTGCCTTTCTCGCCATCCTGCGAGATGTAGTTGAGGCTGTATTCGTCGGTCTCGTTGGGCGTGAAACCGAGCTTCAGGTTGTACTTCTGGTCCGAGTGGTAGCTGTTGTTGCGATGGCCGCCATCCTCAGCCGGTGTCGCCTCGAAATCGTCCGGCAGCTGGAAGAAGTTGCTGTCGAGCCAGGAGGCGCTGGCCTGCAGATACCAGCTGCCCTGATTGCTGCCGACGTTGGCGTAGACGCGATTGCTGTTGTTGTCGCCGTCGCGCGTCCAGCTCGAACCGACGCCGACTTCGCCCTCCAGCGTCTCCGTCGGTCGCCGGCTGATCAGGTTGATCGCGCCGCCGAGCGTGTTGGGGCCGTAGATCAGCGAACTGAAACCCTTGGCGACATCGATGCGGGCGAGGTCGTACGTGGTGAAGCGTCCGAGGTCGACGTAACCGTCATACGGAACATAGACCGGAATGCCGTCGACGAAGAGCGGCACCTGGCGCAGGTCGAAGCCGCGCACATAGACCATCTCTTCGTTGCGATTGCCGATTTTGCTCAGGGCAACGCCACTGACCAGATTCAGCGCCGTGCCGACCGTTTCGCGGTTGTGCGTGCGAATCCGCTCGCTGCTGAGGCTGATGTCGCTGACCGGCTTCTGATCCAGCGCCGTGGCGGTGACCGTCACCGCGCCGAGCGAGAATGCGCCGTCATCGTTCTTTGCCGCCGCGCCCTGCGCCAGCAGGCTGGTGCCGGCCAGTGCCAGAGCACCATATAAAGCCTTACCTCTCATCATTGATCTCCCGTACATGGATAGTTGAGTCATCGATGAACGGGATGCGCGACCCTGCGCGCGATGCCGCCACCGATAGCAGACCTTGCGCAAACCGCTGCGGATTCGCGCTTATTGAGTTCGTTATATTTGGTCGTATATATCGAGGCCGGCACGGATCATACCGTACGACGGCACTGGAACGTCAAACCCGGGAGTCGCGACTTCCGCCCATAGCCGGTTGTGAGCCGATATGTTTACCGGTATATAGCGACACCGGTTCGAAAATCCCCTCAACTTCCCGCAGGAGACCCTCCATGACATGCCGCCTGTTGCGCTACCTGACCACGGCACTGCTGCTGACCGTCACCGCCGCCGCGCACGCCGATGACGTACACGCCGCCGTTGCCGCCAACTTCACCGCCGCCATCAAGCAGCTGACGCCCCTGTTCGAGCAGAAGAGCGGACACAAGCTGATCGCCAGCTTCGGCGCCACCGGCCAGCTCTATGCGCAGATCAGCAACGGCGCGCCGTTCGACCTGCTGCTGTCGGCCGACGACACCACGCCCAAGAAACTGATCGCCGAGAACCGCGCCGTGGCCGACAGCTACTTCATCTACGCGCGCGGCCGGCTGGCGCTGTGGAGTGCGACCCCCGGTTACGTCGATGACAACGGCGCGGTCCTCACCAGCGAGCGCGTCAACCGCATCGCCATCGCCAATCCGAAAACGGCGCCTTACGGCCAGGCCGCCATCGAGTTCCTGACCAGCCGCAACCTGCTGACACAACTGCAGCCGAAGTTCGTCACCGGCGAAAACATCGCGCAGACGCAGCAATTCGTTGCCAGCGGCAATGTGCCGATCGGCTTCATCGCGCTGGCGCAGGTAAAGGCGCTGCCCGAGGCGGAGCGCGGCAGCTACTGGGTAGTGCCGGCCGACCAGCATCAACCGATCGATCAGGGCGCCGTCATCCTGAGCTCGACGAAAAGCCGCGCCGCCGCCGATGCGTTCTTCGCCTTCCTGAAATCGCCGGAAGCGGTTGCGGTGATTCAGGCGCTCGGGTATGAAACGCTCTGACCTTATTTTTGAGTCGTGCCAGATTAATCGTCGGTGGCGGCAGTCCGTGCCGGAACTGTTTCCAGCACCGGTGCAAGTACATCCCTGTAACCTGCGTCGGAGACGTCCTGTCTCCGACGCTGCTGGAAACAGTTCCGGCACGAACTGCTCTAGCGTCACAGCAAGAGCACGTGAGAACCGCAATTGACTGACGCATCTTTCGACTGGCAACCGATCTGGCTGACGTTGCGGCTGGCCGCAACGACGACTGCAGTACTGATGCTGATCGCGCTGCCGCTCGGCTGGTGGCTGGCGCGCACGACCTCGCGCTGGAAGCAGCCGTTGTCGGCGCTGTTCGCACTGCCGCTGGTATTGCCGCCGACCGTGCTTGGCTTCTATCTGCTGCTGCTGATGGGACCACACGGCCCGGTCGGACAACTGACCACGTCGCTGGGTCTCGGCACGCTGCCGTTCACCTTCACCGGCCTCGTCATCGCCTCGACACTTTATTCACTGCCGTTCGCGCTGCAGCCGATCCAGACCGCGTTCGAAGCGATTGGCCGCCGTCCGTTCGAAGTGGCGGCGACGCTGCGCGCCAGTCGCTGGGATCGCGCCATCAGCGTGGCGCTGCCGCTGGCGCGCACCGGTCTGCTCAGCGCCGCCGTGCTCGCCTTCGCCCACACCATCGGCGAGTTCGGCGTGGTGCTAATGATCGGCGGCAATATTCCCGGCGCCACCAAGGTGCTGTCGGTCGCCATCTACGATCATGTCGAATCGATGGAGTATGCGCAGGCGCACTGGCTGGCCGGCGGCATGCTGCTGTTCTCGTTCGTGACGCTGCTGGCGCTCTACCTGTTCAGCGGACGCCATGTGCGAGTGATCCGATGAGCGACAACATGATCGAAGCGCGCTTCCGCACACGCCTCGGCAACTTCGCGCTCGATGTCGACCTGCAGGTACCGGGGCGCGGCGTCACCGCCATCTTCGGCCCCTCCGGCAGCGGCAAGACCACGCTGCTGCGCTGCATCGCCGGGCTCGAACGCATCGATGACGGCTTTCTGCGCATCAACGGCGAGATCTGGCAGCAGCAGAAACAGTTCGTGCCGATACATCGACGCGCGCTGGGTTATGTCTTTCAGGAAGCGAGCCTGTTTCCGCATCTCGCTGTGCGCGGCAATCTCGACTACGGCTGGCAGCGCACACCGAAAGATCAGCGCCGCATCGATTTCGATGAAGTGGTGCAGCTACTCGGCAT
The DNA here is from genome assembly GCA_964638025.1 of uncultured Verrucomicrobiaceae bacterium. Classification (GTDB taxonomy): domain Bacteria; phylum Pseudomonadota; class Gammaproteobacteria; order Pseudomonadales; family CAMLJR01; genus CAMLJR01. The sequence continues at coordinate 13,224 of CAZWXW010000033.1, forward strand.
CGAACCGCTGCTGGCACAGCGCCCCGACACGCTCTCCGGCGGCCAGCGTCAGCGCGTCGCCATCGGCCGCGCGCTGCTGACCAGCCCGAAGCTTTTATTGATGGATGAGCCGCTGGCCAGTCTCGATCTCGACAGTCGCGCCGAGATCCTGCCGTATCTGGAGCGCCTGCATGACCAGCTCGACATTCCTCTGCTGTATGTCAGCCACGCTCCGGCCGAAGTGGCGCAGCTCGCCGATCATCTGGTGTTGATGGCGAGTGGAAAGATTGAAGCCAGTGGTCCGATCAACGAAGTGCTGACCCGCAGCGACTTGCCACCGGCGCAGCAGGAAGAAGCGAGCGCGGTGATCGACGGCAACATTGTCGATCACGATCGCGAATTCCGGCTGATGCACGTCAGCGTACCGGGCGGGCAGTTGTCAGTGGCGCTGCGCGAACTGCCGATCGGCCACCGCGTGCGCGTGCGCATTCTGGCGCGCGATGTCAGCCTCGCGCTGCAGCGTCCGGTCGACACCAGCATCAGCAACATCCTGCCGGCGCGCATCGTCGACATCACCGAACTCGGCAACGGTCCACAGGCGCTGGTGCGTCTCGACCTCGGCGGCGCGCTGATCCTGGCGCGAGTGACCCGGCGCTCGGTGGCGATGTTGCAGCTGAAGCCGGACTTGATCGTGCATGCGCAAGTAAAAAGTGTCGCGCTGATGCATTGAGGAGCGCATTCGCCCCTCTCCCTGAAGGGAGAGGGGACTTGATCTTGCGGGAAATCTGCGGTCGGCCATCGATGGCCAGCGCTGGGCATTGAGCGCGGCGCGTCCCAAATCAAACGGAAAACTTGCTGACCGCTTTCTGCAGATCGGCAGCCAGCCGCTCCAGCCCCTGCGCGGCACCGGCGGCATCGAGAATCTGACCGCTGTTGCGCTGCGCCGCCGAGGTGATGTGACCGATGTGGCGCGCGATCTCATCGCCGGTGCGCATCTGCTCCTGCGTCGCCTGCACGATGCCGCCGACCATGCTCACCGTCTCCTCGGCACCACTGCGGATCTGTTCCAGTGACTGCCCCGCCAATGCCGCCAGTTCGGCACTGCGCTCGACCTGCGCGCGGCACACCTCCATCGACTGTACCGCGCGCGCCGTGTCCTGCTGGATCGTCGCGATCATGTCGGTGATGTCGCTGGTGGAACTGGCGGTGCGCTGCGCCAGGCTGCGTACCTCGTCGGCGACAACGGAAAAACCGCGCCCCTGTTCGCCGGCGCGCGCCGCTTCGATCGCCGCATTCAGCGCCAGCAGGTTGGTCTGGTCGGCGATGCTCTTGATTGCGCCGATGATCTGGTTGATCTGGTCGGAGCGATTGTCGAGCGTGGTGATCAGCGCCGACAGCCGCACGATCTCCTCGGCGCTGCTGGCCATTTCGCACATCGCCTGCTGCACCACCTGACTGCCTTCGGCGGAGTATTGATTGGCGTTGCGCGCGATCGTTTCGGTGGAGCTGGCGTGACCGGAGACACTGGCAATGCTGGCACCGATCTGCGCCACCGCCGCCGAACTCGATGCCGCCGACTCGCTCTGCTGTCGCGAACCCTGCGCCACCTGCGTCGACAGCCGCGCCAGCAGCGACGAGGCGTCCGACATCCGTGTCGCCACACCGAGCACGCTGCTGACGGTGTCGTCGATCTTGTCGACGAAGCTGTTGATCCAGCGCCCCAGTTCGCCGGCTTCGTCGTGCGCCAGCAGCTTGTCGTCGATGCGCTGGCCGAGCGATTCGCCGCACTCGGCGACACCGAGCAGCACGCGCGACATGGCGTCGAGCCTGCGCCCGACGCGCGCCAGTTCGGCAACCACCAGCACCATCGCCAAGGCACCGGCAGCGGCAATGCCGATCACCCACAAGGTCTGCGGCGCCACCGTCACCACGCGCTGCAACAGCGGAATCGCCACCGCCATCGGCAGCAGCGGCAGTAATAAAGGACGCAAGACCCGCAGCAGCAACGGTCGCCGCCGATAGACCTCTTCGAGATCGGCCTCGCACATCATGCCCCAGCGGTCGGGCGAGCCCGGCACCTGGAAAGTGACGCCCTTGCCGATCACCGGCACGTGGCGATAGTCGGCGTAACCGGGATAGGCGACAAACAGGTTGTCGCCGTTGCGGATGGTTTCGCGCACGCCGGGATGCAATTCGTTGCTGGCCGGATCGGTGAAGCGCAGCTCCAGCTCGGTGTGCTGTTTCACCTGCACCACGCCGAAAGCGGTGCGCACCCCCTGCTTCAGGTTGTCGCCGAGCGTGAAGGAGTCATCCTCGAAGCGCGAGCGCGACAGCGCGGTGCCAGGCTTGATCGACGCATCGAAGCGCGACTCCACCATGAACAGGTAGTTGTCGCCGGAGTCGCGATAGACGTGCCCCGCCTCGCGCTGAATGATGTCGCTGAGCACATCGTTGGGAACGCGACCGCACAGGCAGCCAATCGTTTCGCCATTGCGCAGCAGCGGCTGGTAGAACATCAGCGTCACGGCGTCGTGGAATTTCGACGTGGTCGGCCCCAGCGTTCGCGTCACCGGGTCGATATAGGGGCCATGCAGGAATGGCGCGGACAACCCGGCCGCCACCGCGCGCGTATTCAGATCGGACGCACCGATGCGTACCGATGCCGTGGAGCCGAGTACCCGCCCCTGCCGGTCGATGACAAACAGCTCGGAAAAATCGGGCGCCTGCTGCAGACGTTCAGCGAGGCGCTGCGCCTGCAGCGACGGCGGTTCATCGGCAATCTGGCTGGCGAGCGCGGCGAGCAACTCCCACTGCGCGCCGACCCACAACAGCAGGTGATTGCGCCGGCTGCCGGCAATGCCTTCGAACGTGCGCTCGATAACGGGACAGGTGCTGCGATTGATGAAGCAGGACCAACCCAACCGCAATTTTCCGGCTGCACCCCACCAGGGCAACCAGCTCCGCTCGGCGGCGGAGAGCTGCATATCTCTGCTTTGCATGGATGAACATCCTTTATTTTTATCAAGCCTGCGGCGCAAGCCGATCGCCGGCGATCCGTGCGACCGTCCGGCAAGCTCGGGCAACCATTGTTAGCCGGGGCGCGAGGCACCCGGCCTGTTCATTTGCCGCTCATGGTCGACGCTGTCAGGCGTGGAGATCGCTCTGACAGCACGACAATCGCAGCAGACCCACCACCGCCAGAGTGATCCGGCGCGACAGGTGACAACGGTAGAGGCTTAAGTGATGTTCGATCCCGATCAATGGTGGAGCGCGCGTCGGGTCTGATAATTGTTGCGATGAGATTAGCCGATCCGCGCCGAATGCCAAGTCGTGCCACACGCTGGCGCTGTTGGCACCCGGCCGTGCCTCACAATTGGGCAACGGCGACCGCCGGCTCATCGAAATAAAAATGGGGGCATACCCGATAACCGGGTTCGCTCGATGCGGCGCGACAAAACAGCACATCGCGCCGATATTGAGCGGCCATTTCACGGCGCGGAACGGAGCTTGCTTTGCCTGAGGCACTCGCTGCCTTCGGGAATGCCATGCCACCGTTCATCGCTGCCTATGTGCGCATCGTCGACGGCTTCAATCGCCGCCTCGGCCGCTGCGTCATGTACGGCATCTTCCTGATGGTGGCGATCCTGCTGTGGTCGTCGATCTCCAAGACCTTCTTCATGCCATCGCTGTGGACGCTGGAGGCGGCGCAGTTCGCGATGGTGGCCTACTACATTCTCGGCGGCCCCTATTCGATCCAGCTCGGCTCCAACGTGCGCATGGACCTCTTCTACGGCGAGTGGTCCGACACGCGCAAGGCGTGGGTCGATGCCATCACCGTGCTCTTCCTGCTTTTCTTTCTCGGCGTGCTGCTGTGGGGCGGCATCGAGAGCACGCGCTATGCGTTCGAATACAACGAGCGTTCGCGCACCGCGTGGCGCCCCTATTTATGGCCGATCAAGGTGGCGATGTGCGTCGGCTTCGCGCTGATGCTGCTGCAGGCGATCTCGGAGCTGTGCAAGGACATCGCGAAAATTCGCGGCGTCGCGCTCGACAGCGCGGCCACCCCCACCGAAGCGAGTCCGTCAGGAGTCCCGGCCGATGCCGTATGAATTGATCGCGCTGGTGATGTTCTCGTCGATGATGCTGATGCTGTTCACCGGCCAGCGCGTGTTCGCGGCGATCGGCGTGGTCGCGGCGGTGGCCGCCATCGCCTTGTGGGGTACCGGCGGCCACGACATTCCGTTTTCGGCGGCGATGAAGCTGATGAGCTGGTATCCGCTGCTGACGCTGCCGATGTTCATCTTCATGGGTTACGTGCTCGCCGAATCGAAAATCGCCGACGACCTCTACCGCATGTTTCACGTCTGGATGGGGCCGATGCCCGGCGGCCTCGCCATCGGCACCATTGCGCTGATGGTGCTGATCTCGGCGATGAACGGATTGTCGGTAGCCGGCATGGCGATCGGTTCCACCATTGCGCTGCCGGAGCTGCTGAAGCGCGGTTACGACAAGCGCATGGTGACCGGCGTGATTCAGGGCGGCTCGTCGCTCGGCATCCTGATTCCGCCTTCAGTGGTGCTGGTGCTGTACGCGATGATCGCGCGCCAGCCGGTCGGTCAGCTGTGGCTGGCCGGCCTCTTTCCCGGTCTGCTGATGGCGGCGCTGTTCATCATCTATATCGCCATTCGCTGCTACCGCAATCCGGCGCTCGGCAAACCGCTCGCCGTCGAGGAACTCGCGGCTATCACGCGCGCCGAAAAATTTCGGCTGCTGCGTGCCGGGCTGCTGCCACTGGCGATCTTCGCCACGATGATGGTGCCGTTCGTCAACGGCTGGACCAGCCTGGTCGAGAGCTCGGCGATCGGCGCAATGGCCGCCCTGGTGGCGGCGATCCTGAAACGGCGCATGACGCGGCTGGTATTCGAGAACTCGGTGCGCAACACGCTCGGCATCAGCTGCATGTTCATGTGGATCATCCTCGCCGCGCTCGGCTTCGGCGCCGTGTTCGATGGCCTCGGCGCCGTGCGCGCCATCGACGACCTGTTCACCGACAAGCTCGGCCTCAGTCCGTGGACGATTCTGATTTTGATGCAGCTGTCGTTTCTGGTGATGGGCACCTTTCTCGACGACACCGCGATGCTGGTGATCGTCGCGCCGCTCTATGTGCCGCTGGTGGGCGCGCTCGGCTTCGACCTGATCTGGTACGGCGTGCTCTACACCATCACCACGCAGATCGCCTACCTGACACCGCCGTTCGGCTACAACCTGTTCCTGATGCGCGCGATGGCGCCGCCCGAGGTGACGCTGCGCGACATCTACGTGTCGATCGTGCCGTTTGTCGGGCTGATGCTGCTGACACTGGTTCTGTTGATCGCGTTTCCGCAGATCGCGCTGTGGCTGCCGCAAGCCGTTTACGCCAAATGAATCAAACAACCATCGGATCGATTCTTTCAGCGACATCACCCTTGCCCCGGAGAGCCCGACCATGAGCAGCAGCAGACGCAAATTCCTGACCGCCGGTGCACTGGCTGGCGCCGCCGCGCTGACCGCACCGAAACTCTACGCGCAGAAGCCGAAGATCAAATGGCGCATGCAGACCTACGCCGGCCCGGCGCTGGCCGAGCATGTCATCAAGCCGGCGATCGAAGCATTCAACAAGGTCGCCGGCGAGGAGATGCAGATCGAACTCTATTTCGCCGACCAGCTGGTGCCGACCAGCGAACTGTTCCGCGCGATGCAGAAGGGCACCATCGACGCCGTTCAGTCCGACGACGACTCGATGGCATCGCCGACCGAGGTGACGGTGTTCGGCGGTTACTTTCCGTTCGCCAGCCGCTACTCGCTCGACGTGCCGGTGCTGTTCAACCAGTACGGCCTGAAGGAGATCTGGGAAGCCGAATACGCGAAAGTCGGCGTCAAGCATCTTTCCGCCGGCGCCTGGGACCCGTGCCACTTCGCCACCAAGACACCGGTCAACAAACTGGCCGACCTGAAGGGCAAGCGCATCTTCACCTTCCCGACCGCCGGCCGCTTCATGAGCCAGTTCGGCGTGGTGCCGGTGACGCTGCCGTGGGAGGACATCGAGGTCGCGGTGCAGACCGGCGAGCTCGACGGCATCGCCTGGTCCGGCATCACCGAGGACTACACGGTGGGCTGGGCCAACGTCACCAACTACTTCCTGACCAACAACATCTCCGGCGCCTGGTCCGGTTCGTTCTTCGCCAACATGGAGCGCTACAACGCGCTGCCGGAAAAACTGAAGACGCTGCTGCAACTGACGATGGACAGTTCGCACTACTACCGGCAGTGGTGGTACTGGGGCGGCGAGGCTGAGCTGCGCGTCAACGGTCCCAAACTGAAACTGACGACGATCCCCGACGACGAGTGGATGACGGTCGAGAAAGCCGCGCACAAATTCTGGGACGAGATCGCCAAGGAGTCGCCGCTCAAGGCGAAGGTGGTCGGCATCCTGAAAACCTACAACGCGGCGATGGAAAAAGCGGGGCGACCGTATCGCTATTCGTAGCAAGGTCCTACGTGGCCAATGGAATCTCTGACCCAGTCCCCTTTTATGCCCAGCCCTTCGGGTACTCCCTGAAGGGAGAGGGGAGAAATAGAGGCTCTTCAGGTTGAGATGAGCGCATACAGCCACACCATCGGCAACCTTCGCTACCAGTTCGACGACCTGCGCGAGCTGCTGGCGAAGGCAACGCCGCTGCGCTCCGGCGACCAGCTCGCCGGCATCGCCGCACACAGCGCCGCCGAGCGCGTCGCCGCACAGATGACATTGGCCGCGCTACCGCTGCGCACTTTTCTAAACGAAACCGTCATCCCGTATGAAAGCGACGAGGTGACGCGGCTGATCATCGACACCCACGCTGCCAGCGCGTTCGCGCCGATCTCGCACCTGACCGTCGGCGACTTTCGCGACTGGCTGCTCTCCGATCACGCGACCACGGAAATACTCGCGCAACTGGCACCGGCGATCACGCCGGAGATGGCGGCGGCGGTATCGAAGATCATGCGCAATCAGGATCTGATTCTGGTCGCGCAGAAGTGTCGCGTCACCACCGCCTTTCGCAACACGATTGGTCTACCCGGACGACTATCGACACGCCTGCAACCGAACCACCCGACCGATGCCGACAGCGGTATCGCCGCCTCCATTTTCGACGGCCTGCTCTACGGCAGCGGCGATGCCGTGATTGGCATCAACCCGGCTACCGACAACCTGCCGCAAGTCATTCGACTCATCGAGATGCTCGACAAGATCATCCGTCGCTATGACATTCCGACGCAGTCGTGCGTGCTGACGCATGTCACCAACACGCTCGAAGCGATCAATCGCGGGGCGCCGGTCGATCTGGTGTTTCAGTCGGTCGGCGGCAGCGAGGCGACCAACCGCAGCTTTGGTATCGATCTCGCGCTGCTCGGCGAAGCGAGAGAAGCAGCGCTGTCACTGAAGCGCGGCACGGTTGGCGAGAACGTCATGTATTTCGAAACCGGCCAGGGCAGCGCGCTGTCGGCGAACGGTCATCACGGTGTCGATCAGCAAACGTGTGAGGCCCGCGCCTACGCCGTCGCGCGCCAGTTCAAGCCGCTGCTGGTCAACACCGTGGTCGGCTTCATCGGCCCCGAATATCTGTACGACGGCAAGCAGATCATCCGCGCCGGCCTTGAAGATCATTTCTGCGGCAAGCTGCTCGGCCTGCCGATGGGTTGCGACATCTGTTACACCAACCATGCCGAAGCTGATCAGAACGACATGGATGTGCTGCTGACGCTGCTCGGCGTCGCCGGCTGCACCTTCATCATGGGCATCCCCGGCTCCGACGACATCATGCTGAACTACCAGACCACCTCGTTTCACGATGCGCTGTATGCGCGACGTGTATTGCAGAAGCGGCCTGCGCCGGAGTTTGGGGCGTGGCTGGAGTGGATTCAGATCTTTTCACCGGGCAGCGACGTGCGCACACAGACGACACTGCCACCCGCCTTTCAGCCGGCGCTGGATTCACTGCCGTGACGAAACCAAGCGACAGCAACAAAAACGGCAACAGCGATAGCACTGGCAAGGAGACCGGTATCGTCACTACCGACAACTGGTCATCACTGCGCCGCTTCACCGCTGCGCGTATCGCGCTGGGCCGCACCGGCGTCAGCCTGCCGACCGACGCGCATCTGCAGTTCCAGCTTGCCCACGCCCAGGCGCGCGACGCGGTGCACCTTGCGCTCGATGGCGAGGCGCTGGCGCAAGCGCTCTCCGAACTGCATCTCCCGATCCTGCAGCTCAGCAGCGCCGCCGCTGATCGTCATATCTACCTGCAACGCCCCGATCTCGGCCGGCGCCTCGATACGCCGTCAGCCGTGCAGTTGCGACAGCGCCCGATCGACACCGCGCCCGATATCGTCTTCGTCATTGCCGACGGGCTTTCGGCGCTGGCGATCCAGCACAACGCCGCGCGTTTTCTGGCACACATGGTGCCGCTCTTGCGACAGCGCGGCTGGCAACTCGGGCCGCTGGCCATCGTGCAACAGGGGCGCGTCGCCATCGGCGATGAAATCGGCGCGCTGCTGCAGGCAAAAACCGTCGTCATATTGATCGGCGAACGCCCCGGCCTCAGCTCGCCGGACAGTCTCGGGCTCTACCTGACCTTCGCACCAAGACCGGGGCGCAGCGATGCCGAACGCAACTGCATCTCCAACATTCGCGACGGCGGACTGGGTTTCGCCGAGGCCGCCCACCGCCTCGACTTCCTGTTGAGCGAGGCGCGGCGCCGGCAGCTCAGCGGCGTCGGACTGAAAGATGAGAGTGCGTCGCCGCCGCTGCCGCTCGGCGGCGATCGCAACTTTCTGATCGACTGACACCTCTCTATTGGGCACCAGAAGCCAGCTATTCTCAAAAGAGAACAATTTGCATTTGATAAACGTATCCATTAACGTCTCGCACCAAATTGCCCGCCCAAATACCTGCGAGACCTCCAAATGCGCCACCCCAACTTCGCCCGTTCCATGCTTTTCGTTGCCGTCGGCCTGACCCTGCAGGCCCAGCCGACACCGCTGCCGAGACCAACGCCGCCAAGATCGAGGAGATGCTGATCATCGGCGTCCGCGAGAACCGCGTCAGCAGTGGAGCAACCGGTCTGGCGATGGACATCAAGGAGACACCGCAGTCGATCAGCGCGGTCACCAGCGAGCAGATGGAGCAGTTCGGCACCACCAGCCTGAATGACGCACTGCGGATGGCCACCGGCATCCAGGTCGAGGAGTGGGAGACCAACCGCACCAACTTCACCGTGCGCGGCTTCGAAATCAAAAACACCCAGATCGACGGCGTCGGCCTGCCCAACGACTGGGGCATCGTCACCGGTGCAGTGGAAACCTATGGCTACGAAAAGCTGGAAGTGATCCGCGGCGCCAACGGCCTGCTGACCGGCGTCGGCAACGCCGCCGGCACCATCAACTTCGTGCGCAAGCGCCCCACCAACGATGCACAGGGCTCGATCGGCGCCAGCTACGGCTCGTGGGACACCAAGCGCGTCGAGGCCGACTATTCGACACCGTTCACTGCCGATGGCACCTGGGCCGGCCGTGTCGTGGCCGCGCACCAGGACGGCGACTCCTACCTGCGCGACAAGGAGGACAGCCGCGATTTCCTGTATGGCGTGATCGATGGCCAGATCGGCGACAACGGCACGCTGACCTTCGGCTACTCCTGGCAGGAAGCCAAGACCGACGGCAATATGTGGGGCGCACTGGCCTTCATGTACAGCGATGGCCGCCAGGCCGAATGGGCCCGCAGCACCTCGACCACGCAGGACTGGGCCTACTGGGACACCACCACCGAGACCGGCTTTGCCGAATACGCTCACCAACTCTCGGACGACTGGCGACTCAAGCTCTCCTACGAATTCCGCGAAGTCGGCAACGACAGCAGGCTGTTCTACGCCTATGACTATTGGGCGACCGGTCTCGAACCCGGCACCAACCTCGGGTTGTACGGCTATCCCTGGGCCGGCCAGGATGAAATCACCTCCAACCTGGGCGCCGTCACGATCGATGGCCGCTTCCAGCTGTTCGGTCGCGAGCACGAGGTGATGCTGGGCACGAGCTACGCCGAGAGCGAAGCGAAGAACGAAGCGTTCGCCGCGACCTACGCCTACGACCCCGCTGCGCCCGGTTACGTCCAGATGCCCAGCTTCCCCTGGCGCGGCGACGCGGTTCCCGAGCCGGCGTGGGGCGCCGCCAGCGTCTACAGCACGATGGACCAGCGCATGAAACGCGCCTTCGGTGCCGCCCGACTGTCCCTCACCGACCGACTCAAAGCCATCGTCGGGATCAACCATGCCCAATACCATCGGGATGGCGTGAATTACGGTGTGGTTTTCGATCAGACCGAAGAGAACACCAGCCCCTACGCCGGACTGACCTTCGATTTCAGCGACAACGTGCTCGGTTACGTCAGCTACTCGGACATCTACCAGCCGCAGGATCAATCCGACGCAGCCGGCTACTACCTCGATCCGACCAAGGGCGTGAACTATGAAGTGGGCGCGAAGGTCGACTGGCTCGACAAGCGTCTGCTGACCACGCTGGCGGTCTTCAAGGCCGAGCAGGAAGGCCTGGCCACCGCCGCCGGTTACAACTCGCTAGGCCAGCTCTACTACGGCGGCGTCGACGTCGAATCCAAAGGTGTCGAGTTCGAAGCCACCGGCAGAATCACCGACAACGTCAACCTGATATTCGGCTACACCGCGTTGAAGCTGGACGGTGACGATGGTGACGACACCTACCAATGGGTACCGCGCCGCACGGCCAACCTGATGCTCACCGCACGCCTGCCGAGCTACACCGCGCTGGCCTACGGTATCGGTGGACGCTGGCAAAGCAGCATCTCCAATGTGGAGCCGAGCGGCTTCACCGTGCGTCAGGAGAGCTACGCCATCCTCAACGGCTTCGTCGCCTGGGACGTCCTGCCCAACACGACCGTGCAGGCCAACCTCAACAACCTCACCAACGAGAAGTACATCAACACACTGCGCTACAGCGGCTATTACGGTGCCGGGCGCAACGGCTCGGTGTCGATCAGCTACAAGTTCTGACGTCGCAAAGTCAAAATCGCCGGGAGCGATTTTCGGCGTCGCGTCAGCGACGACCCGGAGGGTGGCAGCCATGGACGGCAAGCCACAAAAAAAAGGGGGCGCTTCGGCGCCCCCTTTTCACAACGCAGACAGACGTTTCACAACAGCGGCTCGATCGGCAGCATCCGCGCGAACCACGCCTGAAAACGGCGCCACCACGAGGCGCTCGGCTCGCTGTCGAGCGTCACGCTGTTGTCGGTCCAGCGCAGCTTGCCGTCCTGCAGCATCACGCGCCAGGCACCATCACCTTTACCACCGTTGAGAAACTCCTTCGCCAGCCGTTCCGCCAGCACGGGGCTTTCAACGTACACGCCCATCTCCGAATTCAATTGTGTCGAGCGCGGGTCGAGGTTGTAGCTGCCGATGAACAGGCCGCTGCGGTCGATGGTCAGCGACTTCGCGTGCAGGCTGGCGCCGCTGGAGCCGAGTAGCGACAGCTTTTTCTTGCCGTCACCGTCAGGCTTCAGCTCCCACAGGTTGACGCCACCGGCCAGCAGCCGTTTTCGATAGCGCGCGTAACCGCCGTGCACGGCGGCGACATCGTTGGCAGCCAGCGAGTTGGTCAGCACGTTGACGGTGACGCCGCGCTGCGCCAGCCCGGTCAGCAGCTGCGTGCCCTCCTCGCCCGGCACGAAATAGGGGGAGATGATCAGCACTTCACGCCGGGCACCCTGCAATCGCGGCAACAGCGCATTGAGCACGGCGGATTTTTCGAGCGCGCCATCGACCTCGGCCTTGTCCGGTGGATCGCACGCCAGCCAGTAGTTCTGCTCCCACTGCAGCGGCAGGCCGCGCTCCAGCAACTGCCGGATCGACTCGTTGCGGTGCAATGCCTCGGCGTAGCGCGAGTGTTGCGTCTGATCGACCACGCTATCCAGCGCCTTGCGCAACGCGGCGAGATCGGCGCGCGCCGACTGCTTCGGGTCGAGCAGCGCGATCGGGTAGACCACGTTCGAATTCCAGAAGCGGTCGAACGCCTCCGAGCCGGTGCGCACGATCGGCCCCACCATCAGGTAATCGATATCGGCAAAGTTGCTGTCGTCGCTGGCGGCGAAATACTCATCGCCGATATTGCGACCGCCGGCAATCGACACGCGGTTGTCGACGATCCAGTTCTTGATATGCATGCGGTGATTGAGGCGGTGGAACGAGTGCAGGAACTCGCCCGCCATCGCCAGGCTGCCCCGGCGCGATGCCAGCGGGTTGAACAGGCGCACCTCGATGTTGTCGTGGCGGTCGAGCGCCACCAGCGCATCGTTCTTGGCGCGGCTGTCGAGGTCGTCGAGCAACAGCCGCACGCGCACGCCGCGATCGGCGGCCTGCAACAGCACCCAGGCGAGGTAGCGGCCGGTCAGGTCGTCGTGCCAGATGTAGGTCTGCACATCGATGCTGCGCTGCGCCTCGGCGCTGGCCAGCGCGCGCAGCGCGAACGCTTCGGCGCCTTCGTCCAGCAGCATGAAGCCGGAGCGCCCGGGGTGCGCCGCCTCCAGCGGCAGCGCGCTGCGATCGAGGCTGCTCTCCCCGCTTGGAGGCAACGCCGCGCTGTAGGGCAACACCGGCCGCTCCGGCAATTGGGCGCAACCGGCGAGAGCCACCACCAGCAGCCATCCATAAAGCGCGCGGCGGCGCAGCGGCGGATATCGCTCCATGACAACTTCACCCGAACGGCAGCCCGAATTGGCTGCAACGTTTCTAGCACGGCACCAAACCACCTGCCAGCGCTGTCCCGCGGCAAGGGTGGCGCCGGGCAGGCCGCCCCTTTACGATGGCCGCTACTCCAACCCCCTTTCCCGCATCGTCCACCGACGCTGTCGCGCTGCCCGCGCCAGCGCTCGCTGGACGCCCCGGTGCCAAGCTGTCCCGGCATGAATACACAACAGAGCAACCGCCATATCGGCCTGTCGTTCGCGCTGGCCACCTCGCTGCAATGGGCCATCGTGCCGATCCTCGGCAAGGGGCTGCTGCACCAGATGAATGCCGAAACGCTGACCTGGTACCGGCAGATCGGCTGCGGCCTGCCGCTGCTGATCTACTTCCTGTGGCGACGTCCGGACTGGAGCGGCCTGCGCGACCGCCGCGTGCTGAAGCTGCTGACGATCTGCGTCATCGGCCTGATCTGCAATGGCTTCTTCTTCAACGCCGGCTTGCAGTACGCCTCGGCCAGCGCGGCGCAGATGATCGCGCAGGTCGGCCCGGTGCTGGTGCTGCTCGGCGCGGTGCTGCTGTTCAAGGAGTCCTTCACACGCCGGCAGTGGGGCGGCACCGCCGCCATCATCACCGGACAGCTGCTGTTCTTTCACACCCGGCTGGCCGACCTGTTCGGCATGACCAGCTACGGCATCGGCCTGATGCTGCTGGGGCTGACGCCGCTGTTCTGGTCTTCGTATGCGCTCGCGCAAAAACGCCTCGGCATCCGGCTCGACTCGCAGCAGGTGCTGCTGATCGCCTACCTGATCGGCACGCTGGTGCTGCTGCCGATGGCCACGCCGTCACAGTCGCTGGCGCTGGACGGGGTCGGCATGGCGCTGTTGATTGGCACGCTGATCCTCTACCTGAGCAGCTACCTGACGCTGGGGTGGGCGATGAAGCGGTGGGAGGCGTCGCGGGTCAGCGCCATGCTGACGGTAACCCCGCTGTTCACGGTGGCCTTTTCACTGCTGGTCGAATGGCTGGTGCCGGGCTACATCACCGCCGAGCCGGTGGGCGCGCTGAACCTGCTGGGGGCACTGCTGGTGGTCGGCGGCTCGCTGGTCATCGCCCTGCCGAAGCGCCGCTACGCTTGACTTCACGGCACTCAAAACAGAGAATGCGCGCCTCTTTTTGTGGCGATCGGCACCTGGGCCGATTACCGCAAGATCAGTTTTGGCAAGGTAGCTCAGCCGGTTAGAGCACAGCACTCATAATGCTGGGGTCGCGAGTTCGAGTCTCGCCCTTGCTACCAAACAACGCGGCAAATCCGAAAAGGCTCACCCATCCGGGTGGGCCTTTTTGGTTTTGGAACCAGCGGGAACACGCCATGCCGGTCTACGTCGACAACTATCGCGCCAGGTTCAGGGGCATGATCATGTGCCACATGGTGGCCGACACGCTGGATGAGCTGCACGCGATGGCCGACGGCATCGGCATGGCGCGGCGCTGGTTCCAGAACAAGGCGGGCAAGCCGCACTACGACATCCCCCTCGATCTGCGCGAGCGCGCCATTGCCCTCGGTGCCATCGAGATCAACATGCGGCAGGCGCCGGCCATCGCCAGACGCTGTGCACAGCACGCAGAGAACGGCGACGCGTGATCCCGCCTCCGGCCAGCGACCACCCTACTTCAACCCCATGCAGTTGGCGTAGTAGGTAACGGTGCCGGGCCAGTCGGAAAAGACGCCGAGCACACCGACATCCTTCGCCAGTACATGCAGTGCCTGCAGCATGTCGCCGTCGTTATTCAGCGCGCCGCCAACCGTCTGGTAATACCAGCCGCCACCGGTGGCGAGCGGCCCCGAACGCTCCAGCGTCCAGGTGATGATGTCGAGACCGGCCGCTTTCGCATCGAGCGCATATTGCGACGGCACGATGCGATTCCTGCCATCGAGCGCCAGCAATGCAAACAGCGGCGGCGCGATGATGCGCACACCTTCGGCGCGCAGCTTCTGCAACTCGATCAGCGTCGGATATTCAGCCGGCGACTCAAGATCATCGAGATAGACCGCCTGCTTGCCGAACCAGGGTTCGTTGGCGATCCAGTAGCGAACATCCTGCAGATCGAACGACTGTGGGAAGACATCGCGCGGCGAGACACCGGCCGCCTTGTACTCATCGATCATCTGCTGCGCGTACTGCGCCTGCGTGTAACTGCCCTCGAACGGCATCGACACATCCGGCGACTTCAGCTCCGGCGTCATCTTCACGCCGAGCTTTTTGAACAGCGCGATGCTCTCCCTGTGACTCAGCAGCGTGCCGCGACTGGCAGTGCCGCCGAGATACTGCTCGACGGTTGTCGCCTGCGGATCGAATGCATCCATCTTCCCTTTCAGGCGTTTGAACTCGGCCAGCGTGATATCGCTGGTGCAGCACTGTGCCTGCGCCGGCGTGCCGGCGACCGGGTCGGCCGGCTGGAACGGCACCGAACATTTCGCCGCCAGCTCCGGCACCGCGAGAATATTGGTGGTGGTGTGCAGATCGCACTGCGAGTGGCGACAGACCAGCTGGCGATCCCTGGTGAAGGTGACATCGCACTCGACCACGCCGGCGCCCATGCGTGCGGCTGCTTCGTAGGACTCCTTGGTGTGCTCCGGAAATTGCAGCGGCGCACCGCGATGGCCGATCGAGAATTCGCTTTTCGAGAACGGCCCCTCGGCACAGGACTGCAACTTGTTTTTCAGCGCCCCGGCATCCATATCGTTGACCAGAAAATAGGGGCGCGGTCCAACCTGCACATTGCGCACACCGGGTTTATCGTTGCGCCAGCCGTGGCGTTCGCTCTCCTTCTTGTCTGCCAGTGCACCGCCACAACCGGCGGTTACGGCAGCACAGGCCAGCAGCGTGATCAGACGTTTGCGCATGGCGCGGCTCCGGTTATCCATATTCTCCTCCCTGTCAGAAATGGTCTCGCTGGTGTAGCGAGCGTCGCGAGGCGACCGGGCCAGACTAGGAGCCCGCCATTGCAGAACGGTGGGAGTTTGTTGACGCGCAGATAACGGTTGCGTGACAGCGGGTCAGTCGGCTGGCAACAACTTCGGATTCCACGCCACTTCCCACAGGTGCTGATCGGGGTCGCGGAAGTAGCCGGTGTAACCACCCCAGAACGCATCGCCACCCGGCTTGACGATGACGGCACCGGCCGCCTCCGCCTGTTGCAGCACCGCGTCGACCTCGGCCTTGTCGCGCACATTGTGTGACAGCATCACCGGCGACACACCGCCACTCGCCAGCGTCACGCCGGTGTCGTGCTCAATACTCCGGCGCGGCCATAACGCCAGCTTCAGTCCCGGCTGCAGGTCGATGAACACCACCGCGCCATGCTCGAACTCCTGACCGATGATCCCCTCGGTGGCCAAACCGAGGCCGTCGCGATAGAAGCGCAGGCTGCGCTCGAGATCGTCGACACCGAGCGTCAGGAAAGAGAGTCGTGGCTTCATCAATACACCTCGCATTTTTCGCAGGAAATTTCGATCGGTGGTATACACGTCGACCGCCACCCCAACAAGGAGTTCATGCCCGCCATGAAGCCAATGTTCACTGCGCTGCTGTTGCTGCTGGCAGCGTCGGCACAAGCATCCACCTGGAAAGATGCGCCCGCCATTGCCGCATTATTCGATGCCGCGAATGTCACCGGCACCTTCGTGCTGTTCGATCCGCAGCGCGAGACGCTGACGGGCTACAACCGCGAGCGCGCCGCTACCCGCTATGTGCCGGCATCGACCTTCAAGATCCCACACACGCTGATCGGGCTGGCAACCGGAGCGGTGGCCAGTGTGGACGAGAAGCTGCCTTACGATGGCACACCGGTTCCATTTCCCGAGTGGGCGCGCGACATGAGCCTGCGCGAAGCCATCGCGGTATCGAACGCAGCGATCTATCAGCAGCTGGCACGGCGCATTGGGCTGGCGCGCGAACGCGACTATCTCTCCCGCCTGAACTACGGCAATGGACAGGTTGGCGATGTCGTCGACACCTTCTGGCTGCGCGGACCACTGCAGATCAGCGCCATCGAGCAGACTCAATTTCTGGCTCGACTGACGCGCGATGAATTGTCATTCACCTCTGAGCAACAGGGCATCGCAAGAGAGATCGTCGAGATCGAGCGCGGCGACGGCTGGGTGCTGTATGGCAAGACCGGTTGGCAGAATGCGCCGGAGCCGGGGGTCGGTTGGTGGGTCGGCTGGATCGAGAAGAAGGGCAGCATCTATACCTTCGCGCTGAACCTCGATATTCGCACGCCATCAGATGCATCGAAACGGATCGAACTGGGCAAGGCATCATTGCGGGCGCTGAAATTGCTTTGATTGCGTGCTCATGATGCAAAAAAATGGACAAGGGTTGAAACTAAATGCGGCCGCTTTGAGAGCGATGCCCCTCCTCCCAAGGCAGCTGTCGACCCCAAGCAGCCGTTCGCCAATTAAGGATCTATCGTCTCTAAAGCGGACATCTTCCAAGGCCGCAACCTTGTTAATGCGCGCCCGGTAAGCAATTGCTAGCAACCCTGCTGGCGTTCGCTGTTTGTTGCCAGTAGCTAGTCAGGTGATTGGCGTCTGGTTAATCTGGAGGCCAACGAGAAGGCTGGCCTAAGCTCAGTACTGGCGCGGCTTTCAGGACAGATTCATGAGCTGTGAAATGGACGACCCCAATAGACGAATCCGCATTTAAACCCAAAAAGCCAACATCAACCGACGCGTCCGCTTTAATTTTTTAAAAGCAGACCGTTCTGCATACTAAGTAGTTAGGGTTCACTAATATGCTCAAGAAATTATTTGCATTACTTGGAATTGGTTTGGCTACAAATGGTATGGCAGGAGAATCTATGCTTTACAAGCCATATGCTGAACCAAAAATAAACTTCATGTATAACTTGCTGTTTTGCGATGAATTAAGCCTTTTTAAAAATAATGGCAATGCAGGCAATAGCGGTATTTGGTCAATTTTACTGGCAGAAAAGCCAGATAAAGTTGCCATACGCAAAGTAGCTGAAGATGAAACAAATGAAGGGAGGGTTCGTGCTCTTGGGTACAACCAGCTTCGAGCAATTGGAGAAA
The DNA here is from genome assembly GCA_964638025.1 of uncultured Verrucomicrobiaceae bacterium. Classification (GTDB taxonomy): domain Bacteria; phylum Pseudomonadota; class Gammaproteobacteria; order Pseudomonadales; family CAMLJR01; genus CAMLJR01. The sequence continues at coordinate 31,086 of CAZWXW010000033.1, forward strand.
ATGTTCCTCCAAAAAAATTATTTGGTGTAATTATTGAGGTTCCTCTCGAACAAGGGCTAGACGTATTAGCTGTTTTTTCAGAGGGAGGTATTCGCTACATCAATCAGTCCGGGAAGCTCGTAATCTTTGAAGGTAATGGTCATCCATTAGAGGCACAGGCAAAAGAATTGGTTTCCACAGCTCTACCCATAGTACAAAGAATTGGCCCATGGGAAAAACAGCGCTTGCCGCCGCCTGTAGCTGGCAATGTGCGCTTAACTTTCCTAGTGTCAGACGGCCTTTACTTTGGTGAAGGGCCATTTAAAGCATTGCAGCAAGATCAATTGGCGGGGCCGGTTTTAGCAAAGGCCGCTCAGTTGTTGCAGCGTGTGGTTGAGGCAGGTTCAAGTGAACCCTAACAAGTCGCTCAAGGTTTGTTCCTCGCTGCGCTTCGTCACGGACAACTTCAGTCAGCGCATGCTTCGCATTTTATGCGCTGCCTTACGCTGCCCCTTAGCTCTGCGTTAGGAAAAAGATAATCATGAACGCAGCACTTGGATTTGCAGGTTTCATTGCCTTCATGGCATTTGGTATTGCTCAGCTTGTTGCAGGTTTTGCCGGCATCGAACATGGCATTGGTCCAATATGGGCTTGGCTCGCCCTATTTTCTGCACTTGCCCTCCGCTTCACCCTGCCAATAACTATCGGTGCCTTCTTTGGCGCCATGAATGTTTGGGGTTGGCACTGGGCCCTAGCGGCGATATTCGCCGCGCCGGGCCTATTGTTGGTTATTCCCGGAGTGTTGGCATCTATCTTTTCTATGGTCAAGCGGTAATGCCTAATGGTCGGACCGTTGATCATGATAATGGCACTAGTATTCGCAGGAGGCGCCATGGCCGACCCATTGGAGGCGCTGCGTGAATCTGAAGAGGGCTCATATCAATCGCTGGCTGTTCGTCCTAAGCCACCTTATCTGCGTATCGTCTTCATTCCCGCACTCGCTGCAGTTTTACTCTCTGAAGAGAGAAAGAAGGGTGAGCCATTGACACGACAAGAAGTCGAGTCAATACGAGACAACGCTGAAGCCGTAGTGGGGACGGAAGAGGCGGCTCAGGCAGTTCAGCCCAGCAGAGAATACATAGACATTGAGCCGGAGCAGGCTTGGGAACAATGGCAGGCAATGCGCCTTGAGTTCTAGTTGCGATTACAGCAGGCAAGCGCGCCTGATGCGAATCACTTGTGATTGTCGCCCACTCAGGCGTTGAGCGTTCGCTTCTAGTACAGATCAAGAGTCCGCTTATGGCCGATTGCAGAAAATTTGTTAAGACCTCTTTTGACTGAGAGTAAAGCCATAGCGCAGCTGTCCCGACTAGGTTTGGCTTCACAACCATTTGCCCACCAACCCTGATGGACATATGCATCCAAAAGGGTAGTGTTCAGAATTCTGTGTCATTTCTTTACCCTATGGCCAAAAGAGATGA
>CAZWXW010000034.1:0-30957 GCA_964638025.1 uncultured Verrucomicrobiaceae bacterium
CCAGCGCACTGGCCGATTTCAAGGCGCGCAAAGTGCGCTGGTGCGCGCGTTCTGGCTCTTGTTGCCGTGAATCGCCACGGCGGTGATGCCATCGCGCTCAAGCTGGGTCGACAGCCGGTTGGCGCCGTGTTTGGTGCGGGTGAAGACCAGCACCTGCTCCCAGCCGTTTTTCAATACCAGTGCGCTCAGCAGCGACGACTTGTCACCCTTGTCGACGTGATAGACCGACTGCTCGATGCGCTCGACGGTGCTGTTGCGCGCGGCCACTTCGACGCTGACCGGCTGGTGCAGGATGCCGCCGGACAGCTGCCGGATCTCGTCCGAGAAGGTGGCCGAGAACAGCAGGTTCTGGCGCTTCGCCGGCAGCAGTTTCAGCACGCGGCGGATATCGTGGATGAAGCCCATGTCGAGCATGCGGTCGGCTTCATCGAGCACGAGGATTTCAACGCGCGACAGATCGAGCGCGCGCTGGCTGTGCAGGTCGAGCAGGCGTCCCGGTGTCGCCACCAGGATGTCGACGCCCTTGCGCAGGCGGTCGATCTGCGGGTTGATGCCGACGCCGCCGAAAATGACGGTGGAGCGCAGCTTCAGGTATTTGCCGTAGGTCTCGACGCTGGCGCCGACCTGGGCGGCCAGCTCGCGCGTCGGCGTCAGCACCAGCGCCCGCACCGGCCGGAACGCGGTGGCGTCGTGGTGCGCGAGGCGCTGCAGCAGCGGCAGCGTGAAGCCGGCGGTCTTGCCGGTGCCGGTCTGGGCGGCGGCGAGCACGTCGCGCCCTTCGAGAACGACGGGAATGGATTGCGCCTGGATCGGCGTCGCCTGCTCGTAGCCCTGCTCGCTCACGGCGCGTTGCAGCGGTTCGATCAGGCCAAGGGATGCAAATAGGGTCATGAAACCTTCGTATGGGGGTATCAGGGAGATGAATGCCGCGGAGAGTACCGGGCGGGAGGCAAACGGAACGGTCTGTGCCGACAAGGCGTGCGAACCGTGCGTTCGAAAGGCGGCGAGCTTAACGGATTCCGGCGCCGACAGCGATGGTGGCAACTACTTAAAGTCTCCCAGTGCCGAACCCGTAGGATGGGTTGAGCGCAGCGATACCCATCAACAGCGGCGGTGGAGACTTCGCGGTCCGATGGGTGTCGTCGCTTCGCTCCTCGACCCATCCTACGACCCCGTCTGGCTGACGTAGACGTCGAAGCGTACCGAGCGCCCCTCCAGCGCGTAGTCGGCCGGCTGCCCCGCCAGCGGTGGTGCCTTGCGCGGCCGCTTGACGACGACGCGCAACCGCGCCGCCTGCCGCGCCGCCACCAGCAGTGCCGCTTCGTCGCCGCGGTCGAGCGCGAGCTGCTGGAACAGCTGCATCTCCTTCTTCGCCAGCGCGCTCTGACCGAGATCGGGAAACATCGGATCGAGGTAGACCACATCGGCGCCGCCAGCGGCCAGCCACTGGCCGGCATCGACACAGTTCAACGCCATCCGCGCGGCGATGGCGGCAACGGTGGCATCGCCCGACTCGCGCGCGCGGCGCAGGCCATCGTCCAGCAGCGCCGCGATCACCGGCGAGCGCTCCAGCAGCGTCACGTCGACACCGCGGCTGGCGAGAATGAAGCTGTCGCGGCCGAGCCCCGCCGTCGCATCGACCACACTCAACGCTTCGCGCGCGCGGCCGCGCACCGCCCTGACGATCAGCTCGGCGCCGCCCTGCAGCCGGTGGCGGTTGGCGCCGCCGCAGAAGTCGACCTGGATCGGACCGGACTGACGCGCATCGCGCGGCGCCAGCGTCAGCACGTCACCGGCGAACGCCAGCGTCGCCGCGATGCCCTCCGGCAGCGGCGATCCGACATCGATCAACGGAAGTTGCAGCGATTGCGCCAGCGCCGCGGCGCGCGTGTCGTCGGGCGCCGCGGCGCGCACGGCAACGGCGCCGGGCACGGGTTCAGGCCACCAGCAGCGAGCGCGCCTGATCGATCTGATCGCGCGCCTCGACCAGCACCTGCAGCGCCATCTCCGGCGTCAGGCTGCCGAGCGCCAGTTTCTGGTAGGCCGGCACCTGATCCATGCGCGGCGGTGCGTTGCGGCGACGTTTGCCGATGAAGCTGTGCAGTGTCGCCACCAGCACCAGGTCGCACAGGTCGGCGCGCGTATTCGGGCAGCGCCCCCACTCCTCGCAGCCGCGCGCGGCCTCGACGATCTCGGCCGGGAACTGCCAGCTCTCCAGCACCATCGCGCCGACCTCGCCCTTCAGCTTGTCGATCCACTGCCGCAGCAGCACCTCGTTGCCGAGCAGCTGCGGGTAGCTCTGCGCGTAGCTGATCACCGACAGCACGCCGATGTTGCTGACGAGGCCGGCCAGCATCGCCTCCTCGGGGTCGAACAGGCGGGTGTGGCGCGCCAGCACGAAACTGATCGCGGCGACATCCATGCTCTGCTGCCACGCCTCCTCCATCAGCTGCCTGGAGACCGGGTCGCGGCTCTCGAACAGGTCGCGCAGCGTGAAGCCGATCGCCAGCTGGCGCGCGGTGTTGAGACCGAGCCGCACCATCGCCGCATGCACCGAGTCGCAGCGGGCGGCGCCGTGATAGACCGGGCTGTTGGCGGCGCGCACCAGCTTGGCGGCGATGGCCGGATCGCGGTTGATCAGGTCGGCGGCCTGACGCAGGTTGACGTCGTCGCCACTGAGCGCCTGGCGGATCTTGACCGCCACCTCCGGCAGCGTGGTCAGGCGGAATTTGCGCTTGTCGAGGTCGCGGCGAAACGAGGCCAGCATCTCGGCGGTCTCGTCGCTGAATCCTTCGGTGACCTCCATGACGCCGTAGCCGTAGTCGATGTCGCCGCTGTCGCCTTGCGGCTGCGACAGCGAATCGAGCAGATCGCAATCGACCATGAAGTAGTCGACCGGTGTCATCGCCTTCGCCGTGTACTGGCGCGGGCGCAAGCGCGCCACCGGCATCCGCCCCACATCGCTGCCGGCGTCGATGAAACGCTCGCGGCCATCCTCGGCGATCAGCTGCAGGCGGCCGTTCAGCAGAAAGAAATCGCGCGCATCGATATCGCCGCAGTTGAACAGCATCTCGCCGCGACGCGCGCTCTGCACGCTGACGCTGCCGGCCAGGATCAGCAGATCCTCCTCGGAGAGATTGCGAAAGCTGGTGAATTCGCGCAGACGTTCACTGGAGAGCCCGGTGCCGACAGCCATGGTGTGGGTTCCTGAATACAGCGATGACGAAAAGATGAGCGGGAGTATAACCGCGCGCGCTGCCGAGTCAGTCCGAAGTTGGGCGCTCAGGCGACCGGCAGGCGGCGCAGCGGACGCGGCGGCAGCAGCAGCTCTTCGCCCTCGGCAAGCAGCTGTTCGAGATGGTCGAGATTGCGTTGCAGCGCTTCCAGATAGAGATTGCGACCGCCGAAATGGCGCTCGACACAGCGATAGATGCCGCCGAACACTCCTTCGAGACGGGCATCGACAGTATTGCGAATGAAAGCCGGTGTCTGCCGCAGCAGATCGAGCGCCGAGGCGTAACGCACCTGCTCGCGGCCACTGGCATCGATCTCGCGCGCGATGCCGCCGAGCTCGAATTCGCGGAACAACCGATCCCGGCACTTTTCCAGATAGGCGATGTCGGCCATCTGCGCGAGCACATCGGCGCTGCCGATCAATGCACCGAGATCGCGCTCACGCGCGCCGTCGACGGGAATGTCGGCCGGATCGACTTCATAGCCGGTGAAATGGACCAGCGTGCTCGCCAGCGGCGCGGCCTGTGCCAGACCGATCGTCGGCAGGTATTCGGCGAGAAAGCGCGAACTGCGCGAGACATGAACCCGCGTGTATTCGGCGCCATGCTGGTGGCGCGAATCGCCCTTGCGGCGGATGTAGCCGGCGTCGTGAAACAGCGCGACAGCGATACCGGTCACCGCGAGCTCGGCATCGAGCGGCGCGTGCGCGATACCGTAACCATCGATCAGCCGCGCCGCCGCCAGTGTCACGTCGAGCACATGCTGGATGTCGTGGTACTGCGTGTCGCAGCCGAAAAAGCCGGGGAAATTGCCGCGATAGAGCCGGTCGAAATCGGTGAACAGGCGCGGCAGCGCCGACAGCTTCGCCACCTCGACATGCCGACCGAGGATGGCGGAGACGGCGACACAGACCGCTGCGGGATCGGTGACATCGACTGTGTTGGTCACATCGCGATGCAGTTCGGGCATCCGCCTCTCACTCTTCGGACTACTCACTCTTCGGACAACAGGTGCGACCGCTGCGAGCGGCGCCCCTTCTGAACCAGCTCGGCCTCGCCGCCGCGACGACTGTTGCGCTGCGCGCGCGGCAGCTCGCTGCCCTGAATGCCGAGCAGCAGCGGCCGGTTGCCGCTGGTGTAAATATTGATGCGCAGATTGTAGGCATGGCGTGTCAGGCCGTGCTTGTCGGTGATGCGAAAGCGGCGGGCACTTTGCCCGGCTGAGACACCGGTCTCACCGGTCAGCTGACACTGGATCGCTTCCACATGGGCGCCGGAGAGTTCCATCCCGCGCAACAGCTCCAGCGCCCGGTCGGCGCGCTGCACGAAATGGGTCGAATCGGACTCGATCAGCAGCGCCTCTTCGCGCGCCGATGTCGGCACCTGCGTGGTGAATTCGCCGATCAGGATCTGCCCGCCGCGCGCGATCTCGACCATGCGCGCCAGCTCGATGGTGACGTCGCCGACGATGTAGGTGTACAGCGTCGGGTTGAAGCCCTCCACCTGCGAGAACTCGAAGTGGCTGCCGATGTGAAACGCCGTGCGCAGCACCGGCACCGTGCCGCTGCGCGCCTTGCGCCGCGCCAGCGCGTTGTCGGCGATCGCCACCAGCATCAGCAGAAACAGATCCATGTTGCCGCGCGGACTCGGATCGCGGTTCCAGATGTAGAAGCCGTCACCGGTGGTGGTGCGTGCGAAGTCGACCGAGATGCGCTTCGAACGCAGCTTGTTGGCGGCGCTGTTGAGCGTGTACGACAGGCTGTTGAGCTGGCTGCTCTGTTCGAACGGCGTGAACAGCGAGAAGTCGACGATATCGAACAGCAGCACGGCGCGGCTTTCGACGTAGCTGATGCTGTAGCGCTTGACGATCTGCTCGATGGCATCGGCGGCCTGGTCGATCGCCAGCGGTGTCTCGATCAGCTTCGGTTCCAGACCGAGCCGCTTCGCCGTGCTGAAAAAATCGGCCTCGACCAACTGCCGCCGGCCGGCGATCAGATTGCGGATGAAACGGCCGTTGAGCAGATCGAGACGATCGACCGCCGCCGCTTCGGAAAGACTGGAGAACTGGCCGAGGTAGTAGTGCGGCGCCGACAGCAGATAGATGCCCTCCGGCATCGGGCACCAGCACAGGATCAGGTTCTGACCGAGCCGCCACTGCTCGCGCAGTGCATCTTCGAACGCGCGCAGCTGGCCACGGCGCGAACTGCGCGCGACGGGCGGCTCCAGCGAGGTCAAACGGCTCATGTCACGGCGCCTTGACGAAGGCCAGCCCGGCGCCGCCGAGCTGGTGGTGTACCACGCGCATCGCCACCGGCTCGGCATTGAGCAGCCCGGTGTGGCGCTTGATTCGCACCTGCAGCTCGGTGCCGATCGGCGGCACCGGATGGGCACCCATCAACACGAAGATGCCACCCGCCGACAGATTGCGCGCGCGCACCTCGACGATACCAAGGGTCGGATGGCGCAACTCGACGATGGCCTCGCTGCTGGAGCGATCGAAACGGCGATGCTCTTCCATGGCGGATATCTGCAGAGGCGGCGTGATATGGGCAAATGCGTTGGAGATAAAAGACCCGGTAAATGTAGACCCTTATCCGGCCGCCGTCAGCCTCGGCACCCTCAGTCTCGGTACAAGCCGCAACACAGCCGGGTTGAAATCCGGCTATCCTCCCCCCATCTCACCCCCTCCTGCCGACACGAGCGTCGTATGCCTCGCGAAGCCCTCGACCCGCAACACATCCACCTGCTGAGCTGGAACATCGCCAAGGGCCGCCACCACGAGTGGACCCGCGATCTCGGGCGGCTGGCGCAGCGCGCCGATATCGTCGCGCTGCAAGAGGCGAAGCTGGAACACGAGATGCACCAGATGCTGGATGACTGCTGCTGGGCTTTCGCGCCCGGCTACCAGCGGCCGGCGCAGACCACCGGCGTGCTGACCGCCGCGCGCGCCGAAACCGTGCGCCATTTTCGCCACAGCCACCGCGAGCCGCTGATCCGCCACCCCAAGGCGGCGCTGATCACCGAATACAAGCTGCAACACATGGCGCAGACGCTGCTGGTCGGCAACATCCACGCCATCAATTTCACCGCCGGTACCGGTCATTTCCGCCGCCAGCTGCACGAGGTGGCGCTCGGGCTGCGCGCGCACGACGGCCCGGTCATCCTGTGCGGCGATTTCAACACCTGGCGCGGCAAGCGGCTCGACATCCTGCACGCGCTGGTGACCGAGCTGGCGCTGACACCGGTGCCATTCCTGCGCGACTACCGCCGCGCCGCGTTCGGCCTGGCGCTCGACCACATTTTTTATCGCGGTCTGCACCTGCGCGACGGCGAGGTCGACCGCGTCGTCAGCTCGGATCACAACCCGATCAGCGTGACGTTGAGCGTGACGCCGCTGTAGTTTCCGCCGTTGCCAAGATTCGGCACGACCTCGGAAGCAGCCCGTGCCGTGAGATCAAGTCCCCTCTCCCTGCAGGGAGAGGGGAGAAGTGCGTTTTTCAAAGGCTCCCTAAAACCGCAGCCTCACTCCCGCTTCAATCGACCGCCCCGGCTCCGGCGCGAAATCGCGCAGGAACGAAGCGCTGTTGCGGATCTCCTCGTCGGTCAGGTTGGTGCCGCGCAGGAACAGCGTGGTGTCGACTTCGCCAACTGCCAGCGCATAGCTGATACCCGCGTCGACGCGGTCGTAGCCATCGGTCGCCGTCTCCAACTCGCCGGGCCGATCCTGGTCGGCGGCGTGCAGCAGTCCGACATAGGTGGAGAAGCCCCCGCGCTCGAACTGCAGCCGCGTACCGACACGCCACGGCGGCAACCGGGGCACATCACCTCCCCGATCGAGTTCGCCGCGTACCCAGTCGCCGTAAACATCGAGCGTCAGCGCGCCAAGGCCACCGCTGACAAGCGGCAACTCCAGCTCGAATTCGGCGCCGTGGAAGCTGGCGTCCTGCTGCCGATACTCCGTCACCGCCACCTCGTCCACCTCGAAACCGGTGTTGGCGAGATAGATGAAATCGCTGAAGTCGTTGTAGAAGGCGGTGACGAAGCCGCTGATGCGATCGCCGCGATAGTGCAGCGTCAGATCGAGGTTGTTCGAACTTTCGCTGTCGAGCGCTGCATTGCCGATTTCGATCGAGCGCGTCGCCGCGTGCACCACCGGGTCGTGGTAATGGAAGTGGTCGTCGTGACGCTCCACCGTCTCGACGTTGGCATAGAGCTCGTCGACGGTCGGGGCGCGCTGAGCATGCGACAGCGCCGCCCCGAGACTCCACGCGGGCGCAAGATTCCACAGGGCGGAAGCTGAACCGCTGTAGTTATCGAAGTGCCGCGTGCGCTGACCGTCGGCCTCGACGACATCGCGATCGACGCGCAACCCGAGCTCGTAAACCCAGTCGCCGAGGTGATAGTCCTCGACCGCGAACAGACCGATCGCGCGCGTGTTCGACTCGGGGATGAACGACTCTTCGCCGAGCGCGGCGAAATCGGTGTCGCGCAGCTGCAGACCGACCACGCCGTGCCAGCCGGCCAGCTCGCGATGCACCAGCTCGAACCGCCCCTCCGTGGTCTCGTTAGTGTAGGTGGTGGCCTTTACGCCATCCTCCAGCTCGCTGTGTTCGTAATCGGTGTAGGCCACCCGCCAGCGCAGGGCATCGACCGCGCTGGAGAGCTCGCGCCACTCGCCGGCAAGGTCGTAGCGCCGCTGCCGCATGTCGATGCGAATCGATTCGTGGCCGTGCTCCTCTTCAGCCTCGGCATCGCCGTCATCGTGATCATGCTCGTCGTCGTGATCACCGCCCCCCGCATGCACATGCCCGCCGGACGGAATGCCGTAGTTGCTGCGCAGGTCGCTGACGCTGAAACCGACGTAACCGTCGTCGAAGATCCACGACAGGCCGCCGCCCCATTGATGGTTGTTGCCATCGCTGTTGGCGATGTAGCCGTCGCTGCTTTCGTCGATGTCGTCGACGGTGTTGCGATTGAAGGCGAGCCCGGGAATGTCGATGTCGTTCCAGTCGCGGTAGGTGCCGTCGAGATGCCAGGCGATGGCGCCGGCGCCCCCCTCCAGCGCCAGCACGCTGGTGTCGCCGTCGGACGCGCTGTCGTGGCGCTGTTCGATGGCGCCGCTGATCGACTTCTCCGGCAGCACGCGCGCGATGCGGTTGTCGATGACATTGACGACGCCGCCGATGGCGCCACCGCCGTAGAGCAGCGTCGACGGCCCGCGCAGCACCTCGACCGATTCGGCCAGCAGCGGCTCGACGGTGACGGCGTGGTCGGCGCTGACCGCCGAGGCATCGGCGGTGGCGATGCCGTTCTGCAGCGTGCGCACGCGCGGCCCGGCCTGGCCGCGAATGACCGGCTGGCCGACACCGGGGCCGAACGAGGCGCTGGACAGACCGGGGCTGCCGTCGAGCAGGGCGCCGATAGTGCTGGCCGCGCGCTGGCGCAGCTCGTCGCCATCGAACACGGTGACCGGCAGCGCGGTCTGGGCCTCGCTGCGGTGCAGCGGCACCGACACCAGCATGTATTCGGTGGGCGCTTTGTCGGCGCCGGTGCGCGGACGGGGATCGGATGCCGGCTCGGCGGCATGGGCATTACTGGCTGCAACAACGACAGCCAGCCAGAGCAGGGAACGTCTCATGGTTCACTCCTGAAATGACAGCAGACACGCCGCGGGCGGCGCGCAGACAAAAGCAGCGGGCGTCAGATCAGCAGTGCGGGAGGGGCGCGGGCGCGCGGGCGATGGGCGACGGTGAAGGCGCGACGCCGCAGAGCAACGTCGGATAGCGTCTTGATGGCGATGACGGGCAGCAACAGCGACACCGCGCCGACCGCAGCCACCGTCGCCGCGGCGAGCAGACAGGTCGCACAGGCGTGGTCGGCAACTTCCACCCCATCGTGGTGCAGATGCCCGGCAGCCAGCACCCCGCCGCCGACATACAGCAACAGCGACAGCAGCAGCCCCAGCAGGGGCAGGCGGCGGGTGGGCATGGCGGAATTGACGGTGGGCATGGGCGAAGATGATATAACGTAACAAAAGCAGGACCAACCCCTGCTCGCCCAAGTTCATCAAATTCAGATGACAGAAATGCCGACGGGGCCCGCAGGCCCCGTCGCAATACAGCAATCGCGAGATTCGGTCAGTCGAAGACGACGCCGAGGCGGCGCCCGACCTCCTCATAGGCTTCGACCACATTGCCGAGATCCTGGCGGAAGCGGTCCTTGTCGAGTTTTTCGCGGGTGTTCTTGTCCCACAGCCGGCAGCCGTCCGGCGAGAACTCGTCACCGAGCATCATCGTCCCGTTGAACAGACCGAACTCCAGTTTGTAGTCGACCAGCAGCATGTCGCCGGCGAGGAACAGCGGCGTCAGCACCTCGTTGATGCGCAGCGTCAGCGCCTTCATCTCGTCGATCTGCGCCTGCGTCGCCCACTTGAAGGAGAGGATGTGCGACTCGTTGCAGATCGGGTCGCCGAGCGCGTCGCTCTTCAGGAAGAACTCGAAGGTCGGCGGGTTCAGCTCCTGCCCTTCCTGCAGGCCGTAGCGGCGGACGATCGAACCGGCGGCGTAGTTGCGCACCACGCATTCGAGCGGCAGCATCTCCAGCTTCCTGACCAGCGCCTCGTTGTCGGACAGCACCCGCTCCAGATGGACCGGGATGCCGGCCGCCGCGAGCTTGCCCATGATGAAGGCGTTGAACTTGTTGTTGACCATCCCCTTGCGCTCCAGCTGCGCCACCTTCTTGCCGTCGAAGGCCGAGGTGTCGTTGCGGAACAGCATGACGTAGTGGTCGGGATCGTCGGTGGCGAAGACCGATTTGGCCTTGCCTTTGTAGAGCTCTGCGCGCTTTTCCATCGTCAATTCTCGAAGCAGATCAGGAGAGGTGGCCTTTCAGCAGCTGCAACAGCCGCTCGGCATCGGCCGGCGGCAGCGGCTCGCCATCTTCGCGGCGAATGCGAATATGCACGCCCGCCGCGTCCGGCACATCCTCGGTCATGGTGACCAGGTAGACGGTCTTGTCATCGTCAAGCAGCTCGTCATCGTCGCCGAACAGCCAGTCGAACCAGCCCTTGCTCTCCTCCTCGTCGACCGGCGGCGCGTAGCGCACCCAGAACTGGTCCTGCGCGCGGTTGCGGTCATCGACGACGAAACCGGCCTTCGGCAGCGCCAGCTCCAGCGAGGCCCAGGCGCGATCGCCGGTCAGCTGCAGCCTCAGCGCCGGCTTTTGGCCGCGTTCGAGGAATACCTTGCCGCCCGATTCGATGCCGCGCTGCGCCAGCATCGACACCGCGCCGGCGGCACTGTTGTCGGCGATGAACTGGGCCAGCGCGCGCACCATCTCGGCCTCGCGCGCCTCGTTGCTGGAGCGGGCCGGCCAGTTTTCGCCGGTACCGGCATCGGCCTGCAGCACGAATACCTCGCTGCTGCCGCGCTGCACCCCCTGCTCGATACGGAAGCGGTAGCGCTCGCGGCCGCCCTCCTGCGGCTGCAGCCAGACCGTCTCGATCACGCCGCCGGTGGCATCGACGCGACCGACCTGCAGCTGGTTGTTGAGCAGGAACTGGCGCACGCGCGGCCACACCTCGCCGGGGTCGACCTCGACCAGCAGCCAGCGATCGCTGCCGAGGGTCTGGATGCGCACCAGATCGGCGGCGGGGTCGCCGTCGAGCGGCTCGGGGCGCGGCGCCTCGAACCGGCCGCTGAGCGGCTGGTGATCGCCCCCGGTCGGAATCGCCAGCGCGTCATCCATCGCCGGCGCGATCACCCCTTCGGGCAGCGTCAGCGGCGCATCGAGCTGGGCGCGGCGGTAATCTTCGCCGCGGTCGCGGAACACGCCATCGTCGCCGGTCAGCCAGCCACAGCCGGCCAGCGGCAGAATCGCAACGGCCAGCAGCAGGGCCGGCGGCGCGGAAAGAAACGGTGATTTCATTGTTTTGATGTCTCGCAAGCGCTTGCGCGCCGTCAGCCGAGAATGCCAGCGGCGCGCAGGGCGGCGGTGACCACCGGCTGCGCAGCGGCGCTGAGCGGGGTCAGGGGCAGGCGGATGCCGCCAGCAATGCGGCCCATCTGCTGCATTGCCCACTTGACCGGAATCGGATTGGATTCGACGAACAGATCGCGGTGCAGCGGCATCAGTTTGTCGTTGATCGCACGCGCTGTTGCAGCATCGCCATTCAGCGCGGCATTGCAGAGCTGTGCCATCTGTTTCGGTGCAACGTTGGCGGTCACCGAAATGTCGCCCTTGCCGCCCGCCAGTATCAGTTCGAGCGCGGTGGCGTCATCGCCGGAGCAGACGGCAAAACTGGCCGGCACCCGTTCGATCAGCTCTCTGGCGCGCGGGATATCGCCAGTCGCGTCCTTGATGCCGATGATGTTGGCAACCGTCGCCAGTCGCACCACCGTGTCGTTCTTCATGTCGCAGGCGGTGCGACCGGGCACGTTGTAGAGGATCTGCGGAATCGCCACCGCTGCGGCGACGGCGCGGAAGTGCTGGTAGAGCCCCTCCTGCGTCGGCTTGTTGTAGTACGGCGTCACCAGCAGGCAGGCATCGGCGCCGGCGCCGCGCGCCGCTTCGGTCAGCTCGATCGCCTCGCGGGTGGCATTGGCGCCGGTGCCGGCGATGACCGGAATGCGGCGCGCGGAGATCTCGACGCAGCGGCGAATGACCGCGCAGTGCTCTTCAACGGTCAGCGTCGCCGACTCGCCGGTGGTGCCAACCGCTACGATCGCGTGCGTGCCCTCGGCAATGTGCCACTCGATCAGCTGCTCGAGCGCAGGCCAATCGACGTCGCCACTCTCTGTCATCGGTGTGACAAGGGCGACCATACTGCCAGCGATCATGCGGCTCTCCAGATTCGGGAAAGGCGCTATGGTAATGGCCGGCCCCAGGCAGTACAAGGCGCCCTCATGCCGGGACAAACGAGGAAAAACAGGGGTTTTACCGCTGATCAGCCGAGTCGCACGATCAGCTGAGACGCAACGTGCCAAGCAAGGCGCCCAGCGCGCGCTCCATGAACGAGCGCCGCTCCGCCTGCACCAGCCGCACGCTGCCGCGATCGAGTCCGCGCGCCAGATCGAGCAGCGACTCCACCCGCTGCTTGACGCCGGACTGGTTGACGAACATGTAGTGCATGCTGACGCGGCTGAACCACGCCAGTTTCAGCCGCACCGGCTTCTGGCCGGGGCGATCGAACTCGAACCAGGTGCCGAACTCCATCGAGTCGCGCAGTCGCGCCGCCCACACCTGCTCGCTGTCGCTCAACACCGGCTGCAATACCGATTCCGGTGGCGGCTCGGCAGCGGGTACCGGTCGCGCCGGGGCCGGGGCCGGCAACTGACCAGCGCGCTCGAACGCCAGCTCCTGCGCCTCGCGCAGCGCCGACAGCAGCTCCGTCGCCGCCTCGTTGCCATAACCGATGGTGCGCAGACCCTCGGTGATCGACTTGTCGAGCTGCTGCTGGTGGCGCTGCAGCTCCTCGCGGGTGCGACCGGTGTCGTCCTGCACACTCCAGATGACGCCGTCGACCACCTTCAGCGCCCCCTTCCACGACAGGCTGTCGTCGCCGTTGCGCAGGTAGTTGAAGGAGAGAAAGTCGGTCCACGGCTTCTCCAGCAGCTGCCGGATCTGCTCCGGCAGCCGGCTGCCGACAACGCGCTGATGAATCTCCTGCTGTGCGCGCTGGCGCGCCAGTGCCAACTTCTCCAGCCCCTCCTGCGATTCGCGATTGCGGCGCTCGGCGATCTCGGCGCGGCGCTGCACCAGGGTCAGCGAGCGCTCGAACTCCTCCAGCAGCTGGCCGAACAGCGAGGTGTCGTCGACGAAATCGCGCAGCAGTGTCTCCACCGTCTCGCGAATCTTCGGCAGCACCACGCGATCGCGCTCGTCGCCAACCCAACGCACGCTGGCATCGGCGAGACGGTTCAGCAGACGGCGGGCGACATGCTGCTGATCGTCGAGCAATGTCGGATCGAGCAGCGCCAGTTTCAGATACGGGGTGTGCAGGTGGCTCAGCAGCGATTTGACGACATCCGGAATGCGGGCGTCGTCGAGCATGAAGCGAAAGATGCCACCGACCAGATCGACGGTATCGGCGTCGCGTTGCCCCAACGTATGGCGCGCATCGTTGTTGGCGAGCTTCTTCAGCTGCCCGAACAAGCGCTCTTCGACGGCGCTGATCGGCAGCGGCCGGTGCAGTGCCGCGCCCGACGAGAACTCCGGCGCCTGCTGCAGCGCCGACAGTGCCAGTGCGTAATCGATCGGGGCGAAGTTGGTGGCGCTGCCGTCGCGCGCCGCCTGCAGGCCGGCGTAGCCGACGCCTCCCAGTGTCTGTCGGCGCGCCGTCGGATCGGCATTGCGCGCGCGCAGTTCGTTCATGACCGAGTTCAGCAACTGGTGCTGCTGCTCGACAGAGGCCTTCTCTTCGGCGGCTTCGGCCGGTGTCGGCGCCGCCGTCTCGTCACCACCGAGTTCATCGGCAGCCTTGCTGACGACGAACTTCAAATTCGGCAGCACACCGTTCTGCACCAGCAGATCGTTGAGACGCTGCAACACCTTGGCGAAACTGCCGAGCAGCAGCCGCCCCAGATATTTGTAGATGAAGATGCGCGCCTTCTGGTCGCAGCGGATCTCGGCCATCGCCGCGCGCAGCGCTTCGCCCACCTGTGGCGGGCCGAACGGGTTGGTCTCGTCGCTGACCTTGCGGCCGCCGCGCAGTGCCGCCAGCCGCCGGTTCAGCTTCCACAGCGCCTCGACGTTCTGGCCGGTGGCGCGCGACACGATGGTGGAAATGGCGAGATCGTCCTCGAGCTGCTCGCGCGCCACCAGCGCCAGATTGCCGCTGGCCATCGCCGGCACAGCCTCGTCGCGCCCGGCCAGAAACTGCTGATAGCCACCCTGCAGGCGCGCATCGAAGGCGCCCTGCACAGTGTCGCCACAGCGGTTCAGTACCTGGATGGCGTCGTAGAAAATGCGCTGGTCGACATTGCTGGTACTGCGCTCCGACTGTTCGAACAGCCGGTCGCGCAGCGTCTGCAGCGATGAGCGCAGCAGATCGCTATAGAACGGCAACGCCAGGTCGCGACAGCGGGCCAGCAACTCCATCGACGGGTTCTCTCGGTTCCATTTTTTTGAATTCGGCACCGCTATCTCGGCGCGGTGCTGCGGTGTAACAGGCGGTATGTCCAGCGGGGGAGGCGGGCAAACCATCCCCAACAAAATCTGCAACTTACTGTAGACGATATTGGCGATTGCGCCGGTCGGCAGCGCTTCCTACGATAGCGGGCCCTGCTGTGGAGCCCGCCGATGGATGCCCTGACCCTGTTGACCACCCGCACCTCGCAACCGCTGCTGACGGAGCCGGCTCCGGACGCGACCGCGCTGGCGACGATGTTCGCCGCCGCCGCGCGCGCGCCCGACCACGGCCGGCTGCGGCCATGGCGCTTCCTGTGCGTGCGCGGCGATGGCCGCGCGCAGCTCGGTGAACTGCTGCTGCAGGCGCTGCTGCGCCGCGATCCGCAGGCGAGCCAGGAGAAGCGCGACAAGGCGCTGAAGGGACCGGCGCGCGCGCCGCTGGTGATCGTGGCCATCGCCCGCGTGCAGCCGCACCCGAAAGTGCCCGCCAACGAACAGCTGCTGACCGCCGGTTGTGCCGTGCACGGGCTGCTGCTGGCGGCGCATGCACTGGGCTTCGGCGCGATGTGGCGCACCGGCGATCCGAGCTACGACGGCGAGCTGGCACAGGCACTCGGCCTGCAGCCGAACGAGAGCGTCATCGGTCTGGTCTATGTCGGCACGCCGGCGGCGATCAAGCCGGCGCCGGCCATCGACACCTCCGATCTGGTCAGCGACTGGCCGGGCTGAAAATGGCCGCCAGCGCCTGCGGCAGCGTCGGATGGCGAAACTGAAACCCCGCCTCCAGCGCCCGCTGCGGCGCCGCGCGCTGACCACCGAGCAGCAGCTCCGCCATCTCGCCGAGCGCCAGCCGCAATACCACCGCCGGCGCGGGAAGTAATGCCGGCCGGTGCAGCGCCTGCGCCAGCGCCGCCGTGAAGCCAGCGTTGATGACCGGCTCCGGCGCACAGGCGTTGAATGCTCCCTGCAACGTCGGATGAGTCAGCAGATAGACGATCAGCGCAATCAGATCGTCGCGATGAATCCACGACATCCACTGCCGGCCGTCGCCGAGGCGACCACCGAGCCCGAGCGAAAACGGCAGCTTCAGTCGCGCCAGCATGCCGCCGTCGCGCGCCAGTACCAGCCCCGTGCGCAACAGGCAGAGACGCACGCCCAGTGCTTCAACTCGCGTTGCCTCGGCTTCCCAGTCGCGACACAGATGCGCGGCGAAGTCGGTACCGGCCGGCACCCGCTCGTCGAGCAGCAGGTCGCCGCGATTGCCGTAGAAGCCGACCGCCGAACCGCTGATCAGCAGCGCCGGCTTTGGCGTCGCCGCCGCCATCCAGTCGCACAGTTCGGCGGTGACCTGGATGCGGCTCTCGCGCAGCAGCCGTTTGCGCGCCGCCGTCCACGGCCGGTTGGCAATGCCCTCCCCGGCCAGATTGATGACGGCATCGAATGCGCTGTCGGCGGGCAGCTCGCGCAGGCTGGTCACGGTATCGACCGATGCGCCGCACAACGCTTTTACCCGCTGCGGCGGCTGCCGGCTCAGCACCGTCAGCCGATGGCCATCCACCAGCAGCCGCGCGCACAACGCCCGCCCGATAAAGCCGGTGCCCCCGCTGATCAGCAGTTTCATCGCCCCACCCTCCGATGCTTCACCGCGTTGAGATCCGCCCCTTCGGGCAGCGCCGCTACGTTACGCCTGTGCCGCCGGCGACAACACCGGCACCCCGGAACGGTATGCTTGTGGCCCCGCGACCATCCCGGTGACACCATGCGCCCAACCCGCTGGCTCTCGCTCCTGCTGCTGTTGTGCGGCCTGCTGCCACTGTCGGCACAGGCGCTGCGCTGCGGCACCCGACTGGTACAGGAGGGCGACCTGGTGCTGCAGGTGCGCGACAAGTGTGGAGACCCGATCAGCGAGGAGCTGATCGGCTACACGCTACGCAGCGGCTACGACTACACCAGCGTGCGCGACCGCGAGTTCAAGATCGAACAGTGGGTCTACGGTCCCAACAAGGGCTACTACGACGTGCTGACTTTCGAAGGCGGCAGGCTGCGCAAGATCGAACGCATTCGCGAGTGATCATCGCTCAGGAAAAAACCATCAATCTGGAATAGAACACCATGTCCAACTCGCTCAAAGACCAGCTGCTGAAAGCCGGACTGGTCGACGCCAAGAAAGCCAGCGCCGCGCGCAAGGAGAAAAACAAACAGCAGCAGATGGAGCGCAAGCACAAGATCGAAACGGTCGACGAAGCCAAGCTCAATGCGCAGAAAGCGATGCAGGAGAAGGCCGAGCGCGATCGCCAGCTGAACTTCGAGCGCAACGAGCAGCTGCAGGCCAAGGCGATCATTGCGCAGATCAAGCAGCTGATCGAGGTCAGCCGGCTGTCGCGCGACGGCGCGCAGCTCGCCTACAACTTCACCGACGGCACCAAGATCAAAAAGATGCTGGTGACGGAAACCATGCTGAACCAGCTCAGCAACGGCCGGCTCGCCATCGTCAAATTCGATGAGCAGTATTCGGTGGTGCCGAAGGCAGTGGCCGACAAGATTCGACTGCGCGATGAAAATTATGTCGTCGTCAGCAACCAGCTGCAGAGCAGCGCAGACGAGGCCGACGATCCGTATGCCGAGTACAAGATCCCCGACGACCTGATGTGGTAACCGCCGCGAGCCGCCGATGTCCATTGCCACCAGCTTCGCCCCGGTCGCCGCGCCGGATGCCCGCATCCTGATCCTCGGCAGCATGCCCGGCGTCGCCTCGCTGCGGGCGCAGCGCTACTACGCCCATCCGCGCAATGCGTTCTGGCCGATCATGGCGGCGCTGCTCGGTTTCGATGTCGACGCGGCATATGAAGAGCGGCTGCAACAGCTGAAGCGTGCGCGCATTGCACTATGGGATGTGCTCGAATCCTGCTACCGGCCGGGCAGTCTCGACAGCGCGATCGACCCCGCCTCGCAGGTCGCCAACGACTTCGACGAGTTCTTCCGCCACCACCCGCGGATCGAGCTGGTCTGTTTCAACGGCGGCAAGGCGGCAACGACATTTCGCCGGCAGGTGTTGCCGACATTGCAGACCGGCAATCTGCGCTACCTGCAACTGCCGTCGACCAGTCCGGCACATGCAGCGCGGTCGTTCGAGCAAAAGCTGGCGCAGTGGCGCATGCTTCTCGACAACGCCCAACTCCTCCACCACTCACCGTCAGGGATGCAGCCATGAGCAACGACGAAGACCAAGGCACCCTTCAGGCCCTGCTCGACCGCTTGAACCATCAGCGCCTGCCGCGCGCGCTGGCCATGAAGGAGAGCGTCGACCGCGGCGAACCGCTCTCCGAATTCGACATCGAGTATCTGGAGACGATTTTCCATGAGGCGGAACGTCTGCGCGCACTGTTGGCCAGACATCCGGAATACGAAGATCTGGTCAGCAAGCTGGTCGGCCTCTACTCCGACATCACCCAGAAAGCGCTCGAAAACGAACCGCGCAAGACCCGCTGAAACATCTCTCTCGCTGAAGGATGGATCCCATGAATAAAGAGAAGAAAAAAAACGAAACGGCAGCGCCGATGACGCGAAAGGCCTACGAGCAGGAACTTCACAAACTGCATGTCGAGCTGGTCAAGCTGCAAGAGTGGGTCACCCACAAGAAGCTGCGGGTCTGCATCGTCTTCGAAGGGCGCGACACCGCCGGCAAGGGCGGCACCATCAAGGCGATCACCGAGCGGGTCAGCCCGCGCGTGTTCCGGGTGGTGGCATTGCCATCGCCCACTGAACGCGAGAAAAGCCAGATTTACATGCAGCGCTACATCAGACAGTTCCCGGCCGGCGGCGAGATCGTCATCTTCGATCGCAGCTGGTACAACCGCGCCGGCGTGGAGCGCGTGATGGGTTTCTGCACCGAAGCCCAGGCCAGGCGTTTTCTTGAGCTGGTCCCCAACTTCGAAAAGGCGCTGGTCGATTCCGGCGTCATCCTGCTCAAGTACTGGCTTGAAGTCAGCGAAGAAGAACAGACCCGCCGCCTCAAGGATCGTATCAACGACGGCCGCAAGACCTGGAAGCTGACGCCAATGGATCTGCGCTCCTACAGCCGCTGGTTCGACTACTCGCGAGCGCGCGATGACATGCTGCAGGCCAGCGACCGCAAATTTGCGCCCTGGCATGTCGCTCGCACCGACGACAAACGTCGCGGCCGGCTCAACATCATCAGCCATCTGTTGAGCCAGATTCCCTACGAGGAGCTGCCGGCGAAAAAGGTCAGGCTTCCCAAACGCCAGCCGCGAGGCGACTACCGCCCACCCAGGCACGACATCAAGTTCATTCCCGAAAAATTCTGATACCAACGCTTGGGACCAATACTCATGGCACATGGGATGCGCTGGCTGCCGGGTTTGACGATGTTGCGGCAGTACGAGATCGCGTGGCTGCCGCGCGACCTGATGGCGGGGCTGGTGCTGACCACCATGCTGGTGCCCGTTGGCATCGCCTACGCCGTTGCCTCCGGCCTGCCCGGCATCTACGGGCTCTACGCCACCATCGTGCCGCTGCTGGCCTACGCGCTGTTCGGCCCCAGCCGCATTCTGGTACTCGGGCCAGACTCATCACTGGCGGCGGTCATTCTCGCCGTCGTGCTGCCGTTGTCGCTGGGCGACCCGCTGCGCGCCGTCGCGCTGGCGGGCATGATGGCCATCGTTTCAGGACTGGTCTGCATCATCATCGGCGTGGTGCGGCTCGGCTTCGTCACGGAACTCCTCTCCAAGCCCATTCGCTACGGCTACATGAATGGCATCGCGCTAACAGTGTTGATCAGCCAGACGCCAAAACTGTTCGGGTTTTCGATCGACAGCGATGGGCCGCTGAAAGATGTTCAGCAGATCATCCGCCACATCGCCAACGGAGAGACGAACACCACATCGCTCGCCATTGGCACAGCCACGCTGATCGCCATTCTGCTGCTGAAACCCTACAAGCAGGTGCCGGGCATTCTGCTGGCGGTGATCGGCGCAACGCTGGCGGTCGGCATTTTCGGCCTGCACGAATCCGCCGGCGTCAAGGTGCTCGGTACGCTGCCGCAGGGATTGCCGACGTTCGCCATCCCCAACATTTCGCTCGCCGATCTCGGCTCGGTGGTGATCGGCGGCTGCGCGGTGGCGATGGTCGCCTTCGCCGATACCAGTGTGCTGTCGCGCAGCTATGCAGCTAAGACCCGCACACGGGTCGATCCGAATCAGGAGATGATCGGGCTCGGCGCCGCCAATCTGGCAGCGGGGCTGTTTCAGGGCTTTCCGGTCAGCAGCAGCTCGTCGCGCACACCGGTAGCCGAAGCGGCCGGTGCGAAGACGCAGCTCACCGGCGTATTCGGAGCGGTTGCTGTCGCCGTGCTGCTGCTGTTTGCGCCCAACCTGCTGCAACATCTGCCCAACAGCGCACTCGCCGCCGTCGTTATCGCCTCCGCCATCGGGCTGTTCGAATTTGGCGACCTGCGCCGTATCTATCGCATTCAGCAATGGGAGTTCTGGCTGTCGATCAGCTGCTTCGTCGGTGTCACCGTACTCGGTGTCATTCCCGGCATTGGTCTGGCTATCGGCATCGCCGTGCTCGAATTTCTGTGGGATGGCTGGCGCCCGCACTACGCCGTACTCGCTCGCGCCGATGGCGTGCGCGGCTATCACGACATCAAACGCTATCCCGATGCACGCCAGGTGCCGGGGCTGGTGCTGTTTCGCTGGGATGCGCCGCTGTTCTTCGCCAACGCCGAACTGTTTCACCAATGCGTTTTGGAAGCCGTCGCGCAATCACCGACGCCGGTGCGACGCATCATTGTTTCCGCCGAACCGGTCACCAGCATCGACGTCACCTCGGCCGATGTACTGGTGGAACTGGTGCATGAGTTGCGCGAGGCGAATATCGAATTGCGCTTCGCTGAAATGAAAGACCCGGTGAAGGACAAGCTGAAGCGCTTCGGACTGTTCGAGAAATTTGGTTCCGACAAGTTCTATCCAACACTGGGGGCGGCCGTCGACAGCTATCTGGCAGAGAGTGCCGTGGATTGGAAACCCTGAGGAATACCTTGCACCGCCATCGATTCCGCAATTCGCACTGATCGGTCACGGCTTCCAGTCGACGGCGTGATCGTCGAGATAACTGTCGACCGCCGCGCCGACCGTCGGGTGGAAATGGTCGGCACCGAAGCGGTCGAACAGTTCAAAGCGCTTCAGCTTGTCCTTCACCGGGTCCTTCATCTCGGCGAAGTAGAGCTCGATCTTCGCCTCCGTCAGCTTCTGCAGCAGCTCGGCCAGCACGTCGGCCGAGGTGACGTCGATGCTGGTGACCGGTTCGGCGGCGACGATGACGCGCTGCACCGGTGTCGGCGACTCGGCCACGGCATCGAGCACGCAGCGGCGAAACAGGTCGGCGTTGGCGAAGAACAGCGGTGCATCCCAGCGAAACAGCACCAGCCCCGGCACCCGGCGCGCATCGGGATAGCGCTTCAGATCGTGATAGCCGCGCACACCGTCGGCGCGAGCGAGCACGGCGTAGTGCGGGCGCCAGCCATCCCACAGGAATTCGAGCACGGCGATGCCGATGGCGAAACCGATGCCCTCAATGACACCGAACAGGAAAACGCCGGCAAAGCAGCTGATCGACAGCCAGAACTCCCATTGCTGAATGCGATAGATACGGCGCAGATCGCCAAACTCGAACAGCCCGATGGCGGAGGCGATAACGACGGCGGCCAGTGCGCAGCTCGGCAGATGGCGCAGCAGGTCCGGCGCCAGCAGCAACAGCGCGACGGCGATCGCACTGGTCACGCAGGTCAGCTGACTGCGCGCCCCCGCCGCTTCCGCCACCGGTGTCCGCGACGCGCTGCTGCAGACCGGAAAACCCTGAAACAGCCCCGCCGCCAGATTGGCAGCGCCCAATCCCACCAGTTCCTGATTCGGGTCGATCCGCATGTTCAGCTTGGCGGCATAACTGCGCGACAACACGCTGGTATCGGCGACCGCCACCATCGCAACAAAGCAGCCCCCGACCACGACACTGGCCAGATCGTTGAACGGAATCAATGGAAGGGAGAATGCCGGCAGCCCCTGCGGCAGCGAGCCGAGCACATCGACACCGGCAGCGCGATCGAGCCCGAACAGCCCGACCACCAGCGTCGCCACGACGACCGCAATCAGGATGCCCGGCAAACGGCGATAGCGCTTCATCCACAGAATCGCGATCAGCGTTCCGACACCCACCAGGGTGGTCGCCGGATTGAGCTGTTCGTTCGCGATGGCTTTTGCGATGTGCCACAGATGTTGCAGCGGTCCGCTGCCATCGATCTCGAAACCGAACAGTGCCGGCAACTGGCCGATCAGCACCGACAGTGCAATGCCGTTCATGAAGCCGTAGCGGATCGGCTTCGATAGCAGTTCGGTGACAAACCCGAGCCGCAACAATCCGAGCAGCAGACAGAACAACCCGGTCACCACCGCCATCGCCCCGGCCAGCGCCACCGCGCGCGCCGGATCGCCCAGCGCCAGCGGCGCGACCACGGCGAAAATAACTGGCGCCAGCGACGAGTCGGGACCGATGACCAGATAGCGGCTCGGCCCGAACAGCGCGTAGACCAGCAGCGGCACGATGGTGGCGTAGAGGCCGTAAATACCGGGCAGCCCGGCCGCGACGGCGTAGGCGATGCCGACCGGCACCAGCATCGCCGTCAGCACCAGCCCCGCCATCAGGTCGCGCGGCAACCAGGCCAGCGAATATTGCTGCACCAGTTGCACGCCGGGCAGCCAGCGTATCCAGCCTCTCATCCGTTGCTGCTCCAGAAAGCAGTCGCGAGCATCAACGCCGTTCAGCGATCACTGCGGCGGTGTCAGCCCGTTCGAGTAGTAGATGGCGCCCTTGTTGTCGATGACGATGGCGTCGACGCCCGGCAGTGTATTGATCAGCGCCATGCCGCGCTCGACGCCGAGCACGAAGAGGGTCTTGGTCAGCGGATCGCTGTCGAGACCGCGCGGCGCGAGGATGCTGACGCTGCGCACGACACTGGCCGAGCGGCCGGTTTTCGGATCGAGGATGTGGTGCACGCGGCGTTCGCCGTCGAGAAAAAAACGCTCGTAGTCGCCGGAGGTGGAGATGGCGACATCGCTGAGCGGCAGGCTGATGATCGATTTGTGGCGATCGGCGGCGCGCGGGTCGCGAATGCCGACCATCCACGGCCGGCCGTGGCGATCGCCGACGATCACGCTGTCGCCACCGGCGGTGACGATGGCGTTGCGAATGCCGCGCGCGCGCAGGATATCGGCGCCGCGATCGCAGGCATAACCCTTGGCGATGCCGCCGAGGTCGATGCGCATGCCGGGCTTCAGGAAGCGCACCGTGCGCGCGCTGCTGTCGAGTTCGATGGCGCGGTAGTCGACCGCGTCGATGTGCTGCTTCAGCGTGTTGTCGTCGGGCTCGACATGCTTGCGGTAGTCGTACAGATAGCCGACCGACGCAAAGCTGATATCGAACGCGCCGCCGGAAAATTTCGAGTAGTGCAGCGAGGTGTCGAGCAGCAGGTACATCTCGTCGCTGAGCGGCACCGGCTTGTCGCCCGCCTCGCGATTGATGCGCGCCAGATCGCTGCTCTCGATCCACGGGCTCATGGTGCGGTCGATGCGGTGCATCTCCTCCATCACCGCATCGAGGGCGGCATTCGCCTGCGCGGCGTCATCGCTCCACAACTCGACGTCGATCAGCGTGCCCATGATCTCGCGCTGCTGGCTGAACCACTCCGCGTGGGCGCGGCTGCAGAGCGTCAGCAGCACCACACACAACAGCCCCCATGAGCGCATCGAATTGCCCGTCATTCGCGTCACGCCCTCATCCATCGGTTGCTCACCAACTGCCCTGACGTTCGATATGCCAGCGCTCGCCGCCGTCGTTGCCAACAGGGTCGCCGCCCAGCAGCAGACCGGCGCCGTCGCGCACGGAGGACGGCAGCTCGTCACTCAACAGCAACTCGCCGTCGATACGGTAGCGACGCTGCGTCAGATCGACATCGACCGCGCCGGAAATCCGCGCCGCGCTGCCGCCGTCGAGCTGGCAATGCAGCTGACCGGCCGCCGCGCTCTGCAACTGGCAGCGATAGTCGCCGAGCGGCAGCCAGCGATGCTCCCACTGCCACGCCGCGCGCTGCCACTGCAGCTCGCCGGCAACCGTCTCCAGGGTGCCATCGCGATGCAACGACAGCTGTGGCAGCTGCAGCGTGATCAATCCTTCCACCGGAATCGGCAGCGCCATGCGCAGCGAAGCAGCCGGCACCGCCACCCGCACGTCGTGCAGCGCAACCGCGCCGAGCGGCGACAACCTGGCCTTCGCCGCGATGAACTGTTCGCCAAATTCGCTGCTCACCTCCACACGCGGATGCAACAGCAGCAGCGACCATGGCGACAGGCGCCACTCGACAGCGCCAAGCGCGAAGGTCTGCTGCTGATCCTGCCACTGCGCATTGGCAGCGCGGCCGTGCCAGAAGCTGCCGGCGACACTGCCCAGCTGCAGTTGCGGCAGCGCGCCTTGCAGCAGTGCAGGCAACAGTTGCGCCGGTGCCAGCCACGCCAGCGCCAGCACAAACCACAGCGGCAAAGCGATATAAAGCGCACGCCGCAGCGGTCGCGACAGCAAGACGCCGCTGTTATCGGCAATCGCGACCGCAGTCGCTGCCCCGGTGTTCTCGGCGGAAACAGGAAGGTTGTGCATCACAGGCTGAATGGCGTTCACGGGCGGTAAAGCCGCACCGACAGATTGATGAGTCCGGCGGTGGCACCCACCGTCGCCGACAGATCGCGCACCTGCACCGACTCCTCGCTTTCGAGCTGGTTGAGCCAGCGCAGCACGGCATCGACCTGCACATTGTCGAGCCGCACCTGCACGTCGCCGCTGGAGCCCGGCTGCAGCCGGCTCATCTGCAACTGCTGCGCCTTGACCGAGCGGTCGATCACCTCGGCCAGGTTGCCGCGACTGGCATTGCCGCTCTGCGCGCTGCTCTGCTGCAGCAGCCGATACTCGGCGGCGAGGCGACCGATGTTTTCGAGGCTCTGCTGCGCAACGGCAACCTGGCGCTGCAACTGTTCATTGCTCTGCGTCAGCGGCCGCCACGCCGCCATGTAGACGACGTAGAGCAACAGCACGCCGCCGAGCAGCGCCAGCATGGCCTGATCGCGCAGGCTCAGCTGGTTGAAACGGTTTCCCAGATTCATCTTCTCTATCTCCTCAACGCGCGGCGCTGATGCGCATCTGCGCACGCGTGCGCGCGCCGTCGGCGCTGCTGCCGACCAGCTGTGCATTCAGCCCCTTGGCCGCGATCGCCTGCCGCAGCTTCTCGACATCGGCGAAGCTGCTGGCGCTGAAGCTGAGACGCACCTCGTTCTGGCGCTCGCTGTAGGTCAGGCTCTGCAGCGCGACGCCGTCGACACCGTGCACGGCGGCGCCAACATTCTGCAGCAGCGGCATCAGCTCGCCGCCACCCTGCCCGCGCAGTGCCTGCACCTTGCGCTGCAGCTGGCGCTCCGGCTCCGGCGCATTGCCGCGCGGCTCGACGCTGCGGTAGACCGCTTCGATCTGCTGGCGCAGTTGCAGATGGCGCTCGCCGAGCCGGTAGTGTTCGAGACCGGCGACCGCGAACTGCACCAGCACCGCGGCCGCGCCGGCAACCGCCGGCCAGCGCCACTGCCGCCACCAGCGCCGCCACGGCAACGCGCGTGCGAAAGCGCCCTGGCGCAAATTGATCAAATCCCCCTGACGCAAATTGATCAGACTCCCCTGGCGCAAATCGATCCCGTCAGGCGAGGGAATATCCGACAAACCCTGCTGCTCTCGCTGCGAATCGCCCAGCGGAACGGCAACACCGCGCAACAGCTCCGGCAATTGCGGCAACAGCTCTTCAAGCGGCTGATCGCCATCGACCAACAGCTGGCGCGGCGGCAGCTCGCCGCCATCGAGCAGCAGCTGCAGCGCCAGCGCGGCGCTCTCCGGCTCCAGCGCAAAGCCGCGCCAGCGACCGCAGCGCACCAGCCAGCGCCGCGATGTCGCGCGCAGGCTCCACTGCTCCGGCTGCCACGGCAGCAGCAATTGCTCCGGCACCACCTGCTGAATATCGAAGCCGCGCTGCGCACAGCGCGCCAGCCAGTCGGCCAGCCAGTCGCGATCGATCACCGCCACGGCGACGCGGTCGTCCTCGATCGGCCCCAGCGCGAAGTGATTGCCGTCGACCTCGTCGAGCAGCTGCTCCTCCAGCGCGTAGGGGATGGTCTGCCGCAGCAGCCGGCGCTCGGCGCGGCTGAACGTCACCTCGCGCAACAGCACATGCTCGGCCGGCGCCGACAACAGCAGCTCGGCGTCAGCCGGCGGCGTCTCGACGGCGACATCGCCGTCGAACCACTGCAGCTCGTCGCCGTTCGGCGTTGCGATCAGTTGTCTCTTCACGCGCTCACTCTCAAGTCATTCGAGCCTGTCTAAAAATCGCCTTTCACCATTCACCGAACGAACGCGCCACCACCTGCACGCGATCCTTGCCCTGACGCAGCAGCAGGCTGCTGGCGCGATAGGGACGACCGGCGAAATCGGTCTCCGTGTGCAGCATGAACCAGCTGCTGCCGACACTGATCAGGCTCAGGTCGAAATCGCGGCCGGCAAACGGCGGCACCGCGAACACCACTTCGACGGTGTCGAAACCGATCTCGCCGCGCGCCTGCAGCAGCGTCTCCAGATCCGCTTTCGGCAGCGGCGTCAGGTCGCCCTTGACGTTGATGCTGGCCAGCACCGGCGGCGGCGCCGTGTTGATGTTCAGCGCGCCGCCGGTCTGCGGCCACGCCGTGATCAGCGGCGCCAGCGCGCGGTAGATCTCCGGCGTCATGCCGCGCACCCAGCGCAGCTCCGAGGGCGTGGCGATCGGCCGGTTGGCGGCGCGGCCGGCGGTCGGTTCCAGATCAGCGTAATAGTCGGTCTCGGCGCCGCCAAAACCGGTGACCTCATCGTCACCGTCGACCCAGTCGGTGATCGCCTCGGTCAGCGCCTGCGCCTCCTCCTGCGACAGCTCCTGTTCCAGCCCCAGCGTCTGCAGCAGCCGGATCAGCTGCTGCTGTGCCGGCGTCAGCTGTCCGGATGGCGTCTCGCCGCGCTGCGCCAGGTTGTTGATGTTGAACCGCCCCTGCATGTCTTCCAGGCTGCCGGCGATCCAGCCGTAGTCGGTGGCAAACCGCAGCCCGTCGTTCCACGGCTCGTCGAGGCTGTCGCGCTCGCCGCCGCGCTGCGCATCCTGCAGCAGCGCCGCCCGCGCCACCCCCTCGGCACCGCGCAGGTAGCCGTACGCCTGCTCGGCATGCAGCTGGTTCTCGACGCGGCGGAACAGCAGCAGGAAGTCGCTGCCGAGCGCCGCCGCCAGCATCACCACGATGGCGACCGCCAGCAGCGCCACCACCAGCGCGGCGCCCTCCATACGGCCCCGGAACCGGCCGTGCGTCCGGCCCGAAGAACGGCCGAACGCGCGCGTCGAAAGCGAGTCGCGCATCGGTTCTGCACGCGCACTCATTGCGGCTGCTCGCTGGCGACCGGAACGATGCGCTCGACCGTGCCGAGATCGTCGAGCTCCAGTTCGATCCGCACCGCCAGCGGCAGCAGCGGATCGCCCGCGGTAGCCGGCCACTGCTCGACCCACTCGCCGCCGATGCGCTGACCGGCGGCATTGGCCGATTTACCGTCGAGAAATTCGAGCCGCACCGCGCTGACACCGCCGAGCAGCTCCACGCTCTGCAGATGCTCGTCATCGTCGATGCGGTCGAGCACCAGCCAGTACTCGCGCCACAACTTTCCCTCGTCGAGGCGGTAGCGCACCCGCTGCACGCTGCCGCGCGGCTGACCCAGCGGGTTGTTCCAGCCGACATGCGAAAACTCCAGCAGCGGGTCGCTCTGTTCGCCGCCAAGCAGCGCCGGCATCTTGTCGCCGCGCGCATCGACGACCTGCCGGTCGCTCAGCTGCTGCAGATCGCGCGTCAGCCAGCGCACGGCCGTCTGCAGTTCGCCGAGCCGCTCCACCTGCGCGCGGTGGCTCTCGGCAGCGTTGGCGGCGGCGCTGACGCCGGCATAGGCCATGAACGCCACCAGCACGGTCAGCGTGATGGCCAGCAGCACTTCGATCAGCGTGAAGCCACGCGCCGTTTTTATCGCGTTCGTCGCACGCTTCGTGTTCATCGCGGCCGCTGTCACTGCGTCAACACCGGCTTGCGATGGAACATGTCGAAGATGCCGGTCACCGTCACCAGTGGCTGCGTCTCCTCGCCCTCTTTTGCCGCGACGCTGAGATCGACCTGCACGAAACCGTCGGCCTGCGACCGCTGCGGCTGCGCGCGCCAGTACCAGGTGCGCCCCGCCATCTCGACACTGCCGCTGTCGGTGCCCGGCAACTGGTTGGTATGGCTGTTCTCCAGCCGCATCAGTTCGAGCTGGTTCAGCGCCACCCACTGCGCGAACAGCTTGTCGCGCAGATAGGCGCTGCCATCGATCTGTTTCATCATCACCGTCAGCACGGCGGTAACGGCAAGCGCAACGACGGCGACGGCCACCAGTACCTCGACCAGCGTGAAACCGGTGCGGCCCGTGCACCGATGTTGCATCCGATCACTGTTCATCGGGCGCCTCCAGCGAGACCCGGCCGAGCAGATCACCGCGCACCACGGCAACGGTTTCGCCGTCGCCCAACCGCAACTGCAATGCAAACGGCACCGCCTCACCGGAGGCGAGCCACAGATCGGGCGCGATCGGCTCGGGCTTCCCGCGCTGGTTTTTCGTTTGGGAGGCCGCCGACTTCGGCAGCGGCGCAATCAGGCGCTCTTCGCCATCGATGAGCAGTACCGCCTCGACACCGGGACCGAATTCACCGCCGGCCTCGAGATCGGGCGGTGTCTGCAGCGCCCACCCCTTGTCGCCGAAATGGAGCCAGCGCCAGGCGATACGCTCCTCGCCTTTCTCTCCTTCGCGATAAATCTGTGCGCCCCATGGCTGCGGATCGAACACGGCACCATCGGCGACGGCGGCCGTCTCGTTGGCAAAGCGACGCGCATCGGTCAGCAGTTGCTGGCCGCGGTTGTCGTCGACGCTGAGCGCGACGACGGCGATGCCGAGGCCGATGATCAGCAGCACCACCAGCAGCTCCACCAGTGTGAAGCCGCGCTCGGCCATCGACGGTGACGACGCGCGCCGGTCGATCACCGCTCGTCCTCGGCCCCTTTCATCCAGTTGCCGAGGTCGGCGTTCTGGTCTTCGCCACCGGTGACGCCATCGGCGCCGAGCGAGTAGATGTCGTAATCGCCGCTGCCAAACTCGGCCGGGCTCAGGTAGAGGTAGTTGCGCCCCCACGGGTCGGCCGGCATCGCCTCCAGATAACCGCCCGCTTTCCAGTTGCGCGGCAGCGGATCGATGTTCGGCTTCTCGACCAGCGCCTGCAGCCCCTGCTCGGTGGTCGGGTAGGCGAAGTTGTCGAGGCGATAGAGCTTCAGCGCCGTCTCGATATTCTTGAAGTCGGCCTGCACTTTCTGCACGCGCGCTTCATCCGCACGCCGCAACACATTCGGCGCGACGATGCTGACCAGCAGGCCGATGATCACCAGCACCACCAGGATTTCGACCAGGCTGAAGCCCTGCATGCCATTCTTCGTTTTCTGTTTCACCTTGCTTTCCCTCGTTTCCAATCTCACGCCACCAGATTGTTCATCTCGACGATCGGCAGCAGGATCGCCAGCACGATCAGACAGACCACGGCGGCCATCACCACCACCATCAGCGGTTCGACGATGGCCATCATCGAACCGAGCGTCATCTCCAGCTCGCGCTCCTGATTTTTCGCCGAGCGCGACAGCATCGCTTCCAGCTCGCCGCTGGCCTCGCCGCTCGCCACCATGTGCACCATCATCGGCGGGAACAGTCCGGTCTGCGCCAGCGCGCGATGCAGGCTGCTGCCCTCCTGCACCGCTATCGCGACCTGCTGGCTGCCGGCGCGCAGTTCCAGGTTCGCCAGCACCTCGCCGGCGATCTTCAGCCCCTCCAGCAGCGGCACGCCGCTGGAGGTCAGGATCGACAGCGTCGACGCGAAGCGCGCCGTATCCATGCTGGTCAGCAGCTCGCCGATCAGCGGCATTTTCAGCAGCAGGCGATGCCAGGCGCGGCGCCGGCGCGGCTCGCGCAGCAGACGACTCAGACCGTACAGCAGCGCCGCGATGACGATCAGCGTCAGCGGGAAACGGTAACTGGTGAAGAAAGCGCTGGCGCCGATCAGCATCGACGTCAGCGCCGGCAGCTTGGCGTTGGTGTGCACGAACAGCTTCACCAGATCGGGCACGACGAAGATCATCAGCAGGCTGATGACGCCGAACGCCACCGTCATCAGGATGATTGGGTAGATCATCGCCATCATCAGTTTCTGGCGCGTGTACTGGCTGTTCTCGGTGTAGTCGGCCAGCCGTTCCAGCACGATGCCGAGAAAACCGGCCGACTCGCCGGCGCGCACCATCGCGCGGTACATCTCGTTGAACACCTGCGGAAAGTCGCCGAGCGCGTAGGCCAGCGTGTGGCCTTCGAGCACGCGCGCGCGCACCTGCAGCATCAACCCCTTGATGCGCGGCTTGCGCGCCTGCTGCGCGGTGGCGTTCAGCGCTTCGTCGATCGGCAGGTTGGACTGGATCAGCGTCGCCAGCTGCCGCGTCAGCATCGCCAGATCGCGCTGCGCAATGCGCGGCTGGAACCAGGCGCGCCAGCCGTTCGTCCGCGCCGTGGTGGCCGTGCGGCTTTCGCCGCCGCTGACCGCCACCACATCGACCGGCTTCAGCGCGCGCGAACGCAATTGCGCGCGCACGTGGCGCTCGGAGTCGGCCTCCAGCACGCCCTTGATCAGCTTGCCGCCGTTATCCAGCGCGCGGTAACTGTATGCAGCCATCGCGACGTCAGCCCGAGGTAACGCGCAACACCTCTTCGACAGTGGTCTCGCCGGCCAGAATGCGGCGGCGGCCATCGTCGAGGATGCCGGCGGAACGGGTGCGCGCGTAGCTGTTCATCGCCTGCTCGCTGGCGCGCTCGTGGATCATCGTGCGCAGCGTGTCGTCGATCTCGATCAGCTCGTAGATGCCGGTGCGGCCGCGATAGCCGCTGCCGTTGCAGTGCGGGCAGCCGCGCGCGCGATGCAGCGTCACGCCCTGCAGCGGATCGACGCCGAGCAGCGCGCACTCGGCGCTGTCGGCGGCATAGGGTTCGCGGCATTCATTGCAGAGCAGTCGCACCAGCCGCTGCGCCATCACCGCGAGCAGGCTCGACGACAGCAGGAACGGTTCGATGCCCATGTCCTGCAGTCGCGTGATGGCACCGATCGCGGTGTTGGTGTGCAGCGTGGAGAGCACCAGGTGACCGGTCAGACTCGCCTGCACGGCGATCTGCGCGGTTTCGGTATCGCGGATCTCACCGACCATCACCACATCGGGATCCTGGCGCAGAATCGCGCGCAGCCCGCGCGCGAAAGTCATCTCCACCTTGGCGTTGACCTGGGTCTGACCGATGCCGGGCAGGATGTATTCGATCGGATCCTCGATGG
>CAZWXW010000035.1:0-30477 GCA_964638025.1 uncultured Verrucomicrobiaceae bacterium
GGCCCATGCCCGGCGCGCGCATCTTGACGATGGTGGCGATCAGGTTGATGCCCGACAGCGTCGTTCCAACCCCCGCTATCTGCAGCGCCCAGATGTAGTAATCGACACCAACGCCGGGACTGAAATCGATACCGGATAGCGGCGGATAGGCGAGCCAGCCGGTCTTGGCGAATTCGCCGACGAACAGCGACGCCATCACCAGCACGGCGCCGAACGTCGTCATCCAGAAGCTGAAGTTGTTGAGGAACGGAAATGCCACGTCGCGCGCGCCGATCTGCAGCGGTACCACGTAGTTCATGAAGCCGGTCACCAGCGGCATCGCCACGAAGAAGATCATGATGACGCCGTGCGCGGTGAAGATCTGGTCGTAGTGTTCGGGTGGCAGATAGCCGAGGTTGTCGCCGAACGCCATCGCCTGTTGCAGCCGCATCATGATCGCGTCGGCAAAGCCACGCAGCAGCATCACCAGACCGAGGATGATGTACATGATGCCGATTTTCTTGTGGTCGATACTGGTGATCCAGTTGCTCCACAAGTAGCCCCACAGCTTCGCCTTCGTCACCCAGGCGACGACACCCAGGCCGATCAGCGCGGTGGCGACAAAGGTCCAGACCAGGATCGGGTCGTGGAGCGGAACCGCTTCCCAGGTGAGCCGACCGAAGATCAGCTTGGCGAGTTCGGATTGTTCAGACATTGTTCCAGTCACGGTTCCAATCACTCCGGCATTTCGCGTGCGCCGGTATCAGCGCGACGCGAGAGATTGCTGCGGTTCAATCAGTGGTGATGCTCGTGTGCCTCGGCGGCCGGTGCCGCGTGCGCATCGCCGGTCTCTTTAGCATGGCCGGTCTCGTCAGCGTGGGCGGCATGTTCACCGCCCTGCTGCGGACGCGGCAGATGGCCGGCATCGATCGCCATCATTTCGTCCATGCACAGCGAACCGGGCACGACGCACATATTCAGGATGGCGCGGTACAGACCCGGCTCGACGCTGCCGTAGAGTCGCACCGGCTCGCGCTCGCTCGGCTTTTCCAGCTGCTGGTATTCGGCGCGGCTCAACGACTTGTCGCTGGCCCTGACGCGCTGCACCCAGCGGTCGAAATCGCCGTCGCTGACGCCGTGGAAGCGGAAGCGCATGTGCGAGAAGCCGGCGCCACTGTAGTTGGCGGAGAAGCCTTCGTATTCGCCCGGCGAATTCATCACCGCGTGCAGCTTGGTCTCCATCCCCGGCATCGCGTAGATCTGGCCGGCCAGCGCGGGAATATAGAAGGAGTTCATCACCGTCGATGCCGTGATCCTGAACTGGATCGGCCGGTCGATCGGCGCGGCGATTTCATTGACGGTGGCGATGCCCTGCTCGGGATAGAAGAACAGCCATTTCCAGTCCAGCGCGACCGCTTCGATCACCAGCGGCTGCGTCCCTTCCGGTATCGGCTGGCCGGCCTTGATGCGATCGAGCGGGCGATAGGGGTCGAGCGTGTGCGTGGTGATCCAGGTGATGGCGCCGAGCGCGATGATGATCACCAGCGGCGCGGCCCAGATCACCAGTTCGAGCTGGGTCGAGTGGTCCCAGTCCGGCTTGTAGGTCGCCTCGCGATTGGAGGCGCGGTAGCGCCAGGCGAACAGCAGCGTCAGCGCGATCACCGGCACGATGATCAGCAGCATCAGCAGCGTCGAGGTGATGACCAGCTGGCCCTGCTGCGCGGCGATGTCGCCGGGCGGGTTGAGCACGAGCAGATCGCAGCCAGCCAGCGGCAGCAGCGCGCTGGCCAGCAGCAGACCGCGACCCCTGAGGAAAGGTTTCGATGTCTCGACAGTCGTCATCACGGAACCGATATGCGAGCGGGAGGAAGCCGCGGTGGCGGCAAGTTGGCGAACTGTATCGCCACTGCCGCCAACCGTCGATTGGACGTTTTGTCCTATGGTCGGATCGGGCGTATGGTGCCAATCTATCGGCCACCGCGACTCTGCGTCCGCACCGTTGGCCGCTGTCGCACCACCTATCGCACTGAAGACGCTGACGAATCATGCAAACCGATCATCAGGCTGCTGGTGCCGCCTCCGCCGCGGCCGACCATTCCGAAGTGGCACCGGGCGATATCGCTGTCGGTGTGGTTATAGGCCGCACCTCGGAATATTTCGATTTCTTCGTATATGGCATCGCTTCGGCGATGGTGTTTCCGTACATCTTCTTCCCGTTCCTGCCGAAGCTGGAAGCGACGCTGTGGTCGTTCGCGGTGTTTGCGCTGGCCTTCATCGCACGCCCGCTCGGCACCATCATCTTCATGTGGATCCAGCGGCGCTGGGATCGCGGTACCAAACTGACCGCCGCGCTGTTCCTGCTCGGCACCTGCACCTGCGGCATGGCCTTCCTGCCCAGCTATGAATCGATCGGCATGCTGTCGATCCTGTTGCTGGCCATGTTCCGCATCGGCCAGGGCATTGCGCTCGGCGGTTCGTGGGATGGACTGCCATCGCTGCTGGCGGTCAACGCCCCTGAAGACAAGCGCGGCTGGTACGCGATGCTCGGCCAGCTCGGCGCACCGGTCGGCTTCATCATCGCCGCCGCGCTGTTCGCCTACCTCAACAGCAATCTGTCGCAGGAAGATTTCCTCGGCTGGGGCTGGCGCTATCCGTTCTTCGCCGCGTTTGCCATCAACGTCGTCGCGCTGTTCGCCCGACTGCGGCTGGTGCTGACCCACGAATACGAGCGCGAGCTCGGCGAACACGAGCTGGAGCCAACCCCGGTCGGCGAACTGGTGCAGCAAAAGGGTCGC
Source organism: uncultured Verrucomicrobiaceae bacterium (assembly GCA_964638025.1). GTDB lineage: Bacteria > Pseudomonadota > Gammaproteobacteria > Pseudomonadales > CAMLJR01 > CAMLJR01. Next base: position 2,775 of record CAZWXW010000035.1, read on the forward strand.
CACATCGTCATCGGTGCCGCCGCCGCGCTGGCCAGCTACGCGCTGTTCCACATCGTCACGATCTTCCCGCTGTCGTGGATACTGCTGTTCTCCGACCAGTCGGTGAGCCAGTTCCTGGCGGTGCAGATTTTCGGCGCCTTCCTCGCCGCCGGTTCGATCGTGCTGTCTGGCGTCATCGCCGACCGCCTCGGCCGCGCACCGACACTGGCCGCACTCGCCGCCGCCATCGCCATGTTCAGCGGCTTCGCACCGACGCTGCTCAGCTCCGGCACGCTCGGTCAGGATGTGTTCGTACTGGTCGGCTTCGTGCTGCTCGGCCTGTCGTATGGCCAAGCCGCCGGTTCGGTAACGGCTAATTTCGGCGCCAAATATCGCTACACCGGCGCGGCACTGACCTCCGACCTGGCCTGGCTGATCGGCGCCGCCTTCGCACCGCTGGTCGCTCTCGGCCTCTGCGCGAAATTCGGTCTCGCCTTTGTCGGCGTCTATCTACTCTCCGGCGCCATCTGCACGCTCGGCGCACTGGCGATGAACCGGTATCTGCATCTGCAACACTGATTCAGGCGGACAAATGAAAAGGGCCGTCAATTGACGGCCCTTTTTTGTTAATGCACGCGCTTCTTAGTGATCCGCCGGATACTCCGGCAAGCCAAAGATGGCATCGAAGGCCCAGGTGAACACGATCGCGTAGACAAGAAAGAAGGCCAGGATTCCAAGATCGGCAACGAAGGCATGCAACAGCGTGGTGTTCAGCCACCAGGCCATGACTGGCACCAGCATCACCACCAGACCACCTTCGAAAAACAACCCATGCACAACCCGGCGCAACGGTGTGCGCGCCTTGTTCGGCTGACGCGACTCCCATTTCTCGAACCACGCGTTGAACACGTAGTTCCAGACCATCGCGACCGACGAGATGATGATCGCCAGACCGAGCGACGAAGCCATCGACTCGTCAAACATGAAAGCCAGTGCGGGGCCAACCACCAGCACCGCGAAAACCTCATACAGAAATGCCTGCAAAAATCGGCGGGTCCGCTGCTTCATTTCTTCACTCCCAACATCCCGTTCAGGAAGCCGGCGACGTCGCGACCTTCGCCCTCTTGCCACGCAGCGCCCACAACGCCAACGACAACGGCACGACAAACAACGCAAACGCCCACTCAAGCACATGCACGCCCGATTGCGCCGTAACCACCGAATAGCCCGCCAGAATGACCGCCGCCAGCGCATTGCCCGACAACCCGCCGATCGAGCGATAGCTGCTGAAAATCCCCATCGCCAGCGCGCGGGAATCCTCTTTCGCTGCAAACAGCGAAGCGCGTTGTGCAATCAGCTGCGACGACGCCATACCGGTGCCGAGCAACGCCAAAGCGATCGCGAAGCTGACCTTGTTGAGGAGGAACATCATGATCAGGATCGACACCGCAACGGCGGTCATTGCATAGAACCGCAGCAACTTCTCACCGTAGCGATCGAGCAACTTGCCGAACAGCGGGCTGGTCAACACCTGCGCACCGGCAATGATCGAGAAATAGATCCCCATCAGCGCGCTTTCAATGCCCAGCGCCGCATAAGCCCACGCCGGCATCGTGAAGACAATGGCGAAGTGCAGCGCAATCGCGAACAACAGAATCAGACAGCCGAGATTGAAGCGCAGGTTGGCGAAATTTTTCAGCTGCGCCCGCGAGCCTTCCGAGCGAAACACGCCATAGGCGATACCGGCCAGCGCGAGCAGAAAAGCGATCATGTAATGAATATAGGCATCGCCCTGCACCAGCGCCTGCAGACCGAGCGCCAGCGGCAGGAACGGCACCCCCATGAAACTGAGCACGGTGAAACGCACCTTTCTGTCGACATCCTTGGGGATGAAGAAGAAGGCGAGCACCAACGCAACCGTCCCGAGCGGAACGTTCAACTGAAACAGGATCGGCCAGTCGAAGGCGTGCAGCAGAATGCCGCCGAGGGTAAAACCGATCACCGTCGACGCGACAAACACCGAGTTCAGAAACCCCATGTAGGTGGTGATCTTCTCGCGCGGCGTCACCTGCGCAATCAGCGCCATGCCGTTCGCCATGATGACGCCGGAGAAAGCCGCCTGTCCGATTCGCCACCCGAGCAACGAATCGAAGCTTTGTGCAACAGATGCCATGCCACTGGCGACCGTAAAGCCAAGGATGCCGATCATGAAGACGTTCTTGCGCCCGAAAAAATCACCGAGCCCGCCAGCCAACGGCTGACCAATGGCCGTGGCCGCCATGAAATACATCACCATCGCCGACATCTGCGCATAGGGCACACCGAAATGCTCGGACAACTGCGGATAGGCAGTCACCGCCAGCGAGCCGTTCAGCGGATTGAGGATGTAGCCGATGGCGATGGCGATGATCGCCAGCAGCCGTTTAAGTCCATCACTCCGCTGTTCCACCTGAACTTCCCCTGCCCCATCTGTTTATTGAAATCGACTCGCCGTGCTTATCCGCACACCGGACAGTCGGGATCGCGTTTCAGCGTCAGCGATCGCCACTCCAGCTGCCGTGCGTCGAACAACTGCAAACGCCCTACCGATGCTTCGCCATATCCGGCCAGCACCTTCATCGCTTCCAGCGCCTGCAGCGAACCGATGATGCCGACCAGCGGCGCCAGTACGCCATTGGTGGAGCAGGTCAGCATCTCGTCGCCGAGCGAGTCGTCGTAGAGGCAGCGATAGCACGGCGAATTTTCGACGCGCGGATCGATCACCAGCAGCTGGCCCTCGGCGCGAATCGCGGCGCCGGAGACCAGCGGCTTTTTCGCGCGCCAGCAGGCGGCGTTGAGTGCAAAGCGGGTGGTGAAGTTGTCGCTGCAATCGACCACCAGATCGACGGCGGCAATCGCATCGTCCAGCAGCGGCGACTGCAATCGCTCGTGAATGGTGTTGACGACGCAACCGCTGTTCAGCGCGCGCACACGATCGGCCGCCGATGCCGCTTTCGGACGACCGACATCGGTTTCGCCGTGGGCGATCTGGCGCTGCAGATTGCTGACATCGACATCGTCGCCATCGGCCAGCCACAGCTCACCGACACCGGCGGCGGCGAGATAGAGCGCGACCGGTGAGCCGAGCCCGCCCATGCCGACGATCAGCACCTTCGACTGCAGCAGCTTCTGCTGGCCGGCGACATCGAAACCGGCGACCAGGATCTGCCGGCTGTAGCGCAGCAGCTGCTCGTCGCTCATCTGATCGGTCATGGCCTGCGCCCTCCCGTCACCCGTTCGTTATCGCCGTAGTCGCGCCAACTCTGCACATCGACGAAGCCGCGCTGTTGCAACAGCGCGCGCACCTCGGCGGCCTGCTGCCAGCCGTGTTCGAGCAGCAGCCAGCCACCTGCCTGCAACCACTGCGGCGATTGCGCGGCGATCTGCTCGATATCGGCGAGGCCGTTTCGCTCCGCCACCAGCGCCGAGCGCGGCTCGAAACGTACATCACCCTGCATCAGATGCGGATCGTCAGCAGCAATGTAAGGCGGATTGGAAACGATCAGATCGAAGCGGCGCGTCGCATCAATCGCCGCAAACCAGTTCGACTGCATGAATTCGACACGCTGCAGTGACAACTTCTGCGCATTGCGGCGCGCCAGCGCCACCGCTTCAGCAGCGCAATCAACGCCGCAGACCTGCCACGCCGGCCGCTCGCTGGCGAGTGCCAGTGCGATGGCACCGGTGCCGGTGCCGAGATCAAGCACAGTGCGCGGCTGCTCATCGCACAACTCCAGAGCGACCTCGATCATTCGTTCGGTATCGGGGCGTGGAATCAGCGTGCTGGCATCGACATCGAGTGCGAGCGACCAGAACTCGCGTACACCGAGCAGGTGCGCGACCGGCTCACCGGCAACGCGGCGCTTCAGCAGTTCGCGAAACTGGCTTTCTGCTGCTTCATCGACCATGCGCTCGCCGAAAGCACGCAGATAACTGCGATTGCGGCCGAGGCAGTGCGCCAGCAACAGCTCGGCGTCGAGTGCGGGCGTGTCGCTGTCGGGCAGATCAGCAGCGGCCAGCAGCTCGGCAATCGTCATGGCAGCCTCACGCGTCGCCCATCGACGCCAGCAGGTCAGCCTGGTGTTCCTGCAGCAGCGCATTGATGACCGGGTCGAGATTGCCTTCGATGATGTCGTCGAGCGAGTAGAGCGTCAGGTTGATGCGGTGATCGGTGAGCCGACCCTGCGGGAAATTGTAGGTGCGGATGCGCTCGGAACGGTCGCCGGAGCCGACCAGGTTACGGCGCTGCTCCGATTGTTCGGCGTGCTGTTTGTCCTGCGCCTGCGTCAGCAGTTTCGCCGCCAGCAGCGACATCGCACGTGCGCGGTTCTTGTGCTGAGAGCGCTCGTCCTGACACTCGACGACAATGCCCGTCGGCAAGTGTGTGAGGCGAATCGCCGAATCGGTACGGTTGACGTGCTGACCGCCGGCACCGGATGCGCGGTAGGTGTCGACACGCAGATCGGCCTTGTTGATGTCGATCGCTTCGATCTCGTCGATCTCCGGCATCACTGCGACGGTGCAGGCCGAGGTGTGGATGCGCCCCTGCGTCTCGGTTTTCGGCACGCGCTGCACGCGGTGGCCGCCCGATTCGAACTTGAGCTGGCGGTAGACATCCTGCCCTTCGACGCGCGCGATCACCTCTTTATAGCCGCCGTGCTCGCCGCCATTTTCGGAGACGATTTCGACGCGCCAGCCCTTGCGTTCGGCGTAGCGCGAATACATGCGGAACAGATCGCCGGCAAAGATCGCCGCCTCGTCGCCGCCGGTGCCGGCGCGCACTTCGAGGTAGATGTTGTGGCTGTCGTTGGGGTCGCGCGGCAGCATCAGCGTCTGCAGCTCGGCCTCGATCAGCGCCATGCGCTCGCGGCCGGCGCCGATCTCCTCCTCCGCCATTTCGCGCATCTCGGCATCACCTTCGTCGAGCAACTCCTGCGCGGTGGCGAGATCCTCCTGTACCTGGCGATAGCGGTTGTAACTCATCACCACCGGCTCGATCTCGGAATACTCGCGCGACAGCGCGCGAAAGCGATCCTGATCGCTGATGGTGTCGGCATCGCCAAGCAGCGCGGAGAGCTCCTCATGGCGATCGAGCAGCTGGTCGAGCTTGTTGGCGACGGAGGGTTTCAGCGGCATTGTTTTTCCAGCGGGTGCAGTTTCAAAAGAGTGTGGCTAAACGCGGCTACTCGTCGCGGCAGCTAGTCGGCGGCGTTGCGATCGTTCGTTTTGGTGTCAACGGATGCATCGTCAGTCGAATCGGCGCCGTCTCGTTCGTCCAGCGGATCGAGGCCGAACAACTGGCGCGACCAGCCAATCACCTCGTTGCGACCGTCGGCACTGGCGCGGCGCATCTGGCTGCTGGGGCTGTGCAGCCACTTGTTGGTCAGGTTGCGTGCCAGTGTCGTCAGCACCTGCTCCGGCGTTTCGCCGGCGGCGAGCGCGCGCTGCGCCCGCTCCAGTTCGAGATCGCGCAGCGATTCGGCCTTCTCGCGCAGCGCGCGCACGGTCGCCACCGCATCGAGCGCGCGCAACTGCTGATAGAACGCCTCGACATTGGCGGCGATGATCAGATCGGCCTTGCGCGCCTCGTACTCGCGACTCTTGCGATTCTCGTCGACGATCTCTCTGAGGTCGTCGACGGTGTAGAGAAAGACATCGTCGAGCTCGGCCACTTCGGCTTCGATGTCGCGCGGCACGGCGATGTCGACCATCAGGATCGGCTTGTGCTTGCGCTGCTTCAGCGCGCTCTCGACCGCACCCTTGCCGAGAATCGGCAGCTGGCTGGCGGTCGAGGTGATGACGATGTCGGCGCGCGGCAGCTGCTCGGGAATGTCGGCCAGCAGCACCGCTTCGGCGCGAAACTGCTCCGCCAGTTCGCGCGCGCGCGACAGCGTGCGGTTGGCGACAACAATTTCGCCGACACCTTTGTCGACCAGATGCCGCGCCACCAGCTCGATGGTTTCACCGGCGCCAATCAGCAGCGCGCGCGTCTTTCGCAGGTCGGAAAAGATGTGGCTGGTCAGGTTGACGGCGGCGTAGGCCACCGACACCGGGTTCTCGCCGATCGCAGTATCGGTGCGCACCTGCTTGGCGGTGGCGAAAACATGGGAGAAGACCCGCCCCAGTTCGCCGCCAAGGCTGCCGGCTTCGTTCGCCACCGCATAGGCCGATTTCAGCTGGCCGAGAATCTGCGGCTCGCCGAGGATCATCGAGTCGAGCCCGCTCGCCACCTGCATCATGTGGCGCAGCGCGTCGCGCTCCGGGTAGGCGTAGCAGCAGCCGTGCAGCTCGTCGATCGACAGGCCGTGATAGTCGGAAAGCCAGGCCAGCGCGCGCCGCCAGCCATCCTCGTAACTGGCGGCGGCGGCGAAGATCTCGGTGCGGTTGCAGGTCGACAGGATCGCCACTTCGTCGAGCGCGGCGTCGCGCAGCGCCCGCAGCAGAGCCGCTTCGAGCTGTTCGGGCGCGAAGCTGACCCGCTCGCGCAGCGCGACCGGTGCAGACTTGTGGTTGATTCCGACGACCAGCAGGCTCATTGATCGGTGGTGTGCCCTGGGCAAAAAAGCGCGTAATTCTATGGCGCGGCACTTCGATTTGGCCATGAGCGCGATCAGCCGCGCCATGCGTATCGACCGCAGGCGGGCGCCACCGGCAATCGTGCTAGACTGCCGGCCTCGACGTCGACCCCCGGCAACACCACCCGCCACGCCATGAAATCACTCTACGGCCCCGTGCTGTTCGGCTGCCTCTGGCTGGCCGGTTGTACCCTCACGCCGCCCGCGACCGAGCCTGCGCCGCCACCCGAGCCGGAGCCGGTCGCCGCGGAAAAGCCCGCCGAACTGCCGACCCGCCCGCTGCCACCCGACAGCGTCTACGACCTGCTGGTGGCCGAGGTCGCGGTGCGGCGCGGCGACTACCCGCTGGCACTGAACAACTACCTGCAGCAGGCGCGCGCGACGCGCGATATCGAAGTGACAGCGCGCGCGGCGCGGCTGGCGCAGTATCTGCGCGCCGATAAAGAGGCGCTGGAAGCGGCGCAACTGTGGGTGGAACTGGCGCCGGACGATGTCGAGGCGCGCTTCACGCTGGCCAGCCTGCTGGCCAAGGCGCAGCGACCGCAGGAAGCACTGCCGCACATGGTCAAGGTGATGGAAGCCGGCGCCCGCGCCAACTTCGCCGCCATCGCCGCCAGCGCCATGGAGCTGCCGCCGGCACAGCAGCAGGAGTTGCTGCAGCAGATCGATGTCGCCGCCGCCGGCCATGCCGACAACACCGAGCTGATGACCGGCAAGGCACTGCTGTTGCAGCAGCTCGGCCAGCGTGAAGAGGCACTGGCGCTGATCCGTCAGGTGCTGGAGAAGGTGCCGGATGACACCCACGCCATCATCGTCGAGGCGCGCCTGCTGCAGGAGATGGGCCGCCACGAAGAGGCGTTCGCGCGGCTGTCGCAGATGGTCGAGCAGTACCCCTACAACCGCCGGCTGCGACTGCAGTACGCGCGACTGCTGACCGAGAGCGATCTGGCCAGGGCGCAGGAGCAGTTCGAGATTCTGGTGCAGCAGTCGCCCAACGACGGCGACCTGCTGTTGTCGCTGGCGCTGATCTGCCGCGAGCGCGGTGAACTCGACGCCGCCGCGCAGCACTTCAACACGCTGCTGACGCGCGGCCAGCACGCCGACACGGCGCATTACTACCTCGGCCAGATCGCCGAGCAGCGCGATGACCGCAGCGTCGCCATCGAGCATTACGAACAGGTGACGCCGGGCGAGGAGTTCCTGCCGGCACTGGGGCGCAGCATCGACCTGCGCCTGAAAGGCGGCGATATCGAGGGACTGCACAAACACCTCGCCGCACTGCGCAACAGTTATCCCGACCAGGCCGTCCGCCTCTATCTGCTGGAGTCGGAACTGCTGATGCAGCGCGAGGATTACACCGGCGGCCACAAACTGCTGAGCGAGGCGCTGCAGCGCTACCCCGGCCAGCACAATCTGCTCTACGCGCGTTCGATGTTCAGCGAAAAGCGCCGCGACCTGCCGCTGCTGGAGAAGGATCTGCGCGAGATCATCGCGACCGAGCCCGATAACGCCATCGCGCTGAATGCGCTCGGCTATTCGCTGCTGAACATGAGCAACCGCTACGGCGAGGCCTACACGCTGATCCAGCGCGCCCACCAGCTGAAGCCGGATGACCCGGCCGTGCTCGACAGCCTCGGCTGGGCCGAGTACCGGCGCGGCAACCTGAGCGAAGCGCGCCGCCTGCTGGAGCAGGCCTATGCCAGCTATCCGGACGAAGAGGTCGCCGCCCACCTCGGCGAAGTGCTGTACCGGCTCGGCGACAAGGATCAGGCACGCGAGGTGCTGATGAAGGCGCTGCAGAAAGATCCCAACAGCGACCGGGTGCGCGAGGCGATCCGCCGCTTCGTCGATGCACCCGACAAGCCTTAATAAATAGAAGATGGATCGCCGTCCGCTCCTACGCCGAACCACCCCGCTGCTGGCACTCACGGTGCTGCTGTGGCTGGCCGGTTGTACACCCGGTGGCATTCAGCCCGGCGTCGACGATCAGCGCCGCTGGCAACTGAACGGCCGCATCGGCCTGCGCGGCGACGGCTTCGCCGAGAGCGCCTCGATCCACTGGCGCCAGTGTGGCCCCCATTTCGACATCCGCCTCAGCGGCCCGATCGGCCAGACCGTCGCCCGCATCGAGGGGCGCGGCGACCTACTCAGCGTCTGGATCAACGGCGAAGCGCCGGTGGTGACGCGCGACCCCGAGCTGCTGCTGCAACAGCGCCTCGGCTGGAGCATTCCGGTGCGGGCGCTGCGCTACTGGGTGCGCGGCGAGGCGGCGCCGGGCGCGACCGCACGATTCAGCGGCGACCAGCGGCAGCCACAGGCGATCGAACAGCTCGGCTGGCACATCGACTACCTCGACTACCACAGCAGCGGCGACCTGTCGCTGCCGGCCAGGCTGCGCCTGCAGGACCCGAACCTGACGGCGACGCTGATCGTCCGCGACTGGCGCCTCGGCGATACCGTCAGCGGCTGCCCCGCCGCGTGAGCTGCCGGCCATGCTGACGCTGCCCGCCCCCGCCAAGCTCAACCTGTTCCTGCACGTGACCGGCCGCCGCGCCGATGGCTATCACACGCTGCAGACGCTGTTTCAGCTGCTCGACCACGGCGACACCCTGCACTTCACGGCGCGCGACGATGGCGTCATCGCGCTGACGCCGGAGCTGCCCGACGTGCCGGCCGAGCAGAACCTGATCGTGCGCGCGGCGAAGCTGCTGCAACGGTTCAGTGGCTGCCGGCTCGGCGCCGACCTCCATCTGCAGAAACGGCTGCCGATGGGCGGTGGCATCGGCGGCGGCAGTTCGGACGCGGCGACGACGCTGCTGGGGCTGAACGCGCTGTGGCAACTGGCGCTGTCGATCGACACGCTGGCCGAACTCGGCCTGCAGCTCGGCGCCGACGTGCCGGTGTTCGTGCGCGGTCGCAGCGCGTGGGCCGAGGGCGTCGGCGAGGCGCTGACGCCGGTCGATCTGCCGGCCCGTAACTATCTGATTCTGGTGCCTCCGTGCAGCGTTTCGACCGCCGCTATTTTTTCTTCCGAGGCGTTGACACGTCATACCTCGGCCATCACAATAGCCGCCTTTCGCGAGCAAGGGGGTCGCAACGATTGCGAACCCGTGGTGCGATCGCTCCATCCTGAAGTGGCTTTTGCCCTCGACTGGTTGAGCCGTTTCGCACCATCTCGGATGACAGGCACAGGCGCCTGTGTTTTCGCCGCGTTCGATGATCGCGCCACTGCCGAGAGCGTTCTCGCGCAGAAACCCGCCGGGTACGACGGGTTTGTGGCAACGGGTGTCAACCACTCACCGTTGCACCGGGCACTGAACATCGACGCACGCGACAAACGAAATTGACCTTACAGGGGTGTCGCCAAGTGGTAAGGCAGCGGGTTTTGATCCCGCCATTCGGTGGTTCGAGTCCATCCACCCCTGCCATATTCTCCAAGCGCCTTGTGATCCGCCGCCGGCGGCCAGGGGCTTGATGCGGTTCAGATAACAACCCTCCGTGTCTTTCGCTCAACACCAACCGAACGCAGGAATCGACGCCGTGTCCCGCATGATGGTCTTTACCGGCAACGCCAACCCGGAACTGGCCCGCAAGGTGGTCGACCGCCTGCACATTCCGCTCGGCAGCGCCTCCGTCGGCCGCTTCTCCGACGGCGAAGTGACGGTTGAAATCAACGACAACGTGCGCGGCGGCGACGTGTTCGTGCTGCAGTCCACCTGCAACCCGACCAACGACAACCTGATGGAGCTGATCCTGATGGTCGACGCGCTGCGCCGCAGCTCGGCCGGACGCATCACCGCCGTCGTCCCCTATTTCGGCTACTCGCGCCAGGATCGCCGCGTGCGCTCGGTGCGCGTACCGATCAGCGCCCGCGTCGTCGCCGACATGCTGACCACCGCCGGTGTCGATCGCGTGCTGACGGTCGACCTGCACGCCGAACAGATCCAGGGCTTCTTCGACAAGCCGGTGGACAACGTCTACGGCTCGCCGGTGCTGGTCGACGACATCGAGCGCCAGAACTACGACAACCTGGTGGTGGTCTCGCCAGACATCGGCGGCGTGGTGCGCGCCCGCGCCATCGCCAAGCAGCTGGATGATGCCGACCTCGCCATCATCGACAAGCGCCGCCCGGCCGCCAACGTCGCGCAGGTGATGCACATCATCGGCGAGGTCTCGGGCCGCACCTGCGTGCTGGTCGACGACATGGTCGACACCGCCGGCACGCTGTGCAAGGCCGCCACCGCGCTGAAGGAGCACGGCGCCGCCAGAGTGGTCGCCTACTGCACGCACGCGGTGCTGTCCGGCAAGGCGGTCGAGAACATCGTCAATTCGCAGCTCGACGAGCTGGTCGTCACCGACACGATTCCGCTCAGCGCCGAAGCGCAGAAGTGCGGGCGCATTCGCGTGCTGACCATCGCCACGCTGCTGGCCGAGGCGATGCGCCGCGTCAGCAACGAGGAATCGATCAGCGCCATGTTTCGCTGATCGCTAACAGCTTTACCCACGCGCCGCCAGACTGGTCGCAGGTCCGGCGGCGTTTTCACGAGAGGGCCACGTGCCCACAGGAGCAACACCATGGCGAACTACAGCCTGCAAGCAGCAGTCCGGAATGTCGTAGGGAAAGGTGCGAGCCGCCGCCTGCGCCGTCTGGAAGGGACCATCCCGGCCATCATCTACGGTGGCGAGAAGGCCCCGCAGAACATCACGCTGATCCACAAGGATCTGGCCAAGGCGCTGGAAGATGAAGGCTTCTACAGCCACGTCATCGCCCTCGACGTCGAAGGCGCCGGCACCGAGAAAGTGGTGCTGAAAGCCCTGCAACGTCACCCGTCGAAACCGCAGATCCTGCACGCCGACTTCCTGCGCGTCGACGACACCCACTTCATCACCATGCGCGTGCCGCTGCACTTCCTGAACGAAGAGAAGTGCCCCGGCGTCAAGCTCGGTGGCGGCTCGGTCAGCCACTCGATGACCGAACTGGAAGTGCGCTGCCTGCCGCAGAACCTGCCGGAGTTCATCGAGGTCGACCTGGGCGAGATGACCGTCGGTCAGATCCTCCACATCAGCGACCTGAAACTGCCGGCCGCCGTCGAGAGCGTGCAGCTGTCGCACGGTGCCGAGCACGACCTGCCGGTCGTCAGCGTACTGGCGCCGCGCGGCGGTGCCAGCGAGGAAGGCAGCGAAGGCTGATCCTCCCTCGCGGGTGCCGGTCGTGAGCGCGCTTCGACTGATCGTCGGCCTGGGCAATCCGGGCCGCGAATATGAAGAGACCCGCCACAACGCCGGCGCCTGGCTGGTCGAACAGCTGGCGCGCAAACACAACTGCGCGCTGACTGCCGAACCGAAATTCCACGGCCTCACCGGCCGCATCCAGTTGACCGGCCGCGATCTGCGGTTGCTGATCCCCACCACCTTCATGAACCTGAGCGGTAATGCGGTGGCGGCATTGGCCAACTTCTACAAGATTCCGACCGACGCCATCCTGGTCGCCCACGACGAACTCGACCTGCCACCGGGCAGCGCGCGCTTCAAGCAGGGCGGCAGCGGCGGCGGTAACGGCGTGCGCGATATCATCGCCAAGCTCGGCAACAACGACTTTCACCGGTTGCGCATCGGCATCGGCCATCCCGGCAGCGCCGACCGCGTCACCGGCTATGTGCTCGGCAAGCCGACCGGCGACGATCGCATCGCCATCGAGCGAACCCTCGATGCCGCCATCGACGTACTGCCACTCGCCATCCAGGGCGAATGGGCACGCGCGATGAATCAACTCCACGCATTCAAGATCGGCTGACCCGCCACTCTCACAGACAGGACATCACCATGGGCTTCAACTGCGGCATCGTCGGCCTCCCCAACGTCGGCAAATCGACTCTGTTCAACGCGCTGACCAAGGCCGGCATCGCCGCCGAAAACTTCCCGTTCTGCACCATCGAGCCGAACTCCGGCGTGGTGCCGATGCCCGACCCGCGCCTGCAGGCACTGGCCGCCATCGTGAAGCCCGAACGCATCGTGCCGACCACGATGGAGTTCGTCGACATCGCCGGCCTCGTCGCCGGCGCCTCCAAAGGCGAAGGCCTCGGCAACAAATTCCTCGCCAACATCCGCGAGACCGATGCCATCGCCCACGTCGTGCGCTGCTTCGAGGATGACAACGTCATCCACGTCGCCAACGCCGTGAACCCGGCCAACGACATCGAGATCATCAACATGGAGCTGGCGCTCGCCGATCTCGACAGCGTCGACAAACAGCTGCTGAAAGCGACCAAGCAGGCCAAGGGCGGCGACAAGGATGCGATCGCGCTGAAAGCCGTGCTCGACAAGGTGCATCCGCACCTGAGCGAAGGCCAGCCGGTGCGCTCGCTGAAACTTTCCGCACCGGAGCTGCTGGTGCTGAAACCGCTGAACCTGCTGACGACGAAACCGACGATGTACATCGCCAACGTCAGCGAGGACGGTTTCGACGCCAACCCGCACCTCGACACCGTGCGCCGCATCGCCGAAGCCGAAGGCGCCGTCGTCGTGCCGATCTGCAACAAGATCGAAGCCGAGATCGCCGAGCTCGAGGATGACGAGAAGGCCGAATTCCTCGACGCCCTCGGCATGACCGAGCCGGGCCTCGACCGCGTCATTCGCGCCGGCTACGCGCTGCTCGGCCTGCAGACCTACTTCACCGCAGGCGTCAAGGAAGTCCGCGCCTGGACTGTTCGCGTCGGCGCCACCGCACCGCAGGCGGCGGGCGTCATCCACACCGACTTCGAGAAAGGGTTCATTCGCGCCGAAGTGATCGCCTACAACGACTTCATCGGCAACAACGGCGAACAGGGCGCGAAGGATGCCGGCAAATGGCGGCTCGAAGGTAAGGATTACGTGGTGCAGGATGGCGACGTCGTGCATTTCCGCTTCAACGTCTGACAAGCTCCACAAAACGGTCAACAAAAAAAAAGCCCCCGCACTGCGGGGGCTTTTTTTGGTAACGAGAGCTCAAAGCTTACTCGTCAGCGACCTCAACAGCTTCAGCCTCTACCGGACGATCGACCAGCTCGACATAAGCCATCGGTGCATTGTCGCCAGCACGCAGGCCGCACTTCAGGATGCGGATGTAACCGCCCGGACGCGCCTTGTAACGCGGGCCAAGCTCGGTGAAGAGCTTGCCGACAACGACCTTGTTGCGCAGACGATCGAACGCCAGACGACGATTGGCAACACTGTCTACCTTCGACAGCGTGATGATCGGTTCGGCGTAGCGGCGCAGCTCTTTGGCTTTCGGCAGCGTCGTCTTGATCAGTTCGTGCTCAACCAGCGAGGACACCATGTTGCGAAACATCGCTTTGCGGTGAGCGCTGGTGCGGTTGAAATAACGGCCACTATTGCGGTGACGCATGATCTTTTCCCTTCAATACTGTTGCTATCGCAGCAAGTTAACTGACTTGGCTATTACAGCGAACGATCTTCGCCTTTCAAGCTGGCCGGGGGCCAGTTGTCCAGACGCAGACCCAACGACAGGCCACGCGAAGCCAGCACATCTTTGATCTCGGTGAGCGACTTCTTGCCGAGGTTCGGCGTCTTCAGCAGCTCGACCTCGGTGCGTTGCACCAGATCGCCGATGTAGTAAATGTTCTCTGCCTTCAGGCAGTTTGCCGAACGAACGGTCAGCTCAAGATCGTCGACCGGACGTAGCAGAATCGGATCGACGTCGTCACTACGCTGCTCAACTTCGACAGCCTTCTCGCCTTCGAGATCGACAAACACCGCCAGCTGCTGCTGCAGGATCGTCGCTGCGCGGCGGATTGCCTCTTCCGGATCCAGCGTGCCATTGGTCTCGAGATCGAGAACCAGCTTGTCGAGGTCGGTACGCTGCTCAACACGAGCGCTCTCGACAACGTAAGAGACACGAATTACCGGGCTGAAGGTTGCGTCAAGCTGCAGACGACCAATAGCACGGGTTTCATCTTCAGCGCTCTCACGGGCATCCGCCGGCACATAGCCACGGCCGCGAGATACGGTCAGCTTCATGTTGAGCTGGCCGCGATTGTTCAGATGCGCAATGACGTGATCCGGGTTCTTGATCTCGACTCCGTGATCGACCTGAATATCACCGGCAGTGACAAGGCACGGGCCTTTCTTGCTCAGCGTCAGGGAGGCTTCGTCCTTGCCATGCATGACCACGGCGATGCCTTTCAGGTTGAGCAGGATTTCTATCACGTCCTCCTGCACACCTTCCATTGCACTGTACTCGTGCAGCACACCCTCGATCTCTGCGGACGTGACCGCACAGCCAGGCATGGACGAGAGCAGAATGCGGCGCAGAGCGTTGCCGAGCGTATGCCCGAAACCGCGCTCCAAAGGTTCAAGGATGACCTTGGCGCGAGTCGGGCCAAGCTGATCAACCTCGATCACACGCGGGGTGAGGAATTCGTTGACTGAACTCTGCATACAAAGACCTTTAGGTGATAGTCCCAGGAGCGATCCGTTACTTCGAGTACAGCTCGACGATCAGGTTCTCGTTGATTTCGGATGAGAGCTCTGCGCGCTCCGGCAGGCTTTTGAATACGCCTTCCATCTTCGAAGCATTAACCTCGACCCAGGGCAGGTCAGCGCGCTGTGCGGCCAGTGCCAGCGACTGCTGAATACGCAGCTGGCTCTTGGCGCGCTCGCGAACTGCAACCACGTCGCCAGGACGCACTTGGAACGAAGCGATATTGGTCGTCTTGCCATTGACCGTGATGCCGCGGTGGGCAACCAGTTGGCGCGCTTCTGCACGAGTGGAACCAAAACCCATGCGATAAACGACGTTATCGAGACGGCACTCAAGCAGCTGCAACAGGTTTTCGCCGGTTGCGCCTTTCTGACGAGCAGCGTCTTTGTAATAGTTGGTGAATTGCTTCTCCAGCACGCCGTAGATGCGACGCACTTTCTGTTTCTCGCGCATCTGCACGCCGTAGTCAGACAGACGGCCGCGACGCGCGCCGTGTTGACCCGGAGCGGTCTCCGCTTTGCACTTCGATTCCAGCGGACGTACACCGCTCTTCAGGAACAGATCCGTGCCTTCGCGGCGGGAGAGCTTACAAGTTGGACCCAGATATCTAGCCATGCCTTCAAATTCCTGTAGAGCGTTACACGCGACGTTTTTTCGGCGGACGGCAGCCGTTGTGCGGAATCGGCGTCACGTCGGTGATGTTGTTCACCTTGTAACCACAGTTGTTCAGCGCGCGGACAGCGGACTCACGGCCCGGCCCCGGACCTTTGACTTCGACGTCGAGATTCTTCAAGCCGTATTCCTTGGCTGCGTTGCCGGCACGCTCGGCAGCAACCTGCGCTGCGAACGGCGTGCTCTTGCGCGAACCACGGAAACCGGAACCACCGGACGTCGCCCAAGAGAGCGTATTGCCCTGACGATCGGTGATCGTCACGATGGTGTTGTTGAAAGAGGCGTGGACGTGGGCAATGCCGTCAACCACGGTCTTCTTGACCTTCTTACGCGGAGCCTGTTTCGAGGCTTTGGTATTCATCTAATTGCTACCTACTCTAATATCAACACCGCACTGAAGGTGCGGCTACACTAAAGCGAAGCGCAACCGACCAGCTTATTTGCGGATCGGTTTGCGCGGGCCCTTGCGAGTGCGGGCATTGGTCTTGGTACGCTGACCGCGAACCGGCAGACCTTTGCGATGACGCAGGCCGCGATAACAGCCAAGGTCGAGCAGCCGCTTGATGCTCATGGAAATTTCGCGGCGCAGGTCACCTTCGACCGTCAGCCTGCCAATTTCACTACGCAGGCTGTCGAGCTGCTCTTCATTAAGCGAGCCGATCTTTACCGATTCACCGATACCGGTGCTGGCAAGAATCGACTTAGCCGTCGTGCGACCAATACCGTAGATATAGGTCAACGAAATCACGGCGTGCTTATTGTCTGGAATGTTGACACCGGCGATACGGGCCATCAGAAAACTCCATAACTCCAACTGGAAACCGCCCCGGACCGGACAGCCAGCAGCGAAAAGCGCGGCAGTCTATCCGAGAGACGGTTCGAAATCAATACGCGATCAACCTTGGCGCTGCTTGTGACGCGGCTCGGTACTGCAGATGACCCGAACTGCACCACGGCGGCGGATGACCTTGCAGTCGCGGCAGATCTTTTTGACGGACGCTCTAACTTTCATGATCCAACTCCACTCAATTGCCGGGCATCAGCGGCTGACACCGGTACGCCCGTAACCCTTCAAATTCGCCTTCTTCATCAGCGATTCGTACTGGTGCGACATCAAGTGCGATTGCACTTGCGCCATGAAGTCCATGACCACCACCACCACAATCAGCAGCGACGTACCACCGAGATAGAACGGTACGTTCCACATGACGACCAGAAACTGCGGCAACAGACAGACCAGCGTGATGTAAAGCGCGCCAAACAGTGTCAGTCGCGTCAATACGCCATCGATATAGCTTGCCGTTTGCTGACCAGGGCGAATACCAGGCAGGAACGCTCCGGACTTCTTCAGGTTTTCTGCAACTTCCTGCGGATTGAACATCAACGCCGTATAGAAGAAGCAGAAAAACACTATGAGCGCGGCAAACAGCAAAATGTTCAGCGGCTGCCCCGGGCCGATTGCCAACGCCACGTCCTGCAACCATTCAGCCTGATCACCGCCTGATCCGAACCACTGCGCAATCGAGGCCGGAAACAGCAGAATGGAGCTGGCAAAAATGGCCGGGATGACACCCGCCATGTTCACCTTGAGCGGCAAGTGACTCGACTGGGCCTGGTACATACGATTGCCACGCTGCTGCTTCGCGTAGTTGACCGTAATCCGTCGCTGACCGCGCTCGATGAAAACCACCAGGAAAATGACACAGATGGCCAGCAGCAGAATGAACAGCAACACCAGGATGTTCATTTCACCTTGACGCGCCTGCTCAAGCGATTGCCCAACCGCCTGCGGCAAGCCTGCCACGATGCCCGCAAAGATCAGCATCGAAATACCGTTTCCGATACCGCGCTCGGTGATCTGCTCACCCAGCCACATCAGGAACACGGCACCCGTCACCAGCGACACCACCGCCGGGAACAGAAATGCGAACCCCGTCGTGTAAGTCAGCCCCTGGTTGGCCAGACTGACCGCCATCCCAGAGCCTTGAACCAATGCCAACGCGACCGTCAAGTAACGAGTGTACTGGGTGATCTTGCGACGCCCCGACTCCCCCTCCTTCTTGAGGGCCTCCAGCGACGGCACCACTGCAGACAGCAGCTGCACAATGATCGACGCCGAGATGTACGGCATGATCCCGAGCGCAACGATACTCATGCGCTCGAGTGCACCACCGGAAAACATATTGAACAGCCCCAGGATGGTGCCCTGATTCTGACTGAACATGCTCGCCAAGCGCTGCGGATCAATTCCTGGCACCGGAATATGGGTACCAATTCGATAGACGATTATGGCGAGCAGAAGAAAGCGAAGGCGAGCCATAAGCTCGCCCATGCCTGCCTGCTGACCACCCGCCAAGGTACCCAACTTAGCCATTATTCCTCGACCTTGCCGCCAGCTTTTTCGATGGCTTCACGCGCACCCTTGGTTACGCCAAGCCCCTTCACCGTAACAGCCTTGCTAACGTCACCGCCCAGGAACACCTTGGCGCGAAGGATGTTGCGACCAACCAGACCCGCGCGCTTCAGCGCATCCAGATCAACAACGTCTTCACCGACAAGATTGAGTTCGGCGCTGCGGATCTGTGCAGTAACACGTGCCAGCTGCGACGTGAAGCCGTACTTCGGCAGGCGCTTCTGCAAGGGCATCTGGCCGCCCTCGAACCCGGCAGGCACCTTGCCACCCGAGCGCGACTTCAAACCTTTATGACCGCGACCACCCGTTTTGCCGAGGCCCGAGCCAATACCGCGCCCTACACGCCTGGCCGCTTTCTTGTGGCCCGGCGCCGGACTCAGTTCGTTCAAATGCATTTGATCGGCCATGGCTTATTCCTCAACCCGAACCAAATAGCTGACTTTATTGATCATGCCGCGAACCGAAGGAGTATCTTCCAGCTCAACGGTGTGACCAATGCGGCGCAAGCCGAGCCCGACGACACAGGCTTTGTGAGCCTGTAGACGGCCGAAGGCACTGCGAACCTGCGTTACTTTGATTTTCTTCGCCATGACTACACCCGATCGCTAATCAGCCGACGATCTCGTCGACGCTTTTCCCACGCTTGGCAGCCACCGAATCCGGCGAGGTCATCGAACGCAACGCATTAAAGGTTGCGCGGACCACGTTCACCGGGTTGGTCGAGCCATAGCACTTGGCGAGAACGTTGTGCACGCCTGCCAGTTCCAGAACGGCGCGCATCGCACCACCGGCGATGATCCCAGTACCCTGGGACGCGGGCTGCATGTATACCTTCGAGGCACCATGCTGAGCGCGCACCGGGTAGTGAATGGTGTCACCCCTCAGCTCGACCTCGATCATGTTGCGACGGGCATGCTCCATCGCCTTCTGGATGGCAGCCGGCACTTCACGCGCCTTGCCACGACCGAAGCCGACCTTGCCTTTGCCGTCGCCAACAACCGTCAGCGCCGTGAAGCCGAAAATCCGACCACCTTTAACGACTTTCGCAACGCGATTTACCTGTACCAGCTTCTCTTGATAGCCGTCAGAGTTTTCACGATCGCGATCGCGCTCTTTGCCTTTCTGCTCGTTAGATGCCATAGCCACCTGACCTTAGAATTCCAGACCGCCTTCGCGGGCGGCGTCTGCCAGGGCCTTGACCCGGCCGTGAAACTTGAAGCCACTACGGTCGAACGCAACCGCACTAACTCCAGCCGCCTTCGCACGCTCGGCAATCAACTTGCCAACCTTCGCGGCGGCTTCGATGTTGCCGGTGGCGCCTTCGCGCAGATCTTTCTCGACGGTGGAAGCACTCGCCACCACGCTGTCGCCAGCCGGCGCGATAACCTGGGCATACATATGCTGCGGGGTGCGGTGTACGCACAGGCGATAGGCACCCAGCTCGCGAATCTTCGCACGCGTACGACGCGCCCGACGAACCCTCGACTCTTTCTTCGTGTGCATAATCTGGCCTTACTTCTTCTTGGCTTCTTTACGAAGCACTTGCTCGTCGGAGTAGCGAATACCTTTGCCCTTGTAGGGCTCCGGCGGCCGAAACGCGCGAATCTTGGCAGCCACCTGACCAACCAGCTGCTTGTCGGCACCACGCACGATGATTTCGGTTTGAGCTGGCGTCTCTACCGTCACGCCGGCCGGCACTTCGAAATCAACCGGGTGGGAAAAACCCAGCGTCAGGTTCAGCGTAGCACCAGCCGACTTGGCGCGGTAACCAACACCGATCAGCTCAAGCTTGCGCTCGAAACCTTTCGTCACGCCGGTTACCAGGTTGTTGACCAGCGCCCGCGCGGTGCCGGCCTGCGCCCAGGACTCCGCGTCGTCGCTCTTTACGCCAAACTGGATCTGGCCTTCTTCGACAGCAACCGTCACGCGCTTGTTCAGGACAACCGACAGCGCGCCTTTGCCGCCTTTAACCGTAACCGCGCTGCCGTCGAGCTTGATCTCGACGCCTGCGGGCACAGCGATAGGACTTTTCGCTACTCTGGACATTGTGCTTATCCGCCCAATCTACTCGTTAAAACACGGTGCAGAGAACTTCGCCGCCAACACCAGCCTGACGGGCGGCGCGGTCGGTCATTACACCTTTGCTGGTCGACACGATGGCTACACCGAGCCCGCCACGTACCTTCGGCAGATCATCCTTGCCTTTGTAGGCACGCAAACCTGGCGAGCTGATCCGATGGATCTCAGCAATAACCGGCTTGCCTTCGAAATACTTCAGGTCGATCACAAGCGACGCCTTGCCATCATTTTCGGCAACACGTGAACCTGCGACATAACCTTCACCCTCAAGCACTTTCGCCACAGCGACTTTCAGCTTTGAAGAGGGCATCGACACCTGCGCCTTGCCGCCCATTTGAGCGTTACGAATACGCGTCAGCATGTCGGCCAGTGGATCTTGCATGCTCATAAAATGCTCCTGAAAACTCTCTGCTAGCAGCAATTACCAGCTGGACTTGACCAGGCCTGGAACGTCACCGCGCATTGCCGCTTCACGCAGCTTGTTACGGCAAAGACCGAATTTGCGATATACACCGTGCGGACGACCGGTGATCTGGCAGCGACGTTGCTGACGCGACGGGCTGGCATCACGCGGCAGCTGTTGCAGCTTGACCTGCGCAGCCCATTTCTCCTCGTCAGCAACCTCCGGGTTACGAACGAGTTCTTTGAGTGCTGCGCGCTTAGCTGCGAACTTTGCTGCGGTACGGGCGCGCTTCTTCTCGCGCTCGATCATCGATGTCTTTGCCATAATCTCGACTCAGTTCTTGAACGGGAAGTTGAAGGCGCTCAACAGGGCGCGACCTTCTGCATCTGTACGTGCGGTGGTCGTGATGGTGATGTCCAGTCCGCGCAGCGCATCGACCTTGTCGTAATCGACTTCCGGAAAAATGATCTGCTCGGTGACACCCATGGCGAAGTTGCCACGGCCATCGAATGCTTTCGCGCTGATACCGCGGAAGTCACGAATGCGCGGGATCGAAATACTGATCAGCCGATCCAGGAATTCGTACATACGATCAGCGCGCAGCGTCACTTTGCAGCCGATGGGCCAGCCTTCACGAATCTTGAAGCCTGCTACCGACCTGCGAGCCTTGGTCACCACTACCTTTTGGCCAGAGATGGCCTCGAGATCGCGCACAGCGTTCTCGAGTACCTTCTTGTCGCCAACCGCTTCGCCGACCCCCATGTTCAGGGTGATTTTCGTGATGCGCGGCACTTCCATCGGGTTGGCGAGCCCCAACTCCTCTTTCAGCTTGGCGCGCAGCTCGTTTACATACTGTTGCCTGAGTCTAGCCATTTCTCATTCGCCCCGATTCAAGCGTCAATTACTTCGCCAGTCGACTTGTAGAAGCGCACTTTGCGCCCGTCGTCGAGGAACTTGAAGCCGACGCGATCAGCTTCGTTCGTGGCGGTATTGAAGATCGCAACATTGGAGGCGTCGATCGGCGCTTCTTTCTCGACGATGCCGCCTGCCACGCCCGCCTGCGGGTTCGGGCGCTGATGCTTCTTGATGATGTTCACACCGGCAACCAGCAGACGACCATCCGCCAGCACTTTGCTGACCTTGCCGCGCTTGCCTTTGTCTTTACCAGTCAGGACGACGATTTCGTCCTCACGCTTGATCTTACGCATAACCCGTCCTCAACTCTCCTGCGCTGGCTCAGAGTACTTCCGGTGCCAGGGAGATGATTTTCATGAAACGCTCGCTGCGCAGCTCGCGGGTCACCGGTCCGAAGATACGGGTGCCGATCGGAGCCAGCTGGTTGTTGAGCAGCACGGCGGCGTTGTCATCGAACTTGATGAGCGAGCCATCATTGCGACGCACGCCTTTCTTGGTGCGCACGACGACAGCGTTCATGACCTGGCCTTTCTTCACCTTGCCGCGCGGAATCGCCTCTTTCACGGTGACCTTGATCAGGTCGCCGATACGGGCGTAACGGCGATGGGAACCACCCAGCACCTTGATGCACATCACTTGGCGCGCGCCGCTGTTATCGGCGACTTCCAGATAACTTTGTGTCTGAATCATCTTCTACTCCGAACCTGCAACCTGCGCATCAATTCCGCCAACAATCTGCTGTGACGGCAGATCAGACGCCTTTCGCCTGCTCTTCAATACGCAGCAACGCCCAAGTTTTCGTCTTCGACAGCGGGCGTGTCTCGTATACGGTTACAACGTCACCAATCTTGCACTCGTTCTTCTCGTCATGCGCATGCAACTTCGAGGAGCGAGTGATGTATTTGCCGTAAATCGGGTGGCGAACGCGACGCTCAACCAGCACCGTTACGGTCTTGTCCATTTTGTCGCTGATCACTTTGCCGGTGACCGTGCGGCTTTTCTTCGCGGATTCCGTCATGATCAGTTACCTGCCTTCTGATTGAGCGCGGTCTTGATGCGAGCGACATCGCGACGCACAGACTTCAGCAGATGCGTCTGCGCCAGTTGGCCAGTAGCCTTCTGAATGCGCAGCTTGAACTGGCCTGCCAACGCTTTCTGCAGGTCGACATTCAACTCTTCGACGGACTTCGCTTGCAGATCTTGAGCTTTCATCACATCACCGTCCGCTTAACGAAGGTGGTGGAGAACGGCAGTTTTGCCGCCGCCAGTGCGAATGCCTCACGCGCTAGCTCTTCGCTGACACCTTCTACTTCGTAGAGAACGCGACCCGGCTGAATCTGACAGATCCAGTATTCGACGTTCCCTTTACCATTACCCATACGAACTTCCAGCGGCTTTTCAGTTATCGGCACATCCGGAAATACGCGAATCCAAATTTTCCCACCGCGCTTGATGTGGCGGGTCATGGCGCGCCGCGCAGCTTCGAGCTGACGAGCCGTCAGACGACCACGCTCAGTCGCTTTCAGTGCGAATTCGCCGAAGCTGACCTTGCTGCCACGCTGGGCGAGACCGCGGTTACGCCCCTTATGCTGCTTGCGAAATTTTGTACGCTTTGGCTGAAGCATCGCTATAACCCTTAATTACTCGCACTTTTCTTGGCTTTGCTATCAGCCACGTCGCGGGCATCAAGGATCTCGCCTTTGAAGATCCAGACCTTGACGCCGATTACGCCGTACGTGGTGTGCGCTTCGTGAGTTGCATAATCAATATCGGCACGCAGCGTGTGCAACGGCACACGGCCTTCGCGATACCACTCGGTACGCGCAATTTCCGCACCGCCGAGACGACCGCTGACCTGCACCTTGACGCCTTCCGCGCCCTGGCGCAGCGCATTCTGCACGACGCGCTTCATCGCGCGGCGGAACATGACGCGACGCTCAAGCTGCTGCGCCACATTCATCGCCACCAGCTTCGCATCGAGATCCGGCTTGCGAATCTCTTCGATATTGATCTGGACAGGCACACCCATCCGATCTGCGAGCTCTTTGCGCAGCTTGTCAACGTCTTCGCCTTTCTTGCCGATGACGATACCCGGGCGCGCAGTGTGGATCGTGACCCGAGCGGTCTGGGCCGGACGCTCAATCAGAATGCGGCTGACCGAAGCACTGGCGAGGCGGCGCTGCAGATACTCGCGCACGGCCAGGTCATTGATCAGCTGTCGGGCATAAGACTTGCGCCCGGCATACCACACCGAATTGTGTTCTCTGATGATGCCGAGCCGAATGCCGGTCGGATGAACTTTCTGACCCATCTGGTCGTCTCCTACTTGCCTTCGCCGTCGGCCACTTTGACCGTGATGTGACACGTTCTCTTCGAGATGCGGTCTGCGCGGCCCTTGGCACGCGGCATGACCCGCTTCAGCGTCACACCTTCATCCACGAACACCGTGGACACCTTCAGCTCGTCGACATCTGCGCCTTCGTTGTGTTCGGCGTTGGCGATTGCCGAGTTGAGCACCTTCTTGATCAGCTGGGCAGCCTTCTTCGGGCTGAAACCCAGAATGTTCAACGCGTCTTCCACTTTCTTGCCACGGATTTGGTCAGCCACCAAACGTGCCTTCTGAGCGGAGATACGCGCACCTTTCAAGTAAGCCGTAGCTTCCATTGTCTCCAACCTCACCTTGGCAGCGTTATTTCTTGGCTTTCTTGTCCGCCGCGTGCCCTTTAAAGGTACGCGTCACGGCGAACTCACCAAGCTTGTGACCAACCATATCTTCAGTCACAAAAACCGGAACGTGCTGACGACCGTTATGCACGGCAATGGTCAGCCCCACCATTTCGGGAGAGACCATCGAACGTCGCGACCAGGTCTTGATCGGACGTTTGTCACTTTTTTCGATCGCCGTCTCAACTTTCTTCATCAGGTGAAGATCGATGAACGGACCTTTCTTCAGTGAACGTGGCACAACCCAATCCTCTCTCTTAAGCTCTGAGCCCGCGCTTATTTGGCGTTGCGGCGGCGCACGATCATGTTGTTAGTGCGCTTGTTCTTGCGAGTCTTGTAACCCTTGGTCTTGGTACCCCAAGGCGAAACAGGATGACGACCAGCCGAGGTACGACCCTCACCACCACCATGCGGGTGATCTACCGGGTTCATCGCGACACCGCGAACGGTCGGCCGCACACCACGCCAACGCGTGGCACCAGCCTTACCCAATTTGCGCAGGTTGTGCTCGCTGTTCGAAACCTCGCCCAGCGTAGCTCGGCAGTCAGCCAGCACCTTGCGCATCTCGCCGGAGCGGAGACGCAGCGTGGCGTATTGGCCTTCGCGAGCAACCAACTGAACCGACGCGCCGGCGCTGCGTGCGATTTGCGCACCCTTGCCAGGCTTCATTTCGATGCAGTGCACAACGCTACCCAGCGGTATGTTACGCAGCGGCAGTGTATTGCCCGCCTTGATCGGGGAACCCTCACCCGAAACAACGCGATCACCCGCTTTCAAACCCTTCGGCGCAATGATGTAGCGACGCTCGCCATCCGCGTACAACACCAGTGCAATATGCGCAGTGCGGTTCGGGTCGTATTCAAGACGCTCAACAACGGCGGGAATACCATCTTTGTTGCGCTTGAAATCGACCAAGCGGTAGTGCTGACGCGATCCACCACCGATGTGGCGAGTCGTGATGCGGCCGTTGTTGTTACGACCACCGCTTTTGTTCTTCGACTCCAGCAGCGAACGGCAGGGCTCACCCTTGTGCAGGTCGGGATTAACGACCCGAACGACAAACCGGCGGCCCGGAGAAGTCGGCTTACTCTTTACAATTGCCATCTGCCCAGACTCCTTATTCCGTCACCGCAAAGTCGATGTCCTGACCTTGCTCCAGACGCACGTAAGCTTTTTTCCAGCTCGGCTTCTTGACCTTGCCGAACTTGTTCAGCTTGACCTTGCCCTTGACGTTGAGGGTCTGAACATTCAGAACCTTGACGTTGAACAGCTTTTCGACAGCTTTCTTGATCTCGAGCTTGGTCGCATCGCAGGCGACCTTGAAGACCACCTGATTGTTGGCCTCAGCGCTGATCGCCGCTTTTTCGGATACGTGCGGACCGGTCAGAACCTTGTAGATACGCTCCGGATTCATCCCAGCAACTCCTCGAACTTTTTCAGTGCCGGCACGGTGACCAGAACCTTGTCGAAGGCGATCAGGCTGACCGGATCGACGCCGTTGACGTCGCGCACATCGACCTTGTGCAGGTTGCGCGATGCCAGGTACAGGTTCTCGTTGACCTCGTCGGACACGATCAACACATCATCGAGACCGTAGTCGCCCAAGGCCTTGATCAGCGTCTTGGTCTTCGGCTGCTCCAGCGCGAAATTCTCGACCACGATCAGACGCTGTTGGCGCGCCAGCTCGGAGAGAATCACCTGCAGAGCCGCGCGATACATCTTGCGGTTGACCTTCTGGCTGTGATCCTGCGGCCTGGCCGCGAAGATCTTGCCGCCGCCACGCCACAACGGCGAGCGGATGGTACCCGCGCGAGCGCGACCGGTGCCTTTCTGACGGAACGGCTTCTTGCCGCCACCGCGAACTTCGGAGCGGGTTTTCTGTGCCCGCGTGCCCTGACGGCCGGCCGCCATGTAAGCGGTGACGACCTGATGCACCAGATCTTCGTTGTACTCGCGACCAAAGCTCTGGTCGGAAACCTGAACCGTTCCCGCCGAACCGCCGTTACCGGGCTTGGCAACATTCAATTCCATTGCTCACCCCTCTCAGGAATTCTTGACCTTGACCGCAGGACGAACAATCACGTCGCCGCCCGGTGCGCCAGGGATGGCACCCTTGATCAGCAGAAGATTGCGCTCGGCGTCAACGCGAACCACTTCGAGCGTCTGCACAGTGACCTGTTCAGCACCCATGTGGCCGGACATTTTTTTGCCTTTGAAAACACGACCCGGGGACTGGTTCTGACCGATGGAGCCCGGTACACGGTGGGAACGCGAGTTACCGTGGGTCATGTCCTGGGTACGGAAATTCCAGCGCTTGACGGTGCCCTGGAAGCCCTTGCCTTTCGAAGTGCCGGTGACATCGACTTTCTGACCGACTTCGAACAGCGAAACCGTCAGCTCGGAACCGACCGCCGGCGCATCCGCCTCACCTTCGAGACGGAACTCCCAGCAGCCACGGCCCGACTCGACACCAGCTGCAGCGAACTGGCCAGCCTCCGGCTTCGATACTTTCGAGGCCTTGCGAGCGCCAGCAGTCACCTGAATGGCGCGATAGCCATCGCTATCGTCCGCCTTGACACGAGTGACGCGATTGGGCTCAACCTCAATCACGGTCACCGGAATAGAAACGCCGTCGTTGGTGAAAACGCGGGTCATGCCGGCCTTGCGACCGACCAAGCCAATAGCCATTTTTAACCTCACAGTGTACGGGGCTCTCACCCTCTATGGCCACCCGGAAAGGGTGTTACACAACCCAGGGATGGAAAGCCCCTGAGCGGGTCTTTCTTTTGCAGCAAACCACTTAACCGCCCGCCGCAAACTACTTCGAAACTACTTTTTTCAATCAGCCCAGGCTGATCTGAACATCAACACCGGCAGCCAAATCGAGCTTCATCAGTGCGTCGACCGTCTTTTCGGTCGGCTCAACGATATCGAGCAGGCGCTTGTGAGTGCGGATCTCATACTGGTCGCGCGCATCCTTGTTGGCGTGCGGCGAAATCAGAATGGTGAACTTCTCTTTGCGCGTCGGCAGCGGGATCGGGCCACAAACCTGGGCACCGGTACGCTTTGCCGTATCTACGATTTCCTGAGCAGACGCATCGATGAGACGATGATCGAAGGCTTTCAAACGAATACGGATCCGCTGGCTCTGCACTTGATCAACTCTCCATCTTTACGCTGAACGGGCACTGGGCAAATGCCAGCACCCCTGAAAAAAGAAGCGGCATTCTAAGGAGCCACTTCAGCACTGTCAACAACTCAAACCACTTTACTTTGTTACTGCTGGTTACATCCGCCCCGACTTCAACAACTCTTCGGCGAGACGACACAAAAGGCACCCATAGGGGCACCTTTCGAGACCAGCCATGCCTTACTCGACGATCTTGGCGACGACGCCAGCACCGACGGTACGACCGCCTTCGCGA
>CAZWXW010000036.1:0-30032 GCA_964638025.1 uncultured Verrucomicrobiaceae bacterium
TGAGCTCATCCTCGATATTGACCGGCAGAATCTCTCTCGCAATATCACCCATAAGGCCCGCGGTTCCCTTTTTTATCGTCTACATGGCGGCGCCGAAGCGGGCCGTGCACGACTGTCGGAGCGCCCGTGGAGCAGCTGTGAAAGGCAGGCGCTGAAAGGGCCGAATCCTATCACGAATCAATGCCCTACCGACAGCCGGCAGACACCGCCGAAGCAGCGGCGAAGCGGCCATGCGGGTATACTGCCGGGCCTCGCCGCCAGCCACGGCCATCACCTCTGTTTTTCTGACTCATCGGACGCCCCCGCCCATGCCGCTGCCGCACGACGAGCGCATCGACACCCTGCTCATTCCGCGCTGGATCATCCCGGTCGAACCGATCGGCAGCGTGCTGACAGACCACGCGCTGGCGATCGCCGGCGATCGCATCGCCGCCATCCTGCCGGTCGATGTGGCGCGCCAGCTGGGCGCAACCCGCGTCGTCGAGCTTCCGCACCATGCGCTGCTGCCGGGACTGATCAATGCCCACGGCCACGCCGCGATGACGCTGCTGCGCGGCTACGCCGACGACTTTCCTCTGCAGAGCTGGCTGAACGAACACATCTGGCCGGCCGAGGGACGCTGGGTCGGCGAGACCTTCGTGCGCGACGGCACGCAGCTCGCCATCGCCGAAATGTTGCGCAGCGGCACCACCTGCTTCGCCGACATGTACTTCTTCCCCGAGCAGACGGCACAGGCCGCGCTCGAAGCCGGCATGCGCACCCAGCTCCATTTCCCGATATTTGACTTCCCCTGTGCCTGGGGCAGCGGCCCCGACGACTACCTGCGCAAAGGACTGCAGCTGCGCGACGACTACAAGCACAGCGCACTGGTCAGCATCGGCTTCGGTCCGCACGCCCCCTACACGGTCGGCGATGCCGCGCTGCAACGGATCGCGACGCTGGCCGCCGAACTGGATGCGCCGGTGCAGATGCATGTGCACGAGACGCAACACGAGGTAAATGAAGCGCTGGCCCAGCACGGCGAACGACCGCTGGCGCGACTCGACCGCCTCGGCCTGCTGACGCCGCGCATGCAGTGCGTGCACGCCACCGCGCTCGACGATGACGACATCGAGCGACTGGCTCGCAACAACTGCCACGTCGTGCACTGCCCTGAATCGAACATGAAGCTGGCCTCCGGCTTCTGTCCTGTGCAGAAACTGATCGACGCCGGTGTCAATGTCGCGCTCGGCAGCGACGGCGCTGCCTCCAACAACGACCTCGACCTGTTTGGCGAGCTGCGTATTGCCGCGCTGCTGGCCAAGGCCGTCTCCGGCAACGCCGCCGCGCTGCCGGCACATGAAGCGCTGGCGATGGCGACGATCAATTCGGCGCGCGCACTCGGCCTCGACGACAAGATCGGCAGCCTGCGCGCCGGCAAATGCGCCGACCTGATCGCGGTCGATCTCAGCGATATCGAAAACCAGCCGCTGTTCCACCCGGTATCGCAGCTGGTCTACAGCAACAGCGGCAGCCGCGTCAGCCACGCCTGGGTCAACGGCAAATTACTGTTGGAAAACCGCCACACCACCACCCTGAACCTGCACGAACTGGCCGAGCGCGCGCAGCGCTGGCAGCGCCAGATCGGCAATCGCGAGGACGTGACGCCATGAACAACACTTCGTCGAGCGCGACTCATACCAATGCCCATGCCCATGCCGATGTTCACGCAAACATCGATCGCGGCGAGATCGCCAAGTTCGAGGAGCTGGCGCATCGCTGGTGGGATCGCGACAGCGAATTCAAACCGCTGCACGACATCAATCCACTGCGCGCCAACTGGATCGATCAGCGCTCGCCGGTGGCCGGCCTGAAACTGGTCGATGTCGGCTGCGGCGGCGGCATCCTGGCCGAAGCGATGGCCCAGCGCGGCGCCATCGTCACCGGCATCGACATGGGCGAAGCACCGTTGGCCGTCGCGCGCCTGCACCAGCTCGAATCGGGTGTCGCCGTCGACTATCGCCATACCACCGCCGAGGCGCTCGCCGTCGAACAGGCCGGCCAGTTCGATGTCGTCACCTGTCTGGAGATGCTCGAACACGTGCCCGACCCCGCCTCGGTGATTTGCGCCTGCGCCACGCTGTGCAAACCCGGCGGCCACCTCTACTTTTCCACCATCAACCGCAACCCGAAAGCGTGGCTGTTCGCGGTGATCGGCGCCGAATACCTGCTGCGCCTATTGCCGCGTGGCACGCACGACTACGCCAAGTTCATTCGCCCGTCCGAGCTCGCCAGCTGGTTGCGCAGCGCCGACCTGCAACTCAGCGAAATGACCGGCATGACCTACAACCCGCTGACCAAGCGCTATCGCCTCGACCCCCGCGATGTCGACGTCAACTATCTGGTGCACGCGCGGAAACCGGCATGACGAAGAGCATTGACGTGAAGGCGGTTCTGTTTGACCTGGACGGTACGCTGCTCGACACCGCGCCCGATTTTTCGTTCGTGCTCGATACCATGATGGCGCACCGCCAGCGACCACCGGTGCCCTACGAACAGGTGCGCGAGACGGTATCCGACGGCGCCCGCGCGCTGGTTCAGCTGGCGTTCGGACTGACGCCCGAGCACGCCGAATTCGAACCGCTGCGGCAGGAACTGCTGACCCTCTACGCCAAGCATCTCGCCGACAACACGAAACCGTTCGCCGGCATCGACGCGCTGCTGCACGTCATCGAAAGCGCACAGATGCAATGGGGCATCGTGACCAACAAGCCGGTGCTGTACGCCGCGCCGATCCTGACCGCGCTGGCGCTTGAGCATCGCTGTCGGGTACTGGTCTGCCCGGACCATGTGACCCGGCGCAAACCCGATCCGGAGCCGCTGTTGATTGCCTGCGAAAAGCTGCAGTGCACCCCGGCTGAAGCGGTCTATATCGGCGATCACCGCCGCGATATCGAATGCGGCCTCAATGCCGGCATGTTCACGATCGCCTGCCGCTGGGGCTATATCCATCCGAATGACCCCTGCGAAGCCTGGGGCGCCGACCTGATCGTCGACCACCCCGAGCAGATCACCGCCCTGCTGCAGCAACCATTGCCTCAAATTGAACGGAAAAATGTGAACGCATGAGTGCCGACAATCTTGCGCAAGTTCCAGCCCACTACCGCGCCAACCCGGATCTGCTGCAGCAGCGGGTCATCCTGGTGACTGGCGCTGGCGACGGCATCGGTCGCGCCGCCGCCAGGAGCTTCGCCACCCATGGCGCCACCGTCATTCTGCTGGGCAAAACGATCGAATCGCTGGAACAGGTCTACGACGAGATCGAACAGGCCGGCCATCCGCAACCCGCCATCTTTCCGATGAACCTGCGCGGCGCCAAAGCTGAAGATTACGAAACCCTGGCAGAAACCGTGCAGCGCGAATTCGGCCGCCTCGATGGCCTGCTGCACAACGCAGCCATCCTCGGCCAGCGCCGCAGCATCGAACATACAACGCCCGCGGACTGGAACGATGTACTGCAGGTCAACCTGACCGCGCCCTTCCTGCTGACACGCGCGCTGCTGCCGCTGCTGTGCGAGAGTCCGGACGCCTCGGTGCTGTTCACCAGCTCCGGCGTCGGACGCCGGGGAAAGGCCTACTGGGGCGCCTACGCCGTCTCCAAATTCGGCATCGAAGGGCTGGCACAAGTGCTTGCCGACGAGGTGGCCGACACCAGCAACATCCGCGTCAACTGCATCAACCCCGGCGCCACCAATACACGGATGCGTCGCAGCGCCTACCCCGCCGAAAATCCGGCCATCAACCCGCTCCCCGAGCAGCGCATGGCCGCCTATCTGTACCTGATCGGCCCCGACAGTCACGGCCTCAGCGGTGCCACGCTTGATGCGGGCGTCGACTGAGCCGCTGAAAAACGCTGCTTTTCTCCCCTCTCCCTTCAGGGAGAGGGGCGGGGGGAGAGGGCCGATTCATGCGCACCTCCACCCTCTCCCTAACCCTCTCCCTGAAGGGAGAGGGGACTTGATCAGAGACTCCCCAAGGAGGAACCGCAATGACCACAACAAGACTCTCCGACAAAGAGATCGAATCACAACTGAAAAACCTGCCGGGCTGGCAGCTGCGCGATGACAAGCTCTACCGGCAGTGGAAATTCGCCAGTTTCGTCGAGGCGTTTGGATTCATGTCGAAGGTGGCACTGCTGGCCGAACGCGCCAACCATCACCCGGAGTGGCGCAACGTCTACAACCGCGTCGAGATCGAGTTGACCACGCATGATGCCGGCGGCATCAGCGCGAAGGATTTTTTGTTGGCAGTGGAGATCGATGCTCTTTAGTCAGCAGCGCTGATTGTTAGTGGCCCGGCACCAGCACGAAGCGACTGCCGTCGCGAACCTCCAGTTGCAGCGACGATTCACGCAGCTGTGCCGCTTTTGGCAGCAACACGGCATCGACCGAGGCGCGGGGCGACGCCGCGCGCAGACGCAGCTCGCCATCGTCATGCAGCGCCAGTGACAACGACACCCGCTGTCGTGGCAACAGCGGTCCACTGGCAATCGGTTGCTCCAGCCCGTCGCCGTAAAATTCGAGCTCGACCATTTCATCGCCGAGATTGACGACCGCCAGCTCCACGGATGTCGGTGTCTGCGCTCGCCAGATCAATACGACGATCAACAGCAGCAGAATCAGCACTGCAGATACCAGCACCAGCCAGCGCCGCGCGCGCGGTGCCTTATCGGCGCTGCTCATAGCAGCCTCACGCCGTGACGACGCAGCTGTCGGGTCAGGTAGTCATCGAGCTGCGGCAGGTGTTCGGCGCGCACCTCGATGAACGACCACTGCTCGCGCCGGTAGAGTTCGATGCGCCCGAGCGCTGCCGCGATGGCGCCGGCATCGCGCTCGTCGCCGCTGTATTCGATGTAGAGCTGCGCCTCCGGCAACCAGAAATCGGCGCGCTGGTCGCCGGGCACTGGCAACCGTCGATGACAGGCGTGGACAACGCCGGCGAGGTAGAGCCACTGGCAGATCAGCCATTCGCCGCGACTGTGGAAGTGGTGGCCGTCAAGTGACTCCAGCTCGGTCATCGCCTCGAACAGGTCACCCTCGGCATCGGTGCCGTCGGCATAGAGACGCTGGCCATATTCGAGCTGCGCCACCACCTCCGAATTCTCAAGAATCGACTCGGGCCACTGGATATCGCCCTCGCCGCTCTCCTCCTCCACCAGCACCGCGCCGAGCGCTTCGCCGCGCGGCGTCAGCGACCAGCCATTGAAGTCGCGCTTGAGCAGGCCGATCTCGCCGAGCAGTCGCCGCACTTCGCGCGCATGCAGGCTGTATTTGCGACCGAGCTGCACGGCATCGAACAGACGGTTGCTTTCCAGCGCCACCAGCAGCGGATGTTGCTGCAGGTTTTCAGGCCAGACGATGTAGCGGCCAAAGCGGCGGCTGTGCACATATTCGCCGCCTTCGAATTCACCCTTCGCCGTCAGCACCCAGCCGTCGTCGACCTTGCGAATCCAGCCGTAGTCGCGCAGCGTCGCGAACAGCTGCTGCAAGGGCAGCTGCAGCAGCTTGGCCAGCGCCGAGGTGGAGAGCTTCTGTCCCGCGACGCTGTTCATCGGAGTCAGGCCGGCAGTGCCGCGTAGCGTTCGCCGAGCGCCGCATAGAGGCGATCGGCGTAATCGGCCGCCGAGGCATCGAGTGCGCTCATCAGTTCGACCAGATGTTCGTTGTCCTCACGGCCCGCCCACGACTTGCGATAGCTCCCCTCCTTGTAGCCGTGATCCTGGCGAAACAGATTCAGCACGTTCTTGCCGACGTACTGGCGGAACAGTTCGTCGAAGTCGAGTTCGACCGCCTGCAGCAGCTCCCAGAACAGCGGCACCGAGATCGTGCGGTGATTCAGCGCATAGGCGGCCAGCGCCTCGGTGGCCTCGCGCACATCGTCGCCGCGAGCATCGAAACCCTCCAGCGCCGCGACGATCTCGTCGGCGATCTGCGCCAGCGGCTTGCCCTCGACGAACAGCGCGCTGAGACCGAAGTGCCAGATGTCGATCACTTCGAGCCGTACCTGCGGCAGGTCCGGCACCTGCTTCTTCCACCATTTATAACCGTAGTGCTCGATCAGCTCGCCGCACTCGATCCAGATCGCCCGGAACCACTCGTAGTTCTGCCCGATCCACTGCGGGTGGACCTTCTGGTTCATGCGGTCCTGCAGCGACAGCATCGTGATCAGTGCCTGCTTCATCAATTGGCCTCGGGGGTGGAATGAATGGTGGGATGAACGGGAGCGGACGGCGGATTATGGCCGAGTTCGAGGCGGGTTTTCAGCCTCGGCATCGAACTGTCGGCGCGGTTGACGCTGTCGATGGCGCTCCCTACCTTAGCCCCTCAGCCCCGCCCCAGGTAAGGAATGCCACGTTGACGTCTCTCCCGCAGATTTGCCGTGCGCTGTTAGCCGCTGTGCTGGCGTTCGTGCTGCCGGCGCAAGCTGAAACAGCACCCCTGCCAATCAACCCGTCGCTGGAATCACAACCACTCGGCGACCGGGTAATGCTACTGACCAGCCCCAACCCGCTCGAACTGGCCGAGGTGCTGCAGCTGCCATCGTCAACGTGGCAGACCAGCGGTCGCGGCGCGGTGCGCCCGGGCATCCGTCGCGGCGAAATCTGGGCGCGGGTGCAGCTGCGCAACGATGCCGACCAGCCACTGCAGCGGCTGCTGGTCACCGACTACCCCGACCTGGCGCGCGCGACGCTGTTCCTGGTCGACGAGCAGGGCACGGCCACGACGCTGTTCGAGAACGCCGGCATCGAGGCGCCGTTCTCGAAACGCCCGCAGCAGCACCGACGGCTGCTCAGCCCTGTCGAACTGCCGGCCCACGCCAGCATCACGCTGCTGTGGAAACTGCAGAACTCGCCGCTGCTCCACTTCGACGCAACGCTGTGGCAGGAGCCCGCTTTTCGTCTGCAGGACTCGCATCGCGGCCTGGTGTTCGGCATGTTGTACGGCGCGCTGCTGATCATGGCGCTCTACAACCTGTTCCTGTGGGCCACGCTGCAACAGCGCCACTACCTTTATTACGTGCTGTTCCTGCTCAGCTGCGGCTTTCTGGTCGGCGCCGCCGAGGGGCACGCCTATCAATACCTGTGGCCGGAGAGCAGCTGGCCGAAGAGCATCGTCTACTTCGCCGTCGGCGCGATCGGTATTCTCGCCTTCTTCCATTTCACCGTTGCGTTCCTGCGCCTGGGCAAACACCAGCCGCAGGTCTATCGCTGGATGCGCTGGCTCGCCTACGCCAATGTCGCGCTGCTGGCCGGTGGCGGCCTGTTGCGGCTGCCAGTGCTGCTGCAGCTGTCGCTGTTCGCCGTGATCCCGTTCTTCCTGCTGGCGCTGACCGCCGGCGTGCGCATGCGGCTGCGCGGCGAGCTCTCCGCCGGTCACTACGCGGTGGCGATCCTGGTGATGGCGACCGGCGTGACGCTGCACAACCTGTCGATCTCCGGTGTGTTGCCACTGACCGGCGACAGCGGCGCCACCATCGCCATCAGCACGGCACTGATGATGGCCTTCTTCTCGCTGGCGCTGGCCGACAAGATCAGCCAGCTGCAGCGCGACAGCGGCGCCGCCAGCAGCGGCATCGCGCGCGCCAACCGCGAGATCCAGCGCATCAATGAAGAGCTGATCAAGGCGCGCGAGGAGCGCGTCCGGCTGGAGCAGATCGCCAGCAGCGCGCGCCAGGAGAGCGCCGCCAAGAGTGGCTTCCTCGCCACCATCGGCCATGAGATCCGCACGCCGATGAGCGGCGTGCTCGGCATGGCGGAGCTGCTGAAAGGCACCGAGCTCGACTCGACGCAGCTGCACTATGTCGCGGTGATCGAGCGCTCCGGCCACAACCTGATGGAGATGATCAGCAGCCTGCTCGACTACGCCATCATCGAGCGCGGCGGCATGGATCTCGACATCGCGCCATTCGCGCCGGAAACCCTGCTCGACGACAGCATCTCGCTGTTCACGCTGCGCGCCGTCGAGAAGAACCTCGACCTGTTCGCCGAAATCTCGCCCGACGTTCCGCCGATGCTGAAGGGCGATGCCAGCAAGCTGCGGCAGATCCTGCTGAACCTGCTCGCGAACGCGCTGAAGTTCACCGAGCAGGGCGACATCGTGCTGCGTGTCAGTCCGACCGGGCACGGTTCGATCAACAGCCTGGAGCTGCTGTTCGAGGTGATCGATACCGGCATCGGCCTGTCGCCCGAGGCGATCGACAAGCTGTTCAACCCGTTTGGCGGCGACCAGCCGACACCGGGCCAGAGCGGCCTCGGGCTCGCCATCAGCCGCCAGCTGGTCGAGCTGATGGACGGCGAGATCGGCGTCGACAGCCGCGAGGGCGAAGGTTCGCGCTTCTGGTTCACCGCCCGCTTCATGACGCTGCAGGAAGCGGTGGCGATTTCACCGACGCCGCTGACCGGCCGCCAGCTGCTGCTGGTCGCCAACCCCGGCCCCGCCACCGAGGCGATGCAACACACGCTGCAGCACTGGGGCGCCGGGGTGACGCTGGCCGCTGGCGCCGAACCGGCCCGGCAGATACTCGGCGACAGCACGCAGCACATCGACCTGATCCTGATCGAAAACCCGATTGGCAGCGATTCCGGAACCGCGCTGGCGGAGGCGCTGAACCGCGAATTCGGCGCGCGGCCGACCATCCTGCTGACCGGTGCCAACCGGCCACCGAGCGCCGCCGACCTGGAGAGCTCCGGCATCCGCATCGTGCTGGAGAAGCCGATCACCCATGGCCCGCTGCGCGGCGCCATCCAGCAGGCATTCGGGGTGGTGTCGGCGCCGCGCAGCGAACCGACCGCCAGCTTCCGCAACCGCTATGCGCTGGTGGTCGAGGACAACCCGGTCAACCAGATGGTGCTGGTCGGCCAGCTGCGCCAGCTCGGGGTCGAGGCGCGCGCGGTCGACGGCGGCCTTGCCGCGGTCGATCTCTGCCGCGAACTCTTTTTCGACATCATCCTGATGGATTGCGAAATGCCGCAGCTGGACGGCTACGAGACCGCCCGGCGGCTGCGCACCCAGGAGCAGCACGACGGCCTGAAGCGCAGCCGCATCGTCGCCGTCAGCGCACACGCCTCCAGCGACCACCAGCAGCACGCCCGCGACGCCGGCATGGATGAATGCCTGACCAAGCCGGTGACCCAGCAGATGCTGGCCGAGCAATTGACACAGCTTGAGTGAGCAGAAACAGCCGGCGAGAACAGCGGTCCGGCACTTCCGACTTGTCCACAAATATTGTGGATAACATCGTGGACAGAATTGCGGGGCCAGCCTGCAGGCCGTGGAAGCGGCGATTGTTTGTACGCCACTGAAATCATTGAAATTTAAATTTTATCTTTTTAATTCAAATATATATAAAGACTTTTGAAGGTGAATTCGATGTTTACTGCATACCTTTCGAACAATTCGAGTGAATTCTACCCAATGTGTATAAAGTGCCAGCATTCGGCGTTAGCAGATGCCAACCCCGAACGCCGCATACGTATAACCCCTTACCGCTTGGATTGGCGCCGAAAAGCGGTCCGAAACAGCCGTTAGCGGGTGCTGCCAAGCCAGCGATAGACCACGCCGGCCAGCGCCGCACCAATCAGCGGCGCCACCCAGAACAGCCACAGTTGACCCACTGCCCAGCCACCGACCATCAGCGCCGGGCCGGTCGAGCGCGCCGGGTTGACCGAGGTGTTGGTGACGGGAATCGAGATCAGGTGGATCAGCGTCAGCGCCAGTCCGATGGCAATCGGCGCGAAACCCACCGGCGCCCGTTTGTCGGTGACGCCGAGAATCACCAATAGAAAGAAGAAGGTCATCACCACTTCGGTGACGAAGCCCGCCGCCATCGAATACTTCAGCGGCGAGTGATCGCCGAAGCCATTGCTGGCGAGTCCGCTGGCGGCAACATCGAATCCCTCTTTGCCGCTGGCGATGAACGCGATCAGCGCCGCCGCGACGATCGCACCGATCACCTGCGCAACGACATAGGGCACCAGCTCACCGGCCTTGAAACGACCGCCAACCACCAGCCCCAGCGTGACCGCCGGATTGAGATGACAGCCGGAGATGTGGCCGATGGCGTAGGCCATCGTCAACACGGTGAGACCGAACGCGAGAGAGACACCGGCGAAACCGATGCCGAGATCCGGCACGCCGGCGGCGAGTACCGCACTGCCGCAACCGCCGAGCACCAACCAGAACGTACCGAGAAATTCCGCTACCACCCGCCGCATCAATGTCATGAAATTGCTCCTTGCCTTTGTAGGTATCGGTATTCAGGCGTCGGATGACGCCCGGGGAGGACGCCGCGATGTTCAGCCACAGCGGCGAAACAGCCGCCGCAGTGTGCCACTGGTCTCAGCGGGCACACCAGTGCGCCGCCCTATTTCAGCCGCCCCTCCTCCCACAGCGGCTGCTGCGCCTTCAGCAACATCAGCTCCTCGATGACCAGGCAGTCAAGCTCGCGGCGCATCGCACAGCGATAGGCATCGATCGGCGTGGCGACCAGCGGTTCGTCGTCGCTACGGAAATCGACACTGACCAACAACGGCCAGCCACTGCGTGCCACTCGCGTCAGCAACTGGTGCAGACGCGGTTGTGCGCTGTCATCGACGACGTGAATGGCATGACCGTTCGATGATGAACACAGGTCGGACAGCCCGGCCTGCGCCGGCTGCTGCAGCCAGTCAACGGCCGCCCGTGCGTTGAGGGTCAACAGTAGAGGGACCGTCGCCTCCCCGGTGCCACGGACCTTGCGCACCACCGACGCACGCGGCGCCATCAGAATCGAGCGGGCACCGAAAGAACGCGCGCAGAACTCCTGCCGCCCCTGCAGCCAGCCCACGGCAGCACCGGCATAGAGCTGTTGCATCACCGCCTCGGTCAACGCGTCTGCATCGAGCCGGCGATAGATGACGCCAAGCTCGTCGAGCCAGGAGCGTATGCCGTCGCTGCCGAACCACGGGCCAAGCCATGCAGGGATCGTGCGCTGGTCGCGACGCGCGTTGCCGAGCTGCTGATGCCAGCCGTGCAGTGCCGCCCCTATCGCGCAAGCGGCATCGCCCTGCCACAGCTCGGCCGCCTCGAAGGAGTCAGCGGTGTTTTCAGCGAGACTCGCGAGTTCCACCGTCGCCAGTGGATACGAAATCAGCGCCAGCGGCGGCAACGCATGGCGCCCGCTGCCGATCAACGTCGCCAGCTCACGCCGCAACATCACCTGCAGCTGGGTGCGGCGCAGCGCGGTAACGAGACTGCGCAACCCGCCGCCGCTCTGCAGCAGATCGCAGAAGACGACCAGATCGATCGCACCTGGGGGCAACTGCGCTTCGCGCAGGCAATAGTCGATGGCGGCAGCGGGGAAAGCAGCATCGCCGCGCCGGCGCGAAAAGCTCTCCTCGCGCGCGGCGGCGACGATGTCGCCATTGCGGATCAGCACCGCCGCGCTGTCGCGACGGTAGGCGGTAATGCCGAGGATATAGGTGGCCACGACCGTGTCGATGCGCGCGGCGCGCTAAAGGTTGTCGCGAATCCAGCCCATCACGTCGTCGTGGTGGGTCTTGGTATTCACCTTCGAGATGATGTGCTTCAACTTGCCGTCCTTGCCGATGATGAAGGTGGTGCGCAGGATGCCATCGAATTCGCGCCCCATGAATTTCTTCGGACCCCAGCTGCCGTACTTGTCGGCAATCGCGTGATCCTCATCGGACAGCAGCGTGAAATTGAGCGCGTCCCGGTCGATGAACTTCTTCAGCTTGGCGACCGGATCGGGGCTGACACCGAGCGCGACCGTGTCGAGTGCCGCCAGCTCCTTTTTCGAATCTCGCAGCCCGCAGGCCTGCACGGTGCAGCCCGGCGTCATCGCGCGCGGGTAGAAATAGAGCAAGACGTTCTTGTCGTCTCGAAAGTCTTTCAGACTGACCTTGTTGCCGTCCTGATCCAGCAAAGTAAATGCCGGCGCCAGATTGCCGATTTTTGGAAAGGGCATCGAATATCCTCCGTTTGATCGTGATTGCGGGCGTACGGCTGCGGATCAACTGTCGGTGTCAGAGACAGAGTCACCGTCGACATCCTCGGCAGCGGGCAGCGCGGCAGGCTCATCCGCCGCTTCCAGCTCGGCGTCCGGCGTGAACGCCGCCGGCAGCCGCCGCTTGGTGCGGGCACCGAGTTTGGCCAGATCGTCGACCTGACGCACGACATTGTTGCGGCCTCGCGCCAGGCGGTCGACCACCTTGTCGTAACCTTCGCGCGAGCGGTCGAGCTGTTTGCCCAGCTCCTGCAGCGACTCCAGCACCAGCGCGAACTGGTCGTGCAGCTTGCCGGCGCGACTGGCGATCGCCTCGGCGTTGGCATTTTGCCGTTCATAGCGCCAGATGCTCTGCACCGTGCGCAGCGTCGCCAGCAGCGTGGTCGGGCTGACGACGATGATGTTGCGGTCGTAGGCGATGCGAAACAGTTCGGGATCGTGCTCGAACGCGGCCAGGAACGCCGCCTCAATCGGCACGAAGATCAGCACGAAATCGAGACTGCGAATGCCTTCGAGGCCCTCGTAATCCTTGATGCTTAGCCCTTCGATATGACCGCGCAGCGAGGCGACGTGAGCGCGGATGGCCGTGCCGCGCTCGGCCTCGTCGTCACTGCTGCAGTAACGCTCGTAGTGCACCAGCGACACCTTGGCGTCGATGACGATGTCCTTGTTGTCCGGCAATCGCACCACCACATCGGGATGGCGGCGGCGACCGCTGTCATCGCGGCTGGCGAACTGGGTTTCGTACTCGTGCCCCTTGCGCAGCCCGGACTCCTCCAATACACGTTCCAGCACCACCTCGCCCCAGTTGCCGGCGGTCTTGTTCTCGCCTTTCAGCGCCCGCGTCAGGTTCAGCGCCTCCTCGCTCATGCGCTGGTTCAGTGCCTTGAGCTGGTTCAACTCGGCGCGCAGCTGTGCGCGATCCTTGTTCTCGGTGTCGTAAACCGTTTCGACGCGCTGGCGGAACTGGCTCAACTGTTCCTTGAGCGGGTTCAGCGTGGTCTCCAGCGTGGTCTGGCTCTGCTTGGTGAAGCGCTCGCTCTTCTCGTCGAAGATGCGCGTCGACAGCGCCTCGAACTCCTGCGTCAGCTGTTGTCGCGCCGACTGCAGCAGCTCCAGTTTTTCGGCGGCGGCACGCTGGCTCTCGACCATGGTGCTGC
Source organism: uncultured Verrucomicrobiaceae bacterium (assembly GCA_964638025.1). Classification (GTDB taxonomy): domain Bacteria; phylum Pseudomonadota; class Gammaproteobacteria; order Pseudomonadales; family CAMLJR01; genus CAMLJR01. Next base: position 13,203 of record CAZWXW010000036.1, read on the forward strand.
GCTGCGCGGCAAGCTCCGCGCGCAACTCGCCGTTCTGCTGCTGCAGCTGTTGCCGCTGCCGCTCGCGCTCCTCCAGCTGCGGTGCCAACTGCTGCAACCGCGCCTGCGCGCCGTCGCGCTCGCTGCGCGCTGCCGCGTGGCGCTCGCGCTCCTGCTCCAGCGCCGCGCCCAGTTGCTGCAACTGCTGTTGCTGGTCGTCGCCGCGCGCGTTCAGGTGACGCAACTCGGCCACCTGCCCCGCCTGCGTCAACTGCAGTTCGGCGAGTTGCTGCCGGGCCTGCTCGCCTTGCGCCTGTGCGCGTCGCAGCGCTACCAGCAACAACGCGGAAGGCACCAACAGCAGCAGTGCGCCCAGGACGACAACGGCAGCGATAACAAGTGGAGAAATGGTGGCGGTCAAACGCAGGCTTCCAGGGTTTTTCAGATATCGGGTTGTTTCAGATATCAGGTTTGTCGAATGTCGGCGGGCAGTCGCTCAGCCAGCGGCGTCATCGTCAAGCGATTCGGCGCGCGAGAACCAGCCGTTCCACGAGCGGTCGATCCGGCTGACGCGCACCGGATAGTGGCCGCTGCGACGATCCTCGAAGAATTCGCGCAGCGTCTCCTGCACCACCGGAAACGCCAGCTCCCGCCATGGAATCTCATGCTCGTGGAACAGCGCCGACTCGGTGCTCTCCGGCCCCACGCCGTAATCGCCAGCGAGCAGTTCACCGCGATAAAACATATAGACCTGACTGATATGCGGCAGGTCGAACACCCGATAGAAACTGTCGTTGACGATACGGGCGCGCGCCTCCTCCCAGGTCTCGCGGTGTGCCCCCTGCACGGAGGTCTCGTTGTTCTCCATGAAGCCGGCCGGCAGCGTCCAGTAACCCAGCCGCGGCTCGATGGCACGCCGGCACAGCAACACCCTGTCGCCGTGTGTTGCCAGCATGCCGACGATGATGCGCGGGTTCTGGTAGTGGATGGTGCCGCAGCCAATGCAGACATGGCGGTCGCGATCATCCCCGTCGGGAATGCGCAACGCCACCGGCTGCCCGCAATTGCTGCAGAACTTCATTGCTGCCTCACCTCGAATTCCCTGCTTCGGCGCGACTCGCGCGCGGCCTCAGCGCAACTCACGATAGCCGCCACTGTAAAAAAGCAGTGGCTCGCCGGTCGAACGGTTGTGCAGATCCTTCACCAACCCGACCAGCAACACATGGTCGCCACCTTCGTAGCTGCGCCACAGATCGCACTCGAACGTCGCCAGCGCACCGCGCAGCACCGGCGCGCCATTGCGGCCGATACGGTAGTCATCCGGCCGCAGCGCGTGTTCGTTCTTGCGCGAATAGAGTTTGGACTGCTCGATCTGGTCGTCGGCGAGAATGTTGATGGCGAACTGCTTCGCCGCGGTGAAGAGACCGAAGCATTCGGAGTTGTTCTGCAGGCTCCACATCACCAGCGGCGGCTCCAGCGACACCGACGAAAACGAATTGATGGTCATACCCATCGGACCGCTCTCGGCCGAGCTGGCGGTGACGACACAGATGCCCGTGGCAAACCGGCCAAAGGCATTGCGCAGCGCGCGACTGTCAAAACTCATCGACGACATTCCTGATCAACGGCGAAACAGAAGCGGGCGATTATCACGTCTCGCTGTTCTGACTACCAGAGCTCTGGCCGCCAGAATCCTGCCCAACCGTCTCCCCTGTGGTGGCGCCCAATCGCCAGCGCAGTGCCGCCGCATCGTCGCTGACGCGCGCCTCGATCCAATGGCCACCTCGTGCCGTGAACGCCTTCTTCCAGAACGGCGCGCGCGTCTTCAGGTAGTCCATGACAAATTCGCAGGCCGCGAAGGCAGCGCCCCGATGCGCGGCGGCGACCGCCACCAGCACGATCCGCGCACCGACCGGCAGCTGGCCGATGCGATGAATCACCCGCACGCCCAGCAGCGGCCAGCGCGACCGCGCCTCGGCGACGATGGCGGCAATGCTCGACTCGGTCATGCCGGGATAGTGCTCAAGTTCCAGCGCGGTGACACCACCATCGGCGCGGACATGGCCGATGAAACTGGCGACCGCGCCGACCGTGCCCGACTCGCCATCGCCGCGCGACAACGCGGCGATCTCGGCGCCGACATCGAAATCGTCCGACTGCACCCGGATCAGGTCGCCCACCGGCTGCTCGCCCACGCTGCTACCCTCCCGTCACCGGCGGGAACAGCGCCACTTCGTCGCCATCCACCAGCCGGGTATTGCGATTCGCGACCTGCTGGTTGACGGCGACGATCAGCTGCGGCGCGCTCAACGCCACGCGCCACGTCTCGCCGTGCTCGGCGACCAGTTGCCCAACCAGCTGATCGACCGTCAGCGAACTATCGACGACATGGCGCAACTCACCGCTGCCGAGCTGTTCGCGCAGGCTGGCGAAAAACCGCACGGTGATCATGTCTGCCCCTCCTCCGCCTGCCAGTGGCCCGACTTGCCGCCGACCTTTTCCAGCAGCCGCACGCAGCGGATCTCGATGCCGCGATCGACCGCCTTGCACATGTCGTAGATGGTCAGCGCCGCCACCGAAGCTGCGGTCAGCGCCTCCATCTCGACCCCGGTCTGGCCGCTGACCTTGCAGGTGGCGTGAATGACGACCGCGCTCCGAGCGCTGTCGAGTTGGCAATCGACGGTGACGCTGCCGAGCTGCAATGGATGACAAAGAGGAATCAGATCGGCGCAGCGTTTGGCGGCCTGGATGCCGGCGATGCGCGCGGTGGCCAGCACATCGCCCTTGCGGTGACCGCCCTCGGCGATCAGCCGCAGCGTCTCCGGTTGCATCACCACCAGCGCCTCGGCGGTGGCGGTGCGGGCCGTCACCGCCTTGGCGGTGACATCGACCATGCGCGCCTGGCCACGGGCATCGAGATGGGAAAGCTCAGGGGTAGCCATCGGCACCTCCACGAATCGGGCCGCTAGTCTGCTACCCGACCGGAGGGGTTACAAGGGAGGGAATATTCGAGCGCGGGAACAGTGGACAAGGAAGCGCTAGGCGCGCAGCTCCAGCTCCGCCTGCAGCGGCACCGGCCGGCGCCGGCGCGACACGAACAGTGCGTTGCCCGGCAGCCGCTTTGCCTCCTGCTTGGCATCGGTGGCCAGCGCCGCGACATCGTGATAGCTGAAGCAGTGCACCGGGTCGGGATAGGCGACACCGATCGACAGCGTGATCAGCGGGAAAAGGCAATCCTCGCCGCCACGGTTGCGCGCTCGCAACCCACCCTCGCGCAACTCCTCGTCGCTGTAAAAACGGCAGATGCCGGCCTCGAATCGCTGCAGCACCACCTCGCAACGCGCCTGCCAGGTGTCACTGCGCAAAATGAGCATGAAGTCGTCGCCGCCGATATGGCCGACGAAGTCGACCTCCGACTCGATCTCGTCCTGCAGCAGCTCGGCAAGAAACAGGATCACCTCGTCGCCCCGACTGTAGCCGTAGTAATCGTTGTAGGTCTTGAAGGTATCGAGATCGCAGTAGGCGACGTGGAAACGCTCGCCCTTCTGCAACAACTCTTCCAGCAGCTCGTGAATCGGCACATTGCCCGGCAGCAGCGTCAGCGGGTTGGCATAGCGCGCGTTGCGGATCTGCTGCTCGGTGATGCGGCGCAGCAGCGTGCTGGTGCGGCCTATGCCATAGAACTGACCGTTGCGAGTGATGATGAAATCCTGGCTCAGCGGCCGGTCGCCGTCGGCGGTCAGCAGTCGGCTCACCTCTTCCAGCGCACAGCCATCCGCCACCATCAGCGTTTCGCCGGAAAGGAAATGGCGCACCGCCTTCTTGCCGTGCAGCTCGCGGGTGAAGCGCGCCGCATAGAGTTCGAGCAGCTCCTGCCGGGTCAGCAGCCCGAGCGGCCGGCCCGACTCCACCACCGGCAGGCAGGAGAGCTGGCGATTGTCGTGCAGCAGCTCGACCGCCTCGTCCAGGCTGCACCACGGCGCAACGACTGGCGTACTGAGTGCCAGCTCCGCCACGCGCTCCGTGCGGGTGTGGCGCCGCCGCACCGGCAGCGCCACCTTCGCCAGATGGTCGAGCACCAGCGACGTTGCCGCCGGCACCTGCGCAGGCCGGCCGATGAAATAGCCCTGACCGAACGGAATACCGATCGACTGCACCGTGATCAGCTGCTCTACCGTCTCGATCCCCTCCGCCACCACATGGCAGTTCAGCTCCTTGGCGATCTCCAGGATCGAGCGCAGAAACTCGCGCTTGACCGGATCGCTGTCGACCCGCTCGATGAAGTGGCGATCGACCTTGACGTAATCGGGGCGCAACTCCGACCAGGCGCGCAGGCCGGCGTAACCGGCACCGAGATCGTCGATGGCAATCTGAAACCCGAGCGCGCGGAAGTGATCGGTGGCATCGCGCATCAGCGCGTAATCGTCGAGCGGATACTGCTCGGAGAGTTCGATGATGATCCGCTCGGCCGGCAATCCGAGCTGATCGAGAATCCGATGCGTCAGCTCCTACTGGTAACCGTGCTCGATCAGGCTCATCGGGCTGACATTGAGAAACAGTTTGCCTTCGGCGCCATGTCGAACGAAACGCGAGCAGGCCAGCTCGATGCAGGTCGACTCCAGCGGCGACATCAGGCCGTGGCGATTGGCGCTTTCGAACAGCGTGATGGGGCTGTGCAGTGCACTGTTGGCGGGGCCGCGCGTCAGCGCCTCGTAACCGAACAACGAGGCGTTGCGCAGATCGACAATGGGCTGAAAAACGGTGTTGAGTTGTTGACCGTTGATGACTGCGAGCAGTTCAGCGGCACTGCCGATCGGTGACATGGAGATTCCGCGACGAGCTGGGCTGTTGAGACGCCCCTCCGTGGCGTTATCGAATTATTTTCGGCGACGCATGTGACATCGACATGACAGCCCGATAACGACAGCACCGTTGCGCCACCGCACGGCGCAACCGCCACTCATCGCCGATCAGCGCGCGGCCGATCAGTCAACCAGGTAATACTCCACCGTCGAAACGACCCGAACCTTCTTGACATAGGGGGTCGTGCTGTCGCGATCCTCGATCGAGAACTGCCCCTGGCTGGCCTGGCGAATCTTGCCGAGCCGGCTCTGCGAATCGCCCGCGAACTTCTCCGCCACCTCGCGCGCATTGCGCGTCGCCTCCTCGATCATCGCCGGCTTCAGCGCGTTGAGCCCGGTGAATAGATACTCGACCTTGGCCTGGTACTCATCGCCAGTGATCGCGATGCCCTGCTTGCCCAGCTCCACTACCTCGCGCTGCGACTTGCGCACCTGCTCGATATTGGTCGAGTAGACGGTCACGGTATTGCTGGCGGCATAGCGGAACGGCTGCCGCCCGGCATCGCCATAAGCCTGCGCCTGCTTGTCGACCAGCGTCGGCGCCGACAGCGAAATCTCTTCGGGGGAAAAGCCCTGTTTCTGCAGAAACGCGGTGATTGCCGTCGCCGAACTCTGCAGCCGCGCATTCAGCGCCGGCAGGTCGTTGTCCGTTTCGGTAAAGCGGATCGGCCAGATCACGCGATCCGCCGGCACCTCGCGCTCGGCCAGCCCCTTGACCGCGACGGTGCGCTCCAGCTGCTTGATATCGAGTGCCGCCGCGCCACCGAGCCACGCCGCACCGATCAGCCCCACACCGATCAGCACACCCAGAATCGTCGCTTCCAGCCGCCAACGTGGTTGCATATCCCATCCCTCATCATGCGCCGGCACCACCGCCAGCATTGGTGGCCGATGCTACCATGCAGCGCTCAAACCGAAAGCGTAGAGGGAGGCAGCCATGCACTACCTGCACACCATGGTCCGCGTCAGCGACCTCGAACAGTCGCTCGACTTCTACTGCAACAAATTCGGCATGGTCGAAATCAGTCGAAGCACCAACGAAGCCGGCCGCTACACGCTGGTCTTCCTCGCGGCACCCGGCGATGAAGCAGCAGCCAAAGAGCAGAAGCGCCCCGCCCTCGAACTGACCTGGAACTGGGACGAGAAGGGTTACGACGGCGGCCGCAATTTTGGTCACCTCGCTTTCGCGGTCGACGACATTTATATGCTGTGTAAAAAGCTGATGGATGCCGGTGTCACCATCAACCGCCCACCACGCGACGGGCGCATGGCGTTCATTCGTTCGCCGGACAATATTTCGATTGAGTTGCTGCAATACGGAGCGGCGCTGCAACCGCAGGAGCCTTGGGTGTCGATGCCGAACAGCGGCAATTGGTAGTCCATGATCTAGCCGCAACAAGCCTCCTCACGGAAAGCTCAGGCGACGAACGGCTGTTGACCCGACGTTCCGTTGTCGATAGTTTTCTGCCTTGCTGCATGACAACACGCCATTCAAAGTAAATGGCGGCCTGGCAAACAGCAATTGTCAGTTGATCTGTTTTCTCTGCCCGCACATGGAGGTTCCACTGCATGCGTCATATATCCCCCCGCCAAGCACCAAGCCCAACAATCCTCTGAGCCATCTATAGCGAACGACACCTCGTTTTCGTTCAAACGACTCCTTTTGCAAGGCGAGATAGGCATGCCTCAAAAAAATCAAATGCAGCGACGATCACCCAATCTCACGTCAAAAGTAGCAGGGATCCTTTTGGTCGCCCTTTCAGCCCTGTTTCCAATGCTGGCCAACGCAGGCAGCACCATCAGCGACACGAAAATCACCCTGCTGGGGCTTGATAAAAACCACCCGGACGTGCTCTTCATTCGCACCGCCAAATCGCCGCTGGAACAAGACCGGGTCGGCTGTCACACAAACAACGACTGGAATTACACGCTCAAGATGTCCAGCGAATTCGACAAAAAGATCTTCTCCGCGATGCTTGCCGCCCAGAACTCCAAACAAACGCTGACACTTGTAGGCTCGGGAAACTGCGACGGCGGATACAACCGGATAGAGGCACTGAACATCGTATACATCATCTCGCCTTGATCAAAAGATAAACACAACAAAAGCAGCCGGCCCGGAGTCGTCACCCCATGCGTTCCAAGCGCCTTGCGCAACTGATTGTTATCACCATCGCACTTGTACTCACAGGCAGTGCAATGGCCCTCAGCCTGAACAGCACCCATTACACGACGTACGAAGGAACAGGCCTTTTCGGGGATCGCTTTCTCTATCTGGTACCGAAAGAAGCGACGCTGATCATTCACGGGGATATCGCCACGCCGATCAGATTTATGCCGAACACGCCGGCATACATGATGCGCATCAACCCCGATGGGACGCTATCGGAGCTGGTTGCCAACAACGATCTCAACGTCAAAAACATCGTGGATGTATGTAATTACTTCGGTATCAGCTGTGTACCGTCTTCGCTTTCACTCTTCAGTGGCGATTTCGACGGTGACAATCAATCCGATTTTGCGTTTCTGTACAACGGCAAGATCCATATCATCAAAGACGCCAATGGCGGCTCTCCGGCGTTTTACACCACGCTGACACCACCGTCCGGTGCACAAATTGCCTCGATCTCCGACAGAAACGGCGACGGCCGTGCAGATATCGTCCTGAGTGGCAGCGCCGGCCTGCTTGCCAGTGCGGGCAACGGCCAGTTCAGAGCGGAATCCGTCCCGCTCTTTACCAACACCAGCCTGGTGGGCGCTATCGCTGGCTCCTTCCGCGTCAACGAACAGGGCGCCGCCACCTACAACATCCCGATCATGACCTTCGCCGGCAGTGCTGGCGTGGCACCGCAGGTCAGCCTGAACTACAACAGCCAGAACGGTTCCGGCATCGCCGGCGTCGGCTGGTCGATCAGTGGCCTGTCAGCGATCTCCCGCTGCCGCCAGACCGAAGCTCAGGACAACAACGCGCTGCCTCTCACCTTCGGTCCGGGCGACCGCTTCTGCCTCGACGGACAACGACTGATCCTGAGCAGCGGCTCTACCTACGGCGCACCGGAAACGAAATACCGGACCGAAATCGACAGCGGTGTCGAGGTCACGGCCAAGGGCGGCAGCACCGGAAATCCCGGCTATTTCGAGGTTACCCGCAAGGATGGCTCCATTAGCGAGTACGGCAGTGGCGGCAACGCCAAACAACTCGCCGGCAGCTCCACGCTGACCTGGAGTATCAACCAGTTCGCCGACAGCGCCGGCAACCCGATCAAGTTCCAGTATCTCAACGATGCCAATGGCCTCCGTATAAGTCGTATCAATTATGCGTTTGGCAGTAATAAATCCGCGCAAACCTCAGACACCCATGTTGCATTCACGTATACCAACAGACCCGACCCGCAAATTAGTTATGTAAACGCCACCAAGCTTTCTCAAGCGCAACGACTGACCAAAGTCGAAACCTTCAACAACGGCACATCCCTTCGCAGCTATAACCTGCAGTACAAAACGGCCTTGCCAGAACACGGCAGCACGAACCAGTTCGCAGCCGCAAACAAAAGCTATCTGGAAGCGTTATATGAATGCATTGGCTCACAATGCCTGAAGCCAACGAAGTTTCATTGGTTGGCCAAAGCCGGATCAAATATCAACTGGAGCCAGAAACAGGATCTGGTCTTCGAGGACCAACAGAACCAAGTCGCGAACTGGAAGCCACTCGATTTTAACGGCGACGGCATTATGGATCTCGCCGCCGTTGTCACTGACTACAAGAAGCGAGATGGCCACATTCATGACACCTGGGTATATGTCTACCAAGGCCAGCCGGGGGGAGGGTACAGCCGACATACCGCCTACTATAAGCACTGGAATAACTCAGACAATAAGATGCCATTCAAGATCGAGGTGCTGGATTACAACGCGGACAGCCGGCAAGACATCGCTCTATGGGATCACAGTAGTTGGAAAATCCTGCTCTCCAAACCCGCGGCGAGTGGTTGGGCTATCGGGAGTGGCAACACCTCGTATGACGTGGATACAGGCATAGCGCTGCAAACGGCCACCTTCGTTGACATTGACTCGGATGGAATGCCCGACGTCGTCACCAACGGACTCTCGTTTCGCCGCATGATGCGGGACTCGGGGCAGGCTTCACATAGCCCGAAGGCTTATCGGTTTGGAGACCTGATGGCGCCTTCAGGATTGCCACCTATCGGCTATGGTGGAATTTTAGGCGACTGCCATACGGTGGGTGCCTACTGCGAGGTCATCGTTACGGGTGGAGCCCAAGTACCTCTGACCGAGTGGCGAGCCGTGCCTGCTGCTGATATTAACGGGGATGGTCGATTAGATATTCTGGCTAACAGTCCAACGGAGAGCGTCACCAACGCCTTTTATGCATATTCCATCAACAGTAACAACAGTGTTTCTACGGTAACGGGTCCACAGCCTTACAGTTGGAGCCAAGACAATGACCCCTATGTCGGCGGGTTTAAGATCTTTGGCTATGTTGGTGTTCCACAGGTCTTTGGTGACATCAATGCCGACGGCGCGGTGGATTGGCTCTATCTGGGCGGCACCTCTGGCAACAATCGCATCTGGCGATACGTTATCCAGGGCAAACATTGGGGCTCTGCGTCAGATGCTCTGGTGACCACTCATAAAGATGCTACGCCACAATTGATCGACTACAACCGCGATGGCTTTCTGGATGTGGTATGGCACCACGTCGCGGGTACGGGTAGCGCTCTCAAGGTTAAGCTGTGGAATCCCAGCGCGGAGATGTTTGGCGCTGAGTCGGTCATCATCTCGACCAATGGCAGTACGGAAACGCAACACCTATTCCTGGACATTAACGGTGATGGCGCTCTCGACTATGTAACCGGCACCGATGGCAAGTTGACCATTTACAGCGGTCACCTGCTGGGCATCGATTCTGTCATCTCCCATATCGATAACGGCATGGGTAATCAGACAGATATCAGCTACGAGCAGTTATCAAACCGGTCAGCTCACTACGAGGGGATGGAAAAGAGGGTTACGCGAAACGCGACTACGCAGGAATCGTGCTACTACGACGGCTACTTTGGCACCACAATCTGTGCACCCGTAACAATGACTTCGGTGCAGGCCGAGGATTTCTACCGCGCGCTCAACAGTGACTGGAACTTTGATCTCGCGGACGTATACAACGGCAGTGGATTAAATCCGCTTTACATTGCCAAGGATCCATCGGCGCCGGTCCTCGAGTTTTCGGCGCCTGTTCAAATCGTTACTCGAGTTGGCAGCTCCGCACCAACGGGCAGCAACGTTAACAGTAAAAGCTACATCCGCTATCACTACGGTGAGGCAAAAATTCAAGCGAAGGGTCGCGGCTTGCTGGGATTCCGCACCATCAGAACCGTGGATGAACAAAGTAACGTCAATACCACCACACGTTATCGGCAGGATTTCCCCTTCATTGGTTCACCGTTGCTGACCGAGGTCAGAACGAACGATGGCAAACTCGTCAAACGCAGCCTCAACGATTACGGCCATCTGCCAGCCACTGGCACCGACAACACCAAGCGTTATCAGGTCTGGGCTCGCAACGTCCTCGAAACCACCTACGACCTCAATGGTGCCGAGACCAGTCACGTTGTCGCCACCACTGCCCAACCAGACGAATGGGGTAACGTCGGCGCCACCACGGTCAGCACCTACAGCGCAGGCAACCATTCCAGCTACCTGACGCAGGTTGCCACCAGCAACAGCTACAACGGCGGCGTCAACGGTATTCGCTATGGTCGGTTAAGCAACAGCACGGTCACCCATCGGCGTGCCGGCGAACCAGCCATCACCAAATCCTCCAGCTTCACCTACTACACCAGCGGCGTTGCCACTAATCTGCTGCAGACCGAAACCATCGATGCCGGCAGCGATGGCACACCCGCTGTCACCACCACCTACACCTACGACAACTTCGGCAACAAAACGAAGGCCGTCGTTGCGACCGCCGGCCAGGCCAGCCGCCAGACCGACTGGGCCTACTCGTTCGACGGCCGCTATCTGGAAAGCACCACCAATGGCCTGGGGCATGTCACCGAACAGGTCACGTTGCGCAATGAGTACGGCAGCCCTACCCGCATTGAGGGGCTGAACGGCTACTGGTCGGAAATCGAATACGACAGTCAGGGCCGGGAGACCTATCGACGCGATGCCAGCGGCGCCTGGCAACGCACCGCCTACAGCATGAGTGATCTCAGCGCTGTACCGGGTGCACGTTATCGCGTCACCACCGAGGTGGCCGGCGGCGGTACCAGCACCGATTATTTCGACCTGCTGGGTCGCTCCATCGCCCACTCCACGGTTGGCTTCGAAGGGATGACCCACTGGACTGAAACCCAGTACGACAGCTCGGGACGTGTCCAGAAGCAATCCGAGCCCTATCGCGCCGGCGGCCTGACCTACTGGAGCGTCAACGAATATGACGTGCTGGGCCGCATCAAGAAACAGACCCTACCCGGCAACAACGGCCATAACACCATCACCTACAACGGCCTGGAGACGATCTACACCAACCCGCTCAACCAGCAGCGCATCGAGCGCCGCAACGCAGCGGGTGAACTGATCGAAGTGCAGGATGCGCTCAACGGCAGGATCGTCAATGCCTATACAACCACCGGCCAGTTGAAGAGCGCCGCCGTCACCGCCGAAGGCAAAACCATCACGACGCAGATGAGCTACGACAGCCGCGGCCAGAAGATTCGGATGTTCGACCCCGACAAGGGCAGCTGGTACTACGAGTACAACGGCTTCGGTGAGCTGGTGAACCAGTACAAGGTGACCAGTGCCGTCGAATTCACCGACACGCTGGCGAACCTGAAAAGCGACAACAGCCGCTACCAGCGCACACACATGGTCTACGACAAGCTGGGCCGCATGACCCAGCGCAGCGACTACAAACAGGGCAATGTGCTGGAGGGCACCGCCACCTGGACCTATGACACCGCGTCCAACGGCGTCGGCAGGCTAGCGGCGGAATCGGGCGGCGGATTGACCAAAAGCTATTACTACGGCGCTTACACGGGAGCTGCCGGCCGTACCGATATCGTCGCGCTGGATGGCGGTGTCGCCGCCCAGATGAGCACCACCTACGACGCCATCGGCCGCCCGTGGAAACAGATCGACGCCCTCCACCTGAACAGCGGCACCGAGAACATCTACAACGGCTACGGCTACCTCGATACCGTCAGGGATCTGGAAACCGGCGCGACGGTCTACAACGCCGAAGCAGTCGACGCACGCGGCAACATCACCCGGGCGATCCTGCTCGGCGGCGAAACGGTGGAACGCGTATACGACGCTGCCACCGGTCGGCTGCAAGTCATCAAGGGCAGCACGCTGGCCGGCAACGGCGACATCCAGCACCTGAATTACAGCTGGGACACCGTTGGCAACATGACGTCGCGCAACGACCTGAAGTATGCCCAGCAGCAAAGCTTCTGCTACGACGCCCTGAACCGGCTGATCAAGAGCCACAGTATGCTGAATGGCAGTTGCAGCCTGAGCGCCGCACAGCAGGATCAGGAGTACGACGGCTTCGGCAACATCACCCGCAAGACCGGTGTTGGCAACTACACCTACTCCACCAACATGAAGCTGCGGCCGCATGCGGTGACCAATGCCGGCGGTGTCGTTTACAACTACGACAACAACGGCAACGTGATCAATGACGGGACAGGCCGCACCTTTACTTACGCGACATATGACCTGCCGACGAAGATCGTCAAAGGCACCCAGCAGGTCGAGTTCAGCTATGGCGCCGACCGCAGCCGTTGGAAGCGGGTCGACAACGACAACGGCACACTGACCACCACCTGGTATCTCGGCAATATCGAGAAGGTGCAGCAAGGGAGCACGGTCAAGTACAAGCGTACCGTCGCCGGTGTGGCGATCTTCAACTACGACGGCAATCTGGCGCCGCTAGAGCGGCTGACTATGTTCACCGATGCGCTTGGCTCGGTGGTGGCAACGCGCAATGCCACATCCGGTGCATTGAACGGCATGGCGTTCAACCCGTGGGGCGAGCGGGTGATGGCCAGCAACTACGGCGATATTGTCGATGGGACGCAGCTGACGCCGTTCCTCAGTGTGCTGAATGTGCCAACGACGCGCGGGTTCACCGGGCATGAGATGGTGGATTCGATGGGGCTTATTCATATGAATGGGCGCATCTACGATGCGCGGCTTGGGAGGTTTTTGCAGGCGGATATACAGGTTGATGGGGTGCTGTCGACGCAGGGGTATAACCGCTACAGCTATGGCCAGAATAATCCTCTGAGCGGAACAGACCCCAGTGGCTATGGGTTCTTAAAAGAAGTATTTGATGATTTCTTGGGGTTGGACCATATCAACCCACAGCTTGCGCAAGTAGTCGTCGCTGTAGCCTCGATATATTGCAATGCCGGGTATGCGGCCTGTGTGGCCGCCGGCAATGCCGCAATTGCGGCTGGCAATGGAGCAGACTTTGGCGACGCGTTGAAAGCTGGTGTTGTTGCAGGTGTCAGCGCATACGCATTCCAGACCGTTGCTCAAGGATATGCAGGCGCAGAATGGGCAACCAACGGCGGAACCATTCACATCGGGAACGGCGCACTTCTTAATGGCGGCGGATTTGCTGCATTAACTGTCACTCAAGGGATGGTTGGTGGAGTTATGGCTGAACTTCAAGGAGGGAAGTTTGGCCATGGCTTCGCGTCAGCCGGATTCTCGAAACTGGCATCACCATTTTTGCCGGCCACTCAATTTGGATTTAAGGGTATAGATATGGGCCAAGTTGTTGCGGCGGCGCTTATTGGCGGAACAGCAAGCAAGATAAGTGGTGGAAAGTTTGCCAATGGGGCTGTCACTGCAGCCTTCGTAAACTTATTCAATCAGCAACGGGCTGCCTATACGAAAGAACAAATAGACAGGGCTAATGCGTGCTTGAAAGCAGGATATTGCGGTGCAGATGAAAACAGTCATATGAAAACAACGTTAATTGAGTTTGAAGATCTCACAACGACTCCGCTGAGAGTCTTTCTGCCCTTCTTTAGAACCATGGAAACAGTATATGACTGGGCAAAGGCCGGTTATGACTATTATTCTGGTGACACTGCAGGAGCAATTGCGGGAGTTGCTGATGTAGTGACCGGAAGGCTTGGCAGCGGTGCATTTAAATCTGACGCAATCGGGGAGATATATTCGAAATCGCTTTCACCAATCGTTGAAGAAGAAACCAGAGCGCAATATGAAAAATGGAAGCAGTGATAATTTTTCGCGATTTACACTCGCCATGTATGTTTACTCGATAGCCTCTCCCATTTTATATATCGGCATTGTAGTGATGCATGCAATCGTCTTTGGGGTTTCAGAAAAGATAACTGGCGCTGGCTTTATTCTTTTCTTAGGCGGATGCCACGCGTCTAGATTTCTATACCGGAGATCTAAAAACCTTGAGGCATACTTCGGCCCAACTAGGGTTTCCCCATCAGATCCTGAAGGTGAGAAATTCATTCTTGATATCGTAGTTATGACGGCCTCCATTGCAATCCTGGTCCTTTCAGCATGTATGCCATTCTTTGGGTGATGGCTAGCGAATTCCGGGGACAGTTTAGAATTCCGGGGACAGTTTACTTAATTCAAACAGCAGCATTTAATCAGGCGCGAAATACAAAGTAAAAGCAGGGGTACGCAGAAGGAGAAGACGATGGCAAGGATGCCTCGGCTGGTTGTGCCGGGTTACCCGCACCATGTAACACAGCGTGGCGCTCGGCGAATGAAGACGTTCTTTTCAGAGGGCGATTACGAATACTACCTTGATCTGATTGCCCACTATAAAGAGGGTGCCGGCGTTGACGTTTTGGCCTACTGCCTCATGCCTAACCATGTGCACTTTGTGGCAGTTCCGCATGAAAAGGAGAGCCTGTCTCGGCTGTTTCGCCAAGTGCACCGTCACTATACGCGACATATTAATTTCAGAGAGCAATGGAAAGGACATCTCTGGCAAGAGCGGTTCCATTCTTTCGTCATGGATGAGCAGTATTTGCTGGCGACAGTTCGATACGTGGAGCGCAACCCCGTGAAGGCGAAATTGTGTTTTCTGGCGGAGGAGTGGCGCTGGTCGAGTGCCGGAGCTCATCTGCTTGGCGTGGATGACCATATTGTTACGGTAAAGCCGATGCTGGAGCGAATACCGGATTGGCGGGCTTACTTATCTATGGAAGAAGGTGAAAGAGAATTGTCCACGATCAAGCATCATTCCACATCAGGAAGGCCTGCTGGCGACACAACCTTTGTTCAATATCTGGAGGCTTTAACGGGTAGAGATTTGCAGAAAAAGAAGCCAGGGCCCAAGGTTGCAGTTAAGTAAACTGTCCCCGGAATTTCCAGAATGGTGTGGCGAAACCCTCAATGGGGTGCTGGTGGTGGTAAGGAGTGGTATCAAGGATGGCGCTTCCCGGATTAATGAGGAGATTAAAAATGATTTATAACTCGGGGGCGTCTTATCTCACTGAAAGTGAATGGAACTCGACGGCGCGGTATTTAAAGCCATTCATCGATGAATTTTTGCTCGCAGCAAAAAGATTAAAACTAGACTTCCAGCGTAGTCAGCGATGGCCCATGCTTACGCTTTCTGACAGTAGTTTTTGTGTTATCAGTGAGTTCAAATTCACTTTGAACAGTGGATATATGCAAGATCGTGAGATTTTCTTTGAGCTTATCCACCAACGATTTACAAAGAAGTGGATGATCAGGAAAAGTACGGCAGAGGCGACTATTCTCGCCACTTATACGTTAGAGGATTTGCAGGATGTGCAGCGTGTTATGAGAGGCGTTGAAGAGAAAATCAGGGCCAATAGGTGACGTACAGGTGATGGGGTCAGGTCTCAGGTGATGGGGTCACAGGTGATGGGGTCACGAGTGACGGGGTCAGGTCTCACATTTGACACTTTGGACGTGGAGATTTTGATGTCAAACGTGAGACCTGACCCCAAGACCCTTGGTTCCAAGTAAAGTTCATGGCGCTGGAATTCCGGGAGGAATTCCGAATTCCGGGGACAGTTTACTTAATTCAAACAGCAGCATTTAATCAGGCGCGAAATACAAAGTAAAAGCAGGGGTACGCAGAAGGAGAAGACGATGGCAAGGATGCCTCGGCTGGTTGTGCCGGGTTACCCGCACCATGTAACACAGCGTGGCGCTCGGCGAATGAAGACGTTCTTTTCAGAGGGCGATTACGAATACTACCTTGATCTGATTGCCCACTATAAAGAGGGTGCCGGCGTTGACGTTTTGGCCTACTGCCTCATGCCTAACCATGTGCACTTTGTGGCAGTTCCGCATGAAAAGGAGAGCCTGTCTCGGCTGTTTCGCCAAGTGCACCGTCACTATACGCGACATATTAATTTCAGAGAGGCGAATCCGAATCGAATTCCGGGGACAGTTTACTTAATTCAAACAGCAGCATTTAATCAGGCGCAAGTGACGGGATCAGGTCTCACATTTGACACTTTGGACTTGGAGATTTTGATGTCAAACGTGAGACCTGACCCCAAGACCCGGGGATATGTTGATCCCGGCCATCCGAACGGTATGGGATTTATAGGGTCTGCTGAACAGTTGCGTGGTATCAATTCTCGTGCGGGGTATATGGAAGCGACTCCGCGACTCCGAATTCGAATTCCCGAATTCGAATTCCGGGGACAGTTTACTTAATTCAAACAGCAGCATTTAATCAGGCGCGAAATACAAAGTAAAAGCAGGGGTACGCAGAAGGAGAAGACGATGGCAAGGATGCCTCGGCTGGTTGTGCCGGGTTACCCGCACCATGTAACACAGCGTGGCGCTCGGCGAATGAAGACGTTCTTTTCAGAAGGCGATTACGAATACTACCTTGATCTGATTGCCCACTATAAAGAGGGTGAATCGCCCCGGGATTCGTGGAGGCCAGTTGGTTTAAGTTGAGACGGCAAGC
>CAZWXW010000037.1:0-29458 GCA_964638025.1 uncultured Verrucomicrobiaceae bacterium
GCCGCTCGACGACGTCAACGTCGGCCGCTACGCGCGCATGGTCAAGGAGATGTCGTCGCAGGTGCAGTTCATCTACATCAGCCACAACAAGATCGCGATGGAACAGGCCGATCAGCTGATGGGTGTGACGATGCACGAACCCGGCGTGTCGCGACTGGTGACGGTCAACATCGAAGAGGCGGCGGAGCTGGCCGTTTCGTAGCGACCATCGTCGTTGCGCTTGAGAGATGGCGCGCTGAACCGGCGCTGAAAAATTTGCCGTGAAAGCGTTCTCGCAAGCGTGGATAAATCGCGACATGCGTGGAACAATGGCGCGGCCATTTCCGGCGCGCGGTTTCAGCGGTTTTACAACGATTTTTCTGGATTCGGATTTCTTCGGGAATCGGTTCGAGGGCAGCGGAGCAATGGAGCTCAGCGTCAGTCATTTGATGGTCATCATCGGCGCGTTGCTGATCGTCGCCGTGCTGCTCGATGGCTACCGGCGCGTCCGCAACGAGAATCGCCATCGCATCAAGGTTTCGCTGTCGCGTCAGGCCTATCGTCAGGCGCGCAACTCCTCTCCAGTCGTGGAAGCAGTGGTCGAGGCCGACCCCGGCCTGAGCTCCGAACTCCCGAACGGCGGCGCCCGTGTTATTGGCAAGAGTGTCGGCAAGCGGATCGGAAAGGGAGTTGGCAAGAGCAGCACGCCCGACAGGAACCACGGCGCGAATAACAGTGCCGACAACAAGCCACTTCAGCTCGACCAGTCGGTGCCAGTGTTGCTGGAGTCGGTCGAGATCCCGCCGCAGCTGTCTGAAGCTCTGCCGCAGGTGTTCGATGAACCCGAGCCGGCATTCGATCCCGTTGCCACGCAGAGCGATATCGGCAGTGATAGCGACGACGCACAGCCTCGATCGCCTGTCACGCAGGCCGACGAGGATGATGATGCTTCACGACATGAGCTATCTGACGAGTCGCGCACCGAGCCCTGGTTCCGGGAGCCAGAGCTTGCCGATGCCGAGCCGTTGTATGCCGCTGATGAGATCAGCCACGCGGCTGACGACCTCGCCGATGAAGATGAGCACCAGCCATTCGACGTGACCGACGCAGCAGACCAGCTGCCGTTTGAGGCGGCCGCGGAAGTCGCCGCCATCGAGATGCCGACACCGGCGGCCGAAGTGACCGCGACTTATGCGGTAAGGATCGACGCGACATCGCTAAAGGGAGACCTGACAGCCGACGCACAGCAGCACTCGCTGCATGAGAAGCGAGTCGGTCTGTGGGAAGACGAGGATGAGCTGGAGCAGGCCGATGAGGTGGAGGAGCGCCGCTCGCCGTGGCATGGCTTCAGCTTTCGCCGCCGCGATCCCCAGCCGAGCGAGCCGGTGCACCCCGGCTTCGACGAGAACTCCTCGCAGGAGGTGCTGGCCATCTACGTCGTCGCCCGCGACGGCGAGCCGTTCAAGGGGCAGGATCTGCTGCAGTTACTGCTGGCCTGCGATCTGCGCTTCGGCAAGATGAACATCTTCCATCGTCACGAGAAACCGGGCGGTCGCGGTGCCGTGCAGTTCAGCGTCGCCAATATTGCCGAACCGGGCACCTTCGATCTCGACCGCATGGAGGAGGTGACGACTACCGGCGTCTGCCTGTTCCTGGTGCTGCCCGGCCCCGAGGCGCCGTACAAGGCGTTCGACTACATGGTCGAGACCGCGCAGGTGCTGGTGAAACACCTCGACGGCGAGCTGCGCGACGACGCCCACAGCGCGCTGACGCGACAGACGCTGGAGCACTGCCGCCAGCGCATTCGCGATTTCGAACGCAAGCAGCTGACGCTGCATCTCTGATCTGGCAATGACCTCTTCCGTTCAGGCGCGCCTGCAGCAGCTGCGCGAGGCGATCGCCGCCCACAACCACCGCTACTACGTGCTCGATGAGCCCAGTGTTCCCGACGCCGAGTACGACCGACTGCTGCGCGAGCTGCAGCAGCTCGAAGCCGACCACCCCGAACTGATCACTGCCGATTCGCCGACGCAACGGGTGGGTGCCGTGCCGTCGGCGGCATTCGGTCAGGTGCAGCATGAAGTGCCGATGTTGAGCCTTGGCAACGGCTTCGACGAGCAGGACCTGCGCGACTTCGACCGCCGCGTGCGCGAAGGCCTGGACCTGCCCACCGATCTGCTCGGCGAGGCGACCCGTGGTGAGCCTGTCGAATATTGCTGTGAGCCGAAACTCGATGGGCTCGCGGTCAGCCTGCTTTATGAAAATGGTGTGCTGGTGCGCGGCGCCACGCGCGGCGACGGCACCACCGGTGAGGAGATCACCGCCAACGTTCGCACGGTTCGCAATATTCCCTTGAAGTTGCGGGGCGAAGGTTGGCCGCTGCGGTTGGAGGTGCGCGGCGAGGTCTACATGGCGCGCGCCGGCTTCGAGGCGATGAATGCGCGCGCACGCGAAACCGGGGACAAGATTTTTGCCAATCCGCGCAATGCCGCTGCCGGCAGCCTGCGCCAGCTCGATTCGCGCATCACCGCCAGTCGACCGCTTGAATTCTGTTGTTACGGCGTCGGCATCGTTGACGGCGAGCTTCCCGATACGCAGGTCGGAATCCTCAAAAAGCTGAAAGCGTGGGGTTTGCCGATCAGTCGCGAGCTGAAGCTGGCGAAAGGTGTCGATGCCTGCTTCGACTACTACCGCGATATCGGTGAGCGTCGCGATGCACTGCCGTACGAAATCGATGGCGTCGTGTTCAAGCTCAACCGGCTCGACTGGCAGCGCCAACTGGGTTTTCGCT
The DNA here is from genome assembly GCA_964638025.1 of uncultured Verrucomicrobiaceae bacterium. GTDB lineage: Bacteria > Pseudomonadota > Gammaproteobacteria > Pseudomonadales > CAMLJR01 > CAMLJR01. Next base: position 2,771 of record CAZWXW010000037.1, read on the forward strand.
CGCGCGAGCCGCGCTGGGCCATCGCCTACAAATTTCCGGCGACGGAGCAGATGACAGAGCTGCTCGATGTCGAGTTTCAGGTTGGCCGCACCGGTGCAGTGACGCCGGTGGCGCGACTGAAGCCGGTGCAGGTGGCGGGCGTCACGGTCTCCAATGCGACGCTGCACAACATGGACGAGGTGGCGCGACTCGGCCTGATGATCGGCGACACCGTGATCGTGCGCCGTGCCGGCGATGTGATTCCGCAGGTGATGCAGGTGGTGCTCGATCGCCGTCCGCACGACGCACGTGCGGTCGCCGTGCCGACGCATTGCCCGGTCTGCGGCTCCGAGGTCGAGCGCACGCAGCTGGTCAAGCGCAGCAAGGGGCGCGAGTCCCACAGCGAAGGCGCGATCTACCGCTGCATCGGTCGACTCGCCTGCCGGGCGCAGCTGAAGCAGGCAATCATCCACTTCGTGTCGCGGCGTGCGATGGATATCGACGGCATCGGCGACAAGAGCGTCGAGCAGCTGGTCGACGAGGGGCTGGTCGGTTCACCGGCCGATCTCTATACGCTGGCCTTCGATCAGATCGTCGGGCTCGAAGGGTTCGCCGAGCTGTCGACGAAGAACCTGCTGGCGGCGATCGAGAAAAGCCGCAAGCCGTCGCTGGCCCGTTTCATCTTCGCCCTGGGTATTCCCGATGTCGGCGAGGAGACGGCGAAGCTGTTGGCGCGCGCCCTCGGTTCGCTCGATCGCATCCGTCGCGCGCTGCCGGATGTGCTGACCTGGCTGCCCGATGTCGGTGCCGAGGTCGCTCACGAGATTCGCCATTTCTTTTCCGACGATCACAACCGCGGTGTCATCGACGAGCTGCTGGCGCGCGGCGTCGAGCCGCAGGGGCAGGGCGAACTGGCCGCCGAATTTGCCGCCTGCGCGACGCTGGCCGCGCTGCTTGACCGGCTGAATGTCCCCTACGTGGCCGCCACCGGGGCTGAGCGGGTGGCGAAGCAGTTCGGCGAGCTGGATCGGGTCATTCAGGCGGATGAAGCTGAGCTGCAGCAGATCGGACTGAACAAGAAGGCCGCCAAATCGCTGCGCGAATTCTTCGATCTTCCGGCGAATGTCGAGCGCGCTCGCGCGATCGAAATGCAACTGCAGGAGTTCGGCATGCACTGGTCCAGCGAACGCAAGGTGGAGCAGGGGCTGCCGCTGGCCGGTCAGACCTGGGTGCTGACCGGCACGCTGGAGGCGATGGCCCGTGACGAGGCGAAATCGCGACTCGAAGCGCTGGGGGCGAAGGTGGCCGGCTCGGTCAGCGCTCGCACCAGCTGCGTCGTGGCCGGACCGGGTGCCGGCAGCAAACTGGCGGATGCCAACAGGCATGGCGTCCCGGTTCTCGATGAGACCGGGTTTCTGGCGCGGCTGGCAGCGCTGCACGGCGACCATTGACCGGACAACTGCATATCGGGCCAGGTTGTCATTCCCGAGTTGGATCGGCGTCTCATATCGGCGCTGAACGTCGCTGTTTAACGTCCTTTTTCAGACATTCCGGCCGCCGCCGCGGCTGAAATTTCGCGGCCGATGTGGTTCAATTGCGCGGTTTGTCCGGGGAGGTTGTGAGTCGCTCCCCAGAGACTTCCCGGGCGGTGCCGAACCGTCTGAAATATTCGATACGGGGCTTTGCTGAACCCCGAAATACTTAAAACAAACAATCTGTTGTCTGGATGGTAGCCGTGAAGCCGACTGATATCGCTGATCCGGAGTATTTTCATAAAGTTGTCGACTGCCAGTATGCGTGTCCGGCGCATACGCCAGTTCCCGAATACATCCGGCTGATCGCCGCTGGCCGCTACGACGATGCCTACATGGTCAACTGGGAGTCGAACGTATTCCCGGGTGTGCTGGGTCGTACCTGCGATCGCCCCTGCGAACCGGCCTGCCGCCGCGGTCGCATCGAGGAGCAGCCGGTGGCGATCTGCCGCCTGAAGCGCGTCGCCGCCGATTTCAAGAACGACATCCGCGATCGCATTCCCAAGGCGCCGGCGAAGAAGAACGGCAAGCGCGTCGCCTGTATCGGCGGCGGCCCCGCTGCGCTGACCGTCTGCCGCGATCTGATGCCGCACGGCTATTCGATCGATCTGTATGACGATCAGAACGCCGGTGGCGGTTTCATGCGCTCGCAGATTCCGTCGTTCCGCCTGCCCGAGCAGGTGCTGAACGATGAAGTGAATTACATCCTCGACATGGGTGTCGTCACCCATTTCAACACCTACGTCGACAGCCTGAAGAGCGTCCTCGACAAGGGTTACGACGCCGTTTTCGTCGGCACCGGCGCACCGCGCGGCCGCGATCTGGAGTTGCCGGGCCGGCAGGAGGGCGCTGCCAATATTCATATCGGTATCGACTGGCTCAGCAGCGTTGCCTTCGGCCACATCGAAAAGATCGGCAAGAAAGTGATCGTGCTCGGCGGCGGCAACACCGCGATGGATTGCTGCCGCACCTCGCTGCGTCTCGGCGGCGACAGTGTCACCGTCACCGTGCGCAGCCCGCGCGCCGACATGAAGGCGTCGCCGTGGGAGATCGAGGATGCCGAGCGCGAAGGCATCCCGATGCTCGACAACCACGTGCCGAAAGAGTTCGTCGTCGACAACGGCAAGCTGGTCGGCATGACCTTCGAGAAGGTCAAGGCGGTCTACGACGACAAGGGCAAGCGCTCGCTGGTGCCAACCGGTGAGCCGCTGGTTCATCTGGAGTGCGACGACGTGCTGATCGCCGTCGGCCAGGAGAACGCCTTCCCGTGGATCGAGCGCGACATCGGCCTCGACTTCGGCAAGTGGGACATGCCGGTGGTCGACGAGACCACCTACCAGTCGACCAATCCGAAGGTCTTCTTCGGCGGCGATGCCGCGTTCGGTCCGAAGAACGTCATCACCGCGGTGGCGCAGGGCCATCAGGCGGCGGTATCGATCGATCTGTTCCTGCGCGGCAAGGATGTGCGCCAGCGTCCGGCACCCGGCGTCACGCTGGTCAGCCAGAAGATGGGCGTGCACGAGTGGAGCTACGACAGCAAGATCGAGGACGACGCGCGCTACAAGGTGCCGCACGCCGAGGTGCAGCTGTCGCTGAAGGACCGCAAGCTCGAGGTCGAGCTCGGCTTCGATCTCGACACCGCGCTGAGGGAAGCGCAGCGCTGCCTGAACTGCGACGTGCAGACCGTCTTCATGGAGTCGCGCTGCATCGAGTGCGACGCCTGCGTCGACATCTGCCCGACCGACTGTCTGACCTTCACCGAACCGGTGGAAGAACCGGCGCTGCGCGAGAAACTGAAGCAGCCCGCGCACAACCTGGCACAGGCGCTGTACGTCTCCGACGTGCTGCCGACCGAGCGTGTCATGGTCAAGGACGAAAACGTCTGCCTGCACTGCGGCCTCTGCGCCGAGCGCTGCCCCACCGGTGCGTGGGACATGCAGAAGTTCCTCTACCAGGTCACCAAAGCGGGTGAGTGCGCATGAACAACGTCGAACTTGTGAAAAACAGCATCAAGGCCGTCAACGATTTCGTCATCCGCTTCGCGAACGTCAACGGCACCGGCTCGGCCAGTGCCAACAACATGTTCGCCAAGGCGGTGTTCCGGATGGGCATTCCGGTCAGCCCGAAGAACATCTTCCCGTCCAACATCCAGGGGCTGCCGACCTGGTACGAGGTACGCATCAACGAGAAGGGCTACATCGGCCGTCGCGGCGGCGTCGACATCATGGTCTGCGTCAACCCGCAGAGCATGGCCAAGGACATTCAGGAAGTGCTGCCCGGCGGCTACTTCCTCTACGACAGCACCAAGCCGCTCGACCTGCGGCTGATGCGCGATGACATCAACATCATCGGCATTCCGCTGACCGAGATCTGCCGTCAGGAATACACCGATCCGCGCCAGCGCCAGCTGTTCAAGAACGTCATCTACATCGGCGCGCTGGCCGCGCTGCTGGAGATCGAGTTCAACGTGCTGACCGGCCTGATCGCCGATCAGTTCCAGGGCAAGGAAAAACTGATCACACCGAACGTGCACGCGCTCGAACTCGGCTTCAACTACGCGCGCAAGAACTTCAAGTGCCCGCTCGGCATCCGCCTCGAACGCCGCGACAACGTCGGCGACGCGATCCTGATCGACGGCAACACCGCCTGCGGTCTCGGCGCTGTCTATGGTGGTGCCACCGTCGTCGCCTGGTATCCGATCACGCCGTCGACCTCGGTGATCGAAGGGTTCGAAACCTATGCGCGCCGGCTGCGCATCGACCCGGCCAGCGGCAAGAAGAACTTCGCCATCGTGCAGGCCGAGGATGAGCTGGCCGCGATCGGCATGGTGATCGGCGCCAACTGGAACGGCGCGCGTTCGTTCACCGCCACCAGTGGCCCCGGCGTATCGCTGATGAACGAGTTCCTCGGTCTGGCCTACTTCGCCGAGATCCCGGCGGTGCTGATCGACGTGCAGCGCACCGGTCCGTCGACCGGCATGCCGACCCGCACGCAGCAGTCCGATGTCATGGAGTGCGCCTACGCCTCGCACGGCGATACCAAACAGGTACTGCTGTTCCCGTCGACGCCGAAGGAGTGCTTCGACATGACGGCCGAGGCGTTCGACCTCGCCGAACAGCTGCAGACGCCGGTCATTCTGCTGACCGACCTCGACCTCGGCATGAACGACAACATGTCGCCGCCACTGCAGTGGGACGACGGTCGCGCCTACCGGCGCGGCAAGGTGCTGACCGCCGAGCAGCTCGATGCGATGAAGGAGCGCTTCGGCCGTTACCTCGACGTCGACGGCGATGCGATTCCGTACCGCACCTATCCCGGCACGCACCCGACCAAGGGCAGCTTCTTCACCCGCGGCACGTCGCGCGACGAATACGCCGGCTACACCGAGGATGGCTCGGTCTACGTGCGCAACATGGAGCGCCTGCTGAAGAAGTGGGAGACGGCGAAGAGCTACGTGCCGGCCCCGGAAATCATCCGCTGCGAAGGCGGCAGCAGTGTCGGCGTCATCCACTTCGGCACCAGCAACGACGCCACACGGGAAGCGGTCGACTATCTCGCCGCCGCCGCTATCAATGTCGACACACTGCGCATCAAGGCCTTCCCGTTCAACGCCGACGTCGAGAGCTTCATCGCCGAACACGATGTCGTGTTCGTCGTCGAGCAGAACCGCGACGGCCAGCTGCGGCAGATGCTGATGATCGAGTGCGACATCAACCCGCACAAACTGGTGCCGGTGCTGAACTACGACGGCATGCCGATCACGGCGACCTGGATTCAGCAGAAGATCACCGCCCACCTCGATGCAGCCAAGGTGACGCCGATGCGCAAGCCGGCGAACCAGAAAGCGGAGCGCAAGTCATGACCTACCTGAGACCCAACTTCCGTCACCCGGAGCTGCCGACCAACGCGCTCGGTTACACCCGGCGCAATTACGAAGGCGCGCTGTCGACGCTGTGCGCCGGCTGCGGCCACGACTCGATCTCGGCCGCCATCGTGCAGGCCTGCTTCGAGCTGTCGATCGAGCCGCACAAGGTCGCCAAGATGTCCGGCATCGGCTGCTCGTCGAAGACGCCGACCTACTTCCTCGGCAACTCGCATGGCTTCAACTCGGTTCACGGCCGCATGCCGTCGGTTGCCACCGGCGCCAACATGGCCAACCGCGACATGATCTACATCGGTGTCTCCGGTGACGGCGACACCGCGTCGATCGGCATGGGCCAGTTCGTGCACGCCGTGCGCCGCAACCTGAACATGGTCTACGTCGTCGAGAACAACGGCTGCTACGGCCTGACCAAGGGCCAGGACTCGGCCACCGCCGACTCCGGCTCGAAGAGCAAGAAGGGCGACGCCAACCCGTTCGAGGCGATCGACCTGTGTGCGATGGCGCTGCAGCTCGGCGCCGGTTTCGTCGCACGCAGCTTCTCCGGCGACAAGGAGCAGCTGGTGCCGCTGCTGAAGGCGGCGATCTCGCACCCGGGCTTCGCTTTCATCGATGTCATCTCGCCGTGTGTCACCTTCAACAACAACCCCGGTTCGACCAAGTCCTACGAGTACGTGCGCGACCACCTCGAAGCGACCGGCACCGTCGACTTCGTGCCAATGCGCGAGGAGATCACCACGCACTACGAGCCGGGTTCGTCGCAGGAAGTGACGCTGCACGACGGTTCGGTGGTGCACCTGCACAAGCTCGACGACAAGCTCGACGTGCACAACCGCCGTTCCGCGCTCGACCTGATCCAGGAGTACAAGTCGCACGGCAAGATCCTGACCGGCCTGATGTTCCTCGACACCGAGAGCGCCGATCTGCACGAGACCATCGAGACGGTGAACCGCCCGTTGCGCAACCTGACCGAGAAGGACCTGTGCCCCGGCAACGGCGCGCTACAGACGATCAACGCCAGCTTTCGCTAAGAGGGTGCCGGCCGGCAGGCAAGAGGGTGCTTGTTCGGCTAACATACGAGCCCCAGCCGAATCTTGACCGTAGCGGCAAATTTTTGACCATAAAGGCATAGTGCGGAGGTAAGACGATGCCCTTGAAGACTGTAAACCTGAAGCCGAAAGTCGGCACCGAGCTGCAGGCACCCCGCGAGGAGTTTCTCAGCGGCGAACATGGCGCACAGATTCGCGACGTGCTCGAAGAGCGTGCCGTGCTGATCATTCGTGGCTGCAACTTCACCGACGAAGAGCAACTGCAGTTCGCCCGCGGTCTGGGTGAAATTCAGGCGCTCGGTGGCAAGCAGATATTCAAGATCTCGCTGGATCCTGTCGCCAACCCGGGTGCAGCCGAGTACCTGAAGGGCTCGTTGTTGTGGCATATCGACGGCGCGATGGACTTGGTACCGTCTCGCGGCTCGATCCTGACCGCCCGCCAGCTACCGGCGACCAAAGAGGGCAACACCGAGACCTGTAACACCTACAAAGCATTCCAGGACATGCCGCTGGAAGAGCAGAAGCGGCTGGAGAAGCTGCGCGTGGTCCACACCATGGCAGCCTCGCAGCGCCGCACCTATCCGGACGCGACCGAAGAGCAGAAGAAGGATTGGGAGCGTTACGAGCCCAAGATCCATCCACTGATCTGGACCCACAAGTCTGGCCGTAAGTCGATCGTCTCCGGCGTATCGGCTGACTACATCGAAGGCATGGATATCGATGAGGGCCGCGCACTGCTGGAGAAGCTCGACGCCTTCGTTACTCAGGACCAGTACGTCTACAGCCATGAGTGGGTGCTTGGTGACCTGCTGATTTGGGACAACACCGTCGCGTTGCACCGTGCAGCACCGTACGACCCGTACTGCGGCCGTCTGATGCACCGCTGCACGCTGGTGGGCGAGGAGGCGGTGGCCTGATTCATCGGTCACGCATTTCGAGCAATAGAAAACCGGCTTCGGCCCGCTGCTGTCCCACAGTTTGGGATAAACAAGAAAGCCCGATCACACCGGCTTGCAATGGCTTCTGCGAAGAAAACGTTGTAAATCGGAAGTGATCGGGCTTTGTCGCATCATGACACCGCGTTTCACCAACTACTGGCGTTGTCGTGGCTAAAGAGAGATCAAATTTCTCGATGACCTGCGTATCGCCAGAGTCGGCGATTTCAACGCCTGGCCATCGTTCGCAAGGATTTTTCAGAAGAGCGAATTGATTCACGCTTTCGAACTGCCGCGATCGAAGATAATCGACTACGCATTGATGCCAAGGATAACGGCGCATTGATGTCGATCAGGGTTCAGGGAGCACGTTGGCCAGGGAACGCCGCCAGGGACGCACCTCCTTCTTGCTGTAAAGCCCGTTTGTAACGCTCTGCTTGTCTGCGCTGTGCAGCGTTTGACTGCGTTATGCAGTCTTGGTTGCGCGTGTCTGCGCAACCGCGCGTCTCACCCGAAACAACCCCATGGAAGGTGTTGCCATGAAGGCATTGCAGACAGGGATTCGTCGGTCTCGAACGGCCGGGGTGAGGGGCGGTGGTTGGCGCCAACGCGGCGCGGCGCTGGTGGAGTAGTGGCAGCAGTTCCCCCACGATGTCGCCGACGGGTAATGCCGCCACCTACACCCAGGTCGGCAACCCGATCGACCTCGGCACTGGCAACAAATTGCAAACGGAAAGCGACTACCACAGCGGGCGTCCGGCCGGCCTTCACTTCGTCCGTTACTACAACAGCGTGCTCGGTGCTGCAGATACCGGCCTCGGTCGCGGCTGGCGCCACAGCTACCAGCGCTCGCTCGCCATCGATCCCGCGCAGCCGGATGCCGTGACGGTCTGGCGCGACGATGGCAGCCAGTACCACTGCACGCAGCGCGATGGGGCATGGCAGCCGCCGCTTGGCATCGTCGAGCAGTTGACCGCGATCGAGGATGCGGACGGCTCGCGCACTGGCTGGACCTACACCACCGCCGACGGCCAGGTGGAGCACTACGACGCCACTGGTCGTCTCCTTCGCCTCGACCATCCCTTGGGTGCTGTTCAGCAGTTGCACTACGACAGCGACGGCCGCCTGCTGTGGATCGCCGACAGTCGTGGCGAGCAACTGCTGCTGCAGTGGCGCGGTACCCACCTGCATCGCGTCACGACGCCCGACGGTGACCGTCTCGCCTACGACTACGACGAGCGCCTCAATCTGGTCGACGTGATCCATCGCAGCGCGGGACTGCGCGGCCTGTTCGCCAGCCTGCGCACGCCAGAGCGCCGCTACCACTACAACGACGCGCGCCACCCGCACGCACTGACCGGAATGGACGATGCCACCGGCCAGCGTTTTGCCACCTGGCGCTACGACGATCTCGGCCGCGCCATCAGCAGCGAACATGGCGACGGCGCGGAGAAGATCACGCTCGACTACCGCTCACCGGTCGATCCCGATGCCCGGCAGCGCCGCGTCACTGTCACCAACGCTCTCGGCCACCGCGCCACCTACACACTGGAGCCGGCCCGCCCCGGCAAATGGCGGCTGCGGTCCATCGACGGCGCCCCCGCCATCGACTGCGTGGCCGTGCAGCAGCAACACCGCTACGACGACCGCGGCTTCCTGGCCCTGCAGTACGGCGACGGCATCGCCAGCCACTACCGGCGTGATGCCCGCGGCCGACTGATCGACGAACAGCACGGCCTGCGGATCGACCGCGCCGAGAATCTTCGGTCCGCCCCCGGTGCCGTGCGCATCGAGCGCCGTTGGCAGCCCGAGCGCCCGTGGCCGACTCGCGAGACCCACACCAGCTGGCAGATCGACGACCGCCACCCGCAGGGCCACTGGCAGCCGGTGCGGCAATCGGACTACCGCCACGACAAGCGTGGTCGCCTGACCCTCGCCAGTCATCGTGACCTGCTCCCTACGGAGATGGCATCGAGTGGCGAGCCCAGTGACAAAGCCCGCGACTGGCAATACGCCTACACCTTCGCCGATGCTGAACGCACACGACTTGTAGAACACCGCATCACTGACCCGCGCGGCCACACCACCGTCTACATCTACGACGACAACGAACGGTTGCAGACGATCACCAACGCGCTGAACCAGACCACCCGGTTCAGTGCTTACAACCATCGTGGCCAGCCCGAACGAATCGACCTGCCGGACGGCCAACAGCTGCACCTGACCTACAACGCCCACGGCCTGCCGACCCGGCTGGTGCGCACCGGCGGTGCGCTGACCGCAACGACCACGGTCGACTACGACGCCGCTGGCCGGCTGATCCACCTGAAGCGCCCCGATGGCAGTGAACAGCGCTTCGCCCACAACGCCGCCGGCCAGCTCACTGGCATCACCAACGGCTGGGGTGAGCGGATTGAGCTGACGCCCAATGCCCTGCATGGCCAGTGGCAACAGCTGCAACTGCTCGCGGCTGACAGCCACCTCCACCAGCAACACCACCGTCGCCTCAATGCCCGCGGACAATTGGTGGCCCTGGAGGGCAATGCCGGCCAGCAGACCGCCATCGACTACGACCCGCGCGGCAATCCGATCCGCCTCCGTCAGGGCCACGAGGATCCGGCGCAAGCCGAGCTGACCCGCACCAACCGCGCCGGCTACGACACCCTCGGTCGGCTGCTCGCCTGGACCGACGCCGCCAACCACACCACGCACTTCCAATACGACCCGGCGGGACCACTGGCGACGGTCACCGATGCCAACGGCAACACCACCCGCTACCAGCGCAACGGCTTCGGTGAGGTCATCGGTGAACGGAGCCCGGCCAGTGGCGGTGTCGTGCAGCGTTTCGACGCGATGGGCAATCTGATCGAGCGTCGTGCTGATGGCGCACCGAGTGAGAGCGTCATCCACTTCCGCTACGACGCACTGAATCGACTGACCCAGGTCGACTATCCGGGCGAGATCGACGACATCACCTACACCTACGACCAGACCGGCCCCGAATATGGAAACGGCACGGGCCGGCTGACGCGGATCGAAACGGCCACCCAGGCCCTCGACTACCGCTACGACACTCTCGGTCGCCGAATCGCCGAAACCACGCAAGAGAAGGACACCGAAGGCAAGACGACTCACACCACCACACTGACCTACCGCTACGACAAGAACAGCCGCCTCACCGCCATCGGCTATCCCGACGGTAGCGAAGCGCGCTACCACTACGACCGTGAGCGCATCATCAAGGTCAGCTACATCGAGTCCGCCACGCGCTCGACAACAACGCTGCTCAGCAGCATCGCCTACGCCCCGTTCGGCGGCCCGGTCCAGTGGACCTACGGCAACGGCCTGACGCAGACCAAAACGCTGGATTGGGACGGGCGCGTCACCGAGATCTCGGTACAGCTGAAACACCGCGGCCTCCTGCAATCAGGCCCGGACATGTCGGGCAGTCCCGTGTGGTCGCAGCGGTACGACTACGACCTGTACCAGAACATCGAACGACTGACGATCGACGATACCACCCATCGCTACGGCTACGACGCCGTGGATCGGCTGGTCAAAGAGGTCGGTGAGGAAAACCGCATTGGCTATGCCTACGACCCGGTGGGCAATCGTCTCCGCGAACAGCGCAACGGCACGACCATCGACTACCAATACGGGCCCGGCAATCGACTGCTCAAACGTGACGATATGGAAGTATTGATCGACGACCGTGGCAACCTACTGGCGGAAACCTCGCCAACCAACGCCGTACAAGACGCAGCCCCCGGCCATAGCCGACGCTTCGACTACAACAGCCGCAACAGGCCCACGGCGTTCTACACGAGCGACAAACTGACAGCGCGCTACGACTGCAGTCCGTTGGGGCTGCGCATCGGAAAGACCGTCTACTCAGAAAAAGGCGAACAGCACACTCGCTTCAGCTACGCACCGGATACCCGGCTTCTGGCCGAGCAGAGCGACACTCGAACCGTGCACTACGTCTGGCTGGGTAGCCAACCTGTTGCCGTCATCGAGAAAGACCGCAGCAAGGGCAAGGATCGCAGAACTGCGTCACGACTGGCCATCCACTACCCGCACCCCGATCACCTAGGTACGCCGAGAGTGGCGACGGATAACGCGAAGCGAATTGTCTGGCGCTGGCACAGTGATGCGTTCGGTACGACACTGGAAAATACCGATCCGGATGGCGATGGAGAACACATCCATATCGCTCTGCGCTTCCCTGGGCAGTATCGCGATGAAGAAAGCGGGCTGTACTACAACGTGTTTCGGTATTACGACCCTGCAATAGGCCGATATACGCAGAGTGATCCGATTGGACTTGAGGGAGGGATAAACATTTACAGTTACGCATATGGGAATCCGTTGTACTTTTCGGATCCTCTAGGGCTTGCGGTTTATCTCTCTTATCACGAGGTTGCTGTAGGGGGAGGTGGCGGATTTGGAACTGGTCATAACCATCTTGCCGTCTTGATAATTCCTGATGATCAGGGGTCGGCAGCTCTTGAAGCTGAAAAAAATGGGAGGTTTTTGCTGGGAGGATCTGATGCGGGAATAGCGGCCAATAAGTACTACACAACAATAAGTGCAGGTCCAAATGACAGTATCCCATTTCCTGGAAATCTCCAAAGCACCCCTAATAGAGTCGGCGATGAGCCATGGAGCAACTTTACAGCCAAGAAAGTCTCTCCACCGGTTTACTCAAACTCTTCTCAATGTAGGGCTGCCAGTGACAAAGAATTTATAAACAACTTGCTATTAGCAGAGTCCGGCTACAAGCCAGTTTTCAAGTATGAGTTCTTTCCGACAAGTGAGTCCGAAGGGTACAACTCAAATTCATTTGCCATAGGTGTATTGAGCGCAGTTGGAGCCTCTCCTGAGATTCCGCGCGGGAGCTTTCCGGGAGCAGATAAAATGGTGCCGGCATGGGGGTTTGGTTTTATCCCTGAAGCCCAAGGCCAGGTTGAAGAAGACATCAATTTTTCGCCTTTGAGGCGATCCATAGGTACTGAAGAGTTTGAGTAAATGAATACTTGTCAGATCATGTTGAGAGTGTTTTTTGGATTTTTTGTTATTTTGTCTCCGATGATTATTGGGTGGGCATTAAATGAAATAAATTTTCAGCCATTAGGTTTTATTCTTTTTGCAATATATCCTCAATTTTTCTTGTTGTTTTACTCAGGCTACATTGGGATAGAGGGTGGGCTTGGGGTCTGGTTGGCCTTCCTTCATTGGATAACTGTTTTATTCAGTTCTGCAATTTTTACAAGAAATAAAAGAAATTTTGAATTCATTATTTGTTTTTTAATATTGTCAATATTGTCTGTTGTTTTTGCGCGGTCGGTTATGAAAAATATGGGATTATCTTTTTTTGTTGACTCCATATAGGGGTTGTGGATTCTGTAAATTGAACTGTGTAGCTGCTCTTTGAGAGACTGGCGAGTCTGTCAATTTAACCGTGTAACTGCGGTTTCTCATTGCAATGCCGACACCGGCACGCGCTCTTCACCAAGCTGAATCTGGAAAACCTGCAGTGCTGGCTTCCAGTGGTGAATCTGCTTCCGGTTGTGAGAAGCCTGCTGAATCGCCAGATACATCGCCTTAATGGCAGCCTCATCGTTTGGAAAGATGCGTCGGTTACGCGTCGATTTCCGCAGGCTCATGTTCAATGACTAGATCGCATTCGTGGTGTAAATAACTTTGCGAATCTCCGGCGGAAACTGGAAAAACGAAATGATTTTCGCTCAGTTATCTCGCCACAGACGGATCACGGCGCGTTACGACTACAACGCCTTGGCTGCGCATCGGAAAGACCGTCTACTCAGAAAAAGGCGAACAGTGCACCCGCTTCGCCTATGCACCGGACACCCGGCTGCTGGCCGAGAAGAGGCGGTGATTTCAGAGTCTGGCCATCGTTCGCAAGGATTTTTCAGAAGAGCGAATTGATTCACGCTTTCGAACTGCCGCGATCGAAGATAATCGACTACGCGTTGATGCGAAGGATAGCGGCGCATTGATGTCGATCAGGGTTCAGGGAGCGGGTTGGCCATGGGATGGCGCCAGGGAAGCACTTTTCTTGTTTGCCATGCACATCATCCATCAGCCCCCTGACAGGTCGTTTCTTCGTTGGAACGGATTTTTTGAGAGGGCTCTCCATGAAAAGCAGTTTACCGGCAGGTCGTCTGCAGCAGCGTGGTCAGGGGATGACGGAATACATCATCATCGTCGCGTTGATTGCCGTCGCCGCCATCGGCACATTCAGGTTTTTCGGTCAGACGGTGCGAAACCAGGTGGCAGGGCTTGCCGCCGAGGTGTCTGGGCAGAGCGGCAGCGACGCGCAAGGGCGAGCTTCCACTGCTGCGGATAACGCAGAGACCGAAGCCAACAAGAACAAGAACCTCTCCAACTACTACGACGGGAATCAGTAATAGTCAGCATCGTGATCGGGCAGGTTTTACGACCTGTCCGCTATTCGATTGCTGAATCCGGGGTCGTTTCAGTTAACGAGAAGTGACTTGTTTCAAGAGTATGACCTGGGCCGGCTTGCCGGTCCGGTTCGTCTTTGCAAACGGATGAGCAATGAAGCGAGCACAGGGAAGTGTCATTCCGTACGTGGCGGTTCTTCTTGTCGTACTGGTCCTGTCGGTCCAGTACGTTTACAGCGCGTACAAGCTCTCCAACGAATCTACCCGCTTGCAGAACACCGCGGACGCGGCGGCCTACAGTGCCGCCGTGGCGGCGGCGCAGGGCTACAACTTCATGGCATTGTCCAACCGCGCCATGGTTGCGAATCAGATAACGATCGCCCAATTGACCACGATGATGTCGTGGATGCGCATGTTGCGAACCTTTTCCGGCACGATCAATTCGATCGCGCAGTACATTCCTTATGTGGGCCAGATCAGCTCCGCCATCGACTACTGGATCAACGTTGCTCAAGAAGCAGTGGAAATTGCGATGCCAGGTCTGCAGGAGGCTGTCAACGCTTACCTCTACGATCTTTCAATAAAGCAGCGCTCTTATCAGCTGATCTCCGACCGATTTCGGTCTGTCGATCTCATGCAAGAAGTGGTCGAAAGGAACGACCCCGATGTTGACTACAGCTTCGCCACATTGAGCCTGATGTCAACGGTCGCACACGCTTCCCACACCCGCAGCGACTGTCAGTCCGAGGCCGAAGCGGCAGAGTCGGATGGTGGCGAATCACGGGGAGCATCAAGCGATGATGCCCACTTTCGATGCCGGCAATTCCGCAATGTCATGCTTGCATCGAAGGATGGTTTCACTAAGGACAGGCTTTATGACCTGATGAGTCCTCCTACCATCCCTTACATCCCTTTGGTCGCGGCTGGCAGAGCACCGTCGAGAGGTGGTAGTTGGAGGCCACAGTGGAGGCCGTGGCAAACCGCGTTGACACTGGTTCGTGCGGGTGGGACGACGATGGCCGGCACCTCGGAGGCCACCCCATTTGGCACATGGACGGCGCTCGACACCATTTCGATTCACGGCAGCACCGAATGGGTCAGAGCGGGCAGTAGCCCTCGTACGGTCAACTACGGCGAGTTGATCAAGATGGGCGCTGGCTCGGCCATATCCGGTGACGAGGCTTGCGGTCAGTGCCACTTCATGCACGAGGGAACGGCCTACTGGAACGCAAATCCGCGAGCATCGATCTGCACCGATCCGTGGCACGAGAACGACCGGCATCGCGATGACCCTGAAACCATCACCAATGCCGCACTGGATTTCCTGAGTACCGGAGAACTCAGCTGCAGCGAACTGCGCGACGAATATCAGGAGGAGATCTCCGGTGGCATGTACGGTGGCCTGCAACCTTTCGCTGATGTCAGGGAACGGGGGCTGGTTCAGGATCGGGATCGCCTGATGATCTACCTGCGCAAGAATCGCCAAGATCTGAAAGCCTATAGCGCCACCGATTTCGGTGCCGGTGCCACGCGCGAGACACGCCTCGACCGCCACGAAGGAGCAGTGAGCGACAGTTTGCATGCCGCCGCCGCAGCTATCGTGACCTTTCGTCGCGACAACGATCGCTTGATGCTGAACGGATCACGCCGCGCCGATGGGCGCATCGAGTTCGGCAACAGCTACAACCCGTTCTGGGAAGCGCGTCTCGATCCATTGACAGCGCAGGAAAAGGCCAGTGTGACTGCGCTGAAGAGCAGCGGCGGGTGATCCGATGGTTGGTCTGGTATCGCCCGATGGGAGGGCGAAGCACGATATGAATGCTGAGCTTTTGGTGCTCGATGAGGGATAAGAGAGTGAAGGTGTCTGAAGCGCTGCTGGTGGCAGGGTTGGTGCTGACGGCTGGTGTTGGCGCCAGCGCCGAAGATCATCCCGATGCATTTTTTTTCGAAGATGACGCCAAGTGGTCTCATGACATGGCCCGAAGGCATCAGGAAGCGATAAAGCGCACCGGCAAAGAGGTCGATGCGTATCTTTCATGGGCCGAGTCGACACGCTCACGAGAGTTGCCCAGCTACTGGTGGTCGCGCCTTTCCAGCGTCTACCGGCGGGAACTCGATCTTCTGCAGAAGGATATCGACGATACCCGCAGACGCTTTGCCGGTCGAAATCCCGAATGCATTCGTGCGCTGGATGAGTTCGAGCACGGTGGTTTCGCCAAGGTTCGCGCTGAATATGCGGAATACGCTCGGGAAAAGCCAATGCACGAATGGTTTGGGGGAGCACCTAGCGTGTATGCCCACTTCCCTAATGTCACCTGCTTGACCCGGCACGATAACGTCAGAAGAGCAACTGAGGAGCTGCGCAGGGCTCGGATGCAAAATCGGTAAGGATGCGGAACATCCTCTGCCACGGCTCCAATGGGAAGGCGATATTTCCAGGGATGGCGATGAAGAAAATAACTGAAGTGTTGAGCGAGCCTATCCGGCGAAAGAAAGCTCGCAATCTTGCCAGCATTCACAGCCGGTCGCCTCGACACCGGCAGCGTGGCCAGGCGGTGGTCGAGTTTCTGGTCGCTGCCAGTTTCGTATTGGTGCCGATGCTGTTTCTGGTCACCTCTCTGGGAAAAGTCGGCGATGCTCAGCATCGGGCCCACGAGGGCGCTCGATACGGCGTCTGGGAGTCGGCGCGAACAGGAAAAAACGCAGTGCGCATCCGTCATGAAATCGACCGCCGCATTCTGCAGCATCCGTACCGGCCGATCGACAGCGTGCTCGATGGGCAGGCGAGCCGAATGGATCAATTGGCGCTGGACCCGATCTATTACCACCGCGCCGACACCAGCGAGTACGGGCCGTTACTCCGCTCCGCGCAAAGCAGTTTCAACGAGACGACGCTCGTTGACGAATCGCCCGATGCTGCCAGCTACCAGGAACGTGTCTCGACAGCCAGGAGAAGGCTGGCAACGATCGATGTTGGTGATCGCGGCCTGATGACGGCAAATGTCGAATTCTCACTGCAACCAACACGCTGGCTCGATCTCGCCAACTTCCGACAGCGGGCCTGGAACACGATGCTGACGGACAGTTGGCGCGCGGTGACCCGAAACGCGGTGGAGGATCGCCTCGACTCGGCGATCCTGGCCCGCAGCAGTTTCATTGACGGCCCGATACTGGAGATGACCACCGAGGTGGCCGCGATGGTGGGGCTGGAGGAGTGGGCGGCACTGGAGCCGGGATACATCGAACACGATGTGGTTCCGTGCAGCCGGGTCGTGGGCGGTGCTGGAGAGGAAGATGCCTGTCTCTGAACTTCTGAAAAAGCGCTGTTGGCTTCCTCATGCTGGCCTGCTGGTGCTGTTGTTCGTCGCTTCGGCGTGGGCTGACAAACGTCCGTTGATCCCGTTCCCGGACGACGTGCGAATCACTGTCGTCGGCGAGGATCTGAAAGTGTATGGGCTGCCGCTGATGGCCTACGAATTCCATTCGCCGGAGACGGTAGAAGCAGTGGCCGGGTTCTACACGGCGGCATGGAACACAAACAGCGCCGCTTCGGATGCCGACGAACCCTACATCGAAACCGAGCTCGCTGGCTGGAAGGTGCTGTCGCGGCTGGAACTCGGCCACAACATCACGGTTCAGCTGCGCGATACGGGGATTGGTGGAACACAAGTGCTGGTCGGGGTGTCGCCACTGCCGACCTATCTGCTGACGAAACGGAGAAACCGGGTCGACATCAATGTACCGCTGCTCGGCGGCGCCAGGGTGACATCGGTGGTGGCGAGCAGCGACCGTCGCAAGCTCTCCGAAGTCTACTGGCTGATCAGCGACGACAGTGTCGATGCGTTTCTCGGCCGCTATCGCCGACACCATGAAGGGAGCGGCGCGACAGTAAGTGGCTACCGCCTGGTAAAGGAAGAGGGTTATCGCGCTCTCGCCGGATCGCTTCAGGTCTCTACCGGGCAGGGAAGTTACCGCTACGACGCAATGGCCGCGGACGACAGCAAGACCCATGTAACGGCGATATGGAGCCCGCAATGAAATCGTCCTGTCGGCAACGGCAGTCCGGGCAGGCGATGGTCGAGTATGTGGTAGGTCTGATGGTCGTCTTCATCATCCTGTTCGACCTCGATGTGTGGGATGGACGTAGCGCCGTCGAGGTATTGATCGAGGCATTTCAGAACAGTCATCGCGGTTATGAATATGCCCAATCGCAACCCACGCTGGATTAGAACGAAGGACGACGGTCGAGGTGATGGAGCATGCCAAATCGATGAAGACAGTGATCGCTAGATACAAGTATCCGCTGGCACTTGCCTGTTCCGTGTTGTGTGCATTGGCTGCGATAGGGTTGGCGCGGAATTATCTGGAGATGAAGGAGAGGGAAATTCTGCAGAGCCTCACCTCGAAGCAGAATCTGGTGGAAGTGGTCGTCGCCAAGCGCGATCTTGCGGTCGGCAGCGAAATCAATGCGCAGACCATGAGCCTCAAAAAGATACCCGAAGAGTACCTTCCAGGCGGCGTGGTTCGGCCGGATAGATTTTCCGAGGTCGAGGGAATGACGATATCGGTGCCGATCGGTTCCGGTCGGCCACTGATGCGGCACGACATCAAGAATATCGCCCGCGTCGACAAGTTTTCCGATCTGCTGGGGCCTGGCGAGAGAGCGTTGACGCTGGAAGTCGATGGAACCTCCAGTGCCGAGTACATGCTCGAGGCCGGAGATGTCATCGACCTGGCGATCAAGAGTCGCAGTGGCGACCGATTCGCACCGCTGTTGGAGCGGGTCACTGTGCTCGCCACCGGCAAGGTGACTACCGCCGATCCAAAGGCACCGAACGCATACAAACGCGCCGAATACCAGACGCTGACAATCGGTGTCGACAGCGCCAAGGTGGCCCCCATCCTGCTCGCGGACAGCAGAAAGGAGCTGGTATTTCTGTTGCGGAACGAGAGCGACAAGGCGCGTTCGCGTTATCTCGTCGATGCCGGACGAACGATAGAAGTCATTGTCGGTGGCAGCGGAGAAGAAGCCGGTCTGACGGTAAGGACCGAGGCAGCGGTGGCGCGCCGGTCGAGTCCGGTGATTGGCCGAAATGCCGAGGGACAGTTATTGAGGAAGGCGGCTGCGCCATCGCGGGCTGCCGTCGTTGAACCTGACAGGGAAGTTGCACTTGTTCATGAAGAAAAATGAGAGCTACGCAAGATCATTCTCGTGGTATCTGACGGTTGCTCGAGTCGCCGTGCTGTTTGCCCTGGCAGGTGCCCAGTCGTCGATGGCCGTGCAGCCGACAACTGATCACGCGACTCGCTATCTGTCGCTGGAACCAGGTCAGGTTTCGCTGATCCGCTTTCCCGGTGTTCATCGTGTGGCGATCGGCGATCCCAAAGTCGTCAGCTACAAGACGGTCGATGAAGACAGCGTTCTGCTGGTCGCTTCGGGCAAGGGGAAGTCCAATGTCCATATCTGGGGCGATGGCGATAGACAGGTGCGCTATTGGGTCAGCGTCGGGCAAAGGACGGTCGAAAGGGATCTGGAGACGGCGCGCGCGCTGCTGAAGGGAATCGAACGGATATCGATATATCCACTCGATGACAAGGTGGTGGTGCAGGGCGAGATATCCGAGCCGGAGATGGTCCGGGTCCAGTCACTGCAGAAGTTGCTTCCCGATGCGGTTATCGCGGTAACACCGCGGCGCCTGATTCCAGCCCGCACGGTGCGCATCGATGCCCTGCTGGTGGAGGTATCGACCGGCGATCTGCACAGCATCGGCATCGACTGGGCGGATTCGATGTCTGGCCCGGCGGTGGGATTTCACAAGACCTTCCAGTCGGACAACCGTTTCCTGATCTATGAAAAGGACCCGGACGGTATCAATGAAGGCATCGTTTCTACATTCGATGTCGGCGATCGCAGCTTCTTCTCCTATTTCGGCATCACCTCCCATCTGCTGTCCCGCATCAATCTGCTCAGCGAGGCGGGCAGGGCAACCATCCTGACGGCGCCGAAGCTGACCACGCTGGATGGGCAGGAGGCACGCTTTCAGGTTGGTGGCCAATTCCCGATTCCGTTCATCGACAGCAACGGGGCGCTGACGGTCGAACGGCAGGACTATGGCGTGCTGCTCAACGTGACGCCGGTGGTGGACGGCGACCTGATCAGCATGAACGTCAAGGTTGAGCTGAGCGATATCGATCGCTCTGTTCAGGTCAATGGTGTTCCGGGTCTGAAGCGGCGCAATACCGAAACGTCGGTACAGTTGCGCAACAACGAAACCGTCGCCATATCCGGGCTTTTTCAGGTCGACGAAAGCCAGTCCGACAGCAAGGTTCCATTTCTGGGTGATGTGCCGGTCATCAAGAAATTCTTCTCTTCCGAAAACAGCGACAACAAGGACCGGCAGGTCGTTGTGCTGATTACGCCCAAACTCATTACCGCTGGCGACAGTGATGACCGGGCGATGAGCAGGTTCGCCCGCGAACACCTGAGGACGCATCAGGACCGGCTGACGATCGATCAGTCTCTGATGGAGTAGCGCGATGCAGATCGTGGTCAAGACACGGCGCGGCGCCTTCGTCAGCCGGGTGATGGTCGATCGGGAGCAGCTGATCATCGGTCGTAGTGCGGAGGCAGGACTGCGGCTGAATGGCTGGAAGGTATCCGCCGAACATGCGGCGATCCATCGAGAGGAAGCGCAGTTCTTCTTGCGCGACATGGGGTCGAGAACTGGAACGTTCGTCGATGGCGAAAAGGTGATGGATTTCGGCCCGCTGCGCAAAGGACACCAGATCGGCATCGGCGACTACTGCATCGAGATCATGGCGGCGGATGGGCGCGAGGCGAGCGACCCCGATAGCTCCGTGGCGCCGTCGATGCCGGTGTCCGAGCGCGAGTCCGAGTTTGTGCCGGAGAAATCCAGGCGAGCGCCACCCAGCCCGGCGACCAGCCATCAGCAGGCCGCCGGGTTTCAAGCACTGGAGCGACAGTGGAAGCGTGCCATCCATCAAAAGGTCATCAACGCCATCGATCTCCGGCGTGTCGATGTCAGTGGTCTGGACGATGCTTCTCTGCGCGCCATGACGGCAGATCTGGTGGCGGAGATCATTGCCGGAATGAACGACATGCCTGCCGGGCTCGATCGAATGCAGCTTGGCAAGCAGGTGTTGGAGGAGGCCGTCGGGCTCGGCCCGATTGAAGATCTGCTGGCGAGGTCCGATGTCAGCGAAGTGATGGTGAATGCGTTCGACGAGGTCTACTACGAGTGCGACGGTGCGATTCTTCGGTCGGATGTGACCTTCATGGACGATGCCGCCGTGATGAGCGCCATCGAGCGCATCGTGGCGCCGCTGGGCAGACGCATTGACGAGAGTTCGCCCATGGTCGATGCGCGGCTGAAGGATGGATCACGTGTCAATGCCATCATTCCACCGCTGGCGGTCAAGGGACCCTGCATCACGATACGAAAGTTCATGACTGAGAAGTTGACGGCCGACCACCTGGTTGGCTTCGGCTCGGTCAGCCCGGAGATGGTCCGGTTCTTGGAAATCGCGGTCGCCCGCAAGCTGAATGTCGTCATCTCCGGTGGTACCGGATCGGGGAAGACGACATTGCTGAATGTGCTGTCGAACTTCATCCCCTCCAATGAGCGCATCGTTACCATCGAGGATGCGGCAGAGCTGCGCCTGAACCAACCGCACATCGTATCGCTGGAGTCCCGGCCTCCGAACCAGGAGGGAAAAGGTGCTGTGGGAATCCGGGATCTGGTCCGCAACTCGCTGCGCATGCGGCCTGATCGCATCGTCGTGGGCGAGTGTCGGGGTGGTGAGGCGCTCGATATGTTGCAGGCGATGAACACAGGGCACGACGGCTCGTTGACCACGGTCCATGCCAACTCGCCACGGGATTGTGTTTCGCGCCTCGAAGTGCTGGTTCTGATGTCCGGCATGGAGCTGCCGGTGATGGCGATACGCGAGCAGATCGCATCGGCGACAGATCTGATCGTGCAGCAGACACGCTTCTCCTGCGGGTCTCGAAAGATAACCAGTATCAGCGAAGTCACCGGCATCGAGGGCAGCGTTGTTCAGCTGGCAGAGATTTTCAAGTTCATGCAGCTTGGCTATGGCGAGGATGGCAAGGTCAGGGGTCGCTTCACGGCCACCGGCATCATCCCGGAGTTCTGTGAGCAGATGGCGCAGCGCGGCATCGACGTGGATCTCTCGATGTTCGACAAGGATGCCGATAAACATGGCTGATCGACCGCTTCCGATCGCCGCGATGCCGGAGTTCGACGAATGATTGTCGCCATCGGCCTGCTGGTCTTCACCAGCCTTGGCGTACTGGGATATCTCCTGATGACATCGGCTGACGGCGTGGCCCGCCAGTACGGAGCCCAGATCGACAGTGCGGCCAACGTCAAGCTGGCCGAGTTGTTCATCTTCATCGATACGAAGACGCTGAAGAGGATCTGCCTGTCAGCTTTTTTCGTCATTGCGATCCTGACGTTGCTGATCACCGGAAACGCGGTGTTGTCGTTGGTGATGGGTACTGTCGTGATGTTCGTGCCCACGATGGGTGTCAGGTTGCTTCGCAAGCTTCGTATCGGTCGCTTCAGCAGCAGCTTGCCCGATGCCCTGCAGTCGCTTGCCAACATGCTCCGCTCCGGCCTCAACCTGTCGGGCGCGCTTGAGTTCGTCGTGCAGGACGATGAGGGGCCGGTCGGGCAGGAGTTCGGCCTGTTCCTGAACGAGCTGAAGATGGGCGTTAGATTCGATCAGGCGCTCGACAACATGTATGCCCGCATCCCGACTCCGGACATGCAGCTGGTGATTGCCGGGCTGAAGATCTCCCGGGAGATCGGCGGAGGTCTTGCCGACGTAATGGCACGTCTGGCCGAAACCATCCGGCGACGTATCGAAATGGAGGGAAAAATCGACAGCCTGACGGCGATGGGAAAGCTGCAGGGCCTGGTGATGACGCTGCTTCCGCTCGGCGTCGGTTATGCCATCTACAAAATCGAACCGGAAGCGATGATGAATCTGTTTACCACCTGGCACGGCTGGATTGCCTGTTTCGCCATTGTCGTCCTTGAGGTGGCCGGATTTTTCATCATTCGCAAGATTGTCGATATCGACGTATGAACATGGACATTTCACTTTACAAGTATCTGGTGCTTCTTCTGGTTCCGGTATCGCTCGTCGGCATCTATCTGTCGCTCGTGGGTATCCGCGGTGACATCCCCGATGAGCAGCGCGAGTACCTGGACCCGCTGCCGCGAAGCCTGCGCCCCATCTGGCCATTGGTGAACCTGTTCAGCTATTACATCGGCGAGCGCCTGCCGGTTGACTGGCTCGAATATGTCGCTTCCTGGCTGCGTCGGGCGGGACTCAACTATTTCATGTCTCCGTCGCAACTGGTGGGGTTGCAAATCGCGTCCGGCATGATGATGGCGGTGCTGTTTCTGCTCGCCGCCTGGATGCTCGCCGCTTTCTCCACGATCTATTTCCTGTTGGCGCTGCTGCTGGGGTTTTTCCTGCCACTGATGTCGTTGCGCGATCTGAAGAAGCGACGGGAGAAGGCGATTGTGCGAAGCCTTCCGACTTACCTCGATTTCCTGACGATGGCTACCCAGGCTGGTCTGAATATGACGGGGGCCATTCATCAGGCGGTCGACAAGGGACCGGAATCGCCATTGAAGATGGAGTTCAAGAAATTCCTGCGCGATTTGAGAGCCGGAATGCCCAAGGAGGATGCGCTCAAGGCCATGGATATGCGTCTGGAGATTCGCGAGATCAATGCCTTCGTCACTGCCGTGATTCAGGCGGAGAGGACCGGCGCCGCCATCGGCGAGACCTTGAAGATCCAGGCGGACCAGCGGCGCTCAGAGCGCTTTCTGCTGGCAGAGAAGCTGGCGATGCAGGCGCCGGTCAAGATGATTTTTCCACTGGTGGCATTCATTTTTCCAACCACGTTCATCGTCATCTTCTACCCCATAGGCATCAAGTTGATGGAGTCTCTCTGATGCGCCTGATCAGCTCGGGGCGGCTCGTTGTCGATGGTGTCGGTGAAGCAGCGACGTTCTGGACTCGCCTGCTGGGCTGGTTCAACCCGGCGTTTCGGCACAGCAGCGGTGTGCTTCTGCATCCCTGTCGCTCCATCCACACCTTCTTCATGTCGAAAGCCATTGATGTGGTCTTTATCTCAGCACGTTACGAGGTGTGCAAAGTTGTCGGGAATCTTGGAAGAAATCGCCATGCCGGTTGTCGCGAGGCAGCTTATGTGCTCGAAATTCCAGCCGGAATGGCCGCCCGCTATGGCATCCATCGGGGACAGGTACTTGAATTCGAGCGTTAGCAGAATGCCGAGTGTTCGCCGGGGCACTGTCAATTGCCTGCGTGCTCTGTGGTCAGGGTGGCTGCCGGTAGTCTGTTTACTTATCGCGCTGATGGCTGCTGCCGGCTGTTCGAGCAGTGGCGGTCAGCGGGACGACTATGTCGCACGCTATGAACTGGCGGGCAAGTACTACAACAACGGTCTCTACAGCGATGCCGAGCGCGTATTGCTGGATCTCGAAAAGCGGTCGCCCGACAACTACGACGTGTTGTTCCGGCTCGGCAACATCTATGTGCGTACCGGCCAGTTCGAGGCGGCGGAGCGAGCCTATCAGCGCTGCGTGAAGATAGATCCGTCGCAGCCGAAGGGTTGGTACAACCTTTCCCTGTTACGGGTTAAGCAGGCCATGTATCTGGTGGAAGAGGGGCGGGTGAAGAGCGCGGCGCAGGCTCCCGAATTCAGGGCGCGTTTCGATCGGCTGGAGCAGGGCCTGATGACGGCGATCGGAGAGGGCGGCTGATGCGTTCCGAGTATGGCGGCATCGGTCGCATCCGCGGTCAGGCGCTGCCCGAGATGGTGATCGTGTTTCCGTTGACGGTGATTCTGCTGATGAGCATCGTTCAGCTGGCGCTGCTCTATCGCGCGAAGGCGACGCTGAACAACGCCACGTTCCTGGCGGCCCGCTCCGGCTCGCTCAACAACGGCTTCGCCGGACCGATGGAGAACGTGTTCCTGCAGCGTATGGCCGCGCTGGGGAAGATCGACCCACTGCGAAAGAGCGACAGTACTACTGCTGGTTTCTACGCCGATCCATCCGAGATCAGGTTGCAGCGCGTGCGGGCGGAAACCCGTCGCTATCACGATTACGATCTGGTCGAAGTGCTGTTTCCGTCGAAGGCTGTTTTCAACTATTTCGCGGTTGCCGTGAATGAGCTGGAGCCCTGTTCGGGGCGGAATTGCCCCGGCGGTGGAAGCTTCAGGCTGTCGAGCCAGCGAGTGATGCAGATACCCAACAACAATCTCGATGCCCGCGACAGCGACGCGCATTTTATCGCCGGCAACCAGGTGACGCTGCAGGATGCCAATCTGTTGAGCATACGCAGCCGCTTCTGTTACGCGTTGGAGGTTCCTGTTGCCAACTTCATCATATGGCGTACCTACGGCAGCCTGTTTCGAAACGATCCGGACTGGGCACTCTGTCAGCAGCATCTTCCCAATCAGAATGCCATTCCGCTCGTCGGCCACTCGGTGGTTCGAATGCAGTCGCCGTTTCGCTGCGAGGGCGATCCTGATGAAGGCATCGAGTGCGGAAATATTTGAAAAACCGTATGGCGCTGGTGCGCCATGCGAATTCTGGATACTTGAAGGAGGTGGTTTCGATGGGAAGCGAACGGCGATTTGTGTTGGGTATGGCTGGTGGCGGAAGGCTCTGCCTGTTCGTATTGCTCGCCATCTGTCAGGGCGCTTTGGCATCGGACGGTCATCGTGGCGTGGTGCCCTATGCCGCTTCCGCCGTCGTGGTGGAGCAGTCCCGGCGCGGTGCTGAACGGATTGATCTGGCGGCCGGCAGAATGACCTACAGCGACGATGCCGACAACGAGGGTTATATGCCGGCGCGCACTATCGCCGTCATTGCGGAGCGGCGATCGCGTGCGTTCGACTATGCCGCCGGCTTCACCGCTTTCCAGCTTGGCGATCGCGCCGAGGTGTCGCTACGTGAACAGGGGTATCGCATTGCCTTTCGTTGCACGCGCGCGGCGTGCGGTGACAGCGACGGCTGGCGGCTGTTTGTCGGCGATGCGCTCGCCGGCAGCGAAAGCTCGCAGTACTACCTGCTGGCGTGGCGGGAAATCGATGCCAGCACCCGCGAATATGCCCAGTACTACGTTGCCGATCTGCACGGTCGTCCACGCTTGCTGTTGAACACCTTCGTCGGCCAGCCGCTCGAAGCGCGCGCCGCCGACCCGGCGCAACCGCTTCCGCTCTATTTCTCTCCGGGCAGTGCGGAGCTCTCGCTGCAGGCGCGCGAAACCCTGCGCAACTGGGTCGACAGTGTCGGTCTGGCGGCGGGCAGCACTGTCGAGATCACCGGTTATGCCGATCCGCAGGGGCTGACGGCACAGAACCAGGCACTGTCGCAGCGGCGAGCGGAAGTGGTCGCCCGCTGGCTCGGAGCCGAGACGGCAATGGCGGATATCCGTATTACTACTGTGGCCGGTGGTGTGGATGCGCAAGCCGGGCAGGCCGATGGCCGCTCTCTGGCGGATGGCCGGCGCGCGGAGCTCCGCGTCGTGCCGGCCAAGGCTGCTGATACCGACAAGGTCGCGCTCCGGCAACAGGAGTGAGTGCGTCGGGTGCACTGAAAGATACATGGAAGATCCGCGACGGCTTCCACCAGGAATGAACCAACGGAATGGTTGCCATGAAGGCATTGCAGACAGGGATTCGTCGGTCTCGAACGGTATCGATCAGGGGCGGTGGCTGGTGCCAACGCGGCGCGGCTCTGGTGGAGTACCTGCTGCCACTGCTGTTCGCACTGCTGATCGCGATCCCGGCCT
>CAZWXW010000038.1:0-29195 GCA_964638025.1 uncultured Verrucomicrobiaceae bacterium
TCAGCGCCACATCAAGGAATTTGTCGTCCTTGGGATCTCGGCACGCAGCGATGTGCTGAGTAACCGGAATCATCCTCACGATGCCGCCGAGCAGGCGCAGGAAGTGTTGCCGATCTTCGCGCGAAACATAGCGGTCGAACTTGTCGCGGGAGAGAACGTCGCTCAGCTCGGCAAGTGTCTCTTCGGACATCAGCGGAATGCCCCAGGTGAGCGCGTGGTCCACAGCTCGAGCCGCCGTACCGCCCGGCATCAGCAGACGGCTCATCCAAAGATTGGTATCGATCACCAGCTTGTGCTCAACCCTCACCGTTCAGCAGTCCTTGCAGTACCTCTTCCGTTATGCCGGCCTTCTGTGCCCCAGCGCCTACGTGGTCACAAAAGCGCTGGAATTCGGCCACGTTCAGATGAACCAGCCGCTCATATTCAGCCACCGACATCACCACGGCGACATCCCGCTTCTGGCGCTGAATGATGACCGGCTCGCGCCGGGCTGCCTCGATGACCTCTGCCAGTCCCTGTCTGGCTTCGCTGGCTGTTACGGTGCGCATATCGATCACCTCTGTAATATTTGTACAAAATATACACGATGTGCCGAGGAGAGGAGTACCTATATTGCTCCCGGATCGAGAGATGCGGCTCACTCCACCGGAATCGCCATCGTCTCCTTGACCAGCTCCATCACCGGATAGCTGGTCGACTCCTGCACACCCGGCAGTGTCAGCAGCGTCTCGCCGAGAAACTTGCGGTAGGCATCCATGTCGGCGACGCGCGCCTTGATCAGGTAGTCGAAGTTGCCGGCCACCAGATAGCACTCCTGCACCTCGTCGAGCGCCACGCAGGCGAGCCGGAACTGCTCGAAGATCTCCTGCGAGGTTCGGCTCAGCCGGATCTGCACGAATACCACCAGCTCGGCGTCGACGGCGCGCGGTTCCACCAATGCGGTGTAGCCGCGAATGATTCCCTCGCGCTCCATCCGCTTGACCCGCTCCATGCACGGCGTCGTGGTCAGGCCGACGCGCCGCGCCAGCTCGGCGTAGCTGATACGGCCCTCTTTTTGCAGCTCGCGCAGGATATTCCGATCAATTCTATTGAGCGGGTTCGTTTGCTTCATAAAATCTAAACTAGTCGAAAGTTCTGAAATTGGGATTTAAACAGGAAAATAGTCTGAATAAGACAAAAAATAAACAGACATTGTGCTGAAGGGCTGCGCTAGATTCGCTCCATCGTTCTTTGCACAGGAGATTGCAGCCATGCATGTCGGCGTTCCGAAGGAGATCAAGGTTCATGAATACCGGGTCGGCCTGACGCCGGCCGGCGTGCGTGAACTGACCGCGCGCGGTCATCGGGTGCTGGTCGAGACGGGGGCCGGTACGGCAATTGGCCTTGATGACGATCAATACCGGCGCGCCGGTGCCGACATCGCTGCCGACGCCGCTTCCGTGTTCGGTCGCGCCGAGCTGGTGGTCAAGGTCAAGGAGCCACAGCCATCGGAATTGAAACTGCTGCGGCCGGATCAGCTCCTTTTTACCTACCTGCATCTGGCGCCCGATCCGGAACAGGCGCGGGGGTTGCTCGCGTCGGGTGCCATCGCGGTTGCCTACGAAACCGTCACCGATCGCTTTGGTGGATTGCCGCTGCTGGCGCCGATGAGCGAAGTGGCCGGTCGCATGGCGGTGCAGGCAGCGGCGCACCAGATGGAGAAGGCACAGGGCGGTCGCGGTGTGCTGCTTGGCGGCGTGCCAGGGGTGGAGCCGGGCCATGTCGTCGTGCTCGGCGGCGGTGTGGTCGGCCTCAATGCGGCGCGGATGGCGGTGGGGCTCGGTGCACGAGTGACACTGCTCGATCGCTCACTGCCGCGTTTGAAACAGATCGATGAGCTGTACGGTTCAAGCATCACCACGCTGTTCTCGACCACCGATGCCATCGAGCAGTTGTTGCCAGTCGCCGATGCGGTGATCGGCGCCGTGCTGATTCCCGGTGCGGCGGCGCCGAAGCTGATCACGCGCGAGATGCTGAAACTGATGCGACCGGGCAGCGTGCTGGTCGATGTTGCGATCGATCAGGGCGGTTGTTTCGAGAGCAGCCGGCCGACCACGCACCAGGCGCCGACCTATGTCGAGGAGGGCGTCATCCACTACTGCGTCGCCAACATGCCGGGCGCGGTGGCGCGCACGTCGACCTTTGCGCTGACCAACGCCACTCTGCCCTACGTGCTGCAACTGGCCGATAGCGGTATTTGCGCACTGCAGGATGACGCTGGATTCCTCGCCGGCCTCAATGTCTGCCGTGGTGTCATTACCTGCAGGCCGGTGGCCGACGCGCTGAAGCTGCCTTTCGTCGATCCGCTGTCGGTGCTGCATACGCAACGCATGAGTGCGTAAGGTCTGACCTCAAAAACTTGCCGCCTGCTTGAGTTGTACCGCAAATAAAAGCTTTCTGATTTAATGCCGTGGTTGTCGAGTTTTCACCGGGCCGGCATGGGCCGGCCCATCAACGTGGTATGAATCATAAAGATAAGAATATGTTCAAAGTGCCCAAGACGAGTGACACCTCGCATTTCTATGACAGTCTGATCGAAGGAGGCATCACGCGCACCGTCTGGGGGTCGGGAAGCCGGTTTTCCCCGGCCAAGAT
This sequence comes from uncultured Verrucomicrobiaceae bacterium, assembly GCA_964638025.1. Lineage (GTDB taxonomy): Bacteria > Pseudomonadota > Gammaproteobacteria > Pseudomonadales > CAMLJR01 > CAMLJR01. The sequence goes on from CAZWXW010000038.1 coordinate 2,635, forward strand.
CGCTGCATCACCATCCACCCGGATTAATTACGAAGCAGTCATCAGCCAGATATGCAGCGGGGGAGAGCAGGCGCTCGACATCGGCTGTTCTACAGGAGGCTTTACCGGTGTGCTGGGCCGATATTGCCAGTCCGTGGTGGGCGTCGACCTATCGTTCAATGCGGTGTCTATTGCCAACGAGCATTTCGCATTTTCGCAGTTGTCTAATTGTCAGGCATTTGTTGGGGATGGTTCCCGGCTTGGTTTTGCCGCCGAAACCTTTGATGTTATCCAGATGGTTGATGTGGTTCACCACGCAGAAGATCCCAATGCCCTGATACGGGAAGTGCATCGCCTGCTGAAGCCAGAGGGCAAGCTGGTCGTGTTCGAGCCCAACAAGTACAACGTTGCCCTGTGGTTGATGTGTCTGTTGGACCGCAATGAGTGGGGCGCGCTGAGGCTGGGGTCCAGATATCGGTATCAAAAGCTGTTCGCTGGCCTGTTCGATATTCAGGTGATGGATTACAACGGATTGTTGATCGGCCCCGACAGCAAACATTCTCGACAGCTGGCAAATTGGCTTTGCAATGTAGAAAGGATGCCGCTGTTGCGGGCGCAAAGCCCCAAGATCGTTATGCGATTGTCCAAGCGAGCCATATCGGTCTGACAAGACCATCATCTGCTCTGCGGCGTTGTTCCGGAAGGGATAATCTTTTCGTCGCAATTTCGTAACAAAAGCGCAACCGCCGCGATTTAGCCTCGCGCCCATGAGTTGATCGACTGATGGGTTGAATGAGGGCCGGTGCGATGACGGCGGCAATGAGTTCAGTGCAGCAGAGACTGCGCAGTGTCTGGATCTCCGATGTTCATCTCGGCAGCAAGGATTGTCGCGCCGACTATCTGCTCGACTTCCTGCGTCGCGTCGAATGCGACACGCTCTACCTGCTCGGCGACATCGTCGATTTCTGGGCGATGCGGCGCCAGTTCCTGTGGCCCTCCGGCCACTACGAAGTGCTGCGGCTGCTGATGCAGAAGGCGCGCAGCGGCACACGCGTCATCTACCTCCCCGGCAACCACGACGAAGCGATGCGCGAGTTCGTCGGCCACAGTTTCGGTCCGATCGAGATCGTCGACGAGCTGGTGCATACCACCGCCGATGGTCGTCGGCTGCTGCTGTTTCATGGCGATGCGCTCGATGGCCACGTCCAGCTCGATCTGATCTCGCGCCATCTCGGTGAAGCCGCCTATGACCTGCTGATGTGGTGTCATCGCTGGGTCAATCGTGGGCGCCGGCTGCTCGGTCTGCGCTACTGGTCGATGGCCTCCTATGTGAAATCGCGCAATGGCAAGGCGATGACGGCAATCGCACTGTTCCGCGCCGCCGCACTCGAGGAGGCGCGTCGCCGCAATCTCGACGGCGTGGTCTGCGGTCATATCCACCATGCCGAAGTGACTCCGCAGAACGGCCTTGTCTACTGCAACGACGGCGACTGGGTCGAGAGCTGCACGCTGCTGGCCGAGCACGACGACGGTCGGCTGGAGGTCGTGTGCTGGTCCGAGCGCATGCATCTGATCGAGGCGATGGCGCCGGAGAGCGAGCTGCAGATTGCGCTGCCGCTGCTGAAGTAGGTCGGTTCTGCCTGATTTCTCCTCTGCTTTTATGTACTGACAGGAGTGCGCCCATGATTTCCGTCGAGCATGTCGTTGCCGAACGGTTTCCCGAATTTCCGCAGCGCAATCCGACCCTGCACAAGACCGTTGTCGCGCTGCTGCGCCAGCTGTTTCGCGAGAGCGAGTTCCAGCGCTTCGCCGAGCGCTATCCCCATCTGGCCGGTTTCGATTTCGTCGAGCAGGTACTCGACCATTTTGGTTTCGGCTTCACCGTCAGCGAGCGCGAGCGCGAACGCATTCCGGCCTGGGGGCGGGTCGTCATCATTGCCAACCATCCGATCGGCAGTCTCGATGGACTCGCGCTGCTGAGCCTGGTCGGCTCGATGCGGCGCGATGTCAAGGCGGTGGCCAACGATGTGCTGGCGGTGGTGGAGCCGCTGCGCTCGCTGTTGCTGCCGGTCGACAACATGAGTTCACGCACCGCGCGCGAAAATATCCGCGCCATCGAACAGCACCTGCAGAACGATGGCGCCGTCATCATTTTCCCAGCGGGCGAAGTGTCGCGGATGGGGGCCACCGGCGTTCGCGACGGACGCTGGCGCAATGGCTTCCTGCGCTTTGCGGAAAAGAGCCAGGCACCGATCCTGCCGGTGTTCGTCGACGCGAGAAACTCGATGCTGTTCTACAGCCTGTCGATGCTGGCGAAGCCGCTGTCGACACTGTGGCTGGTGCGCGAGATGTTCAAGCACAACGATCAGAGCGTGCGCGTTCGCATCGGTCACGCCATCGATCACGACACCTATCACGCACTGCCGCTCGATGCGCGCGCCAAGGTGAAGCGCTTCCGGCGCCATCTTTACAAGATCGGCAAGAATCGCGGTGAGGGCTGCTTCAGTGCGGCGCCGCAGGCGATCGCGCACCCGGAGCAGCGCGCCGCGCTGCGCAACGAGATCCGCACCTGTCCGCTGTTGGGCACGCTCTCCGGTACCCTCGCCGGCACCGGTCGCAGTGGCATGGCGATTCATCTCTATCGCTCCAGCGGCGACTCTATGGTGATGCGCGAAATCGGCCGGCTGCGCGAAGTCAGTTTCCGCGCGGTGGGCGAGGGCAGTGGCCTGCGCCGCGACATCGATCGCTTCGATCGCGACTACGACCACATCGTGTTGTGGGATGACGAGGCGCTGGAGCTGGTCGGCGCCTACCGGTTGCGGCGCACGGGTGGAGAAGGCAATGCCATTGCGCAGTGCTACAGCAGCAAGTTGTTCGACTATGGAGAAGCGGCGCGGCCCTACCTGGAGCAAGGCGTCGAGCTGGGTCGCAGCTTCGTGCAGCCGCGCTACTGGGGTCGGCGCAGTCTCGATCTGCTCTGGTATGGCATCGGCGCCTATCTGAAGAGTTTTCCCGAGGTGCGCTATCTGTTCGGGCCGGTCTCGATCAGCAACCGCCTGCCGGTTGCCGCCCGCGATCTGCTGGTCAGCTTCTACCGCCACTTCTTCCCGGCTGACGGGCGCTGGGCCCACGCGCGACTGCCGCACAAGTTGCAACAGCCGGAGCTGGCGCAGCGCTGGGTCGGCAAGTCCTACGCCGAGGCATTCATCGAACTGAAGGCGGAACTGGCGGCGCAGGATGTCAGCGTGCCGACGCTTTACAAGCAGTACTCGGAGTTGTGCGAGGCTGGTGGCGTGCAGTTCGTCGACTTCAATATCGACCCGGATTTTGCCGACTGCATCGACGGGTTGGTGCTGGTCGACCTCGACAAACTGAAGGAGAACAAGCGCCGCCGTTACCTCGGCGGTGAATGAGCGCAGCAGGCGTCAGGAAGCAAAACCCCGGCATGCCGGGGTTTTTTAATGGCTGGAGATTTTTAGAGAGAGTCTACGCCGCCGCGAATTTGCTGCGGGTGCAGCTCCACAACATCTCCCACAGCGACGATTGATCGTTCCAGTCGCCTTCCAGTACCCAGTCGGCCAGCGCGGCGGCGACATCGGGGTAGTGAATTTCGATGCCCTTCGGATTGCCGTGCAGCCAGTCGTGCACGGCGTCGTGGTCGAGTCGATCGACGGCCTTGCCCCAGCCCAGTTGCGCCAGCGCATGGGCATTCGACAATTGCTCCATCTGGCCGTTGACCGGTTTCACCATGACCGGAATGCCCATGTGTAGGCATTCGCTGACCAGTTCGAAGCCGGCGTTGCAGATCACCGCGCTGGAGCGGCGCAGGTCGCTGCGAAAACCTTCGAGGCAGGTGCGGCGCAGCTCGACGTTGGCGGCGCGGCCGTCGCGCAATTCCGGTGAATATTGCACGAAGCTCCATTCGGGGAAGCCTTGCAGCAGCGCGGTGACACGCGCTTGCTGCTCGAATGGCAGATAGATCAGCACCTGCTTGTCGACGGTATTTTCAGGGGCCAGACGCACGTCGATGATCGGCGGCAGTACATCGGTATTGAAGTGGTGCCAGTGCAGGCCGACGCCATAGGTCGCCGGCGCGAAGCCGCGCAATACCAGAGCTGCGGCCGGGTTCTTGCCGTGGCGCGGAATCTGGCGCGAGAAGGCGTATTGATGGCCGATGCCGATGCTCGGCTTGCCGGCGGTGCGCGCTGCCCAGGCCGTGACCGGTTCGAAGTCGGTGATGACGAGGTCATACGGCGTGACATCGAGTTCGCGTATATCGGCAACGAATCGGCCCAGCTGCGCCTCGCGCACCGTCTGCCAGTAGTTCACGCGACCGTCGATCTGCGCCATCGTCAGGCCGGTGCGATGCTCGAAATCGCCGAAGCACTCCATGTCGAACAATTTTTCCCGTTCGCGTCCGGTGAAGAGCCAGGTGACATCGGCGCCGCGTGCATGCAGATGGCTGGCCATCTTGCGCGCGCGACTGATGTGACCGTTGCCGGTGCCTTGAACGCCGTAGAGTATTTTCATGAGCCTTCTAGTGTCTTCAGGATGGGAGTGTCTTCAGAGGAGGTAGATCAGAAGGTAGGTGCTGGTCGACCAGGCGATGAGCGTGCCGAGCGCAGCGCCGGCCAGCGTATCGGTCGGGAAGTGGACGCCGAGCACGACGCGCGACAGGCCGACACCGGTGGCCCACAGGTAGAGCGGCGCCGCCACTGCGCCATATTGCAGCGTCACCAGCGTTGCCAGTGCGAATGCAGCGCAGGTATGGCCGGAGGGGAACGAGAAGCGATCGGAGGCGGTAACGACGCTCTGGAAGCTGGGAATGGCCTCCGGTGGTCGCCGCCGCTGGCAGCCATTCTTCAGGCACCAGTAGAGCGGACGTTCAATCAGGAAGACGAGGGCGGTGGCAATGAAAAGACGCTTGCCGGTTTCGCCGTCGATCAGCCAGAACAGACTCGGCAGCAGCAACTGCAAGGTACCGTCGCCGCTGCGCGACAGCGCTCGCGAAAAAGCGATCCACAGCGCGCGGTGCTGGCGGTGGATAAACCACAACAGCATGCGCAGATCGTAGTCCTGAAGGCTATGCAGCCAGCGCGTCACGGTTGTCATGCGGCCAGCTTGGGTCGGTCGCATGACAGAAGGGTGACGGAATCGTGAAGCTTTGAGGGGCGGCTTTGGTTCAGCTTTGAACTTGGTATTTGTCATTCCGCGCGTAGTCGCGGAATCCAATGATTAGTGGCCGGCACTCATGGATTCTGCGACTGCGCTCCGCTTCGCGCAGAATGACGAATAACCCCGGACTTTCTAGCGATTCTCGATCAGCAGGATGGCGCCGGAGACGCGCGGGTAGCGCTCGCTGCGGCGCGGGATAAGCTCCGCGCAATGTTTCCGCTCGCAACGCTCGGCCAGTTCGAAGAACGGTGCGCGCTCGGGGTCGGCGATGATGATGCGTTTGACGCCGGCGTCGACGGCGCGATCGATCAGTTTGCCGAGGTGTTTGACCAGTTCATCCCAGAAGCAGACATCGGCGGCGATCAGCGTATCGATGCCGGCCAGTTCATCTTTGGTGACCTTCTGGAATTTGCCTTTGCGGCAATCGATCTTGACGGTATTCAGTTCGGCATGTGCCTGCAGGTACGGGAAGACGGCGGGATCGGCATCGAGCGCCGTGACACGGCTGCCGAACTGTTTGGCACAGAAGATGCCACCCAATCCCCAGCCGCAGCCGGCATCGAGCACGGTGCCGCGTTTGCGCAGCGGGTGTTCGAGCAGGAAATCCATCAGCAGGTCGGCCGATGGCCAGTGCTTGTTGCCGTGGATCGACGGTATGTTGCCGTCGCGGCGAAGTTTGCGCATGACCGGGTGGGCGGAGTGCAGGCGATGAATGCCGAAGCGTTCGCTGGTGGTTTTGGACAAGAGGAAAACTCGCGGCTGGTGTTGGATGCGATGCCATCTTAGAGGGCAGTGATAGAATTGCAAACTTTCGCGACGCGCTGTTATGTCGCGGGTCTCGTTCGCAACCACATCATTCAGGTAAACGCGATCGGACAGACAGGTTCAGATAAAGACATGGGAGGTTTGGTTTGAAGGTATTGATTACGGGTGCCGGCGGTCAGCTCGGCGCGACGCTGACAGCAACGGCACCGTCCGGCTGGCAGGTCATCGCCTGCGATTCGAAGCAGTTCGATCTGACCTCCACGGAAATCGGGTCGCAGCTGAAAACATTCGGTGTCGATCTGGTCGTCAACACCGCAGCCTACACGGCGGTCGACAAGGCCGAGAGCGAAGAAGGTGCGTTGCGTTGCGAGCAGGTCAATGCCATCGGTGCCGGCGCGCTGGCTGAAGCCTGCGCGGCGCTGGATGTGCGATTGATTCATGTCTCCACCGATTTCGTGTTTGACGGCATGCGCTCGATACCCTATCCGGTCGATGCGGCATGCGCTCCGCTCGGCCAGTACGGTCTGTCGAAATGGCATGGCGAGCAGCGTGTGCTGGCCGCGCTGCCACGGGCGCTGGTGCTGCGCACGGCGTGGGTCTATTCGCGTCACGGCAGCAATTTCATGAAGACGATGTTGCGGCTGATGGCGGAGCGCGATGCCATCGGTGTCGTCGCCGATCAGGTCGGCACACCGACCTCGACGACAACGCTGGCGCGGATGATCTGGCGTTTCGCGGCGAAGCCGGATCTGCATGGCCTCTATCACTGCACCGATGCCGGGGTTGCCAGCTGGTACGATTTCGCGCTGGCGATCCAGGAGGAGGCGCTGGCGCGCGGCCTGTTGTCGCGGCAGATTCCGGTGCGCCCGATCGCGACGACTGACTATCCGACGCCGGCAAAACGTCCCGCCTACAGCGTGCTGGACAAGACGACCACGTGGCGCGATCTCGAACTCGAACCCCTGCATTGGCGCGTTGCATTGCGTCAGGTGCTCGACGATCTGAAAGGAAAACTCAATGGCTAATCTGCTCGTCACCGGCGGCGCCGGCTTCATCGGCGCCAATTTCGTGCACTACTGGGTTGGCGCGCATCCAGATGATCGCATCGTGGTGCTCGACGCACTGACCTATGCCGGCAATCGCCACAATCTGGCCCCGGTTCTCGGCGGCGATCAGCGTGGCCAGTGCGAACTGGTCGTCGGCGATATCAACGACACCGCGCTGGTGGAGACGCTGCTGCGCGAGCACGCCGTCGACACGCTGGTGCACTTCGCGGCGGAGAGTCATGTCGACCGCTCGATCACCGGCCCCGATGCCTTCGTCACCACCAATGTCATCGGCACCCACAGCCTGCTGAAAGCGGCACGCACGGTGTGGCTGGCCGGCAGCGGTACCCCGCATCGCTTCCACCATATCTCGACCGACGAAGTGTTCGGCTCGCTGACGCCGACCGCACCGGCGTTCACCGAGTCGCACCAGTACCAGCCGAACAGTCCCTATTCGGCGAGCAAGGCGGCTTCGGATCATCTGGTGCGCGCCTATCACCACACCTACGGGCTGCAGGTGACCACCAGCAACTGCTCGAACAACTACGGGCCGTATCACTTCCCCGAAAAACTGATCCCGCTCTGCATCACCAACCTGCTGCAGGGCAAGCCGCTGCCGATCTACGGCAATGGCAGCAACGTGCGCGACTGGCTCTATGTCGAGGATCATGCGCGTGGCATCGAGTGCGTGCTGCAGCGCGGTGTCGTTGGCGAGACCTACAACATCGGCGGCAACAACGAGTGGAACAACCTCGATGTGGTCGGCGAGTTGTGCACGGTAATGGATGAGCTGTTCGCGGCGGATGCGACGCTGGCGCAGCGTTTTCCGGCGGCTCTGGTGGCGCAGGGGAAAACAAGTCGCGACGCGATCACCTTCGTCACGGATCGACCCGGCCACGATCAGCGTTACGCCATCGATGCGACCAAGTCGCGTGCCGAGCTGGGCTATGTGCCGCAGGAGAGTTTTGCCACCGGACTGCGCAAGACCGTGCGCTGGTATCTCGACAATGCCGACTGGTGGCGCGCGGTGCTGGATGGCAGCTACCGCGACTGAGATGTCGCGGTAGCTGCAGCTTCAATCGAATTTGGGTGCCGCTTCGAAGGAGAGGCCGACGGCATCCTTGGTCGACAGTTGCGGTGCCGCGCCATCGACCAGCGGCCAGTCGATGCCGATGGTCGGGTCGTCCCACCGCAATGACACTTCCGATGCCGGGTGATAGAGCTCGGTACATTTGTAGAGGAAGTCAGCTTCATCGCTGAGCACATAGAAGCCGTGCGCAAATCCCGGCGGCACCCACAGCATCCGCTTGTTGCTCTCGCTCAGTTCGGCGCCGAACCAGCGACCGAAGCTCGGCGAGCTGCGGCGCAGGTCGACGGCGACATCGAACACGCTGCCGCGCACCACGCGCACCAGTTTTCCCTGCGTCTGTTCGGTCTGGTAGTGCAGCCCGCGCAGAATGCCCTGGCGCGAGCGGCTGTGGTTGTCCTGCACGAAGCGCACATCGATGCCGGCGTTGGCAAAGGTACTTTCGTTCCAGCTCTCGAAGAAAAAGCCGCGTTCGTCGCCGAATACGCGCGGCTCGATCAGCAGCACATCGCGCAGTGGAGTGGTTTCAATATTCATCGAGTCAGGGCCGTGAGGTTTCGTTGATCAGCTTGGCGAGGTACTGGCCATAGCCGCTCTTCTTCAGCGGTTCGGCCAGGCGCAGCACCTGCTCGGCGTCGATGAAGCCCATGCGGAAGGCGATCTCTTCCGGGCAGGCGATCTTCAGCCCCTGTCGCTCCTCGACCACGCGGATGAAGTTGGCGGCATCGAGCAGCGAGTTGTGGGTGCCGGTGTCGAGCCAGGCGGTACCGCGATTCAGTACCTGCACATTCAGTTCGCCGCGTTCGAGGTAGATGCGGTTGCAGTCGGTGATCTCCAGCTCGCCGCGCGGTGACGGCTTGATGTGTCTGGCGATGTCGACGATCTGGTTGTCGTAGAAGTAGAGGCCGGTGACGGCATAGGAGGAGCGTGGTTTGGCCGGCTTCTCCTCGATGTCGATGGCGCGCCCCTGTTCGTTGAAGGCGACGACGCCGTAGCGCTCCGGGTCCTGCACGTAGTAGGCGAACACGGTGGCGCCGTGCTGCTGTTGTGCCGACGCCTGCAGCTTCAGCGACAGCCCTTCGCCGTAGAAGATGTTGTCGCCGAGCACCAGTGCCACCGGGTGATCGCCGATGAAGGACTCACCGATGATGAAGGCCTGTGCCAGCCCCTCCGGTTCCGGCTGCACGGCGTATTCGATCTCGATGCCCCATTGGCGGCCGTCGCCCAGTACCAGTTCGAAAGCGGCGCGATCACGCGGCGTGGTGATCACCAGTACCTCGCGGATACCGGCCAGCAGCAGTGTCGACAGCGGGTAGTAGATCATCGGCTTGTCGTAGACCGGCATCAGCTGTTTGCTGACGGCAGCGGTCAATGGATGCAGGCGGGTGCCGGAGCCCCCGGCGAGGATGATGCCCTTGTAGGGTTTGTCCATGTAACGGCTTTCCTTTGCTGCGGTATGGCGGATGTCGGTTCAGGTGTTGTCGATCGTGTTCGTGCATGCCGGTTTGCGTCGCATGCGGTGCACTATGGCGGCGCATTGTAGTCGCGTGTAGCGCATCGCTGAAATCCGGCGCCATGGCGGGTCGCGGTCTTCCCTCCGACGCGACGGCTCGACAGCTGCAGCGCGACGCCGGTATAACTCGCGCCGCGCGGTTGCCTGTGTACGGTTTGTCTATGCATTGCCCGCGCCAGTTGCCGCGAGCAGCGATGTCAGGTTTCGGGGGAGAGAGAAATGAGTGAAGCGACTGCCATTCGGCGCGATGAGGTGAAGCTGGAGCCGGGCTGGCTGAGCCGGTTCGGCGATCAGTTCGATCAGCCCTACATGGTCGAACTGAAGGCGTTTCTGCAGGCCGAGCGGCATGCCGGCAAGGAGATCTATCCGCCGGCCAGCCTCTGGTTCAACGCCCTCAACAGCACGCCGTTCGATCGGGTCAAGGTAGTGATCCTCGGGCAGGACCCCTACCACGGGCCGGGGCAGGCGCACGGCCTTTGTTTCTCGGTGCTGCCGGGCGTGCCGAAACCGCCGTCGCTGGTCAACATCTTCACCGAGCTGCAGAAAGATCTCGGCGTTGAGCCGAGTGCCCACGGCAATTTGCAACATTGGGCTGAGCAGGGCGTGCTGCTGCTGAACAGCGTGCTGACCGTGGAGCGGGCGCAGGCGGCGTCGCATCAGGGGCGGGGTTGGGAGCGATTTACCGATGCCTGTATCGACCATCTCAATCGCGATCGCGACGGGCTGGTGTTCCTGCTGTGGGGCAGTTACGCGCAGAAGAAGGGGGCGCTGATCGATCGCAAGCGACACTGCGTGCTGCAGGCACCGCATCCGTCGCCGCTGTCGGCGCATCGGGGGTTTCTCGGCTGCCGCCACTTCTCCAAGGCGAATGAGTATCTGGCGGCGCGCGGTCTGGCGCCCATCGACTGGGCGCTGCCGCAGTAATCGAGTGGTTGCGGTGAAATATATAAGCGAGGCGCTACTTCAGCAGCGCCATCGCCGCTTCCATGTCCGCCGTCAGATCTTCCTCCTCGGCGCAGTCCACTTCCGGTGACAGGCCGACGCGGGCGAAGGCAGTGATCGGCTTCCAGTCCATCTGCGTCAAGGGGTGATCGCTGCCGATGTGGCTCTGCAGATTGGCCACCATGACCAGATCGGCATAGTCGACCTTCGGCACGACACGGTCGAATTTCAGGTGCTGTTCCGGCACCGCGACCAGTTCGGCCGGGAAATCCCAGGTCTCGAGAATGCGGCGGCCGATGGACGGGTGCAGTTCGTCGATCAGCACGTCGAGGGCGGCGGTGTCGCGCAGCAGGCCGCGGTTGTCCTCGGCATAGGTCAGGATCGGCAGCACGCCAATGCGGTGGACGATGCCGGCCAGCGTCGCCTGATCCGGCTTCAGCTTGGTGAAGTGGCGCGCCAGCACATGGGCAATGCCAGCCACTTCGGTGCTGCGCGACCAGGTGTCGCGCATGCGCTGGTCGATGGCATCCGAGGTGGCCTGGAACATCTGCTGCATCGCCAGGCTGGTGGCGAGGTTCGAGGTGTAGTTGATGCCGAGCCGGGAGACCGCGCTCTTCAGGTCTTCGATGATGCGGCTGGCGCGCAGCAGCGGGCTGTTGGCCACCTTGATGATGCGCGCCGACATCGCCGTGTCGTTCTCGATCGCCTTCGACAGCGTCGCCACATCGGCATCCGGGTCGGAGGCCACCTCGCGTACACGCAGCGCCACTTCGGGCAGTGTCGGCAGTACCAGTTGATCGTTGTCGATGGCTTTCAGCAGTTCCTGGCGGATCTGCTCGATCTGGTCACTCATGCGGGGTTCCTGTAACGCGGGGAGCGGAATTATTGATGGGCTCTTGTTGAGACTACGGCCGAAGATCTCCGCCTCGGTGACCGGCACTGCGCCATGTGGCGACGCCATGCAACGGCCGGGTAGTTATAGCACTAGCTCAGCGGCTGCGCCTGCAGCGGCTGGCCGCTGCCGGTGCGCAATTCGCTGGCATCGGCACTGGCCACCACCAGCATTTCGCAGCTGTTGTCCGCCAGCGCGACAGCATCGACCACGTAGCCGGCGGCGCGGCCGTTGACATCGATCAGCTCGCTGCCGGCGGCTGGTGCGGCGCCGGTGCTGCTGGCCCGGATCAGGTGGCGTTTGACCTGGCCGCGATAGTGGGCGCGGGCAACGATCTCCTGGCCGGTGTAGCAGCCCTTGTTGAAGCTGACCGCGCCCAGTTCGGTGTAGTTGACCATCTGCGGAATGAACAGATCGCTGGTTGCCGCGCACAGCTCCGAAACACCGGCGCGGATCTGCAGCCAGCGCCAGCAGTCGCCAGCGGCGGGGAGGAGGCCGGCCGCCAGCGCCGCGCGCCAGAGTTCGATGGCGTCGGCTTGCGGCAGCCAGCACTCGAAACGCTCGCCGGCGCCGTCGAGCTGGATCAGTTGGGCGTCGCCGATTGCGCAGGCTGCCTGTTGCGCCGTGGGGGAGGCACCGAAGTGGCCTCGCAGCAGGGCGGCTGCCGCGCTGCCGGCCAGACCAAAGGCAATGTGGCTGTCGAGCGTCGACAGTTTTGCCTTGCGGTAGAGCGGCAGGTACTTGCCGAACTGGCGGTCGGTCAGCTCGGCCAGATCGGCGCGCAGGCGCAGCCAGAAGCTGTCGTCACTGCGCCGCGCCAGCTCGAACGCCGTCACCATGCGTCCTTTGGGCGTGCAGTGGGCGGCCAGCGTGGCGCGCTCATTGGTCAGCGCATTGACGTCGCAGGTCAGCTGCCCCTGCAGGAAGCGGGCACTGTCGGCGCCGGTCAGTTGCAGCAGCGCGCAATGGTCGAGTGGGGCGATCAGCGACTGTTGCAGCAGGGGCTGAGCGGGCGCGGCAAGCGCGGTGCGGTCTACGGACTGGAAAAAGGCTGACCACGGGTTCTGCATGTGTGCGCTCGGCTGGAAAATGGATTGGCGGGCTGAAAAATGGATTGACGGAATAGCGCCGCTATAATGCCGGCTCTTTTTTCCATGACCAAGCGCCGGCAAACGGCGCTCGAGCGAGTAGCAGATGTTCAGCGAAGACGAATACAAGCGTATGTACTGGGCGAGCCGCCGCGGCATGCTGGAGCTCGACCTGGTACTGATGCCTTTCGTCGAGCGCCGGCTGCGCCAACTCGATGACGCCGATCAGGAGCGCTATCGGTTGTTATTGGAGAGTGAGGACACGGAGCTGTTCGCCTGGTTTCTGCAGCGACAGATCCCGCAGGATGCGGAGCTTGCCACCATTGTCGAAAAGATCCTCGAATTTACCCACGCCTCTCGCACTTGAACTGCGGCCATCGCGCTGGCTGGCGGTGCTGCAGATCGCGGCGGCGCTGCTGGCGGTTGCCGCCATCGTTCGCAGCGGGTTGTCGCTGCTGCCACAACTGCTGGCGCTGGGTGTTCTACTGCTGACCGTGTGGAGTTCGCTGCGCCGTCAGGGTTGGCTCGGCGGGCGTTCACCATGTCGCGGCCTGCGCTGGGAGGGCGGGCGCTGGCTCTGGATCGGTGCCGATGGCCGCGGTCTCGCGCTGCAGCTGCGTCGGGCCGTGGTCTGGCGTCGGCTGGTGGTGATGCACTTCATCGGCCCCGGCGGCCGGCGTTCACTCTGCCTGTTCCCCGACAGTCTCGAAGCCGACGCGCTGCGCCGGCTGCGGCTCTGCCTGCGCTATCTGCCGGTTTACGAGGCAATGGCGGACGAGGGACCCTGATGATCTGACCGCGAATGGTTCAGCGGTGTCAGCACGGTATCGACCGCCTCCGGCAGCAGTGCCGGATAGTCGAGGGTGAAATGGAGGCCGCGGCTCTCCTTGCGCGCCAGTGCCGAGCGGATGATCAGCTCCGCCACCATGGTCAGGTTGCGCAGTTCGAGCAGGTCGTTGGTCACCTTGTAGTTGGAGTAGTACTCGGTGATCTCCTGCTGCAGCAGTTCGACACGGCGCAGCGCGCGCTGCAGCCGCTTGTCGGTGCGGACGATGCCGACGTAGTCCCACATGAAGCGGCGCAGCTCGTCCCAGTTGTGCGCGATCACCACATCCTCATCGGAATCGGTCACCTGCGATTCGTCCCACGGCGGCGTCGGTTGCGGCGGGGGCGCACTCGGCAGGCCGCGACGGATCGAGTCGGCGGCGGCGCGGCCGTAGACCAGGCACTCCAGCAGCGAATTGCTGGCCATGCGGTTGGCACCGTGCAGGCCGGTGAAACTGCTTTCGCCGATGACGTGCAGATGGGGCAGGTCGGTGCGTCCCTCGAAGTCGACGATGACACCGCCGCAGGTGTAGTGCGCCGCCGGCACCACCGGGATCGGGTCGCGGGTGATGTCGATGCCGAGCTCCAGGCAGCGCGCCTTGACGGTCGGGAAGTGGTTCAGGATGAAGTCGGGCGACTTGTGGCTGATGTCGAGGTAGACGCAGTCGATGCCGAGCCGCTTCATCTCGTGGTCGATCGCGCGCGCCACGATGTCGCGCGGCGCCAGTTCGCCGCGTGGATCGTAGCGGGTCATGAAACGTTCGCCATTGGGCAGCAGCAGCCTGCCACCCTCGCCGCGGATCGCCTCGGTGATCAGGAACGACTTCGCCTTCGGGTGGTACAGGCAGGTCGGGTGGAACTGGTTGAACTCCATGTTGGCGACGCGGCAGCCGGCGCGCCATGCCATCGCGATGCCGTCGCCGGTGGCGCCGTCGGGGTTCGACGTATAGAGGTAGACCTTGCTGGCGCCGCCGGTGGCGAGCACGGTGTACTTGGCCAGAAAGCGATCGATGGCGCCGCTCTGGCAGTCGAGCACATAGGCACCGTGGCAGCGGCCGTCGCGCACGATCAGGTCGATGGCGACGCGGCGCGAATAAATATGAAGGTTGTCCGCCTCCAGCGCGCGTTCGGTCAGTGTCTCGGAGACGGCGCGGCCGGTGGCATCGGCGGAGTGGATGATGCGGCGGTGGCTGTGACCCCCTTCCCGCGTCAGGTGGAAGCCGTCGCCACCGCCGCGATCGAAGGCGACGCCGAGCTCGACCAGCCACTCGACGCTTTCGCGTGCATGCTCTACGGTGAAGCGCACCGAGTCTTCGTGACAGAGTCCGCCGCCAGCGACCAGCGTGTCGGCGACATGGGCTTCGACGGTATCGCCTTCGTCAAGCACGGCGGCGATCCCGCCCTGCGCCCACCAGGTCGAGCCGGTATTCAGCTCGCCCTTGCAGATCACCGCGACACTGGCGGCTGGCGCCAGTTGCAGGGCAGCAGAAAGGCCGGCGGCGCCGCTGCCGATGATCAGCACGTCGTGTTCGATGGTGCGGGTGGAGGAGTGCGAGGGGGTCATCGCTGTAACGGTTGCTCCGCGCGAAGGGCGAATATAACCTTCCGCACAATCATTTGCGTCGCCTGCAAACGGTCGCCGAAAGGTGGAACTTTTATCGGGCGCGGCAATCATAGCCGGCTTCAACTCGCGCGCACAAAGCGCTCGCGCAGACACAAGATGTGCCGTCTATGCCGACGGCGAACTTCCGAGGCAGTTGATGGTCTATTGCGCAGCTTTGCCAGATGACAGTTGCTCGGCGTTACCCGATGAGATGCCGCGAGGGTATCGATGAGCGATGCCGTTGCGGCAGACCGTCAGCTGGTTGCCCGCGTCCAGAAAGGCGACAAACGAGCTTTCGACCTGCTGGTACTGAAGTATCAGCACCGTATCCTGAGCCTGATCGCGCGCTATGTCCGCGATCCGCATGAGGTTCAGGATGTGGCGCAGGAGGCATTTATCAAGGCCTATCGCGCGCTGCCGAACTTTCGCGGTGACAGCCAGTTCTATACATGGCTCTACCGGATCGCGATCAACACGGCGAAAAACTATCTGGTGTCGCAGCAGCGCCGGCCGCCCGGTGTCGATATCGATATTCAGGACGCCGAACACTTCGAAGGCGATTCGCACCTGAAGGATATCGAGAACCCGGAGAATCTTCTGTTCGGCGAAGAGATGGGACGGGTCTTCAATGAAGCGCTCGCCGCGCTGCCGCGGGATCTACGTACAGCGGTAACTTTGCGCGAGTTCGAAGGTCTGAGTTACGAAGATATCGCCAAGGCGATGGATTGTCCGGTAGGCACGGTGCGCAGTCGGATCTTCCGGGCGCGCGAATCGATCGACAAGTACATCAACGCACAGATGAACGGTGAGGTGATCGCATGAATGACAGGCTGGGAGAGTCGGTCTCCGCGCTGGTCGATGGCGAAGCGGACGAGCTGGAACTGCGGCGACTGCTGGCCGGAGACAGTTTCGATCAGGTGCGAACGATGTGGAGCAGCCTGCAGCGCGCAGGCGATCGCGCTGCCGGTCTCGATGCCCGCTTTGCGTCGATCGATATCTCGGCCCGTGTGATGGCGGCGATCAACGATATCGAGCAGGAGCGATCGGCGCGCTGGTGGCGCCCGGTGGCCAGCGTGGCGGTTGCCGCGTCGGTGGCGGCGGTGGTGGCTGTCGGTGTGCGCAGCTTCGACGGTTTCGACGCCTCGTCTCAGGCGCAGCCGCAGCTGGCATCCGTTCCGACGGCCAAGGTCTATCCCGCGTCAGGCTCTTCCGGCGTTGGCAATGTCGCGGTCAGTGCCAATGTCACTTCCGCGCCGGCGTTGCAGCCGGTAGCACTCGATGCCGACGAGCTGGCGCGCCAGCAACTCGATTACTACCTGCTGCGCCACACCGAGCGTGCCGTGTTGAACGGTGGTCAGGGCGTGGTTGGCTTTGCCCGTGTCACCCATCTAGAGAGCGAGTAGTTCCCCCTCCATGTCGTTCGCCCGCGCTGCACTGCTTCTGCTGGTTGCTCTTCATGTTTCCGCGCAGGCGACGGAAAGCGCCGATGCTCGCCAGTGGCTGACGCGTCTTGCCAGTGCCGGTGACGGCTTCGCCTATCGCGGCACGTTGATCTACGAGAGCGGTGATCAGACGGAGGCATTGCGGGTTACACACGGCACGGTCGATGGTCGTCCCTACGACTATCTCGAACACCTTGATGGCAATCGTCGCGAGGTCATTCGCAGTGGCAGTTCGGTGACTTGCGTGCTGCCCGGCCAGCGTCTGACGCGATTGCTGCATAATCAGCAGCGCAGCGGCATGGAGTCTATTGAGACTTTCTATACGTTGAGCATGAATGGCGAGGGCCGGGTTGCCGGACGTCCGGTGCTGCTGCTGGAGGCAATGCCGCGCGACAGCTTTCGTCTTGGGTACCGGATTGCCTTCGATCGCGATACCGGCGTGGCGTTGCGCTACGAACAGTTCGATGCCCGCCAGCGGGTTCTGGAGCGCTTCCAGTTCGCCGAGATCGAGTTCAGCGACAAGCTGTTGCCGCAGTGGCGTCTGGCTGAATCGGACGGCGAGACCGCCGTCGCTGCTGCCGCTGCCGACACATCGGCACCGGTGGGTTGGCAACCGCGCTGGCTGCCGCCGGGATTTGTGGCGGTGACCACAACCGATGGCGATGACCGCGATGGACAGACCTACTCGGACGGTCTCGGGATGTTGTCGATCTTCGTGGCGGAGTCCGATGGCACGTTCGTCAGCACCGGCGGCAAAGCCCGGCAGGGCGCCACCGTAGCCCACACCGCACCGTTGCGTCGCAGCGAGCAGACATTTGTCGTCACGGTCATTGGCGAAGTGCCGGCCATCACCGCTCAGCGCGTTGCCGATGCCGTGACATGGCAGGAGCCGGCGCAGTGAGGCGGGTCCGGTCGCTTCCCGCTCGCCAGCCAGACCCCCGCGCCCGTTCATAGCTTCGACTTCGGCCCTACGCTACAATCGCCGCCTTTTCAGACGCCCCCCGTCCGGTGGGGCGCCCAGGCTGGTACCCGCGTGAGTAATCTCGACCACATTCGCAACTTCTCCATCATCGCCCACATCGACCACGGCAAATCGACGCTGGCAGACCGCTTCATCCAGCTCTGCGGCGGCCTCAGCGATCGCGAGATGGAGGCGCAGGTGCTCGATTCGATGGATCTCGAGCGCGAGCGCGGCATCACCATCAAGGCGCATTCGGTGACGCTCAACTACCCGTCGCGCGACGGTCGCATCTATCAGCTCAACTTCATCGACACTCCCGGCCACGTCGACTTCAGCTATGAGGTATCGCGCTCGCTGGCCGCCTGCGAAGGGGCGCTGCTGGTGGTCGATGCGGCGCAGGGGGTCGAGGCGCAGTCGGTGGCCAACTGCTACACGGCGATCGAGCAGGGGCTGGAGGTGATTCCGGTCCTGAACAAGATGGACCTGCCGCAGGCCGATCCCGACACGGTCAAGAAGGAGATCGAGGAGATCATCGGCATCGATGCCGCGCACGCCATTCCGGTCAGCGCCAAGTCGGGCATGGGGGTGCAGGACCTGCTCGAACAGCTGATCCAGCTGATCCCGCCGCCCGCCGGCGAGATCGAGCAGCCGCTGCAGGCGCTGATCATCGACTCCTGGTTCGACAACTACCTCGGCATCGTCTCGCTGGTTCGGGTCAAGCACGGCTCGATCAAGAAGGGCGACAAGATCATCGCCAAGTCGGTGGGCAAGGCACAGATCGTCGACAGCGTCGGCATCTTCACGCCGAAACACACGCCAACGGATGCACTGCGGGCGGGCGAAGTCGGCTTCGTCATCGCCGGCATCAAGGAGATTCAGGGCGCGCCGGTCGGCGATACGCTGACCCACGCCAGCACCGCGAATGTCGAGCCGCTGCCCGGCTTCAAGAAGGTGAAGCCGCAGGTCTACGCCGGTCTGTTCACCGTCTCCTCCGAGGATTACGAACAGTTTCGCGATGCGCTGGCCAAGCTGACGCTGAACGACGCCTCGCTGTTCTATGAGCCGGAGGTCTCCGATGCGCTCGGGTTCGGTTTCCGCTGCGGTTTCCTCGGCATGCTGCACATGGAGATCATCCAGGAGCGGCTAGAGCGCGAATACGATCTCGATCTGATCACGACGGCGCCGACCGTGGTCTACGAAGTGGTCAGGAACGGCGGCGAGGTGGTACAGGTCGACAACCCGTCGAAGATGCCGGACCCGGCTGAAATTCAGGAGATGCGCGAGCCGATCGCCGAGGTCAACATCCTGGTGCCGCAGGAGCATCTCGGCAACGTCATTACCCTTTGTGTCGAGCGTCGCGGCGTGCAGAAGGATCTGCTGTTCCTCGGTAATCAGGTCTCCGTGCAGTACGAGATTCCGATGAGCGAAGTGGTGCTGGACTTCTTCGACCGGCTCAAATCGGTCAGCCGTGGTTTTGCGTCGCTCGATTACAGTTTCGTGCGCTTCGAGTCGGCCAAGCTGTCCAAACTCGACATTCTGATCAATGGCGAGCGCGTCGATGCGCTGGCGCTGATCGTGCACCGCGATCAGGCCCAGAGTCGCGGTCGCGCGCTGGTCGAGAAGATGCAGGAGCTGATTCCTCGGCAGATGTTCGACGTCGCGATCCAGGCGGCGATCGGCGGCCAGGTCATCGCCCGCTCCACGGTCAAGGCGCTACGCAAGAACGTGCTGGCGAAGTGCTATGGCGGCGATGTGTCGCGCAAGAAAAAGCTGCTGGAGAAGCAGAAGGCCGGCAAGAAGCGCATGAAGCAGGTGGGCAATGTGGAGATTCCGCAGAGCGCCTTCCTCGCTGTATTGAAAGTAGATGGTTGACGCTCGATGGCTGCGATCGAACGGATCCTGCCGATAAGGACGAATGAGAGATGGTGAATCTGTTGTTGACGGCGCTGGCAGCACTGACGCTGGTGATATGGCTGGTGCAGGAGCTGTTCGGTCGCGGCCAGCAGGAGCGCAGCGTGCTGCAACAGCTGCAGCAGGGCGGCGTGCTGATGTTCGGCGAGCGCGGTACTGAACCGGGGTGGTCGGACTGGCTGTTCCGGTTGTTGTTGCTGCTGTGGCTGGGCTGGCTCGCTGCTGCTCTGCTGCTGAAGGATGGTGATTTCGCTTTTGTACTGGTGCTGCTGACGCTGCTTTCCGGTCTGGTGGCAGGTCTCGATCGCCTGTTGTTCGAGCCGCGCCGCCGCCGCTTTGCCGCCGACAATCCGGTTGCCGAGTTTCTGCAGCGCGTGCCCGAGCCGCAGCGCGACGAAACCCAGGTCAGGTTGGCTGGCGAGCGTGCTGTAGCCGAATACAGCCGCTCCTTCTTCCCGGTACTGGCGCTGGTGCTGGTGCTGCGTTCGTTCCTGGTCGAGCCGTTCCAGATTCCGTCGTCGTCGATGGTGCCGACGCTGGAGGTGGGTGACTACATCCTGGTCAACAAGTTCGCCTACGGCCTGCGGCTGCCAGTGCTGCAGACCAAGGTGCTGGAGGTGAGTGAGCCACAGCGCGGCGATGTGATGGTGTTCATCAAGCCCGGCGAGCGTCTCTATTTCATCAAACGGGTGATCGGCCTGCCCGGCGACCGCATCGAGTATCGCGACAAGGTGCTTTACATCAATGGCGAGCAGGCACCGCAGACGCTGCTGGCAGCACTGCCGCCGGGGCGGCCGACGCTGGAGCTGGCCTCGGAGAAGCTCGGTGCTGTCGAGCATCTGATCCACAAGGAGCTGCGCATCGACCGTGGCAATTTCGCCACCGTGGTCGAGGCCGGCCACTATTTCATGATGGGCGACAACCGCGACAACAGCAGCGACTCGCGTTTCTGGGGCCAGGTGCCGGAGAGCAATATCGTCGGCAAGGCATTCGCGATCTGGATGCACTGGGAGTCTTTCCGCGAGCTGCCGAGTTTTTCGCGGGTGGGAACCATTCGTTGACCGGTGTGTGACGGTTGGCGATGGATGCGTCGGTGGCTGGCTGACGCACTGTCGCCCGCCGGTAGTTGAGCTAACCTCTAGCGCGTCGAATTCAACCTGAGGAAGAGATCATGCATTTGCGTTCACGGCAGAGCGGTTTGGGCTCTCTGGGCTGGCTGGTGCTGCTGGGGGTCGCCGCCTTTTTTCTGTTGTGTGCCTTCCGGGTCGGGCCGATTTATCTGGAGCAGTTTCAGGTCAAGGCGGTGCTTGATGAGGTGTTTACGTCGTCGAATGCGCGTCAGATGTCAAAGCATGAGCTGCTTGAGACGCTACGCAAGCGCTTCGAGGTGAACGGGATAGAGGTATTGCCGACGAAAGATATCAAGTTCGTCGAATCCCGTGAGGGCATTCAGGTCGATTGCAGCTATGAAAAGCGGATTCCGCTGATCGCCAACATCGACGTCGTCGTCAAGTTCGACAAACTGAAGTACACGTTGCCGCCACGCTGATGCCGACGTCGTCCGCCAAGCCATTGCTCGCTCGCCGGCTCGGATATGAGTTCCGCGACTTCGGCTTCGCCGAGCAGGCGCTGACGCATCGCAGTTTCGGCAGTCACCACAACGAGCGGCTGGAGTTTCTCGGCGATTCGCTGTTGAACTTCCTGATCGCCGAAGCGCTGTTCCAGCGTTTTCCGACGGTGCGCGAGGGCGACCTGAGCCGGATGCGAGCGCTGCTGGTGAAAGGCGAGACGCTGGCCGAGATCGCGCGCGAATTCGAGTTGGGCGAATGGCTCAACCTCGGTCCCGGCGAACTGAAAAGCGGCGGTCATCGCCGCGACTCGATTCTGGCCGATGCGCTGGAGGCACTGATCGGTGCCATCTACCTCGACGGCGGCATCGATGCCTGCCGCGAGCGGGTGCTGGCCTGGTTCGGTCCGCGACTGCATGAAGTCAGCCCGGGCGAGGTCAACAAGGATCCGAAGACGCGGCTGCAGGAGTTGCTGCAGGCGCGCCAGCGGCCGCTGCCGGTCTATCATCTGGTCGACACGCGCGGCGACGCGCACAGCCAGCAGTTTGCCGTCGAGTGCGAACTGTCGTCGCTGGGACTGCGTTTCCCCGGTCTCGGCTCCAGCCGGCGCAGTGCCGAGCAGAGCGCCGCGCAGGCGGCCATCGATCACCTGCAATCGCGCCCGTAACGGCACATCTTTTTATTTTTAGTTCGGTTTTTTTAGTCCCTTTTTTAATCTCATACCATCGGCGAGGTAGCTGCCATGAGCGACGACACAGACGCTGATCATCGCGACGGCGAACCGAACGTATCCACCCGCTGTGGCTACGTCGCCCTCGTCGGTCGTCCCAATGTTGGCAAGTCGACGCTGCTGAACCATCTGCTCGGGCAGAAGATCAGCATCACCTCGCGCAAGCCGCAGACCACCCGCCACCGCGTGCTCGGCATCAAGACCGAGGGCGAGACGCAGACCATTTATGTCGATACCCCCGGCTTGCACCGCGACGAGCCGAAGGCGATCAACCGGTTGATGAACCAGACCGCCAGCCAGGCGATCAAGGATGTCGATCTGGTGCTGTTCGTCGTCGACCGCATGCGCTGGACCGACGGCGACGAGTGGGTGCTGGAGAAATTGCGCGGCGCGCATTGCCCGGTGATGCTGGTGATCAACAAGGTCGACCTGCAGGAGGACAAGACACAGCTGTTGCCGTTCATGCAGAAGATGGGCGAACAGTTTCCGTTTGCCGAGATTTTTCCGCTGTCGGCGTTGCGCGGCCACAACCTCGACGCGCTGGAGACGGCGCTGCGCAGCCATCTGCCGCACAATCCGTTCTTCTACGACGAGGAGCAGATCACCGATCGCAGCGAGCGCTTTCTGGTTGCGGAGCTGGTGCGCGAGAAGATCATGCGCCAGCTCGGTGACGAAGTACCGTACTCGATGGCGGTCGAGATCGAGTCATTCAAGCGCGAGGGCCGAGCATTCCACATCCACGCCCTGATTCTGGTCGAGCGCGAAGGGCAGAAGAAGATTGTCATCGGCACCGGCGGCGAGCGGCTGAAGCTGATCGGTGAAGAGGCGCGCAAGGACATCGAGAAGCTGCTCGACAACAAGGTCATGCTGAAGCTGTGGGTCAAGGTCAAGTCGGGCTGGGCTGACGACGAGCGCGCGCTGCGCAGCCTCGGCTACGACGATCACTCCTGAGCAGGGCGAGGAGATAGCCGAGCGTGGAGACACTGCATCCGGCCTTCCTGCTGCACGCCCGCGACTTTCGCGATACCAGTCTGTTGCTCGAACTGCTGACGCCGGAGGCGGGGCGCATCGGCGCCGTCGCGCGCGGCGTGCGCGGTCAGCGCCGCGGCACCAGCCGACAGGCGTTGCTGCAACCGCTGGTGCCGCTGTGGGTCAGCTGGGGCGGGCGCGGTGAACTGAAAACGCTGCAGCAGGTCGAGGTGCGCGCGCCGATGATTGCGCTGCGCGGTCCCGCGCTGTTCAGCGCCCTCTACCTGAATGAGCTGCTGTGCCGTCTGCTGCAGCGCGAAGACCCCCATCCCGAACTGTTTGCCGACTATGAAACCGCGCTGACGCAACTCGCGGTTGATTCGCGTGTCGATCTGCCGCTGCGTCGGTTCGAGCTGAGCATGCTGGAGACGCTGGGCTACGGTCTCAGCCTGGAGGTCGATGCGGAGGGGGAGCCGTTGCAGGCCGCCGGCTGGTACCGCTTCGATGGCGACAGCGGTCTGCGGCGATTGCCCGGTCGGGCACCCGATGCGCTGATCGGTGGCGATCTGCTGGAGTTTGCCGCTGCCTCCGGCAACGTCAGCGATGCCGCCCGGCGCACGTTGAAGCGACTCTGTCGGCAGGCGCTGCGGCCACACCTCGGCGAGCGGCCGCTGAAGAGCCGTCAGCTGTTCTCCCTCTGAGAAGCCGGCAGCCATCGAAATAGTGTTAACAGGCCCTAGACCGCGCTGGTCTCGAACAGCACATCGAGGTCGTGTTCGCGCTGCCATGTGATCAGTTCATCGATCGCCGCCAGCATCGCCTGCACAGACGAATCGACCTCCGTCTTCTCTTCTGGCAACTGTTTCAACAACCCCTCCAGATCGCTTGATCGCTGTTGCAGGCGCGGTACGCCGCTGTAGCAGCAGATGCCGTGCAATTTGTGCGTGGTATCGAGCAGCGCAGGGTAGTCGCGCTGTTCAAGCTGGGCGGCGAGCTGGGTTGCCAGCGGCTGCAGCGAGTCGAGCAGGCTGTCGAGCAGTTCGCGCGCCAGATCCGGTTTGCGTTGCGCACGCTGCAGACAGAGCGCCAGATCGACAGGTCGTTCCGACCATTGCACGGCCGCGGTGGTGGATTGCGGCAGCGGTGCATCGCGTATCAGCAGCTGCTGCAATTGTCGCTCGGTGATCGGTTTGGTCAGGCAGAGATCGAAGCCGGCCGCCAGCAGCTGGCGCTGCTCCTCCGGCAGCAGATGCGCGGTCAGTGCAACGATGCGGCTGTCGCGATTGCGGTTGCCGCCGCCGCGAATCAGCTGCGTCACCTGCAGCCCGTTCAGCTCCGGCATCTGGATATCCATCAGGATCAGATCGAAACGCTGCTGGTCGCACAGGCCGAGCGCCTGGCGGCCACCGCTGGCCAGATGCGGCTGTGCGCCCAGCTCATCCAGCAGCACGCCAAGCAGTTTCAGGTTGGTCGGGTTGTCGTCGACCGCCAGCACCTGTGGCGGGCCGTGATGAGGTGTGGCGTCCGCTGAGTCGGGGTGAGGCAAGCCGTGGCTCGACGAATCGTGACCTGACGACTCCGCCTGTGCGGAGTGCGGATCGGCTTGCGACGAAACGGGTGGCGCCGCGCCGTAGCGCGGCGGTGCGCTCTCGGCGATCTGCATCGTGCGGGTGGCCAGGGTATCGCAGAGTTGGTCGTACAGCTGAAGATGGGCAATCGGTTTCGCCAGCAGGTGGTAGCCGGGAGCGGTCGCGCGGCTGCTGGCAAGGCCCGGCAACAGCAGCCAGGCCGGCAGCGGCGGCGCCGGCAATGCGGCGAGCTGGTCGCTGTCGAGCTCGGCGTGGTTCAGGCTGATGACACAGCCGTCCAGACCATGGCCGTTGTCGAGACAGGAAGCACCGCCGTCGCGCAGTTGCCGCAGCAGTTTGCTCCAGTCATCGCACGCCGTCACCGTCGCGCCCCAGCTCTCCAGCAACTGGCGCAGCGCCAGTTGCGACAGCGGGCTGCTGTCGAACAGCAGCAGCTGGCGACCGAACAGCTGATCGAAGCCGCGCGCCGTCAGTGGATTGGCCTGGCGCTGCAGCCGCAGCGATATCCAGAACGTCGAACCCTGTCCCGACTGGCTTTCGAGGCTAATCTCTCCACCCATCTGTTCCACCAGCCGCTTGCTGATGGCGAGGCCGAGACCGGTGCCGCCGAACAGCCGCGAGGTCGAGGCGTCGGCCTGTGCAAAGGCCTTGAACAGCTGTCGCTGCTGCGACTCGGTCAGGCCGATGCCGGTGTCGGCGACACTGATCCGCAGCGGCACCCGCGCGCCGCTGTCGCCGGTCAGCGAGACCCGCACCACGACCTGGCCGCTGTTGGTGAACTTGATGCCATTGCTGATCAGGTTGGTCAGGATCTGCCGCAGCCGCAGCGGGTCGCCGATCAGCGCCGGCGGTACCGCGCCGTCGTACAGCAGGACCAGGTCGAGCCCCTTCTCGTGCGCGCTCGGCGCCAGGATCGCCAGCGTCTCCTCGATCACGTCGCGCAGGTTCATCGGCACGTTGTCGAGCACCAGCTTGCCGGCTTCGATCTTCGAGAAGTCGAGGATGTCGTTGATGATCGTCAGCAGGTTCTCCGCCGAGTAGCGGATGGTCTCCAGGTAGTCGCGCGCGCGCGCATCGAGGCCGCTCTTCAGCAGTAGCTTGGTGAAACCGATGATGCCGTTCAGCGGCGTGCGCAGTTCATGGCTGGTGTTGGCGAGGAATTCCGACTTGATGCGGCTGGCCTCCAGCGCCTCGCGCCGCGCCAGATCGAGCTCGATGTTCTGGATCTCGACCGTCTCCAGCGATTCGCGCAGGTCGCGGTTGCTCTGTTCGAGGTTGCGCTGCAGCTCGACGAAATCGTTCGCTACCTTGCCGGCGAGATCGTTGAGATCGCCGGCCAGCGGCGCCAGTTCGCTGCCGCTGCTGAGGCGGATCGGCATGTCGAAGCGACCGCTGCGGATGCGCTCGACGCCGTCGTGCAGCGCGTCGACATCGCGCAGCAGGCGGCGACTGGTATAGACGGCGATGGCGGTGGCGGTGATCACCGCCAGCAATGTCAGCAGGCCGGCCACCAGCAGCGATTGGTAGCGCTGCAGTTCGTAGGGGTGGCGCGAATACTCCAGCGCGATCCAGCCCAGTGGCCGGTTGTCGCTGGCCGTGGTGGGGGCACTGTCGAAGGATGCGGTGAAATGGCCGGCCGGATAGACCGGCTGCACGAAGCGGACGTTCTCGTCGAGCGGCTGCACGGTCAGTGTCGCTGCCAGTTCGGTGGCGGCGAACGTGCGCAAGCGCGGCCCGGCCTGCACCAGTGCATGGCCGTCGGCGGCGAACAGCGCGGCCGCGCGCACGCCGCGCTCTTCCAGTGCCAGCGTCGTCAGTTCCTGCAGCGCCGCCGTGTCGGCGCGCTCCAGTGGCGTGCGCATTGCCACCGCGAGTTGCTGTGCGGCGGCGTTGCCGCGCTCCTGCAGCAGGCGATCGATGTCGCGCGCGCGCGCGTTGCCGAGATAGGTGCCAAGGCCGATGGCGATCAGCAGGGACGGAATCAGCGCGGTGGCGATGATCAGCAGTTTCAGATCGCGATTTTGCATCGAAGGCCTGCGGGCGCCGGCGGCGGAGCGGGTATTATCGGTGTCCCCGGCGGCGGTGGCCACCGCCAGCGGTCGGCGAGCGGTTTTCGACCGCGACTTTTCGATCGACATTCGCACCGGGGCATGCGTTGCCGTTTTGAACTGATTGCCCGGAATTCGCCCGATGACTGCTCCGACCGACCACTTCTCCGCGCTCGATCTTTCGACCATTGACAGCTGGCCCACCCTCGAAAGCCTGATCGGCGAGACGCCGCTGGTGCGGCTGCAGCGGCTGCCCGGACAGACCAGCAACGTCGTGCTGGTCAAGCTCGAAGGCAACAACCCGGCCGGTTCGGTCAAGGATCGGCCGGCGCTGTCGATGATTCACAACGCCGAACTGCGCGGCGAGATTCGCCCCGGCGACACGCTGATCGAGGCGACCAGCGGCAATACCGGCATCGCACTGGCGA
>CAZWXW010000039.1:0-28982 GCA_964638025.1 uncultured Verrucomicrobiaceae bacterium
AATCACATCAGCCTATGAGGCTGGTATGGCTGACACAGAGTTTTGAACACCCTCTGGCGATCCCACAAAATAGTCATAACCATGCGCAGCAATCGCAGCCTACGGCTGCTGGGACAGCCAAAATCTGCGCTTTTGTCTGCCCCTGTGTAATGCCCAGCGGTTTCTGCACAGGTCAGGCCGCTAATGCATACGCCTCAGCGGGTGTCTTCATGCCCAGCGTCTGATGTGGGCGTCGGATGTTGTAGAGCCGGATCCAGTCGCCGATTACTCGACTGGCGTGCTGCTGACTTTCGAAGCGGTACCGATGCTGCTCAAATACGGGGGCGTCGACCGCTATCTGGCGCCCTTTTTCTCATTGACGATGAACGATTGCCAGGGCCGAAGCCGTTCAGTCGCAGCGAATAAGCGCATTGCGCAACTCATAGCTTTTTAAGCCGTCATTCCAGCCCATGTCGGGTTCGCGCTCCAGCTTCAGGCCCGGTACGCGAAAGAGTTGCTCCAGGAAAATGCGTGTCTCATGCATGGCCACGTGCCAGCCGGGGCAGTTGTGGGCGCCATCGGAAAAGCTGAGGAAGCGGCCATTGTCGCGCTGACGTTTCGCGCGCTCCGGATCAAGCGCGAAGGGGCATGCACCAACCATCTCCTCATCGATGTTGGTCGCCCGGATGTCGATGGCATATAGCTCGCCGGCAGGTTTTACGGCGTCGCCGAAATCCTCGACCTCTTCATTTACCTTGCGATGGATCATGGCCGCGACGGGCTCCAGACGCACGATCTCCAGCAGAATCGCCAGCTGCTCATTTTCGTCGCCGTCAAGGAAGCGTTGACGCAATGCGGGATCCTCGAACAGATACCACGCGGCCATGACAATGAATTCCCGTGTGGTCAGCATGCCGGCCGTGCCATACGTCAGGCATTCGATAATGATCGTTTTGCTGGAGTATCCATCTTCGAGAAAAAAGGAGATGGCATCGTTTTGGGGGGATTTCTTTCTTGCCTCTATAGCGGGCTTCACATCGCGGAGGAAGAACATATACGTGAACAGTATTTGCTTGAGCTTTACCGCGAAGCCAGAAAAGCCTTTCTGGCTCTGATTGATGGTGCTGTGCAAAACCCGCTGGATACGACGGGCACGGCCCAGCCGGTCACTATTGGTTAGCCCGAGAATTTCACTCACGACTTCTATGGCGAGATCGAAGCTCAAATCTTCAAGCTTGGCGGCTCCCCGGCTTTTGAAGCCATCCAGAAGCTCTTTCGTCACTCTTTTCATGATTGCCTGGTGACGTTCATTGACCGCCTTTGCCGACAGGAATTTTTGGATCTTTAGCCGCTTGCGATGATGGTCGATGCCATCCAGAAAAAAGACCGGCGCGTGCTCGGGGTTTTCGAAGGTGACAAATTCCGCTCCGGCGCCTGCTTGAAGCGCATTCTGGCTGCGCAATATTTTGCGGGCGAGGCCTGACTTTTTGACCCAGTGCGCACCTTCATTGGGTTGTGTATTCAATGCGGCAATTTTGGCGGATTTTCGACGATCGATATCGTCGTGTACCGGACATCCGGAAGGTGCATCTGTCATGGTATTTACCCGCAAGAACTGGTGAGTGGATTGGCCCGCGTGGAACAAGTGGGCGACATGGCAATTTCACTATTGATGCAATATATATCATTAGTGAGTGCTGTCAATGAGCTGGTACACAGCATGAATTGACAAAAATCCTCTTGGGATATAGAAGATAAACACAGATTTGGCTTCTGGAGATGGTATTCGGTGAATCAAAAAGAGCGGGTTCCTTCTGCCGTGTTGGCGCGGGAGACGCGAACCACACGTACGCGTCCAGCGTTGTGCGACGCCTTGCTATCCCTGCTTGAGGAGAAGGCGTTCGAGCAGGTAACGGTTCGCGATCTCACCGATCGCGCTGGCCTCGGGTACGCAACGTTCTTTCGTCACTATCCGGACAGGGAGGCGTTGCTGAATGATCTCGCCGCGCGCCAAATTGGCGAGCTCCTGGCAATGGCGCTTCCGATTCTCTACACGGTCGACAGCCGTGCCTCTACCCAGGCCTTGTGTGCGTATGTCTGGGAACACAGGAAGATATGGCGAGTGCTGTTGACCGGCGGCGCTGCTGCCATCTTGAAAGACGAGTTCATTCGACAGGCGCAGCAGGCGGCAAGCAACAGCCCCAGCGACGATCGGGTTCCGAGCGACCTGAGAGTCATCGTGCCGACCGCCGGTACGATTGAGGTTTTGGCATGGTGGCTTAAACAGAGCGATCCACCCTCAGTCCAGCGCATGGCCGAGAATCTCGACCGGCTGGTCGTAGCCCCAATCATCAATGCCACGAAATAAGCAGAGCGGTGGATTACCCCAGCGCAACGATACAAGCGCACAAGGGATTGAAGGACCGGCCGGAGTCAATGCCCGGTGCGTTCATCGGGTCGGTGTTTTGGCGTCAGAATTTTTCGACGGTGTCGAGCAGCTGCCGCAGGTGTTGCAGCTGTCGTCGCTGCCGCAGTGGCCTCCGCCCGCAGTGGGCTGCAACCAGCGACCGAGTGCCGCCGTGGCATGGCGACGCTGCAATCGTGCGGCGAGGTTGCGGCGCCGCGATGGCGCGATGCGGTCGAGCAGGAACAGCAGCGCGGCGACGCCAATCAGCGCGACGATCAGGTTCTGCAGCAGTTCGTAGCTCATCGCTGTTTCTCTCTATTCACAAAATCAGCCGCTTCACGAAGTCAGCGCCAGCGTCACGCGGTAGGCGATGAAGGCTGCCGCATACGCCAGTCCGAACAGGTAGACCGTCGCCACGCCGACCATCTTCCACGAGTTGGTTTCGCGGCGAATGATTGCCAGCGTCGCCAGACATTGCGGCGCGAATACGAACCAGACCAGCAGCGACATGGCGGTGGCCAGCGACCACTGCGCGGCGATCAGCGGCGCCAGTTGCGAGGCGCCGTCATCGGCCGCCGCCGACAGCGCGTAGACCGTCGCCAGCGCACTGACCACCACTTCGCGCGCGGCCAGTCCCGGTACCAGCGCGATCGAGATCTGCCAGTTGAAGCCGAGCGGCGCGAACAGATGTTCCAGCCCGCGCCCGAGCATGCCGGCGAGGCTGTAGTTGATGGCCGGGCCGACCGCATCGGCCGGTGGTGCAGGGAAGCTCGACAGGAACCAGAGGCCGATGGTCAGCGCCAGGATGATGGTGCCGACGCGGCGCAGGAAGATCGACGCCCGCTCCCACAGCCCGATGGCGATGTCGCGCGGGTTCGGCAGCCGGTAGGAGGGCAGTTCCAGCAGCAGCGTGTGCTGCTCGCGCACGCGGTGCAGCCGTTTTATGACCCACGCCACCGTCACCGCGCTGACCACGGCGCCGGCGTAGAGGCCGAACAGCACCAGCCCCTGCAGGTTGAACAGGCCGGCGATGGTTCGGTTCGGGATGAAGGCGGCGATCAGCAGCGCGTAGACCGGCAGCCGCGCCGAGCAGGTCATCAGCGGCGTCACTAGAATCGTCACCAGCCGGTCGCGCTCGTCCTGGATCGTCCGTGTCGCCATGATCGCCGGGATGGCGCAGGCGAAGCCGGACAGCAGCGGGATGAACGAGCGCCCGCTGAGGCCGGCGCCGACCATGGCGCGGTCGAGCAGGTAGGCGGCGCGCGGCAGGTAGCCGGACTGCTCCAGCGCGAGGATGAACAGGAACAGAAACAGGATCTGCGGCAGGAAGATGACGACACCGCCGAGGCCGGCGATGACGCCGTCGACCAGCAGGCTTCTCAGCAGCCCGTCCGGCAGCGCCGCGCCGACCCACGCGCCGATGGCGCCGACGCCGGTATCGATGCCGTCCATGACCGGCGCCGCCCACGCGAACACCGCCTGAAACATCAGGAACATCACCGCCGCCAGGATCAGCGGCCCCCACAGCGGGTGCAGTGCCCAGCGGTCGAGCGCGTCGTCGGTGCGCGCGGTGCGGTGCGGCACGCTGACCGCATCGGTGAGAATGCGGCGCACCTCGTCGTGCGGGTCGGGGGCACGCAGGTCGGGGCCGGCCAGCGTCGCCGCCGGCGCCGGTGGCAGCGGCGCGTCGAGCAGTTGCAACAGGGCGTCGGCGCCGTTGCGCCGCACCGCCACCGTCTCCGCCACCGGCACGCCGAGCGCGCGCTGCAGCCGGGCCACGTCGATGCGGATGCCGCGCCGCTGCGCCGCATCCATCATGTTCAGCACCACCACCATCGGCAGCCCGAGCTGGCGCAGTTCGAGGGCGAAGCGCAGATGCAGGCGCAGGTTGGTGGCGTCGAGCACGCAGATCAGCAGGTCGGGGCGCTGTTCGCCGGGGAAGCGGCCGAGGCAGACGTCGCGCGTGACCGCTTCGTCGAGGCTGGTGGCGGCGAGGCTGTAGGCGCCGGGCAGATCGAGAATGCGCAGGCTGCGGCCGGCCGGTGTGCGCAGCTGGCCTTCCTTGCGCTCGACGGTGACGCCGGCGTAGTTGGCCACCTTCTGGCGGCTGCCGGTCAGCTGGTTGAACAGCGCGGTCTTGCCGCAGTTGGGGTTGCCGACCAGCGCGACGCGGGTGGCGAAGGTCGGTGTCGGTTCGGCGGTGGTCATCGGGGTTCCGGCACGGGCGGGGTGCGCTCGTCGGCGCGGCTGACGATGATGCGCGCCGCCTCGGCGCGGCGCAGCGCGAAACGGGTGAAGCCGATCTGCACCACCAGCGGGCCGCCGAACGGGTCGCGGGCGACGACGCGCACCGGTTCGTCGGCGACGAAGCCGAGGTCGCGCAGGCGGCTGGCGACGAGGTCGTCATCGCTCTGCGGCTCGACCGTGACGATCACCGCGTCGACCCCTTTCGGCAGTTCGTTCAGGCGCATCGGTTCTGCGTCCGGCAGCGGGGCGGTCACAGTGGCGGCTCGGTGGCGTTCAGGTCGCGGCCGACGCGCGCCAGCAGCATCACCGGCAGCAGGCCGGCGACGACGATGATCAGCGCGGCGATGGCGCCCTCTTCGTAGGTGCCGCGGGCGGCTTCGGCGTAGAGCGTGGTCGCCAGCGTCTCCAGGTTCAGCGGCCGCAGCAGCAGCGTCGCCGGCAGCTCCTTCATGCAGTCGACGAACACCAGCAGCGCGGCGGCGGCCAGCGCCGGCCGGATCAGCGGCAGGTGAACCTGTTTCAGCACGCCGGTAGGGGTGCGGCCGAGCGTGCGCGCGGCGTGGTCGAGCGACGGCGCGATGCGGCTGAGGCCCGATTCGATGTTGCCGGCGGAGACGGCGAGGAAGCGGGCGGCGTAGGTGTAGATTAGCGCGGCGCCGGAGCCGAGCAGCAGCAGGCCGGAGACGATGCCGAACGCATCCTCCAGCAGGTCGCCGAGCCAGCCGTCGAGGTGGCCGAGCGCAATCATCAGTGCCAGCGCCAGCACGGTGCCGGGCACCGCGTAGCCGAGGCAGGCGCCGCGTTCGATGGCGCGCGACAGTGAGCCGGGGCGCAGCCGCGCGCTCCAGGCAACCACCAGTCCCAGCAGCAGCGTCACGACGGTGGCGACGGCGGCCAGCCAGATCGTCGTCCACGCCGCTTGCAGCAGCGTCGGTGGGAAGCCGGCGAAGCGCAGCCGCGCGATCGACTGGTTGACCAGATAGGTGGCCGGCAGCACGAAGCCGAGCAGCACCGGCAGCACTCCCAGCATCAGTGCAACGCCGGCGCGCCAGCCGTGCAGCCGCTGCGGCGTCATCCGCCGTGCGCGCTGCGCCGCCACCGTGAAGCGCTGGCGGCGGCGACCGGCGCGCTCCAGCCACAGCAGCGCGACCACGAACAGCAGCAGCGCAATGGCGATCTGCGCGGCGCCGGCCAGGTCCGAGCGGTTGACCCAGGTGGAATAGATGGAAATGGTCAGCGTGCGCACGCCGAGGAATTCCGACGCGCCGATGTCGTTGATCGTCTCCATCAGCGCCAGGCTGGCACCGACGGCGACAGCCGGTCGCGCCAGCGGCAGTGCCACCCGCAGGAACACCTGATGGCGGCCGAGGCCGAGCGTGCGTCCCGCCTCGATCAGGCTGGCCGACTGCATCAGGAACATGGCGCGGGTGGAGAGATAGACGTAGGGGTAGAGCACGAAACCCAGCAGCAGCACGCAGCCGCCCAGCGAACGCACCTCGGGCAGTCGCAGATCGCGTGGGTTGTCGATGGCGAGCAGCGCGCGCAGCGCGGTCTGGATCGGTCCGATCGGGTGCAGCAGATCCATGTAGGCGTAGGCGACGATGTAGGTCGGCACTGCCAATGGCAGCAGCAGCGCCCAGTCGAGCAGGGCGCGGCCGCGAAAATCGTAGGCGGTCACCAGCCAGGCGCTGCCGGTGCCGATGGCGATCACCAGCGCGCCGACGCCGCCGAGCAGCACCAGCGTGTCGACGATGGTCGGTGGCAACACGTAGCGCAGCAGGTGCGGCCACAGCTCGGCGTTGCCACCGAACGCGGTCAGCAGAAGCGCGCCGAGCGGCAGCAATACCAGCAGTGCGATCAGGCCGGCGCC
Source organism: uncultured Verrucomicrobiaceae bacterium (assembly GCA_964638025.1). Lineage (GTDB taxonomy): Bacteria > Pseudomonadota > Gammaproteobacteria > Pseudomonadales > CAMLJR01 > CAMLJR01. The sequence continues at coordinate 6,504 of CAZWXW010000039.1, forward strand.
GAACTGCCAGCCGCGACCGCCGCTGCTGCGGGGCGCGGTGTGGTCGAGCGTGGCGGTGGGGGCGGAGGTGCCGGTCATCGCGTCAGTTCAAATGATCAGTTATCGAAACCGACGCGCTCGGCCAGCAGGCTGGCGGCCTTGCGGTGTTTGGCGATCTCGGTCAGCGACACGCTGTCCGGCGTCAGCACGCCGAAGCTGTCGATGATGGGGTCGGCTTTGATGCCGGGTTTGACCGGGTATTCGAAGTCGACCTGCGCGTAGATTTTCTGCGCCTCGTCGGAGACCAGGTATTCGAGCAGCTTCTGCGCCTCGGCGCGGTGCGGCGCATGTTTGGCGATGGCGGCGCCGGAGACATTGACGTGGGTGCCGCCGTTCTTGAAGGTCGGCAGCACCACGTTGATCGCCTCGCCCCACTGCTTCTGCTCGGGGCCGCCGTCGCCGCTGCGCATGCGGCCGACGTAGTAGGAGTTGCCGACGCCGATGTCGCAGAGCTGGCCGAGGATGTCGCGCGCCACTTCGCGGTCGCCGCCGCCGGCCTTGCGACCGAGGTTGGCCTTCACCGCGCGCAGCCACTTCTCCGCCTCGGCCTCGCCGTGGTGGGCGATGTAGGCGGCGATCAGCGCGGTGTTGTACGGGTGCAGGCCGGAGCGAATGCAGATGCGCCCCTTCCACTGCGGGTCAGCCAGATCCTCGTAGTGAAACGGCTTCAGGTCGACGCGATCCTTCGACGCATAGATCAGCCGCGCGCGTAGCGACAGCGCGAACCAGCGGCCGTCGGCGTCGCGCAGCTGCGCCGGAATCGCCGCCTCCAGTACCGGCGAGCGCAGCGGCTGCACCAGACCGGCGTCGACCAGATCGGTCAGGTTGCCGAAGTCGACCGTCATCAGCAGATCGGCCGGCGAGCGCTTGCCCTCGGCGGCGACGCGCTCGGCCAGGCCGTCCTTGACGAACACGGTGTTGACCTTGATGCCGCTCGACTGCGTGAACGATTTCAGCAGCGGCAGGATCAGGCCGGGCTCGCGCGTGGTGTAGAGGTTGACCTCGGCGGCGACGGCGGCCGACGTGCACAGCAGTGCGGCGGCGAGCAGCGTGAAACGCCTGCCGATGGTGCGCAGGCGCGAGGTCTGTTTGCAGGAGAGTGCCGGCTTGGTCATCGCTTCATTCTCGTGGTGGCGTAATTTTCTGGATGGGGTCGGGGTTTGGGGGGTGGTCAGTCGCGCGCCGCGAAGATCAGCGCGCGCTCGTATTGCGGCTGCAGCCAGACCTGCTGGCCGACGGCGTGGCTGCCGTCGAGCGCGCGCTGCGGCAGCTGCAGCAGCAGCGGATCGGGCAGGCCGTCGACCGCCACCTGCAGCTCCTCGCCGTGGCCGAGGAAAACAGTGCGCAGCACGCGGCCGGCGATGCCGCTGCCGGCTTCGCCCAGATCGAGGTGTTGCGGGCGCAGGTAGACGGTGGTGTCGCCGGCGGCCAGCGTTGTTGGGAAGCGGCCCAGCGGCGTCTCGACGACGCCGTTGCCGACACGGCCCGGCACGGCGTTCAGGTCGGAGAAGAAACGCGCGGCGAACAGCGAGGTCGGGTGGTTGTAGAGCGCGTGCGCCGAGCCGTTCTGCTCGACGCGGCCGGCGTGCATCAACACGATGTGGTCGGCGATGCGCAGCGCCTCTTCCGGGTCGTGGGTGACGACGACGGTGGTGGTGCCGGCTTCGCGCAGCAGCGCCATCGTCTCCTCGCGCACGCGGTCGCGCAGGCGGCGGTCGAGGTTGGAAAAGGGTTCGTCCATCAGCAGCACGCGCGGCTCCGGCGCCAGCGCGCGCGCCAGTGCCACGCGCTGTTGTTCGCCGCCGGAGAGCTGGTGCGGGAAGTGGCCGGCGCGCTCGGCCAGGCCGACCCGGGTCAGCGCCTGCAGCGCCTTGGCACGGGCGCCGGCCTTGTCGCCGCCGCGCAGCCCGAACAGCACGTTGTCGAGTACCGACAGGTGCGGGAACAGCGCGTAATCCTGAAACACCAGACCGATGCGGCGCTGTTCCGGCGGCACAAAGGCATTCGGTCCGCTCAGCTCCTGACCATCCACCAATACGCGGCCACCGGCCGGTGTTTCCAGGCCTGCGATCAGCCGCAGCAATGTGGTCTTGCCACAGCCGGAGTGGCCGAGCAGGCAGACCGTCTCGCCGGCAGCCGCGCTCCACGACACGCCATCGACCGCCGCATGGCCCGCGTAAATCTGGCGCAGGTTCTCGACCGCCAGGGCAGCGGCGCGAACGGGGGTGACGGGGGCGGTGAAGGGGACGGCGGAGGTCATCGGCGGCCTGTCTGTGGCGCGGGCGAACGGCGGGTGGCGAGCGGGCGCCTATCGTAACTGATGGCGTTTCTCATTTGTGCCTGAAACCGCATTGGCGGATGCGCTGATCGAGTCCCCCTCTCCCTTCAGGGAGAGGGTTGGGGAGAGGGAAAGGGTTGCGTGGATAGGCCCTCTCCCCCTGCCCCTCTCCCTGAAGGGAGAGGGAGGAAACACCCGAAGGGAATGCCTCAGACCTTGCGGAAGTGATTGTCCCAGGCGATGCCGTCACTGGCCGCCAGCACCGGCTGCTCGGCGCGACCGGGACCGGTGCTGACAATGCTGCCGGCACCGTCGCTGAGCAGAAAGCGGCCGCGCCCGGCCGGCGCCACGCCGCAGCCGTCGGGGCGGGTGGTGCTGCCGAGGAATTGGCCGTCGGATGCGCGCCAGTAGCAGGTCAGGCCGCCGACCGGGCTGGAGGTGGCGATGACGTTACCTCCGTCGTCGGCGCTGACCGAGCCGACATAGCCGCGCAGCGCGTGCAGCGTGTCGGCCGGGCCGCGGAACAGTTCGAGGGCTGCACCGCGCCGATGCCTGCCAACCAGCGCCGGCTCGTCACTGAGTGGTCCCGAGTACTGGCAGCCGAACCAGACATCGCCGTTGCCATCGAGCGCAAGGTGGCGAATCGACAACTGATGCAATTGCGCCGGCAACTCGCGTTGTTCCAGCAAGCGTCCGTCACCGGCATCGAGATAGACCAGCGACGGCTGCATGGTGTCGAGGTTCAGCTCGCGCTTGCCATAGTCGGGGTGGGTCAGGATGCCGCCATTGGCGACGCACAGCGTTTTGCCATCCGGCATCAGCACCACTTCGTGCGGACCGATGCCGTGCGTGGCGTATTCGCCGAGGCGGCGCCACTCCTTGCCGGGGGTGGCGTCGTAGATGCCGATGACGCCGCGCTCGCCGTCGAAGTCATTCTCGGTGGCGAACAGCCGGCGTCGGTCGGCGGAGAAACAGCCGTGGCCGAAGAAGTGGCGACCTTTCGGCAGTGGCAGCGGTTGTGCGGCACTGTTGTCTTCGAGAGAGCCGTCGAGATTGAATGCCAATGCAAAGAAGCCGGGCTGACGACCGAAGGCGACGGCGCGGCGCTGTTGGTGATCGATGGCGAAGCTGTGGCCGCGATCGGGCAGCGGCACCACTTTCAGGTCGCGACCGTGTGCGTCGAGCAATACCGCTTCGAAGCGGCCGTCGCGCTGGCGTGCGGCGAGATAGCGCGACTCGGTGGATTCATTGAGCGTGCCGGCGCGGACGCCGGAAGGTAGACACAACAGCGCACTGCCGGCAGCGACCAGCCGCAACAGTTCGCGGCGCTGTAGAGACGTTCTGCTAAGCGACATCTGAATAAGCTTCGTCCAGCCTATTAAGGCTCGTTGTCATTTCAAATTCCCTCTCCCTTCAGGGAGAGGGTTAGGGAGAGGGTGCGGCTTGGATCTCCCTCTCCCCCGGCCCCTCTCCCTGAAGGGAGAGGGGAGGAAGGGCGACAGTTCTCAATCGCCATCGAGCGAATTGAAGCCGAGATTGACGCCGAAACCGGGCGCCAGATATTCGACCACCACCGCCTGCATGTTCTTCAGCACGAGCGCGACGTGGTGCAGCGCTTCGCGATCGTCGCCGCCATTGACCGCCTGCTCGAACGGCTGTGACACCGCGTCGAGATCCGACAGCGCGAAGTGGCTTTCCGACTGCAGCGTGTCGTCGATCCAACGCTCTTCATCCGACAGCTGCGCACCGAAACCGGCCGCCTGATAAAAGGCGAGCAGGCCACCGATATTGGCTTTCAGCATCCGCGTGGTCAGGTTGCTGCGCCATAGCGGCGCGCGGCGGCCGTTGGCTTTGGCAGCCGAATCGCCCAGCGTCGGCAACAGCTTGGCATCGCGGGTGAACTGCAGGCCGGTAGAAAAAGTTTTGATCGTTTCGGTCGCCACTTCGCCGTTGCTGCGGTAGAGCGGCTGCTGCGGCGATGGCGCAGCGAATTCGGCGGCGATGCCGTTGTTGTCGTGCCACGCCGTCGACACTTCAGCGCCGAGCTGGTGCACGTTGGCGGCGATGGCGACCGCCAGGGCGCAGCGATATTTGCCGGCGGCATCGTCGCCAAACGACGCGTTGCTGCCGTAGAGCAGAAACTCCAGCGCCGGCAATCCCTGCACGGCGACGCTGCGGCTGCGCAGTGCGCCGGCAGCGAGTGCGCTCCGGTCCTGTTTCGCCAGCAGTGCCTGCAGCTGACGCAATGTCACGCCGCGCGGGTCCGGGAAGAAGAAAATTTTCTCCAGCCGGTTCTGTTGCTGCAGCGGTCCGAAGCGCAGGAACTCGATGCCGGCCCACGCCTCGATGGTGGTGCCGAATGTTTTTTCCACCACGGCGCGTCGTTGTGAGTCCGAGGGCTTTGCACAATAACTTTTCAGCGCGGCTTCGAGCGCTTCGCTCTGCTGCGCAAAGCGAAGCGTGGCCGGCTGGATGTACGTCTTCACCAGTCGCTGGCCGAGATCCGCCGGCAGCTTGGCGGCGTGAGCTGGCAGCGTAGTTGCCAGACAACAGGCAAGTGTCAGCAGTGCACTGCGCAACGAAGGGCGAATAGAAAAGTGCAGAGCGCGCATGGCGGTCCTCACAGTGATTCGATGAAACGGATCAGGTCAGCGCGCTGTGCTGGCGTCATCTTGACCACGCGGTCGCGCGCCTTCTGCGCCTCGCCGCCGTGCCACAGAATGGCCTCCAGCACATTGCGCGCACGACCGTCGTGCAGATAGGTGGCGCGTTCGTTGACGGTGGTGCTGAGACCGATACCCCACAGCGGCGCGGTGCGCCACTCGCGGCCCGATGCCATCCCTTCCGGGCGGTTGTCCGCCAGCCCCTCGCCCATGTCGTGCAGCAGCAGATCGCTGTAGGGCCAGATCAGCTGGAAGCGATGTTCGGGACGTTCGGCATCGCGGCGCGTGACGAACTTCGGCGTGTGGCAGCTCTGGCAGCGCGCTTCGTAGAACAGCTGCTTGCCCGCCAGCACGCGCGCGTCGCCAGTGTCGCGGCGCAATGGCACGGCGAGATGTTCGGAGTAGAACGCGACGAAATCCATCAGCTCGCCCGGCACCTCTTCGGCACCGAGTTGCGGTTGCGCGCCGTGTGGCAGTTTCAGGCAATCTTTTTGCGCCGGCGTGCAGTCGCCGTAGTGGGCCGGCAGCAGCGGTGTCGACAGCCCCATGTCGCCGAAGAAGGCATGCGCGCCCTGCTGTTTCACCGTCGGCTGTCCCGCCTTCCAGCCATAGCGGCCGAGCATCACCTGCTGGCGCTGCAGGTCATAGGTGTAGTTGGGTTTGCCGACGATGCCGTCGGGGTCGTTGCGACGATGGACGTTGGCGAGGATGTCGCCCTCGTCGATGGCGTCGATCAGCCCGAGCCCGATCATCGGCTGCGCGATGCGCGGCGACATCATCACGTCCTTGCGCATCGGTCCGTAACCGAGGTCGGCGATGGTGTAAGTCGGCTGACGCAGCGATGCAGTTTCGCCGCCGTTGAGCCTGACCGGAATCTCTTTCCATTCGATCTGCATGCGCCCTTCGGCGGCCAGACCCGGCACGGCGAAATTCTGCAGCTGCGTGCCGTAGGTCGGTTCGGCGATCACCAGCTGATCGTGCTCGGCCAGCATCCGTTTTTCCTTGGCATTGCGCGGCGGAATCGACAATCGCAAGAACAGTGATACCGCCTCCTCGCCGGGGTTGGGCACGATGCCGCGCCCATCCTTCAGGTGGCAGCCCTGGCAGGAGCGCGCGTTGAACAGCGGGCCGAGGCCGTCGGAGGCCTGCGTCGACGACGGCGCCGACACCCAGTCCTTGCGGAACAGGCCGTTGCCGATCTGGAAGCGCTGGCGCCCCTCGAACGAGATGTTGGCCGACGGGTGCGAAAAGATGTCGCGGTTGATCGCCTTGTCGCGCACCGTCGCGGCGCCGCCCGGCAGCGGCTCGAACTGTTCCGGCTTGCTGAAGTCGCCGGTCGGCGCGGTGATGCGGCGCACGCGCTCGCGATCCTTGTCGTTCAGATCGCTGCGGGTGACGGCATCGACGACGGGTGCGGCCGGCAACTGGCCGGGCAGTCCCAGTGCGGTCAGCAGTGTCAGGGCCGAAAGGCGGCGGGCGGCGGGGGATAAATGGCGCAGAAGCAAGGCGACCTCGGCTGGCGACGTTTTTGGCGGCGCCATGTTGCCACGCCGCAGCGGCGGGTGCCGCTGCGGTGGATCAGCGATTACTCGAAAACGGCATCCGGGTTGTCGAGGCTGTCCGAGCCCTCGATGGCGATGGCGCCGAGGCCCAGCGCCGTCACCACGCGCTCGATCGAGCGCGTCTGTTCGACCAGCCGGTCGATGACGGCCTGCACCACGGCGTTACCTTCCGCGTTGCCCTCGCCGATCATCTGGTCGTAGGCCTCGACCGTCTCGGCGCGTTTCTTCATCGTTGCCATCGCCGCCAGCGTGGCGTCGAGTCTGGCGCGCATCTCGGTGTCGAGCGCCGGGTTCTTCGCCCGCACCAGATCCGACAGCGACGGCCCCTGTACCACCTTGCCGTCGACGCGCGCGTAGCTGCCCAGATAGACGTTGCGCATGCCGACCTGATCGTAATAGTGTGAGTTGTGGGTGTTGTCGGCGAAGCAGTCGTGCTCCTCCTCCGGGTCGTGCAGCATCAGGCCGAGCTTCATCCGCTCGCCGGCCAGCTCGCCGTAGGAGAGGCTGCCGAGGCCGGTCAGCATCGCGGTGAGGCCGGCATTGGCGCTGTCGGTAGTCAGTGCAACGCGCGCGGCGCCGCCGGCTTTCCAGTTGCCGACCATTTCGCGCAGGTCATCCTGCAGCAGCGTCGAGGCCGCTTTCAGGTAGTCGATACGGCGCTGGCAATTGCCGCCGGTGCAGTTCTTGACGTCGAAATCGGTGGCCGGGCGCTTGCCGGCGCCGGGCCCGGTGCCGTTCAGGTCCTGGCCCCACAGCAGGAATTCGAGCGCGTGGTAGCCGGTGCCGACATTGGCCTCGATGCCGCCCACTTCGTGCAGCGTTTTCGACAGCAGTTCCGGCGTGATTTTGCTGGCGTTGATGTCGCGGCCGCCGGCCTTCACCTTCGGGTTGGCGATGATGTTGGCGGCGTAGAAGGCGTTGGCGTCGGACTCGCTGCCGTAGGCGGCGTCGACATAATCGATCAGCCCCTCATCGAGCGGCCACGCATTCACGCGCCCCTCCCAGTCGTCGACGATCGGATTGCCGAAGCGGAACGCCTCGGTCTGCATGTAGGGCACGCGCGCAGCCAGCCATGCCTGGCGGGCTGCGGCGAGCGTCGCTTCCGACGGCTTTGCGACCAGCGCCGCCAGCGCCTGATCGAGCTGGCCGGCGGTGATCAGCGCATCTTCGTAACCGGCCAGCGCGATGTTGGCGTAGTTGTCGAGCACGGCCTCGGCCGAGACCGGTTTGTCGGCGGCAATCACCGCCAGTGGCGACAGGCAGAGCAGGCTGACCGCGACGACTCTCGACAGGCGCGGGAGCAGGGAGCTGAACATCGTTGTTCTCCATCCGGAAGGGCGCCGGCAAAGGGGCCGGCCAAACGAAGCGGCAAGGTTACAGGTTTATCGTCAGCCATCAAATAAGAAGCGTTCTCACTGCTCTTGCGGCGACAACGTGCTGATCAAGCCCTTGGCGGGGAGGTTGTCGCGTCGGCCGTCAGCTGTTGCAGGCAGCGCGGACACCAGCAGCTGGCCGATCCTGCTGGCACCGGCAATCCGAGCGGTGCCGTCATGCACCAGCAGTCGGCGGCCGGCAGCCCGGCGCTGATGGCACAGCCATTTGGCGCACCGCAACCGGGGCAGCGCGAGGTGTCCGGGGCGGTGGTGGGAGTGTTGTTCACGAGCGTTCGAACCGGGCGCAAAACAGGGCGGCCATTCTCGCCGAAAACAGCTGGCGGATGATGGCGCGGCGCGTTGACGCTGCTTTTGACGCGGCGCTAAGGTGGCCGGCCGCAGTACCTTTTTTCAGGTGGGTGCCATGAGCTCTCCCGATGACACCGACGACAAACTGTTCCACAGCGAAATGCAGGGGGTGCGGCGCAAGCAGAGCGAGGCGCGCGTCGCCGTCAATCGCTCGCCGATCTCGGAGCTTGCCGCCGCCGCGCGCCGCGAGGCCGCCGTGCGCGATCTGGCGCGCGACGCCAATTTCCTCACGCTCTCCGACATCGAACTGCTCGACCCGTGGTACCCGCTCGAATTCCGCCGCTCCGGCGTGCAGCTCGGCGTTTTCCGTCGCCTGAAACAGGGCAAGTACGACATGGAAGCGCGTCTCGACCTGCACCGGCTGACGGTGGAGCAGGCGCGTGTCGAAGTGTTTGGCTTCATTCGCGAAGCGCTCTCCTACGAACTGCGCAACGTCATGATCGTGCCGGGGCGTGGTACCCACTCGAAAGGTCCGGAAGCGATCCTGAAAAGCTACGTCAACAAGTGGCTGCCGGAGTTCGACGAGGTACAGGCGTACTGCTCGGCGCAGCCAATGCACGGTGGCACCGGCGCGGTCTACGTGATGCTGCGCAAGGGCGAGCGCGAGAAGCAGAAGAATCGCGAGCAGATTCAGCATGGACGCAGTGGTTGACGTGAGCGCGGCGGCGCGTGCCCTTGCTTCGGATTGTCCTCTCCAGCGCTTGATGTGATGTCTATAGTGGTTCAGTATCACATCAATTTTGATGATCAAGGGTTACCCCATGAGAACGACTGTCACCATCGATGACGAGCTGTATCGGAAAGCACAGGAGGTTGCGGATCCGGGCATGGACAAGGCTGATCTGTTCCGCGAGGCGATCAAGACGTTCATTCGGGTACAGGCGGCGAAACGGCTTGCCGCGCTCGGTGCCTCCGTGCCTGAGATGCAGGAGGTGCCGCGCCGTCGCGGAGACGTGGCGCGATGACGGGCGTTCTGATCGATACGTCGGTATGGGTCGACCACTTCCGAAAACGCAACGACGCGCTGATGAAGCTGCTCGGCCTGGACCTGGCGCTCACCCACCCGATGGTTCTCGGCGAACTCGCCTGTGGGACGCCGCCGGCACCTCGTGCGCAAACGCTGGGCGACATTTCACTGTTGCAGCAGACGCAGCAGGCCAGCCTGAACGAGGTCATGGCGTTCGTTGAGCGCGAAGAGCTCTACGGAATGGGGTGTGGCCTGATCGACATGGTGCTGCTGGCATCGACGCTTATCACCCCCGCCGCGCAGCTGTGGACGCTGGACCGGCGGCTGGCGGCACTGGCGGAGCGATTTGATGTTCTACATCGACCGCTGGCTCATTGACACGGGCGACGGCATCACGCCGGCACTTTGATCAACCACTTCTGCAGCCGTGCACGCACGACATCCGGCATCGGCTGGCTGCGACCTTCATCGAAACAGACCAGCACCGCCTCGGCGACCGACGCGCAGTGACCGTTCTGGAACAGTGCACAACCGAGGCTGTACGACGAGTTGCCGACCTTCAGCACACCGGCCGCGGCGGTTACCGGCGCCGGGTAGTGCAGCTCGCGCAGATAACTGATCCGTACCTCAACCACCACCACCCGGGTCCAGCGCGCCAGCTCGGCGCTACCGCCTTCGCGAGCGTGATGTGAAAAACGCACGCGCAACTCTTCATAGAGCTGAGCCACCGCGACATTGTTGATGTGGTCGTTGCGATCGAGATCGCCGAAGCGGGTCGCGATGTCGACGGTGAAAGGGTAGGTCTCGGGATGGAGACGCCAAGGTTCGGGTTTCATTCACACTCCCAGAGCTGTCTGAATCATTTCGGTCAGGCTTTGCCGGTCGCCGACCTCAGAGCTTGTCGTAGATGGCATCGAGACCGACCCGCTCGCGACAGCAGCGTTCGTCTTCCCACGCTTTCAGCGTGTACAGCACCTGCGCGGCAAGCCGAGACATGACAATTCCCCGCTGAAGTCGCGCAAATAAGATAGTTTGGTAAAGGCCACTACTTCAATGTTCTTGAGAGAACCGAAAATAGAAGCGGTGGTCTGCTGGATGTTTACGAAGGCTGCCGACTCAGAACCAGGGCCTGCGGCCGGCTACGTACGCTTGGGCGAATTCATCGTCCGATTTCGTGATGTACAAAATGGCCTCGATCAGGGCGATCACACCGATGACCATCGATGGGATGGCGAAGAGGATGAACCCGAACAGGAAGGTCAGGAGCATGATCAAGCCCTGCTTCTTGTAACCCAGATAGAACTTGTGCGCGCCGAAGGCGCCGAGGAAAAAGGCAAGCAACGCTGCCGCGATCTTGTTGGATGTGCCGCCAGCCAGTACACCTACGCTGTAGATATCCGTGGCGCTGTCACCCTCTGCATTAAAGTCAACTGATGCATTGCGGCTGGGTGCCTGCGTCTGCTTCCAGTCAGCCAGACGGAAGGTGTAGCGCTTGCCGTCTTCGCCCGAAATGACGCCGGTTTTCTGTACTTCGTCGTATGCCAGTATGCTGCCTTTCATATCGTGGTTTCCTTGATTCAATAATTTGATGTGATGAATTGCCATATGTGACAGAGCGGCGAACTTACTGCATAAACCCTTTGAACATATTTCCCATCTCTTTCTTGATCAGCTCCATTTGCGCTTGCGCGGCGTTCATGCAGGCTTCGCTTTTCCGCACCTCGGAGGGCTTCATTTCTTCGCACTTGGCGATCTGATCCGCGAGACGATCGGGGTCGTTCTTGAAGTCTTCGACAGAGGGCGCGCCGCAGCCGGCGAGAAGGGAGACGCAAAACAGCAGGGAAATTTTGAGAAGACGCATGGATATTTACCTCGATGGATTAGTTGTTGACCGGGAGCCTCTGAAAAACGCACTTCTCCCCTCTCCCTGAAGAGAAAGGGAGCTTGATCAGAGGTTCCTTGGTTGATTCGGAGCGTGCGCGAAGGATCAGAAGCGATAGGCGAGGCCGAGGCTGATGACCGGCCACCACTTGAACGACTCGACATCTTCTTCCAGCTCGGTCGCCTCGGCGGCAACGTCGCTTTGCAGTTGCGCGCAGGTGGCTGCATCGAGAGTAGGACCGCAGGTGACGTTGGCTTTCACGTCCGGGCTGCCTTGATAGAGCGCGCCGATGTCAGCGGTGACTGTGAAGTGGCCGGCCTTGTCGAGGACATTGCCCCAGCCGATGCCGATGTAGGGGGAGACATTTTTGAAGTCGATGTTTGCATTCAGACTGCCGACGTCTGCGGCGTCGTATTCGACGTCATTGATCTCGTAGGTGCCGTTGGTGGGTTTGCCTTTGGCGGAGACTTCATTCTTGTTCAGATAGGCGCCGGCGGTGACACGGAATGAACCGGCGAACGGATGCCAGTCCAGTAGCAGTTCGCCTGACTTGAGGTCGATCTCGCCGTCGTAGCTGACGTCGGTGTCGTCGATGTCCTTGTCGAAGTTGTAGGCGTTATAGCCGACACGTGCATACAGGTTTTCGGTCAGGGTGATGCCGACACCGGCGCCGAGACCGAGCGTGCCGCCTTTCGCATAGAGGGCGACATCGGCTTGAACATTGGCGGAGAGCGCGGCGAGAGCCGCCGCGGTGGCCAGCGGGAGAACCAACTTCTTCATGAAAAATTCCTTTGCGAATTTGAAAACTATGTCTGCACCCAGTGTGATGCGCTTCGCTTTATAGACTACGCGGGGGGGGGGGGGCAGGGTAAAAAATTGACAATTTAGCCTTATTTTTAAGTATTTTTTGAGATTTTGTCTGGCTTTTGACGGCGCTTGTTCTGCGGCTCGCACCCGCTCCATGTTGTCGCCTTCACGGGCCGACCGTCCTGGGTCGGCGAGAAGCCCTGATCTCTTTAGAGCTTCCCTGGCAAGAGCGGTTGAAGCACTTATCAACAGTCTGTTAGGCTTGCTGTTGCGTGGTGCGCAACAGGGACCGTTGGAGCATGATCAAATCGTTCAGGCACAAAGGGCTTCGCAGGTTCTTTGAAACAGGAATTGCGTCGGGTGTTCAGGCCGGTCATGTCAAACGGCTTCGAATGCAGTTGGCCGCCCTGGATACGGCTCAGTCCATTGAGGACATGGATATCCCGGGATTTCGTTTGCATCCACTCAAAGGCGAACTGCGAGGACGCTGGTCCATTACAGTCAACGGCAATTGGCGAGTGACGTTTGAGTTCCGGGACGGGAACGCCTACGCCCTTGATTACGAGGATTACCACTGATGGCTATGCACAACCCTCCGCATCCCGGTGAGTTCATTACCGATATCTACCTTGAGCCGAATGGCATCAGCGGTCGCGAGCTCGCACACAAGCTCGATGTGGCGCCCTCTACCCTCAGTCGCATCCTCAAGGGGGCGAGTCGCGTTACGCCGGAGATGGCGTTGCGTCTGTCCAAAGCGCTTGGTCGCAGCCCCGAGAGCTGGTTGGCGATGCAGGATGCGCACGATTTGTGGGTGGCTCGCCAGCATGTCGATCTGCAGCGGGTCGGGAAACTCAAGCTGGCGGTGGCCTGACGACGGCTGCGGTTCCCAACAGGAGAAGCGACTTCTTCATGGATATTTCCTCAATGGATAAAGAGCCCGCTGCGATTGGCTCGCAGCGGGTTTCGATTTCAGGGGGGCTTGCTTACTGGGTGACTTCGATCAGCACTGCAACACCGAGAGCGTTGGTGTCACCGCTCGTTGGCGTGAAGCGGGTCTGGAAGATGCCGTAGCTGCCGGTGGCATTCAGATAGCCGTCAAGATGCTGGACGCCATTCTCATGCGTGAGCTCCAGCACAGTGTGGCCGTTGGCGTCGACGGTGATCGATACCGGCAGCGTAGCGGGCGCCGGCGCCAGTGCGACCACTTCGGCGCCCAGCGACGATTTGGCGATGGCGCCATTTTCGAACGTCGCCTCTCCTGCACTGTTGCTGCTCAGTGTGATGGTCGAGCGGAAGCGCGGGTTACCGACGACGATGCTGGTGCCGGCGAAGCGGGTGCTCAGGTACATCAGTCGATAGGTTTTGCCGGTCACCGTCAGTTGGCTGGTCGGCAGCTTCACCATCAATGTCTTGCGGAATTTGGCATCCAATTCATGGGTGCCATTGGATTCGCCCAATACGATCAGGTCAGCGCTGTCGTTGACGAAACCGTCGATGGGTGCTCCGTACATTGACGTGATGTTGCCGTCAGCTGTAACAGTGAACGGAATGTTGGCCTCTTCACCGCCACCAGTACTAGTGTCATAAATCACTTCGCCTGTGGTGTTGCGCGTCAGATATCGCAGTTGCGCCGCGCCGCTATCGAGGGTGCCACCACCGTAAAACTGCATCAGGTTGGTTTCGGACTCGACCTCGATATAGCCGAGGTAGTTCAGGTGAGTACCGAAATAGACACGACCAAACGTGCCATTCAGATCTGCATTGCTGAGCGCAGTGGGTTTTTTGACGAACACCTCCAGCGCGCGACTGATCTCATCGCCTTCGCGTTGGTTCGGATCAACAGCATCCTTGATGCCGTCGTTGTCAGTGTCGGTCAGGCCATAGCGGACGCCCACATCGCTCGACAGCTGGAAGAAGACGTTGCTGTCGCTGACCTTCTGCAGGCGGTAGGTGCCGGGTGCATGGCGCCAGCCCCAGTCGTCGCCGATATCCTCCTCGAACGCGCCTTCGATGGTCAGGACGTTATTGGCATCGAAGGCGGCGGGGAAGGTCTCCTCCCCATCGTCGGTTTCGACGACATAGACCGAAGAGGTAGAGGCGTTATCAGCGCCGTGCACATAACCCCAGCCGATCTCTTCGCCGGTGTGGCTGATGCTGACGCTGCCGTCGCTGTTGCCGTCGAACGCGAACTCGCCGGCGTAGAGGTCAACGGCGAAGGTGCCGTGATTGCGGCCATCGCTGTCGTGCAGGCCGAACGACAGCGCCGTGCTGCGATAGTTGCCGTCCAGTGCCGAGGCATCGTTTTCGCTGCTGGCAAGGACATCGAGCTGGTCATCGACAAACGCGCCGACCTCGGCCTCCAGCTTGGCCAGCATCGAGGTCATGTCGGAGGTGGCGGTCAGATCGAACTCCGCGACCTTGCCCGACAGCTTGACCACCGCGCCGTTGGTGACACTGCTCAGGTCGGTGCCGCTGGCGATGAACTTGCGCAGCACGAATTCGGAAACCGGCGAGATATCGACATCCTGATCGACCACCTGCGCGCGCATTTCGACGCTGTTGCCGGTGATGCGAACGATCAGGTCGCCCGACAGGTCGACGCCGGTGGGCAGCGTCAGCGTGTAGTCGCCAGTGATCGAGGTGTGGGTGCTGGCGAGCACGTCACCGATCTGGGCGCCGGTGTCGTCGATGCGAATCAGCTCGACGGTGGCGCCATTGACCGGCTGCAGGCCGATGACGGCGGCGGCGGCCGGGCTGATCAGTGTGTTCAGCGCAATTTCGAAGATCGTGTTCTGTTTCAGGAGGGCAACTGCGCCACCGGGTGCCGACGCGGTACCGTTGACGGTGATCGACGTGCTGGGCGGAGGAGGGTTGCCGCCACCGGGGTTGCCGCCACCGTTGTTACCGTCGTTGTTGCCACCGCTGCTTCCACCGCCGCCGCAGGCCGTCAACGCTGCTGCAATCGCAGCAGTCAGCAGATATCGCTTGAACATTCAATGCTTCCTTTCAGAAATTTGTGATTGAGGCTCTTGGAGAATGTGCGCTGATTCCAAGATCACAAATATTCTATAAGCGATGCTCTGTTATTCAAGGAAGGAATATTGACGGTTTGATGGTTTGTGCGCGATTTGGAAGTGGCCTCCTGTCACCAATTTGACGGACCGGTGCGCAACGGGCTTTCAGCGCTCCAATATCGCCGCCACACCCATGCCACCCGCCGTGCAAACCGACAGCAGCGCACGGCCACTGCCGCGTTGTTCGAGTTGTTGCGCCGCCGTCGCCAGCACACGCGCACCGGTTGCAGCAAACGGATGGCCGACCGCGAGACTTGAGCCGAGTGGATTCATTTTCGCCGGATCAATGCTGCCGAGTGGCGCATCGAGGCCGAGTCGTTCACGGCAGTAGCGTTCGTCTTCCCATGCTTTCAAAGTGCACAGCACCTGCGCGGCGAAGGCTTCGTGAATTTCGTAGATATCGAAATCCTGCAGCGTCAGGTTCGCGCGCTGCAGCAGTTCGGCGACGGCGACGGTTGGCGCCATCAGCAACCCCTCGTCGTTGACGAAGTCGACGGCGGCGGTGCGGCCGAGGGTCAGGTAGCACTGCACCGGCAGCCCGTGCGCTTTGGCCCACGACTCCGAGGCGAGCAGCACCGAGGCGGCGCCGTCGGTCAGCGGGGTGCTGTTGGCGGCGGTCAGCGTGCCGTCGGCGGCGAACGACGGTTTCAGCTTCGCCAGTTGTTCCGGCATGCTGGTCGGGCGCAGGTTGTCGTCGCGGGTGACACCGGCGAACGGCACCACCATGTCGTCGAAGATGCCGTGCTCCCACGCGTGCCACGCCTTGTGGTGCGAGTCGAGTGCCAGCGCATCCTGATCGGCGCGGCTGATCTGCCACTCGCGCGCCATGCGCTCGCAGTGTTCGCCCATCGACAGGCCGGTGCGCGGTTCGGTGGCGCGCGGCGATTGCGGTGCCAGCTCCTTCAGCGAGAAGCCGCGCAGAATGTCCAGCCGGCTTTTCAGGTCGCGCGCTTTCGACAGTTTCACCAGCCGCCGCGCGAAACGCTGCGTGAAGGTGACCGGTGCGTCGGAGGCGGTGTCGCTGCCGGCGGCGATGGCGCAGTCGATCTGGCCGGTGGCGATCTTCGCCGCGCTGCCCAGTGCCGCCTGCAGGCTGGTCGCGCAGGCCTGCTGCAAGGTGATGCCGGGCGACAGCGGTGACAGGTCGGTGCCGAGCAGCGCTTCGCGCGCCAGGTTCCAGTCTTTCGAGTGCGAGGTGATGGCGCCGGCGACCACTTCATCGATCTTGACGCCGGCGAGATCGAAGCGGCTGCTGAGCCCCTGCAGCGCTGCGATCAGCATGTCGAGGTTGGAGCTGTCGGCGTAGGGGCCGCTGGCGCGGCAGAACGGGATGCGCACGCCGCCGATGATGGCGACACGTTGCAGGGCATCACTCATGGGCGGCTCCTTCGCTGGCATTCAGGTGTTCGGGTATCAGTTCGGGATGTTGCGACAAATAGTGCAGCGGTCCGCCGAGGTGCGGCGGGAAGCCGGTGCCGAAGATCATGCCGGCGTCGAGCAGGTCGGCGTCGGCCACCAGCCCCTCTTCCAGCGCGTCGCGACAGGTCAGCAGGTAGGGCACCATCAGGTCGCGCGCCAGCGCGGTGAGATCGATGTCGTCGGTGCGCGCCGGCTTCTGCGCCTTGCCCTCTTTCCACGGATAGAAGCCTTCGCCGCTCTTGCGGCCGAGATGACCGGCGTCGATGTGGCGCTGCAGCTCGGCGTTCAGCTCCGGGCGGCTGTCGCCATACAGTGTTTTCAGCACCGACAGGCCGACATCGAGACCGACCTGATCGGCCAGCTCCACCGGCCCCACCGGCATGCCGAATTTTTCGGCGGCGGCGTCGATGGTTTGCAGCGAGTAGCCGGCGCGGTGCAACTCCAGCGCGCGGCTCATGTAGGCGGCCAGCACGCGGTTGACCAGAAAACCGGGTGCGCTTTTGACCGGCAGCGGGAACTTGCCGAAGGCGACGACCGCACCCGACGCGCGCCGGATCAGTGCGGGATCGGTGACGCCTGGTTCATAGACCACCTCCACCAGCGGCATCTGCGCCACCGGGTTGAAGAAATGCAGCCCGACCAGTCGCTGTGGTTCTGGCAGCGCAGCGGCGATGTCGTGCAGTGGCAGTGCGGAGGTGTTGGTGGCGAGCAGTGCATCGTCGTGCAGCTTCGGTTCGACGCTGCGGAACAGCTGCTGCTTGGCGTCGAGGTTTTCGAAGATCGCCTCGATCACCAGATCGGCGCGCGCGGCGCCATTGCCGTCGACATCGGCGCGCAGCCGGCCGGTCGCTGCCTGTCGCGCTGCCGGCGTTTTCAGTCGTTTGTTGAACAGCGCGCGCGCTCGTTTCAGCGCCGGTTCGATCTGTTCGAGGCCGCGATCCTGCAGCGTCACTTCCAGCCCCTGCAGCGCGCACCAGGCGGCGATGTCGCCACCCATGACACCGGCGCCGATCACATGCACGCGGCGCAGGGACGCCTTCTCTCCGCTGTCGCTCTTGCCCTCGGCCTTCAGTCGCTCCATCAGCGCAAACACGCGGCGCAGGTTGCGCGACACCGGGCCGGCCAGCAGGTTGGCGACATTCTCGGCTTCCGCTGTCAGCAGTGCGTCGCGACTGCCGCCATGATTTTCGAAGGCGTCGATCAGCGCGAATGGCGCGGGGTAGATGTCGGGGCGCGCCTGTTTTGCCGTCTGCTTGCGGATGAACGACGCCAGCAGCGGCCGCACCGGGCTGCTGTTGGCCAGCTTCGCCAGCACACCGGGTTCGCGCGAGCGGCGTTTGGCCAGCAGTGCGCGCCGCGCCGCCCAGCGCAGCGATTCGTGTTCGCCGGCGACCTGATCGACCAGCCCCATGGCGCGCGCCTGACCAGCCGACAGCGTGCGCGTCTGCAGCATCAGCGGCAGTGCCTGATGGCCGCCGAGTCTGGTGATGGTGCGGGCGCTGCCGCCGAAGCCGGGATAGATGCCGAGTTTGATTTCGGGGAAGCCGAGGCGGGTGGCGGGAACATCGCGCGCGATGCGATAGCCGCAGGCCAGCGCCAGTTCGAGGCCGCCGCCGAGGCAGACACCGTCGATGGCGGCGACGGTCGGGCACGGCAGTCGCTCGATGCGGTTGAACAGCGCGTGCACCTGCTCGATCTGCGCGCGCGCCATCGCTGCGTCGGTCACCTGATCGAACTCGCGCACATCGGCGCCGGCGATGAAGCTGCCGTGCTTGCCCGACATCAGCGCCACGCCGCGCGGCGGATTGCGCTCGATCATGGCGACCAGCTGTTCCAGCTCGGCCAGCACGGCGCTGCCGAGCGTGTTCAGCGCGGCGCCCTCGCGGTCGAGCGTCAGCCACAGCAGGCCGTCGATATCGGTGGTCGTGCGCCAGTGGCGCAGCGGGCTTGCCGGTACGGCCGATTCCATGGTGTTGCCTCCGGGGAGTGAGCGCTGGCGGGCGGAGAGGGCGACGCTGTTTCGTCGCATCTGATTCGGTGCCAGCGTGCCGACCGTCAGCGTAGGCAGTGTGGCGATAAAAGGGAACCGCCGGCGATCGCCGCGGCGGCGGGCTTTTCCAATTGACGCTGCCGGCTCTTGTGATTGACGCTGCCGGCGCTCTCTGTGACCCTTGGCGGCCGCTTTCTCGCAACCGGAGGGCGCAACAAACTGTCGCAACGGTTTATCGATGCAGGCGTTGTTGTCGTCACCGTTGCAATCACTCTGGATCGCAGAAAACAGCTGATGAATTCCCGGTTTTTCTCCCGCGCTGCCGTGCTTGCGGCCAGCTGCCTGCCGCTGCTCGCGACGGCGCAATCCGATACGACCTCCTTCAGTCAATGCGTTGCCCGTCTCGGCGAGCGCGCCCGTACCGAAGGGCTGACTTCGCCGACCGTGGCGCAGGCGCTGGCTGGCGTCCGCTATGAGCAGCAGGTGATCGACGCCGACCGCCGCCAGCCCGAGTTCGTCGACACCTTCGCCAACTACCTCGACCGCCGGCTGACGCCGGAGCGCATCGCCACCGGCAAGGCGTTGCTGCAGCAGCATCGCGCGCTGCTGGCGCGGCTGCAGCAGCAATATGGCGTGCCGGCGCAGGTGCTGGTGTCGTTCTGGGGGCTGGAGACCAACTACGGCAGCTTCTTCGGCAAGATCCCGGTGCTGAACTCGCTGGCGACACTGGCCTGCGACGAGCGCCGCGCCAGTTACTTCAGCGAGGAGCTGATGAACGCGCTGCGCCTGGTCAATCGCGGCGAGGCGACGCCATCGCAGATGGTCGGCTCGTGGGCTGGAGCGATGGGGCACACGCAGTTCATGCCATCGACCTGGCTGCGCTATGCCGCCGATGGCGACGGCGATGGCCGCGTCGACCTGTGGAACAGCACCGCCGATGCGCTGACCTCGGCCGCCCACTACCTGCAGCAGATCGGCTGGCGGCGCGACCAGCGCTGGGGCGACGAAGTGGTGCTGCCGGCGTCGTTCGCCTACGAGCTGACCGGCCGGCAGCGGCCGCAGATGCTGTCCCGCTGGCGCGAGCTCGGGGTCAGTGGCACGGCTGGCGCGCCGGTCGGTGGCGATCCCGCGCGCTCGCTGGCGCTGATCGTCCCTTCCGGCCATCGCGGCCCGGCGTTTCTGGTTGGCGACAATTTCGAGGTGATCCTGCGCTGGAACCGCTCCGAGTCCTACGCGCTGGCGGTCGGGCTACTGGCCGATCGGCTGGTCGGCGCGGCGCCGCTGCGGGTGGCGCCGCCGGCCGATGCGCCGCGCCTCAGTCGCGCACAGGTCGAGGCGATGCAGCGGAAGCTGGTGGCGCTGGGTTTTGCGACGGGAGAGGTGGACGGTGTGCTGGGGCCGGCGACGCGCGATGCGCTGCGCCGGTTCCAGCAGCAGCGCGGCATGGTGGCGGATGGCTTCCCCGACACGCCGGTACTGCAGGCGTTGGGCGTTCTCTAAAGAGCGCTCTGATCAAGTCCCCTCTCCCTGAAGGGAGAGGGTTGGGGAGAGGGGGTATGCGTTTTTCAGAGGTTCCCTAAATCTCGCCCACGTATTCGATCTGTTCGGGTTGCGCTTCCGGGAAGCGCTCGCAGAACTCCTTCATCACGGACTCCTCGCTCCAGCCGATCAGGCGCAGCGACTTGCTGGTGCCGCGAAAACGGAACTGGATCGTGTAGTACTTCAGCCCGTAGTTGCCACGCTCGTCGTGCGTGGGCTTTTTACTGATGACAAGCATGATGGGTTCCCGAGTTGCGCTTTGTCTTTGTGCGCCTTGATCTCCATGTTAGTCGTGCTCTGAGAGCCTTCTTTTCTGTAGCTATGCACGACCTGTTCCAAGTGCCGGCGGTGATGTCGACGACAGTGTCGGATGGCGAGTGATTGGCTCGACGATGGCCGGTGCTGTGATCTGTCGCGCACATTGGCTGCACCTGGGCGGTGCCGACCGGGCGCGGCTGCACCGCGACGGCGGCCGGGACTGCGCCACGCTGGTGCGCAACCGCTCACAGACAGGCGAGCCGGCGCCGCCGGCAACTGGAGAAATCGGCGATAGCGATTACGCTTGAGGGTCCGGAATGGCGGTGGATAGGGCGGGCAGGCGACGGTGGCGATGGCTGGGCGGTTAACACAGGGGCTGAAACAATGCGGCGCGCTCGGCGCGGCATTGCTGCTGGCCGCGACCGCGCAGGCGACGACCGTCTTCAAATACCGCGATGCCAGTGGCGTCTGGCACTACAGCGACCAGCGCCCGGCCGGCGGCTCCGGTCACCAGCAGCTGGAGGTGATGCAGCTGTTCGGTTCGACCCCGGCGCAGCAGCGTACCGTCCGCATCGTCAAGCGCGGCGACCCGGCGGCGCCGGCGCTCTATGCCGTCAACCAGAACCACGCGCCGGTGCAGCTGAAGCTCGACCTGAAACGGCTCGACAATCTTCGCCCGATCGGCTCGCGCCCCGGCCAGCCGCTGCCCGACGACTTCCTGGTGCCGCCGAACGGCGAGCTGAAGCTGGTGCAGCTGCAGCGGGTCGATGCCGGCAAAACCGGTTTCGATTACGACTACCGCTGGCAGCTCGGCAACCCCGCCGCGCAGCCGGACAACCAATACGCCTATCTGGCGCCGATCCCGACCTCCGGCTCGTTCGAGGTGACGCAGTCGTTCAATGGCGGCTTCAGCCATCGCGGCGACAGCGGCCGCTACGCCGTCGACATTGGCATGCCGGTCGGCACGGCGGTGCGCGCGGCGCGCGGCGGCATCGTCACCAGCGTCACCGACCAGCACAGTGGCGGCGGCAACTCACCGAGCTTTCGCAGCCAGACCAACAGCGTCTACGTCATGCACGACGACGGCACCTTCGGCATCTACGCCCACCTGCGCCACCGTTCGGCGCTGGTACAGACGGGGCAGCGCGTCGAGCGCGGCCAGATCCTCGCCCAGTCCGGCAATACCGGCTATTCGACGGCGCCACACCTGCACTTCGCGGTGTTGCGCAATGCCGATATGAAGTGGAGTTCGATCCCGTTCGAGATGGCCAGCGGCAGCGGCATCGGTGTGCCGAAGCGCGGTCTCGCGCTGAGCCACGAGCCTTCAGTGGGGGAGGGGACGCGTCCGGTTGCCAGTCGCGAAGCGGCGGTTGGCGCGGTCGACTGACCCGGCTACTCCTCCCACTGCCAGCGCAGCGGTTCGCCGAAATCGTCGTAGATGATGACCTTGCGCGGCTTCTTGCGTTTGGCGATGGCAGCCTGCTTGCTCTTGGTCAGGCTCTGCCGCCGCTGCTCGATGGCGGCGACCACCTCCGGCACGTAGGTGCGCTCGCCGCGCGGCGTCTCGCCCTCGGCCAGCGGCGGTGCCTTCAGCGGCCCCTCGGCGCTATCGCGTCCGCTGACACCGCGCTGAACTTCCTGCACCGCACCGCCTTCGCGCAGGAAGGCGTCGACCTGCGTCTCCAGCTCGCGGCGAATGTCGGCTTTGGTTGGCAGTTTCACAATGGGCGTCGCTGTTCGGTGGTTTGGCCACCGGCCAGCTTACCAGCGTTGCCTTCGCCAGGGTCGACCGCGGCGGTCATGACCGAAAGGGCGCGTGGTCGGCGTTACCGCGCGCCGTTCTGTTCGAGGATGCGGACGAACTCTTCCGAGTTGCGGTGTTCGCGGGCGTAGGAGAGCAGCGTGCGTCCGCTCGGGTCGAGCGCATTGATGTTGCGGCCCTGACTCTTGAACAGCTCGGCGAAAATCTCGAAATCCTCGGGGCGCATCGCCTGATAGGCCTTCAGCAGCGCGTGGAAGTCGGCATCGATGCCGGCAGCGGGTTTGGCGTCGAGGAACTCGGCGATGCGCGCCTCGGTCCAGACTTCGTCGATTACCTTTTCTTTGTCTTTGGCCATGGTCGTCTCTTTCAGCAATCTCAGTTTGTGCCGGCACCAGGGTGGTAACTCACTCCGTGACTCGGGCTAGGCGCCCCCCCGATGAATCCATCCCTGGGGGCTCGTCGGCGACATCCATGGACCCAAAGCATTCGCTTCGCTC
>CAZWXW010000040.1:0-28637 GCA_964638025.1 uncultured Verrucomicrobiaceae bacterium
TTGCCAGAAGCTGCTGCAGCTGCAGTACGCCGAGCCGGAGCGGATCATCCAGGTCGGCTGGGGCGAGGCGGAGCGCAGCACCTATCCGGTCGAGGTGGCGATCCTCGCCTACGATCGCCAGGGCCTGTTGCGCGATATCACACAGATGATGGCGGCTGAACACGTCAACGTGCTGGCGATGAATACCCGCTCCGATGTCGCCAACCACACGGCCGCCATGCACTTCACCATCGAGGTCACCGACCTCGATGCGCTGGCGCAGCTGCTGATGCGGGTCAACAACCTGCCCAATGTGATCTCGGCGACGCGCGTGCGCGAAGGCGACAAAGCGCGTGCGCGCGATGTCGAGTCGGCGCGTACCCGCGATGAGAGCGGAGAGCGTCGTGACCATTGAGATGCAGCGTGAATAGAGACGCATCATGAACAGTGAAACCCGTTACGGCATCGCGGATCTGCTCACGGTGATGGCGCGGCTGCGCGATCCCGCGCGCGGTTGTCCGTGGGATCTGCAACAGAGTTTCGCGACGATTGCCCCGCACACGCTGGAGGAGTGCTACGAGCTGGTCGATGCGATCGAGCGCGGCGATCACGCGCAGATTCGCGAAGAACTCGGCGATGTGCTGTTTCAGGTGATCTTCTACGCGCAGCTCGGCGGCGAGCAGCAGCTGTTCAGTTTCGACGAGCTGGTCCACAACCTGGTGGCGAAGCTGCTGCGTCGCCACCCGCATGTGTTTCCCGCCGGCGATCTCAGCGAGGGGCGCACCGAATCCACGGTCGCCGATGTCGGCATCACCTGGGAGCGGGTCAAACAGGACGAGCGCAGCGCCAAGCAGCAGCACGGCGTGCTCGACGACGTACCGCTGGCCCTGCCGGCGCTGTCACGCGCCGCCAAGTTGCAGAAGCGCGCGTCGCGCGTCGGCTTCGATTGGCCGCAATGGCAGCAGGTGCTGGAAAAGCTCGACGAGGAGCGCGGCGAAGTGGAGGAGGCGATCGCCAGTGGCGACGCCGCGGCGATTGCCGACGAGATCGGCGACCTGCTGTTTGTCTGCGTCAACCTGGCGCGCCATCTCGATGTCGATCCGGAGCTGGCGCTGCGTGCCGCCAATCGCAAGTTCGAACGCCGTTTCCGCCACATCGAATCCGCACTCGCGGCAGGTGGACGCACGCTGCAGCAGTCGACGCTGGCCGAGATGGAAGCGTTGTGGGTTGAGGCGAAACAGGTGGAAAAAGGGGCCGACAGCTCTTGTTGATCGACACCCGGCCGTGTTGCGGGTGCGATGCGATGGCCGGGTGCTGTAGCTAAATAACGATGCGGGTCAGTGCCGGCCGTTGCCGGTGACGCGATAGCGCTCCAGGTGTTTGCGGGTCAGCGCCAGAAAGCGCGGCGTTGGGCCGACATCTTCATAAATCGGGTCACCCTCTTCATCCGTGGCGACGACAGCACTGCCGCGAATATAGGGCAGGGACGCCTCCACCTCGTTCAGGGCGGCAGACAGCAGATCGGTGATGATCTCCTCGGGGGTGCGGCGCGGATACATTTCCACCAGTGCCCGCAGGCGCGCCGCATCTTCAACCGGCAGATGCACCGCGAATTGCTCTACGGTCAGTTCGCCTCCAGCTGTTTTATCCCAGATGGAAAGCAGGTCGCGCACGTTCATGTCGCTGTACTCCTCTCATCTCAACAAGACGCTTTCAACTATAGATCGGTGACAGTGGATACGCTTCACGATCCTGCGCAAAGTTTCGTCAGTGACAGATGAATTTCGCCTGAACACTGCGGCCGGCGTGACCGAAGTCTCGACTTTGGGTGGCGGATGGCCGTACTTGTGCTGCGGAAATGACCTGTGTAAGGTTGGCCGCTTTCTGTTGCGGGCGCCCTCGGCGACCCGTGCCGGACCTGGGCCAATCAGGGCGGAGAGGCGGGGTCGTCAAGTCATCGTTGGAGCATTTCTCTATGCGAATCATTCTGTTGGGACCGCCCGGCGCTGGTAAGGGTACTCAGGCTCAATACATCATGCAGCGCTACGCTATCCCGCAGATTTCCACTGGTGACATGCTGCGTGCCGCCGTCAAGGCCGGCACGGAACTGGGCCTGAAGGCGAAGGCGGTGATGGAGTCCGGCGCGCTGGTGTCGGACGACATCATTATCGGTCTGGTCAAGGAGCGCATTACCCAGCCCGATTGTGCCAAGGGTTTCCTGTTCGACGGTTTCCCGCGCACGATTCCGCAGGCCGAGGCGCTGACCAGTGCCGGCGTGCCGATCGACCACGTTGTCGAGATCGTGGTCGAGGATGAAGAGATCGTCGGTCGCATGAGCGGTCGCCGCATGCATGAGTCGTCCGGGCGGGTCTATCACATCGTCAACAATCCGCCGAAGCGCGATGGCCTCGATGACGCCACCGGCGAGCCGCTGATCCAGCGCGCCGATGACAAGGAAGAGACGGTGCGCAAGCGCCTGCAGGTCTATCACGATCAGACCAAGCCACTGGTGAACTACTACTCGTCGATGCAGGGCGCCGCCGCACCGACCTATCACCGCATCGAAGGCACCGGTGCTGTCGATGCCGTTCGCGATCGCATCTTCGCCTCGCTCGAAAACTGAGTCGCGCACGCGCCGACCACGCGCGCCTGAAGGCCTCGCATAGCGGGGCCTTTTTGTTTCTGCGTTTGTTGCTGCTTCTGCGCTGGTCGGGGGCAGCAACTACAATGCCCCGAATTTTGACGATGCCGGAGCTGACGCTGCGGCGCGTCGTCTGACTGCAATGGCTTGCTGGCGAAAGGAGATGCGCGATGCGGCGCGCCGTGGTGCTGATGAATCTGGGGACGCCAACGGCGCCGACGCCGGCGGCGGTGCGTTGCTACCTGCGCGAATTTCTCAGCGATCCGCGCGTCGTCGATCTGCCGCGCGCCCTCTGGTATCCGATTCTGTACGGCCCGATTCTGATGTTGCGCCCGCGTCGGGTCGCGCGCGGCTATCAAATGCTGTGGGACCACTACGGCGATTCGCCGCTGCGGCTGATCACGCAGCAGCAGGTGGAGGCACTGCGGGATTTCCTCGCTCGTCGCGATGGCGACACCGCGCCGGTGGTGCGCTACGCGATGACCTATGGCGAGCCGAGGCTTGCCGATGTGATCGAACAACTGCGTGACGACGGTGTTCAGCACACGCTGGTGCTGCCGCTCTACCCGCAGTATTCGGCGACGACGACTGGCGCGATCTGCGACCAGATGGCGAATCTGCTGCAGGCCAGCCGCGATATCCCCTCGATCAACCTGGTGAAGCACTACTGCCATCACCCTCTTTATATAGAGGCGCTGGCGCGCTCGGTCGAAACCTTCTGGCAACGCGAAGGGCGCGCGCAGCGGCTGCTGTTGTCGTTCCACGGCATTCCGCGCCGCAACGTCGAGCGCGGCGATCCCTACGAGCGCGAGTGTCTCGATACGGCAGCGGCACTGGCGGCGCGGCTGCAGTTGTCGCGCGAGCAGTGGCAGGTCAGCTTTCAGTCGCGCCTCGGTCGCGCCGAGTGGTTGCAGCCGTATACCAGCACCACGCTGGCGCAGTGGGGACGTGAAAAACTGGCGTCGGTGGATGTCATCTGCCCGGCTTTTTCCGCCGATTGCCTGGAGACGCTGGAAGAGATCGCGGTGGAGAATCGCGATATTTTTGTTGGCGCTGGCGGCGGTGACTATCGCTACATTCCCTGCCTCAACAGTGACGTTTCGCATATCGAGTTACTCGCCGCTCTGATCGATCAGTTCATGCCGCGCATGCAGTGAGCACTGTCGCAAATTCTGTTTCTGTCCCAATTTCGTGGTTGCTGTACATTTTCTGTGCTACGGTTTCCGCGTGGTTTCGTTCAAGCCTCGATCAGGAGAAAAGAAAATGGCGAGAGCAACCGTGGTGAAAGCTGCTGCAAAGCGTAAAAGCACCGCTGGAAAAGTGACTGCGAAAAGCAGGGTCACGGCAAAATCGAAAGTCGCTACAAAACCGAAAGTGAAACGGGCAGTGAAGCGCAGGGCGCCCCAAGTTGTGAAAGCAAAGGCGAAAGTCGCGAAAGCGAAACCGGCAGCGAAGGTATCCGTCGTGTCGTCGGCGGCTATCACTCGGCAGGAGCTGGCGCTGGAGAAACTGCAACAGGCACTCGCCGGTGAGCGCTCCGTGGTAGCGGCGAAGCGCAAAGAGGCACAGGCCGCACGCAGCCGCGCGGCGAAGAGTGGCAAGGCATCCGACAAGAATGCGGTCAAACGCGCGGTAGCCGCCACGGCAAAATCGCTGGCGAAGGTCAGCAAGCTGCGTGCACAGCTTGCCGAGACCAGGTTGAAGCTGTCGGTGGCGAAAGCCGAATCCGTGCTGAAGGGTGACGCGGTTGCGCTGAAGAGTGCGCTGCAGTCGCATGTCTCCGCACTGGGCAAGAAGGCGGAGGGTGATCTCGCTGCCGCGCTGGACAAGTTCAAGGCGAAGTGGAACAAGAAGCGCAGCGCGGCCGATGCTCGCAAGCTGAAATCCGCCGAGCGCAAGCTGCGCGCCAAGGCCAAGGTCGAAGTCAAGAAGAAGGTCGCCAAGCTGAAAGCTGTGCAGAAGCGAGCGGCAGCGAAAGTGCTGGCAGCCGAGCGCAAGGTGGCTGCGAAGCTGAAAGCGGCGGAGAAGCGCGCCGCCAGAAAAGCGCGGAGCGTGGTGCGTGCCGTCAAGGCGGCAGTGGGTGCGGCGCCGAAACGCAAACCGGCGCGACGTAAAGCCGTTGCCGTACGCAAGGCTACCGCGGTCAAGGTGAGCGCCAGGCGTAAAGCGGTAACGACACGCAAGGTACCCGTTGCGCGCAAGGCCGCACCGCGTAAAAAAGCCGTCGCGCGCAAGCGTTGATCGGCGAATAGCGCTGCGATAGCTGCAGCGCGCAGAAGCAGAAAAGGCCGCCGGCATTGATTGCCGGCGGCCTTTTTCATTGGGTGTTTTTATTTGGTTTGGGAAGCTTTGAAGAAGTCAGAGCTTCCCGCCGGCCAGGGACGGCCGGCCCGCGAATCAAACACACAAGTGTTTGATTCAGCGTGAGCCAAGTCAGGACCTGTGCCTGACTTGGCGTCAGATGAAAAAGTCAGGAGGAATTTTTCAGAGGTTTCTTTGGTGTCGATCGGGTCAGCGGCGGTTGCGCAGGGCATCCAGTTCGGCAGCGGAATTGATGTTCAGAAAGGCCTCGGCTTCATCGTCGAACGCCACACGACGACTGCGTTGCGTTGCCATCCAGCGGTACACGGCGCTGCCGCCCTGCAGCAGATAGCTGCGCAGATCGTCGCGCAGCGAGCGGCGCACGAGGCAGAACAGATAGTGGCTGTCGGCGCCGACGCCGGCATAGGCGATGTCCGTGTCGTTATCGATGTCGCTATCGACGGCGGCCCACAGTCGTTGCGCCAGATCGGCGGCTGGCTGCGGGCAGTCGCACGGCAGAAACAGCACCCATGCGTCGCTGGCTGCATCGAGTCCGGCCAGCAGGCCTGCCAGCGGTCCGCGCTGCTCCGGCCACGGGTCGGCAATGACGGGCAGATCGATACCGGGGTAGCGGGTGGTGCGGTTGCTGTTGATCAGCACATTGCTCACCTGCGGTGCAACCCGTTCGACAATCCGCTTGATGAAGCTCTGTCCGCGCCAGTTCAGCAAGGCCTTGTCTACACCGCCAAGACGGCTGCCGCTGCCGCCGGCGAGAATGACGGCGGTGATGGCGGGTCGCGGTGATTCTTTCTCGGTCATGACGGTGTGGTCGATGCGCGGCAATCGGTGTGAGCCGGCACGATTGTAGCGTTTGCTCCGCTCTGCTGGCGTCGCTACCATGCCGACTTTCCCGCCAGTCAGCCGTATTCATGCCCCGCCTGCTCGCCGTCGATACCGCCACCGAAGCCTGCACCGCTGCCCTTGGCAACAGTGGTCGCATCGTCGAGAGCCACATTTACGGTCCGCGAGAGCACATGCAGCAACTGCTGCCGATGATCGATGCGTTGCTGGACGATGCCGGCGTCGGGCTGCGCGACCTCGATGCGATCGCGTTCGGGCGCGGTCCCGGCTCGTTCACCGGCGTGCGCATCGGTCTCGGGATCGTGCAGGGGCTGGCCTTTGCCACCGGGTTGCCGCTGATTCCGGTATCGACGCTGGCGACGCTGGCACAGAGCGCGGTCGGCGATGTTGTTGCGCCCGGTGACCGTATTCTTGCGGCGATCGATGCCCGCATGGGCGAGGTCTACTGGGGCTGGTTTGAACTTGATGTAGAGCGGCGCGTGGTCGCCGTCAGCGCGGAGCGGGTGTCTCCGCCGGAGCAGGTCGAACTGCCGGCGGTGGGTGTGGCCTGGATCGGCGTCGGCACCGGCTGGTGTTATGTCGATCGCCTGCCCGCCGGTGCACGCCTTGTCGACGCGACCTTGCTGCCGCATGCCGGCGCGCTGCTGCGGCTGGCGCTGCCGCTGTGGGAGCAGGGCGCGACGGTCTCCGCCGAAGAGGCCGTGCCGGTCTATCTGCGCGACGATGTGGCGTGGCCGCAGGGTCAGGCATAAGAGCGACTTGTCTGCCGGTCGCGCTGTGGTCAATACCGAAGGACAGAGGTGAGAGAGCGAATGGATATTGTGCTGTTGCTGAAAGCGCTGGTGATGTCGATCGTCGAGGGGGTCACCGAATTCCTGCCGATCTCCAGTACCGGCCACCTGATCCTGACCGGCGCGCTGATCGATTTCCATGACGAGAAGGCCAAGCTGTTCGATGTCGTCATCCAGAGTGGCGCCATCCTCGCCGTCTGCTGGGAATATCGTCGCCGCCTGGCGCTGGTCGCGCTCGGCCTGCCGCGCGACCCGGTGGCGCAGCGGTTCGCGCTCAATGTCGTCATCGGCTTCCTGCCGCTGGCGGTGCTCGGGGTGCTGTTCCACGGCCAGATCAAGCAGTACCTGTTTGCCCCCGTGGTGGTGGCGGCGGCCTTCATCATCGGCGGCGTCCTGATCCTGTGGGCCGAGCAGCGCTACGCTCGGCGCGCCGAGGCCGCGATGGTGCAGGAGGTCGAGGGGATGAGCTGGCGCCATGCATTGGCGGTCGGGTTGATTCAGGCGCTGGCGCTGATCCCCGGTACCTCGCGCGCCGGTGCGTCGATTATCGGCGGCATGGTGCTCGGGCTGTCGCGCCGCACCGCTACCGAATACTCGTTCTTCGTCGGTATTCCGACGCTGATCGGCGCCAGTGTCTATGACCTCTATAAACAGGGGCATCTGCTTTCCATGGCCGATCTGCCGCACTTTACCGTCGGCTTCGTCGGCGCTTTCATCAGTGCCTTCCTGTGCATGCGCTGGCTGCTGCGGTTCGTCACCAGCCATACGCTCAATGGTTTTGCCTGGTACCGGATCGCCTTCGGGGTGCTGATTCTGGCCACCGACTACAGCGGCCTGGTCAACTGGTACAACGCCTGATCGGCTGGGCGCGGGCCATACGGGGGGCGGGCATCGGGGCGTCCGGTGCTATACTCGCCGCGTTCCTGAACCCGGACCCGGACTCCAGCCGCCGTGCAGATCCGCAGTAACTCTCTCAGCAATTACAGCTACCTCCCTAGCCCGGAGTCCCGTCGCGACCGTGCGGTCGAGGCGCCGGCTGCCATTGCGGATGGTGGCGAGCGCGAGAGCCGTCCGCGCGAGGTGACCCGTATCGCGCGCGGCGCGGCGGCCGCCTCGGCGGAGCAGCTGGCCGGCTTTGCGCCGCAGGTGCGCGGTGCGCTGCAGAGCTACCTCAGCAATGGCCCCTCGCTCAGTGAGCGCTACGGCGTCGAACTGGCTGGCGTCGATATCTTCGTCTGAGTGATGCAGCGGGTCATTGTGCTCTCTTCGTCACACCCCCAATCTTCTCCCCGCGCTGTCGGCGCCACCGGGCTGTTCCAGCCGGTACGGACGCCTGCGCGACATCAGCCTGCACCACAACGGGTAGCACCATGAGCGAACAGCAGCAGTTTCTCGACCGGTTCCTGCAGTTCCTGCGCCGTGCGCCGACCCCGTACCACGCCGTGCGCGTGCTGACCGAGCGGCTCGATGCGGCCGGCTTCACGGCGCTGGAGGAGGGCGCGCGCTGGCAGCTGCAGCCCGGTGGCCGTCACTACGTCATTCGCAACGGCTCCTCGCTGTTTGCTTTCGCGCTGGGCGCTGGCGATCCGGTCGAGCAGGGCATCCACCTGATGGGTGCCCACACCGACAGCCCCTGCCTGAAGGTGAAGCCGCAGCCCGAACTGCTGCGCAATGGCTATTTCCAGCTCGGTGTCGAAGTCTATGGCGGCGTGCTGCAGAACCCATGGTTCGACCGCGACCTGTCGCTGGCCGGTCGTGTCACCGGGCTCGACGGCGACGGCAAGCTGGTCAGCCATCTGCTCGATTTCGAGCGGCCGGTGGCGGTGATCCCCAGTCTCGCCATCCACCTCGATCGCGGCGTCAACGAGGCGCGCTCGATCAACGCGCAAAACCATCTGCCGCCGGTGCTGATGTGCGCCGCCCCCGACAGCCAGCAGAGTTTCCGCGCGATGTTGATGGCGCGGCTGCGCGAACAGCAGCCCGGTATCGACCTGCGCGAGCTGCTCGACTACGAGATCTGCTGCTACGACACGCAGCCGGCGGCGCAGATTGGCATCGATGGTGAGTTCATCGCCGGCGCCCGGCTCGACAACCTGCTCTCCTGCTTCGTCGGCATCGAAGCGCTGCTGGCGGCAGACGACACGCATGCGCGCGCCGCCGTGCTGACCGACCATGAAGAAGTGGGCTCCAGTTCGATCGCCGGTGCGCAGGGCACGTTGATGCAGTCCGTGCTGCAGCGCATTGCCGGCAGCCGCGAAGGTTCTGCGCACGAGAACTACGTGCGCATGCTCGACCGCTCGCTGATGATCTCGTGCGACAACGCCCACGGCATCCACCCGAACTACGCCGATCGTCATGACGGCAACCACGGCCCGCTGCTGAACGCCGGCCCGGTCATCAAGGTCAACGCCAACCAGCGCTACGCCACCAGCTCGGAGACGGCGGCGCTGTTCCGCCATCTGTGCCAGCTCGAACAGGTGCCGGTGCAGAGCTTCGTCGTGCGCAGCGACATGGCCTGCGGCTCGACCATCGGCCCGATCGCCGCCACCGAACTCGGCGTGCGCACCGTCGATGTCGGCGTGCCGCAGTGGGCGATGCACTCGATCCGCGAGGTGGCCGGCAGCCGCGACTGCTGGTACCTGTTCCGCGTGCTGAGCCGTTTCTTCCGCTTTTCCTGAGGCGCGGTTCGCCCGACGCTCTCTCCGTTTCGCCAAAAGGTTTTCGTTCGCCATGACCCAGCAGCCCCGCGTTCTCACCGGCATCACCACCACCGGCACGCCGCACCTCGGCAACTACGTCGGCGCCATTCGCCCGGCGATCGAGGCGAGCCGTGCGCCCGATGCCAACGCGTTCTATTTCCTCGCCGACTACCACGCGCTGATCAAGTGCCAGGACCCGGCACTGGTGCGCCAGTCGGCGCGCGAGATCGCCGCCACCTGGCTGGCGCTCGGGCTCGATACCGAGCGCGCGACGTTCTACCGCCAGTCCGACGTGCCGGAAATTCTCGAACTGAGCTGGGTGCTCACTTGCGTGGCGGCCAAAGGCCTGATGAACCGCGCGCACGCCTATAAGGACGCGGTGCAGAAGAACATCGACGCACAGGAGGACCCCGACTTCGGCATCACGATGGGGCTGTTCAGCTACCCGATCCTGATGGCCGCCGACATCCTGATGTTCAACGGCGCAAGGATTCCGGTCGGTCGCGACCAGATCCAGCACATCGAAATGGCGCGCGACATCGCGCAGCGTTTCAACTTCATCTACGGCGACATCTTTGTGCTGCCGGAGGCGATGATCGACGACAACGTCGCCGTGCTGCAGGGTCTCGATGGCCGCAAGATGAGCAAGAGCTACGGCAACACCATTCCGCTGTTCCTGCCGGAAAAGCAGCTGCAGAAGCAGATCAACAAGATCGTCACCAACCTGCAGGAGCCGGGCGAGCCGAAAGATCCCGACAGCTCGACGGTGTTCCAGGTGTGGCGCGCATTCGCGACGCCGGAGCAGACCGCCTACATGCGCGAGCAGTTCGCCGCCGGCATCGGCTGGGGACAGGCGAAGAAGGAGTTGTTCGGGTTGATCAATGAAGAAGTTCGCGAAGCGCGCGAGCGCTACAACGAACTGCTGGCCAACCCGGACCATATCGATGCCGAGCTGCGCAAGGGAGCCGAAAAAGCGCGCGCCGAGGCATCGAAGCGGCTGGCACAGGTGCGCAAGGCTGTCGGCATTGCCTGATGCCGGCAGTTGTCAGCTGGTGCCGTGGATGCCACGCCGTACCGCCTGCTGCAACTGGGTCAGCGTGACACTGCGTGCTATGGACTGGCTTTTGCGAATGTGGTCGGTCATCGCCTTGCGCGCGCGCCGCACATTGCCCTCCTTGATCAGCAGGCAGAGTTCGTAGTGCTCTTCATAGGTTTCCAGCACCGCCTTGCGATCGGGAAAACCTAGCCGCCGCAGAATGCGGATGTGGTGGTTGATGTCGCGCAGGTAGTCGGCCAGCACTGGATTGCCGCTGCCGACCGCGATGCCGATGTGAAATGCCTCCTCCAGCGTCTTGATCTCATCCATGTTGACGCTCTTCTTGACGCGCGCCGGGTTCCACAGCTCGGTCAGCGCATCCAGCTCGTCGCGATTCATCTGTGTGCAGGCCCGCTCGATCGCTTCGGCTTCGAGGCAGACACGCACGTCGTAAAACTGCGTGATCCGCTCGATATCGACCGGGCGCACGAAACAGCCCTGCTTCGGCAGGATCGTGATGTGGCCCTCCACCTCCAGTCGCTGCAGTGCCGCGCGCACCGGTGTGCGACTGACATTGAACTCGGTGGCGAGCTCCGATTCGGTGACACGAGTGCCCGGATAGAGTTCGAATTCGAGAATCTTGCGGCGCAGCTGTTCGTAAATCTTCTGCGAGGAAAACTGGCTCTTCTGCAATGCGGTGGCTCCAGCGATAGCCGCGTCTGAGTTTGCCTTGGCACGTTAGTGCAGCCCCTCGGTCGTGTAAAGCCAATCACGGTTGTGGTGCGTGTTGCATCGTTTGCGGGCGCCATTGCATCCGCCCCATTTATTACCGATCGGTTTTCCATCGGTCGTCTATTTCAACCTGTTGTTTTTTAACGGAGCCATCCGGCCGCTTTTGATTCGGCATGGATGATGCTTTATGTCCATCGTTGTATACAACGACAGATACAAAGTGGTGTTCGCATGGGGTTGTCGAAGCGAGGCGTCGTTAGTCGTGAGGGCTTCGCATCGACATCGAATAACGGTGACAGGCCGGATTGGGGGTGGCGATGGAAAAGCAGATGGCATTACTGCCGTGGTGGCAGTGCGGCAGGGCAGTACAGGTGTTCGGGGTGGCGTTGATGGCGGCAATGCCAATGACGGTGCAGGCCGGCAGTGCGCAGTGGAGTTCGACCAATATTCAGTACCTGCATGGCACGAACTATGAATTGGGTGATGACACGCGCTCGATCGTGACGCTGGAACATGCCAATGGCTGGAAATATGGCGACAACTTCTTCTTCGTCGATATCACCAACCCGGATCGGCAGGGCGACAACACTGGCACCGAATTCTACGGCGAGATCTCGCCGCGACTGAGCTTCAGCAAGATCAGCGGTCACGATCTGTCGATGGGGATCATCCAGGATTTTCTGATCACGACGACGGCGGAGATCGGTGATGCCGGCGATGGCTTTCACAACTATCTGTACGGTCTGGCCGTGGATCTGAAGCTGCCCGGCTTCAACTTTTTCCAGGTCAACTGGTATGTGCGCAACGAGGTTACCGCCAACACCGATCTCGGCGAGCAGATAACGCTGGCGTGGCAGGCGCCATTTGCGCTCGGTCCGGTCGACTTCATGTTCGAAGGCTTTCTCGACTACGCCTACGGCAACGATCCGGCCGAGGACAACCTGCTGACGGCACCGCGCCTGCTGGTCGATGTCGGCAAGTTCATCGGTGCGCCGGGCGCGTTGCAGGCCGGTGTCGAGTATCAGATCTGGCGCAACAAGTTCGGCATCGATGGCGTCGACGAAGACGTGGCGCAGCTGATGGTGAAGTGGATCTGGTAACAGCGGCGATATTGAGAGGGGAGGAGGGCGCATGGCTTCGATCCAACTGACTGCGGAACCGGCTGCCATCGAGCTTGATCTGACGCGCACCGCGCTGCTGATCATCGACATGCAGCGCGATTTTCTGCAGCCCGGCGGCTTTGGCGAAACACTCGGCAACGATGTATCGCTGTTGCGCAGTGCGATCGGGCCGTGCGCGCAGGTACTGGCGGCGGCGCGCGCGCTGAAAATGACGGTGATCCATACCCGCGAGGGACATCGCGCGGATCTCAGCGACGCACCGCCGGCCAAGCTCAAGCGCGGCGCACCGAGCAAGCGTATCGGCGACTACGGCCCGATGGGCCGCATCCTGGTTCGCGGTGAACCGGGTCACGACATCATCCCCGAACTCTATCCGCTGGCCGATGAGCCGGTGGTCGACAAGCCGGGCAAGGGTTCGTTCTACGGCACCGATCTCGAACTGCTGCTGATCAACCGGCGCATCGACAACCTGCTGGTCTGCGGTGTCACCACCGAAGTGTGCGTGCACACGACGGTGCGCGAGGCCAACGACCGCGGCTATCGCTGTGTCGTGCTCGGCGACTGCTGCGCCTCCTACTTTCCCGGTTTTCATCGCGTCGCGTTGCAGATGGTTTCAGCGCAGGGCGGGATATTCGGCTGGGTATCGAGTTCGGAAAGTTTTCTAAGTTCTGTCGAAACCTGAATCGTGCTGTTGAAACCGGAATCGATTTTTCCTTGGGGGATTGGGTCATGGCAAGTTCGGAAATTTTCAGGCCACGGCTGTGGACGCAGGGCGACTGGAATGCGTTGTTTGGGTTCGGTACCAACATTCTCGTCAATTTTCTGGTGTTGTCCGGGCTGCTGCTCTATGTGGTGAAGATGCCCGAGGAGATCGTGTTCGGGCGCATCCTGCCGGCGACTGGTCTGATGTTGTTCCTGAGCACGGTCTACTACGCGTGGCTCGCTTACCGGCTGGCGCAGAAGACCGGGCGCAGCGATGTCTGTGCGCTGCCCTCCGGTGTCAG
The DNA here is from genome assembly GCA_964638025.1 of uncultured Verrucomicrobiaceae bacterium. GTDB lineage: Bacteria > Pseudomonadota > Gammaproteobacteria > Pseudomonadales > CAMLJR01 > CAMLJR01. Next base: position 13,166 of record CAZWXW010000040.1, read on the forward strand.
CGTGCCGCATATGTTCGTCGTCACCTTCGTCATCATGCTGCCGATTTCGCTCGCCACCGGCGATCCGATTCGCGGCTGGGAAGCGGGGCTGACCTGGGTCTTCATCCAGAGCTTCGTGCTGATGATCGGCGCTTTCATCGCGCCGATGATTCGCAGGATCACACCGCGCGCGGCGCTGCTCGGCACGCTGGCCGGGGTGTCGGTGGCGTTCATCTCGCTGCGTCCGGCACTGGAGATGTACATGACGCCGGTGATCGGCATCGTCTGCTTCGCCATCATCCTGCTGAGCTGGTTTGGCGGTGTGCGCTACTTCAAGGGTGTTCCGGCCGGACTGGTCGCCATCGCGGTCGGCACGTTGATCGCGTGGGGCAGCACCGCGCTCGGTTTCGGCATCGGCGGCATGAGCCTCGACAAGGTGGCGCAGGCGGTGACCAGCTTCGGCTTCTCGCTGCCGCTGCCTGCCGTTGGCCATGTCTTCTCCGGCTTTGAATTTCTCGGCGTGATACTGGTTACCGCGATTCCGTTCGGCATTTACGATCTGGTCGAGGCGATGGACAACGTCGAGAGCGCATCGGTTGCCGGCGACAGTTTTCCCACCACGCGCGTGCTCACGGCCGATGGCGCTGTCAGCCTGATCGGCTGTTTGATGGGCAACCCGTTCATCAACGCGGTCTACATCGGTCATCCGGGCTGGAAGGCGATGGGTGGGCGCATTGGCTATTCGGCGGCGACCGGCGTGATCGTGCTGCTGCTCTCCTGGTTCGGTGTGCTGGCGCTGATGAGCGCACTGATCCCGGTGGTGGCGATCTCACCGATCCTGCTCTACATCGGCATGCTGATCGGCGCGCAGGCGTTTCAGGAAACACCGAAAAGTCATGCGCCGGCGATCATCCTGGCGCTGATGCCGCACCTCGCGGCGTGGGGCAAGCTGCAGATCGACAATGCGCTCGGTGCTGCCGGCACCAATGCGGTGGCGGTGGGGCTGGACAAGCTCGGCCAGACCGGCGTGCTGTATGAAGGGCTGGCGGTGCTCGGCGGCGGCGCGATTCTCGGTGGACTGGTGCTCGGTGCCATTGCTGCCTTCGTGATCGAGCGACAGTTGTGGCGCGCGGCGGCTTTCGCACTGGCCGGTGCCGCATTGACCTTCTTCGGTTTCATGCACGGCGAGCAAGTGGGTATTGCCGAATCGCCGATGGTGGCGCTCGCCTATCTGTTGGTGGCGGCGACGCTGGCGGGATGCGCCAGATTCGTCAACGTCGACAGCCTGGCGCCGTTGCCGGTGCACGGCGAATCCGAAGCGGCCGCTTGAGCTTAAAACGAAGGGCAAGGTAACGATGATGAGTGATGTAACGGTGCCGACTCACTATCTCGACAGCACGCCGTATGCGTGGCCTTACGACGGCAACCTGCAGCCGCACAACACGGCGCTGCTGATCATCGACATGCAGACCGATTTCTGCGGCGAGGGTGGTTACGTCGACAGCATGGGTTATGACATCGCGCTGACACGCGCGCCGATCGAGCCGATCGGTCGCGTGCTGGCGCGGCTGCGCGAACTCGGATTTTTCATCATCCACACGCGCGAGGGTCATCGCCCCGATCTGGCCGACCTGCCGCCCAACAAGCGCTGGCGCTCGCGTCAGATCGGTGCCGGCATCGGCGATGCCGGTCCCTGTGGTCGCATTCTGGTACGCGGCGAACCGGGCTGGGAGATTATTCCGGAGTTGGCGCCGCTATCGGGTGAAGTAATCATCGACAAGCCCGGCAAGGGCTCGTTCTGTGCCACTGACCTTGATCTGATCCTGCGCACGCAGGGCATCCGCAACCTGATCCTGACCGGCATCACCACCGACGTCTGCGTGCACACGACCATGCGCGAGGGCAACGATCGCGGTTACGAATGCGTGCTGCTGGCGGATTGCTGTGCCGCTACAGATCCGTCGAACCATGCCGCCGCGCTGCACATGATTCACATGCAGGGCGGCGTGTTCGGTGCGGTATCGAATTCGACGGCACTGCTGTCGACACTGGAGTGAGAAGCATGAACAGGGAGTTGTTGCTGTGGCGGGATCTGCTGCGCCTCGATCCAGACGATCCGCAACTGGTGTGGCAGCCGTTTCGCGACGGTGTCGACATGGTGCCGCTGCACCGTGTCGATGGGCGCGGCGTCTGCTGCGCGCTGCTGCGGTATGCCCCCGGCGCATCGGTGCCGAGCCACACCCACACCGGTCTCGAATATCTGCTGGTGCTGCGCGGCGATCAGCGCGATGACAGGGCCAGCTATGGCGCGGGTGCGCTGCTGATCAATGAACCGGGCTCGGCGCATCAGGTCAGCAGCGAGGGTGGTTGTATCGTGCTGGCGATATGGGAGGGACCGGTGCGATTCGATGGAGCGTGAGTCAGTGACCCAATAGTTCGGCGCGTCCGAGGGGTTGACAGTGATGTGTCGATCCCCAAGACTCGCCGCTGTTTCAGAAGGTGCCCGCCGACTTCTCGGTCGGTGGGTGAAACGGGAAGTCCGGTGACGCGTGAGATTTCATCTCCGCCACTCCGGCGCAGCCCCCGCTGCTGTAAGCCTGACGAGACTGTTCGACCGCCACTGTGGAAACACGGGAAGGCAAGGGACAGTCGAGGATGACGGCGAGCCAGAAGACCGGCCTTCTGAACGAAATGATGGTGCGAAATCCGGGGTGTGGTTTCGTTCGTCGGCTGGATTTTCGATAAGTGTTCGCAGCGTCAGGCGAGATGGATAGCCATGTCCATCGCCGTGCGTTTGCATGACTGTTGCCGAAATTTTCTGACCTGCGAATCCCTGCCTCGACCCGGCCACATGGAGTGGCATGGGTGTTCGTGCCATTGCCTTTTTTCGATTTGTCGCCGGGTGGGCGCGGTCGGTAGTTGCAGGGGTTTTGGCAAATGGCCAGAAAGTATGTGTGCAGTGCGTTCCTGATTTTTGCATCGATAGCATGGCAACCGTTGTTGGCTGAGCAGTTGGCGCCCGAGCGGCAGCTGGCAGAGGAAGTACCTGTATCGCGAGCTGTTCTGGCGCAGCAGACGCCGCGTAGCCGGACGCCGCAGCTGGAACATATGCTGGTGTGGGGAGAGCGCACGACCGATGCGCTGGCACTGGATGAGGTGGTCGCCACCGGTTCGCGCCTCGATCTGCCGGCACGCGATCTGCCGGCCAGCGTGTCGGTGGTGCCACAGGCCATGATTCAGTTGCGCGGCGCGCGCACGGCAGTGGAGGCGCTGCAGGGCGCGGTGGGCATGACCGGCGGCACGTCGGTCGGCTCGATTCCGAACTACGCCACGCGCGGTTTCACCGGCAACGACATCACGGTGATGCGCGACGGTATTCGCCAGAACACCAACTCGCAGGCATCGCGACCGCTCGACAGTTTCCTGTTCGAGCGCATCGAGGTGCTGAAAGGCCCCGCATCGCTGCTGTACGGCGAAGGCGCGGTCGGCGGTGCCGTCAACTACGTGTCGAAGCTGCCGGGAAAAACCTTCGAGGGCGAAGCCAATGTCAGCGCCGGATCGTGGGACGGTTATCGCCTCGGGATCGGTGCCGGCGGACCGACCGCCATCGACAGCCTCAGTTATCGCGCCGATGTCTCGCTGAACAGCAGCGGCGGTTATGTCGATGGCAGCGACAGCGACTATCAGGGCTATGCCGGCAGCCTGTTGTGGGAGGCGAGCGACACCACGCGCGTCACTTTCGCCGGCACGTTTCTGAAGGATGACGTGAAAAGTTACTACGGCACGCCGCTGGTCTACGACGCCGTGATCGACCAGGGCGGCGTGCAGTCGGTGCGCAAGGCGAACTCCGCCACCGATGCGCTGGTCAATGCGCGTATCGTCGATGGCACGCGCAAGTTGAACTACAACAATCGCGACAACTTCTCCGAATCGGAGAACTCGTTCTGGCGCATGATCGTCGAAACCGAGCTGGCCGATCACTGGGGGCTGCGCAACGAAACCTATCTGGCGACGCAGTGGCTCGACTGGCGCAATACCGAGAGCCTGGTCTGGAATCCGGTCACGCAGCTGGTCGATCGCGCCAGCTTCTTTCTGATCTATCGCAACGATATCCAGATCGGCAACCGGCTCGATCTGACCTGGAGTGGCGAGCTGTTTGGTCGTGGCAACCAGCTGGTGGTTGGCGTGCTGTACGACAACAACGACCAGGATCGCAACAGCGGTCAGAGCTATCCCGGTTCACCGACACCGGCCAGCGTGCCGCTGTTCGGCTTCGACAATGGCTACGGTCCCGATGTCGAGGCGGAAAAGACCCTGAAGGTCGTCACCGAGACCACCGCGCTCTATGTCGAGGACGTGTTCGAGCTGACCGACGCCTGGAAGCTGGTCGGCGGCCTGCGTTACGACGAGATCGATGTGGAGCGCAAGTCCTACACTGGCGCACCCACGTTCACCAAGAGCTACTACCCGCTGACCGGTCGTTTCGGCGCGGTTTATGCGGTGTCGCCCGAATTCAATCTCTACGCCAGCTACAGTCGCGCCGCGCAGCCGGTGTCGCAGCTGGTGAGCCTGTCGGCAAGCCAGGACGAATTCAGTTTGCAGAAAGGCATTCAGTACGAAGTCGGAGGCAAGGCGACGCTGTGGAACGGGCGGGTCGATCTGACCGTTGCGCTGTTCGACATCGAGAAACAGGACCTGCTGACTTCGGAAGTAGTGAACGGCGTGCGCATCAACTCGCAGATCGGTGCGCAGGTCTCGCAGGGTCTGGAGGTTGCGTTGTCGATCGCGCTCGGCGACGGCTGGCATGTTGACGCCAACTATGCCCGCACCTGGACAGCCGAGTTCGAGGATTTCTACGAGAATCTCGGCAGTGGTGTCATCTCGCGCGCCGGCAACACGCCGCCGAATGTGCCGAAGACAGTGGCGGGCCTGTTTGTCGTCAAAGATCTTGGCAGCTGGCAATTCACCACCGGCGTGCGCCATGTCGGCGAGCGACCGGCGAACAACAACAACGGCATCTGGCTGGATAGCTACACCACGATCGATGCCAGTGTCGGCTATCGATGGGATGCGGTAATGCTGACGTTGCGCGGTCGCAACCTGACCGACGAGGAGTACGCCGAGTGGGCATCCGGCGGTGGTCTGATGCAGCGTCTGGCCGAACCGCGCAGCGCCGAACTCGGCCTCGCCTATCGGTTCTAGCGCAGAGATAGCTCGCCATGACGAAACTGCGCTGGAAACGCTGGCTCTATCTCGTGCACCGCTGGTTCGGCATCGCGCTATGCCTGTTGTTCGCGGCGTGGTTCGTCAGCGGTGTGGTGATGATGTATGTCGGTTTTCCGCAGCTCGATCGCGACGAGGGATTGGCTGGGCTGGCGGTGATCGCCTTTTCGCTCGGCGGCTTCGCGCTGTCCGCGCTGGGCGTGGTCGTCGGCTGGCGGCGGCTGCGCTTCAGCCGCGGCGCACCGTCGTCGGTGCCAGGGTGTTGCCGCTGTGACGAGCATAAAAAAACCGCCTTGCGGCGGTTTGACAGCATCATCTCGACAATGATGTGGCGGTCAACAAAACAACAACAACGTGGAGAGTGCCCGTGGTGACAAGTGCCAGTGAAGGCGGGTGTATCAAAACCGTTTGTTGAAACCCAGGCCGTTTCCGACAAGGCCCCAAATGAATGACTGCTCGGCTTTCTCGCGCAGAGAGACGTTGCTGCTGGCCCTGCCGAAATCATTGACCTGTTGTTCGCCGCGCTGTTCGCCGAAACTCATTCGCTGCAAGGAAAGCGAGTTCTGTTTGCTCGGCAGGATGGCGATTGACTCCAGTGCAACGATTTTTCGCTCGCCACCGATTCCAAGCTCGGCCAGGCACAAGTCGCTGCCGACCAGAAGAAGCGCTCCAACCAGACACCGCTTGACCATCGCTGGATCCTCATCAACATCGCGCTCGGGGTCGCCAGGCTGAACTCCTGATGAAGGAGACGGCGATCAGCGTTGTTGAAGCGAATATAGCAATGGCGTCGAGCCCTGCTTCGGCATTTGCCGAGGTTGTGAATGCCGCCACAGACCGGCTGGAACCGGCCCGTTTGTACGCGTCTCGCCCAATACCAAAAATCAGATGTGCGACAGTAACTTGGGCACGTTTTCGGCGGGCGCGCGGGATGTGTCAAGGAGGCGTCGGGTGGGTTTGGTCGGTGCTCGTCGGGTCAGCGTGACAGCGACATGGCGGGAGTGATTGGCGCGGTGGCCATAGGGTGGTTTCAGCCTGCGCGGCGACAGTTTTATTTTATTCGCCCAGCTAAATGCGCTGAGCAGAACTTTAACTGCAGGATGACGATTGCTCATGACATGTTCGCGCGGGTATCAGAGAGAGATCATGAGGATGTTCGCCTCTGCCGAATACAGGCCGACGGCCATGTGGAATTCGCTTATTGTCAGCGTTACCAGAGAGACAATTCTCCCGAAAAAATTTCGGATATTGTTCTTGTTTTTTTTCAGGTAAGAGAGCGATTTGACAAGAGGGGTTGCTGTATTTGATATAAAAAATCCTGAAGAAATCCTCATTTTATTGGGCCATATTTTTTCCATGAAGGAGTTCCTGGTGGTGCAGCTATCCATATGTGGCAAGGATCCAATAAGCGTTGGTGCGTGACGAACCAATTCTAGTTCATTGATTATTCCTACGGACATTTTGGCGTATGCGGGATCCCTGGCTATCTTAAAGGCGAAGCCGGAATTCCCTGAAATCAGGTTGAATGTTGATGCGATTACTTTTTCTCCAAGTAGAATTTCTGTAAAGAAGCATCGTTTTTCTTGGAGGAAGGATGTTGCCATTTCTATAAAGAAGGCTTCTTGGTTTTTGCAGGATTTCATCGACCCCTTTGCTTCTCCCTTCCATCCCATGTGCTCAAGATCCAAAAAAATTTGGATGCTTTTTTCCAGGTTTTCCGCAGAGTTTCCGTCCAGGAAACGCCAAGTTGTTTTATCTATTTCTTCGAGTCGACGTTTGCATCGATTCATGTCTTTCTGAAGGGCTTTCAACTTCTTGTCGATATATGGTTGGCCAACATCCTGTGGGTTAAGGGTGGCTCTGTGGTAGCTCTCGTATTCATGCCAAGAGAGGTTGTGGTGTTTGGCTATTTCCTGAATCAGGAAGAATTGCTCGTTTTCTGTAGGGATTTCTTGATATCCGATTTTTATGAGTGTCCCCCAAGAGCATTTCAAAAGGTGGCAAAAAATGGCTTCGATGGCCTCGGTGGAATATTGGCGGTCTATCAGCAGCCCCGTTGCAAAGGAGTGCGTGCTTCGAAAGGCATCCCGGTGGACGAATGGGATCAGACGTATCGGTTGTCTTGCGGAAAAGACACCTGCGCCGATGAGCGAAGTGCCGGCGGGCGATTTTCGTTCGACCAGAATTATCTCCGTCGATTCGTCGGGCAGCAGGTATTTCTTGGCGGGCAGTACGAAGTTGGGCGATAGGAAGGCGTTGGGCTGAAGGGCGTTCTCTTCCAGCTCTCTCCAAGCCTCTATGAGCCGGTCGTCAACTTGATCGGGATGAAGTGCGAGGGTGCGAATCGAGACTTTGGATGGGGAGTTGCCCGGCCGCGGGGAGGGTACGTGGTTCGCGCTTCGGTGGTGGTTGTCATGGTGCCGCTGATCCATTGGAAAAGCCTTCATATCGTGTGAGCCGCTTGCATGGCCGTCCGGGGGCCGCATCGATATCCGTTGTTCAGGCGCTGGTTTCCCGTTGTTCCGACGCTACCGCGGTCGTCTTGGGTTTGATCCGTTCGAGCAATCGCCTGATTCCGATGCATGCGCTGTCGATCAAGAGCTTCATGCGGCGTTTACTCAAGGGGATGGGCGCCAGGGTGGGACTCTTGGGGACGAGGGTCTGCTTGTACTCCTGATCGCCGACCATGAAATCATGGTGCCCGGGGACGGACTCGAACCGTCATGTTGTCACCAACGGCGGATTTTGAATCCGCTGCGTCTACCGATTTCGCCACCCGGGCGGGGAGGGGCACTCGAAAGGCCGGCGATTATAACAACCGACCGACGGCGGTCAACGCCGTCGGTGGAGCGGGAACCGCTTTTTCGATACCCTTGCCGCCCCCAATCTCCCGTCGCTCCCTTTTCGTGAAGCTTTCCGATTTCCATTTCGACCTGCCGGACGCGCTGATTGCCCGCTATCCGACCGCCGAGCGCACAGCGAGCCGATTGCTGGTGCTGGGCGCGGATGGGGCGACGGCGCATCGTCAGTTCTCCGACCTGCCTGGCTATCTGCGCCCCGGCGATCTGCTGGTGTTCAACAACACGCGCGTGTTGCCGGCGCGCCTGTTCGGGCGCAAGTCCAGTGGCGGTCGTGTCGAGATACTGGTGGAGCGGGTGGTCGATGCGCGCTCGGTGCTGGCGCATCTGCGCGCCAGCAAATCACCGAAGGCCGGTGCCGAACTGCTGCTGACGCGTGAGCCGGGGGCGGAGGGGTGCGATGCCCGCGCTGTCGTACGCGGACGTCGCGATGATCTGTTCGAAATCGAGTTCATCGATGGCGAGGCGATCGCGGTCATGCAGGCGATCGGCCATATGCCATTGCCGCCCTATATCGATCGCGCCGATGAACTCGCCGATCGCGAGCGTTACCAGACGGTCTACGCGGCGCGCGACGGTGCGGTGGCGGCGCCGACGGCGGGCCTTCACTTCAGTGAGGCGTTTCTGCAGCAGTGTCGCGATCTCGGTGTCGACACCGGCTTTGTCACGCTGCATGTCGGCGCCGGTACGTTTCGGCCGGTGCGCGTCGACGATATTCGCGAACATCGCATGCACAGCGAGTGGCTGGAAGTGGGCGCGACGCTGGTGGAGCAGGTGCGGGCAACGCGTGCGCGCGGCGGTCGTGTCGTTGCGGTGGGTACGACCAGCGTGCGTTCGCTGGAGAGCGCGTCGGCCAGCGGTGAGCTGCAGCCGTTCAGTGGCGATACGTCGATCTTCATCTACCCGGGTTATCGCTTTCGCAGCGTCGATCTGCTGGTCACCAATTTTCACTTGCCGGAGTCGACGCTGATCATGCTGGTCAGCGCGTTTGCCGGCCGCGAGCCTGTGCTGGCCGCCTATCGCGAGGCGGTGGCGCGGCAATATCGCTTTTTCAGCTACGGCGACGCCATGCTGGTATTTCCGTCCGTCGCTGCCGGACAGCTCTAGCGGATAGCCCTAATGGAGAGTCTGATGCGTCAGTGTTTCATGCAGTTCGAGCTCGATAAAAACGATGGTGCGGCGCGTCGTGGCCGACTGCGTTTTCCGCGCGGTGTGGTGGAGACGCCGGCCTTCATGCCGGTCGGCACCTACGGCACGGTGAAGGGAATTCTGCCGCGCGACATCGAGGCGATCGGCGCGCAGATCGTGCTCGGCAATACCTTCCATCTGATGTTGCGGCCGGGCACGAAGGTGGTGCAGGAACACGGTAGCCTGCACCGCTTCATGGGCTGGAATGGCCCGATCCTGACCGACTCCGGCGGCTTTCAGGTGTGGAGTCTGGGCGAGTTGCGCAAGATCAGCGAGAAGGGGGTTTCGTTCAGATCACCGGTCGATGGCAGCCCGGTCTTTCTCGATCCCGAAACGTCGATGCGCGTGCAGCGCGAGCTCGGTTCCGACATCGTCATGATCTTCGACGAGTGCACGCCCTATCCGGCCACGGTGGACGAGGCGAGGGTGTCGATGGAGCTGTCGTTGCGCTGGGCCGCGCGCAGCAAGGCGGCGCACGACGATTCGCCGTCGGCGCTGTTCGGCATCGTGCAGGGCGGCATGTATGAAGCGTTGCGCAGTGAATCGCTGAGCGGGCTGGCAGCCATCGGCTTCGACGGTTATGCGATCGGTGGGTTGTCGGTCGGCGAACCGAAGGAAGAGATGCTGAAGGTGCTCGACCATCTCGGCCCGGAAATGCCGGTCGATCGCCCGCGCTATCTGATGGGCGTCGGCAAGCCCGAGGATTTGCTGGAGGCGGTGCGGCGCGGCATCGATATGTTCGATTGCGTGATGCCGACGCGCAATGCGCGCAACGGCCACCTGTTCACCAGCACCGGCGTGGTCAAGATTCGCAATGCGCGTCATCGCCACGACACGCGGCCGCTCGATGCCAGTTGCGACTGCTACACCTGCGCCAATTTCACCCGCGCCTATCTGCACCATCTCGATCGTTGCAGCGAGATGGTCGGCGCGCAGCTCAACACCATTCACAACCTGCGCTTTTATCAGAAGCATATGGCGGATATTCGCGCGGCAATCGAGGTGGGCGAACTCGATGCCTTCGCCGAGCGTTTTTACGAGAGCCAGCGTATCGAAGAGCGCGAGGCCGGCTGAGATGTACAAGCTCTGTGTCTATGTGCCGGAGAGCCATCTCGATGTGGTCAAGCAGGCATTGTTCGATGCCGGTGCCGGTCGTATTGGCGACTACGACAGCTGTTGCTGGCAGGTAGCGGGGCAGGGGCAGTTTCGCGCGCTGGCAGGTGCCGATCCCTTCATCGGAAAAGTCGGTGCCATTGAGACAGTGGTGGAGTACAAGGTCGAGATGGTTTGCGACGATGCGCTGATTCGGGCAGCGGTAGCGGCGATGAAAGCCGCGCATCCGTATGAGGAGCCGGCTTATCAGGTGTGGCGGCTGGAACTCTTTTAAATAGACGCTGGATTGTCCGCTTGCGGCTGCAGCCCCGGCTGCCGAAATGACAGCACCTTGGCATTGCGCAGTTCCGGTTGCGGGCGCGGCCAGTCGGTCAGTGCGTGGTGCAGGTGTTCGAGTGTCTCGTGCATCATGCCGGAGACGGCAATGCAGGCGGCGACCGGATTTGGCGCGAGCCGCAGCCGGGCCTCGATCTGGAACTGCAGGCCGCGCAGGCGGCGCTGCGAGCGCTCGGGAGCATTGGCGATCAGGCGCTCGGTGAGCCGGTGCCGCAGCTGCTCCAGTCGTTCCGGGTCGGATTCGGCCAGCCGCCGCAGGGTTTCGAATTCCGGCAGCTCTTCGCGGGACGGTTCGTTGCGGATCAGTTCTTCGCGGATCATGGCAATGACTCCTGTGCCGACTGTGGCTCCCAGGCAGATAGTGCCTTGCCTGGCGGCCTTTCTGGCGGCGGGTCAGGTTTTGACCATGGGCCGATGGTAATGCAGCGGTTGCGGTCCGTATACGGCAAAAATGCCGACGCAAAGGGCGAGCCGACGATCGGTCAAAGGGGACAAAAAGTGGTGGATTTACGGGCGAAACTGCGCCGATCCCTGAGTCAGGAGCGCTACCCCATCGCGGAGGGTGAGCGCGGCGCCGCGGTGCTGTTGGCACTGACGGATGAAAGCGAGCCGCAGCTGTTGCTGATCCGGCGCAGTCTGGCGATGTCGCTGAATCCGGGCGAGCTGGCGTTTCCGGGTGGCAAGTCGGAGGTCGGTGATGCCGATCTGTTCACCACGGCGCTGCGCGAGTCGGAGGAGGAGGTGGCGCTGCCGCCGGATCGCTTCGACTTCTGTGGCAGCCTGCCGCATCGCATGACGCTGTCGGGCATCCAGGTGGTCGGCATGGTTGGTGTGATTCCATCCACGCTGCCGCTGGCACCCAGCCCGGGCGAGGTCTCGGGGCTGTTGTATGTGCCGCTGGCCAGTTTTGCCGACCGCCATGCGCTGCGTGTCGATGATCTCTGGTCGAAGGGCGAGTTGCGGCAGCTGGCGCGTTACGAGCTTGATGACTGCATGGTCTGGGGCATGACGGCGGGTTTGATTGTTGAGCTGGTCAATCAACTTTATGATGCCGGTCTTCCCGACGGCATCTATCAATAGGGCTGTAAATCATGATTTTTTCGCTGGGTGATCTCCGGGTCAAAGTTGCGTCCGACAATTTTTATGTTGCGCACAGCGCCACTGTCGTTGGCGACGTGGAGATTGGCGACGGCGTCAATATCTGGTTCAACGCGGTGGTGCGTGCCGATTGCGATCGCATCGTCATCGGCGACGAGTCCAACGTTCAGGATGGCGCGATGATTCACACCGATCCGGGTTCGCCGACGCTGATCGGGCGCGGTGTCACCATCGGCCATCACGCCGTTGTGCACGGCTGCACGATTGGCGACTACAGCCTGATCGGCATCAATGCTGTCGTTCTGACCGGGGCGAAGATTGGCAAACGCTGCCTGATCGGTGCCAACGCGTTGGTGACGGAAGGCATGGAAATTCCGGATGGCTCGCTGGTGGTCGGTTCGCCCGCCGTGGTTAAGCGCCAGCTCAGCGAGAAGATCCAGCAGGGGCTTGAGTTGAGTGCCAGCCACTATGTCGAGAACGGTATTCGGTTCCGGGACACGATGGAGATCGATGAGCGTTTCGATCCGTGCGCCGACGACTGCTGCGGAGATTGATGCTTGAGTGAAGTCGCCTCGCCCTGCATCTCGGTTTGCGCACTTGACGATGACGGTGTCTGTATCGGCTGCTGGCGTCACGTCGACGAGATTGCCGCCTGGCGCGGTCTCGACAGCGAACAGCGGCGAGAGATTCTGCAGCGTGCGGCGCAACGCTGTCGCGATGCCAATCCCTGGCACTTGAGTTGATCTGATCAGCTGACGCGGCGCATCGCGCGTGCGCTGCGAATCATCCGTCCCTCAAGTTCCAGCTGATCGAAGCGGTAGTTGCTGAACTGCACGCCGACGGCACCTTCCGGAAAGTGTTCCAGCCATTCCAGCAGCAAGCCGTTCAGTGTCTTCGGCCCTTCGGTCGGCAGCTCCCAGCGCAGCCGGCGGTTGATGTCGCGCACGCTGGTGGTGCCGGCGATCAGGTAGGCGCCGTCGCCGGTAGGTGTAATGCCGTCGTCATCGCGCGCGCTGCCGCCCACCAGTTCGCCGACCACGCGCTCGATGATGTCCTCGCGCGTCACCAGTCCGTGCACGCTGCCGTACTCGTCGACGACGACGCCGAGTCGCCGCCGCTCGCGCTGAAAGCTGGCGAGCTGTGTGTGCAGCTGTGTCGATTCGGGTACGAAGTAGGGTTCGTAGATTTCGGCCGCCAGCGCGTTGCGATCCAGTGTCTCCGGGCCGGTCAGGCAGCGTGCGATGGCGCGCACATGCAGGATGCCGACGATGTGGTCGGCGCTGCCGCGCCACACCGGCACGCGCGAGAAATTGCACTCGCGCAACTGTGCGATCAGTTCGGCATCGTCGAGATCGAGGTCGATGCCGCGCATCTCGGCGCGCGGCACCATCACATCCTCAACCGTTACCTGTTCCAGTTCGAGCACCTTGGTGACGATGCCGAGATGGCGCTGCGCGATCGGCTGGCCGGCATCGGCAATGATGTTGCGCAGCTCGTCGCCGACCGGTGCGCTGTCGTCTGATTCGCGCGCGCCGCAGCGCTCCAGCAGCCACGAGGTGATGGTGTCGACCAGTTTGACCAGCGGGGTCAGCAATCGCGTCAGGGGCATCAATACCGTGCTGGCCGGCAGGGCGATGCGCTCGGGGTAGTGGGCGCCGATGTTGCGCGGCACGATCAGCGCGAGCACCAGCAACAGGGGCGTCAGCAACAGCAGCGCGATCAGTGCGCCGGAAGCGCCGCCAAGCTGCTGGCCCATCAGTGCGGCAACGGCCGCGGCGGCAATGATCGAGGCGCTGTGGCAGAAGAATAGTGTGCTGCGCAGGCGTGCCGGGTAGCGCAGCAGCCGGTTGATACGGCGCGCGCGGCGGTCGCCGGCGGTCTGCAGCTCTTTCAGGCGCTGCCGGTTCAACGAGGCGATCGCCGCTTCGGCGGCCGAGAAGAAGGCGCAGATCAGAATCGACAGCGGCAACAGCATCGACAGCAGATCAAGCGGGGTGTGGTTCAACGCGGGTGGCTCTCCTGACGACGGGCGTGCAGTGCTTGTCAGCGGTGGTAAACGTCAGCGGCGGTGCAGGATCAGCTCCAGCACCAGCTTGGTGCCGAAATACGCCAGCATCAGCACGAAGAAGCCGCCCAGCGTCCAGCGCACGGCGGTCTGGCCGCGCCAGCCGAGACGGTGGTGACCGAGCAGCAGGCCGGCGAAGATCGACCAGGCGAGCAGCGAAAAGACGGTCTTGTGCACCAGGTGCTGCGCGAACAGGTCGTCGATATAGAGCACGCCACTGCCGATCGCCAGTGTCAGCAGCACCACGCCGACCCACAGCATTTCGAACAGCAGCTCCTCCATTGTCTGCAGCGGTGGCAGCACGTGCAGGATGCCGCGCAGATGGCGCTGTTTCAGCTCGTGCTCCTGCAGCGCCAGGATCACCGCCTGCAATGCGCAGAGCGTGAAGACGCTGTAGGCGAGGATCGACAGTAGGATGTGGCTCAGCACGCCGGGGGTGATGCTCTTCAGATAGTCGTCGGGACCGGGTGTGGCACTGGCGGTGACGATCGAGATGGCCGCCAGCGGGAACAGCAGCGCCAGCGAGCTCTCCAGCGGCCGCTTCAGGTTGCTGAGCAGGCCGATCAGGCAGATGAACCAGAAGATCAGCGACGACACGCGGAAGAAGCCGAGGTCGATGCCCTGCGGCGTCGAGATGGTGCCCCAGGTGCTGAAGGCGTGAGCGATGACGGCCAGTCCGCCCAGCAGCATGAAGCGCCCGCGCTTTGGCGCCTGTCGGCTGTGACCGATCAGGTAGAGCCCCTGGTAGATCGCGGCGGCGAGATAGAGCGCAACCGCGATGAGGCTGGCGAGGGTATGCGTCATCAGGGCTCTTAGTGAGAGTGGCGAGTTGGGGGTCAACGTGAGGGCGGGTATACTTCACCAGCTTGCGCCAGCCTTTGCAAGGCTGCCTTCCCTGCCAAAATTCCGAGTCGAATCACGATGTTTGAGAATCTCACCGATCGCTTGTCGAAAACGCTGCGCCACATTACCGGTCAGGCGCGGCTGACCGAGGAGAACGTCGGCGAAGCGATGCGCGAGGTGCGCATGGCGCTGCTGGAGGCGGATGTCGCGCTGCCGGTGGTCAAGGAGTTCGTCGACGCGGTGAAGCTGCGCGCGGTTGGGCAGGAGGTCAGCAAGAGCCTCAGCCCGGGCCAGATGTTCGTCAAGATCGTCCGCGACGAACTCGAGCGGCTGATGGGGGGCGTCAACGAGCAGCTCGATCTGAGCGTGCAGCCACCGGCCGTGGTGCTGATGGCGGGCCTGCAGGGCGCTGGCAAGACCACCTCGGCGGCCAAGCTGGCGCGCTATCTGAAGGAGCGCGAGAAGAAGTCGGTGTTGCTGGTCTCCACCGACATCTACCGCCCGGCCGCGATCAAGCAGCTGGAGACGCTGGCCGCTGAAGTCGGCGTCGGCTTCTTCCCCAGCACCAACGAGCAGAACCCTGTCGACATCGCCCGCGCCGCCATTGCGCAGGCGCGCATCAAGTTTGCCGACGTCGTCATCGTCGACACCGCCGGCCGCCTGCATGTCGACACCGACATGATGGATGAGATCAAGGCGCTGCACGCCGCCGTCAGCCCGGTCGAGACGCTGTTCGTCGTCGACGCCATGACCGGCCAGGATGCCGCCA
>CAZWXW010000041.1:0-28310 GCA_964638025.1 uncultured Verrucomicrobiaceae bacterium
AATCACATCAGCCTATGAGGCTGGTATGGCTGACACAGAGTTTTGAACACCCTCTCCAAAAGCGCCGTCCATCAAAAATCTCGCCCATAAAAAAGCGGCCCAACCAAGCCGCGAATCGTGTGGAGAACACGTCTGTAGACGGTAGACGCAGACCTTTGTATTCCGACATCCACAGCCAACAAACAATTTATTGCCATAACGACATTCATCCGGCGCCGCGCTCGCTCGGTCTGCTGTAAGCGTTAGTCGTACAACAGATTGTTGACCGTCACTCCTGCAGCAGTCGTCGCCGCAACTGCCAGCCGAGCCAGATGCCTCCGAAACAGAACAGCGCAAACAGCCAGCCGGAGAGTGCCGCCGCCATGATGCCGGAGAGCAGCGTACCGACCGTGCATCCCAACGCCACCATCGCGCCCCAGCCCATCAGTACGCCGCCAGCAAAGGCGCGCACCGCACCGCGCCATGTCGGCAGCTGGAAGCGGAAATCGCCGGCCAGCAACGCGCTCGCCAGCGCGGCGAGCACCAGCGCGACGACGAAGACACCGTTGCTCGACCACAACGCTTTCTTTATTTGCGTCGCGCAGCCGGCAAAGGTATCGAGCCCTTCCAGACGCATTGGCAGCCATCCGGCGCGATCTCCGGTCGTGCGCGCAAGGCTGCCGAGTTCCGCGGTGACGCCGAGCGGCTCGTTGCGCAGATAGGCAATCGCGCCCAGCGCACCGATCAGCAGGCCGCCGACATAAGTGGGCCACCGCTGCGACCAGAGCGCCTGCCACAGCGAGGTCGGCAGCGGCTCGATTCGCGTCGGCAGGCGACGACCGAACCACCAGCCGAGCAGGCCGAGCAGCGACAACTGCAACAGCAGCGAGCCGTCGTAACCGAAACGGTGTGGCAGCCAGATCACCGGCGCCTGCTGCACGATGTCGAGATAGAGCCGATTCCAGCTCAGGAAGCCGAGCACAAAACCCGCCAGCACGCCGAGCAACGCCGGCACGCCGGCCAATGCGCCCTCGCCGAGTCGATAGAGCTGCGCGCTGATGCAGGAACCGGCCAGCGCCATGCCGATGCCGAACAGCAGCGCGCCGACAACCAGCACGACGCTGACCGGACCGATGTGAGCACCCGGCGGCAGTCGCGGCGCATTGGGCAGCGGCAAAAAGGCGCCAAACTCGGCGTGGTAGGCCAGCGTACCGACCGCCAGCGCGGCGACGATGCCGAGCAGACCGCGACCGTCGCGCCACTCGAACCAGTCGCGCGCGACGCAGTAGAAACAGAAACGTGAACGCTGCAGAAACAACCCGAACAGCGCGCCGGTAACAGCGGAGAAGACCAGCACATCGGCCTCCTCGGGCTGACGCGCCAGATAGCCGAAAAACAGCGCCAGCAGCAAAACGACCGGCAGCGACAACAGCCGCCGCGAAGCAAAAAACCCAGTCATGATGGCTCACCTCTGTGGCGACAAAAAAAAGCGGCCACAAGGGCCGCAAGTCGTGTGGAGAACACGTTTGAAACTGTTGGCTGGATCGCCTCCGCTCCGCTTCAGCGCTCGATCATTTGCCGCCCCAGACCGTACCGGCGACGTTGACCACCGGCACGCCGACGCTGTTGCCATATTCGGTCCAAGAACCATCGTAGTTGCGCACGTCATAACCGAGGATCTTCTTCAGCGCGAACCAGGTGTGGCTGGAGCGCTCGCCGATACGGCAGTAGGTGATGATCGGTTTGCTGCCATCGACACCGACCGCGCCGTAGATCTTGCGCAGTTCGTCGGCGGACTTGAAGGTGCCATCCTCAGCGACCGCCTGCCCCCACGGCACATTGACGGCACCCGGCACGTGGCCGGCACGCACGGCGAGTTCGGCCACACCGGCGGGTGCGAAGATCTTGCCGTTGTATTCATCCGGCGAGCGGATATCGATCAGCGCGGCATTGGAACGCTTCTCCGCCACCGCCAGCACATCCGGCAGACGGGCACGCAGCGACAGATCCGGCTCGCCGACGACGATATTGCCCGGCTTCGGCTGTTTCACCGTCGCCGCCAGCAGCAGCCCTTCGCTCTCCCATTTCTTGCGACCGCCGTCCAGCAGCTTCACGTTCGGCACGCGATAGATATCGAATACCCAGGCGCCCCAGGCGGCGAACCAGTTGTTGTTGTCGCCGTACAGAACTACCGTCGAATCGCTGTTGATTCCGGCATTGCGCAGCAGTTTCTGGAAATTCTCGCGCGATGCGATGTCGCGCTGCACCGGATCGACCAGATCCGTATGCCAGGAAACATTGACCGCACCGGGGATGTGGGCGCGCTCGTAAACGCCCGGATCGACGCTGACCTCGACCACGCGCACATTCGGCTTGTTCAGATTTTTTTCCAGCCAGTCGGTGTCGACCAGAAATTCGCTGGCATGCAGCAGCGGCGTCAGCACCGCCAGCACGGCACCCGTCAGAAGCTTCCCTGCGTTCATATGAATCACCCCGCACCCGGACAAGAGAAAACCAATAGAAGGCGCCATTTGTAACTGCACCCCGAATGCCGGCTAACCATTTTTTTGCCATATCGATATTCATCAGCGTGGAGGCGCTGTGTGCGTTGCATTTATCTACACAGGCCGAAACACGGCTTACCAAACCAGCAAAAATACTTATCAATAAAAAATGGTTCAGTCGTTTTTTCGCCACGCCTAGCATCTGTCCCAACTCGTTATGACAAGATGCAGAGCACGCGATATGCCACCGAAATCCACGACACGGCTGTCACCCCACTCCGACATTCCGCTCTACACGCAGCTGCGGGAGCTGTTGCGCGCCCGCATTCTCGACGGCACCTATGCGCCGACCAGCAAGCTGCCGTCCGAAAGCGAACTGGTGCAGCGTCTCAACGTCAGCCGCATCACCGTGCGGCAGGCACTCGGCGACCTGCAGAAAGAGGGGCTGATCTACAAGCTGCACGGCAAGGGTACGTTCGTCGCCCGGCCGAAGGCGTTCCAGAACGTCACCACGCTGCAGGGGCTGGCCGAATCGCTGGGGCAGCACGGTTTCGAGGTGATCAACCAGCTGCACAGCTTCAAATACATTGCTGCCACAGCAACAGTTGCCGAAAAACTGCGGCTGCCGACGGGCAGCGAAGTGGTCGAAATCAAGCGCGTGCGGCTGATCAATCGCGAGCCGGTGTCGCTGGAGATCACCTGGCTGCCGGCAGCCCTCGGCGCCCGGCTGGAAAAGGCCGATCTGGCCACGCGCGACATTTTCCTGATTCTCGAAAACGACTGTGGCCTGCCTCTTGGACACGCCGATCTCGCCATCGATGCCGTGCTGGCGGAGAGCGACCTGACGCGCGCGCTGCGTGTCGAGGAAGGCTCGCCGATCCTGCGCATCGAACGCCTGACCTACACCGCCGATGGCAAACCGGTCGACTTCGAACACCTCTATTACCGCGGCGATGCCTTTCAGTATCGGCTGCGCGCTGATCGTCAACGCCATGACGATCGTCAGAACGAGGCCTCGACATGAGCATCAACACGCATCGACACGATTACGACATCGTCGTGGTCGGCGGCGGCACCGCCGGCCCGATGGCGGCGATCAAGGCCAAGGAGCGCAACCCCGCGCTGCGCGTGCTGCTGATCGACAAGGCCAACGTCAAGCGCAGCGGCGCCATCAGCATGGGCATGGACGGACTCAACAACGCGGTGATTCCGGGGCACGCGACACCGGAGCAGTACACCAAGGAGATCACCATCGCCAATGACGGCATCGTCAATCAGGCGACGGTCTACGCCTACGCCAAGCACAGTTTCACGACGATCGAACAGCTCGATCGCTGGGGCATCAAGTTCGAAAAGGATGAGAGCGGCGAATACGCCGTCAAGAAAGTGCATCACATGGGCAGCTACGTGCTGCCGATGCCGCAGGGACACGATGTCAAGAAGGCGCTCTACCGCCAGTTGAAACGTCATCGCATCGCGATCAGCAACCGCATCGTGACGACGCGGCTGCTGAATGCGGACGACGGCAGCGTCAACGGCGTGGTCGGCTTCGACTGCCGCAGCGGCGATCTGCATGTGATTCGCGCCAAAGCGGTGATTCTCTGCTGCGGCGCTGCCGGTCGACTCGGCCTGCCGGCGTCGGGTTATCTGATGGGCACCTACGAGAATCCGACCAATGCCGGCGACGGCTACGCGATGGCGTATCACGCCGGTGCCGAGCTGGCCAATCTTGAATGCTTCCAGATCAATCCGCTGATCAAGGATTACAACGGCCCCGCCTGCGCCTATGTCACCGGCCCGCTCGGCGGCTACACCGCCAACAACAAGGGCCAGCGCTTCATCGAGTGCGACTACTGGAGCGGACAGATGATGTGGGAATTCTTTCAGGAGCTGGAGGGCGGCAACGGCCCGGTGTTCCTGAAAGTCGACCATCTCGCCGAAGAGACGATCCAGACCATCGAGCAGATTCTGCACAGCAACGAGCGGCCGAGTCGCGGTCGCTTCCACGCCAATCGCGGTACCGACTATCGCCGCGACATGGTCGAGATGCACATCTCCGAAATTGGTTTCTGCAGCGGTCACAGCGCTTCCGGCGTCTGGGTCAACGAGCGCGCCGAAACCTCGGTGCCGGGACTCTACTCCGCTGGCGACATGGCGGCGGTGCCGCACAACTACATGCTCGGTGCGTTCACCTACGGCTGGTTCGCCGGCGAGAACGCCGCCGATTTCATTGCCGGTCGCGATTTTTCCGCCATCGATGAAGCGCAGGTCGAGCGCGAGCGTCAGCGCATCTACGCACCGCTGCTGCGCGGCTCATCTTCACGACAACATGGCCTGGCACCGGCGCAGGTCGAGTACAAGCTGCGCCGCTTCGTCAACGACTACCTGCAACCGCCGAAAGTGACACGCAAGATGGAAATCGGTTTGCAGCGTTTCGGCGAAATCGCGCACGACCTCGATCAGCTGAAAGCGCACAACCCACACGAACTGATGCGCGCGATGGAGGTGCATGCGATTCGCGACTGCGCCGAAATGGCGGCGCGCGCCTCGCTGTTCCGGCGCGAGAGCCGCTGGGGTCTCTATCACTATCGCGCCGACTATCCCGAGCGCAACGACGCCGACTGGTTCTGCCACGCGCATCTGAAAAAGAGCGACGACGGCCACATGACCAGTCTCAAGCGCGCGGTCGAGCCCTATCTGATTCCGCTCGGCAACGACGAACGCAGCGCCTACAGCCGCCTGCGCATCGCCGCCAGCGCGGCGTGAGCGAAAGAGAGGAGTGAGAGAACCGATGAGCCATCGACCGCATGACATTTTTGCGCGCTCCAGCGCGCCGGTGACGATCGACGAAGACAAATGCATCGCTCACAAGGGCTGCACCGTCTGTGTCGAGGTCTGCCCGCTCGACCTGCTCGCCATCGATCCGGTGACGAAGAAGGCTTTCATGCAGTTCGACGAATGCTGGTACTGCATGCCGTGCGAGACCGACTGCCCGACCGGCGCCGTGAATGTGGAGATTCCCTACCTGCTGCGCTGAACGAAGGTGGGGTTGTAAAAGCAGTACGACAACAGGCCGCCCGGCAATGCACCGGCCGGCAAGCGCGACGCCGTACCTCATGTACCGGCGTCGCAACCAATCGCTGACAGGACATTGCAAACTCAGGAGCCGACCATGACACCGTTCAAACCACGCCGCGCAGTTGTTCGCGCCGCCCTCGCCAGCCTCGCGCTGGCACTGACCACCGCCGCCGCGCACGCGGAAACGATTCGCATCGCCATCGGCACGCAGGACACCACCATCAACTGCGCCGCCGGCGGCCTCGTCATCCGCGAGGACAAGCTGCTGGAGAAATATCTGCCGCGCGACGGCAAGTACAAGGACGTGAAGTACGAAATCGAGTGGAAGAACTTCACCAGCGGTGCGCCGCTGACCAACGAAATGGTCGCCGGCAAACTCGATTTCGGTGCAATGGCCGATTTCCCCGGTTCGTTCAACGGTGTCGCCCACCTCGACGCCGGCAAGCGCAGCATTTTCATCAGCGTGTTGTCCGGTTCGATTCAGGGCAGCGGCAACGGCATCGTGGTGCCGGCGGCCTCGCCGGTGCAGTCGCTGTCGGAGCTGAAAGGCAAAACCATTTCCGTGCCGTTCGCCTCGACTGCGCACGGCATGCTGCTGCGCGCGGTGCAGGATCAGGGTTGGGACCCGGAGAAGGATGTGCGCATCATCGCGCAGCCGCCGGAGATCGCCGGCTCGGCGCTGCGCAGCAACCGCATCGATGCACATGCCGACTTCGTGCCGTTCGCCGAGCTGTTCCCGAACCGCGGCTTCGCCCGCAAGATCTTCGACGGCTCGCAGGCGCAGACGCCGACCCTGCACGGCACGCTGGTCGATGCCGCGTATGCGAAGAAGTATCCGGAGATCGTCGTCGCCTATCTGCGCGCCGCCATCGATGCCAACAATCGCATCAGCGCCGAGCCGGAAAAGTACAGCGAGCTGATTGAAAAAGTCACCGGCATCGAAGCCGAGGTCAACTACCTGTTCCACGGTCCAATTGGACTGCAGACCCGCGACCTGAGCTGGAAACCGGAGTATCGCCAGGCAGTGGCAACGTCGATCAAGACGCTGAAACTGTTGAAGCGCACCGATCGCGATCTGGCCGTCGATCAGTTCATCGATGACCGTTTCATCCGCGATGCGTTCAAGCAGGCCGGCCTCGACTACGACAAGCAGCTGAAGAACTACGCGCAGCTGTCGCTGCAGGCCAACGACGCCTCGACCGGCAAGCCGATCACCGACTTCAAGCGACTGGCGCAGATCTGGGTGCGCGGCGAACCGGCCGTGCGCCACTACGCGTCGCCGGAAGCGGCACTGGTCGAACTCGCCAAGCTCGAAGCCGAAGGCAAGGATATCCGCGCCATCTACGCCCACGCCGCCGACACCGGCATCAAGCTGCTGGCGCACCAGGCGTGGTTCGTGCGCAGCGACAGCGGCCAGCTGAATGCCTTCCTGCTGAAAGCGCAGGCGGAAAAATTTGCCGGCGCGCACGGCGGCGCGGTCGAGGATTTCGTCGGCGCCAATCGCCAGCGCGTGGCAAGCCGCTGATTCCTTCCGGACAAACCTCATGAGCACTCTGATCCGTTACCGCTGGCTGCCTACGCTGTTTAGACAACCGCTGAAGCTCCATTGGCCGCTGAGACTGCTGTCGATAGCCGCCTGCCTGCTGTTCTGGCAGCTGGCATCGACACAGCGCTGGTCGCTCGGGCTGGTCACGTTTGAAAACGTGCCGACGCCGAGCGCCGTGTTCGATGCGGCGTGGCATCTCGGGCAGTCGAGCAAGCTGCTGCCGCACTTGAACAGCAGCCTCGGTCGCGTCTTCAGCGGCTACCTGATCGCCGCCGTGCTCGGCGTGCTGCTCGGCGTTGCCATCGGCCGCTGGCGGCGGGCGGCTGATCTGCTGCTGCCACCGCTGGAACTGCTGCGGCCGATTCCGGCGGTGGCGTGGATTCCGCTCGCCATCCTGATGTTTCCGTCGTCGGAGCTGTCGATGGTGTTCATCACCTTCACCGGCGCGCTGTTTCCGATCGTGCTGAACACGATTCACGGCGTCGAAGCGGTGGATCGTCGCCTGATCGCATCGGCGCGCAGTCTCGGCGCCCGACCGCTGGCAATGCTGCGCGAAGTGATCCTGCCCGGCGCGACGCCGAACATCGTCACCGGACTCGCCATCGGCATGGGCACGGCGTGGTTCTGCCTGGTCACCGCCGAGATGATCTCCGGCCAGTTCGGCATCGGTTACTACACGTGGGAGTCGTACGTGATCCAGAACTACGCCGACATCGTCGTCGGCATGTTGCTGATCGGTTTGCTCGGCATGGGCAGCAGCGCTCTCGTCAAATTTCTCGGCCAGCGGTTGACCCCGTGGTATCTGCCGCAAGGAAGAACAACATGACCGTTCGCGAACAACCGCCGGGGCGTATCGACTCTCAGCCGCCAGGGCGTATAGACATTGAGGCGCTGTCGCTCGAACTGGGCGGCGGCAGCGATCGCTTCGAAGTGCTGAGCGACCTCACCCTGCGCGTCGAGCCGGGGGAGTTCGTCTGCATTCTCGGTCCATCGGGATGCGGCAAGTCGACACTGCTCGGCGCGCTGGCCGGCCACCTTCCGCACAGCGGTGGTTCGCTGACCGTCGATGGCGAGGCGGTGCTGGGACCGTCGCCCGAGCGCGGCATGGTGTTCCAGCACCACACGCTGCTGCCGTGGCGCAAGGTGCTCGACAACGTCGCCTTCGGCCTGAAGATGCGTGGCGTGCCGCGCGATGAACGCGAACAGCGCGCACACGAAATATTGCAGCTGGTCGGACTCGGCGATTTCACCCGCCACTGGCCGAGCCAGTTGTCGGGCGGCATGCAGCAGCGCGTCGAGATCGCGCGCGTGCTGGTCAACCGGCCGCGACTGCTGCTGATGGACGAACCGTTCGGCGCACTCGACGCGCAGACGCGCCTGCACATGCAGGAGCTGCTGCTCGATATCTGGGGCCGCATCCGCACCACGGTGGTATTCATCACCCACGACATCGACGAGGCACTGTTTCTCGCCGATCGCGTGCTGGTGATGAGCCCGCGCCCCGGCCGCATCCTCGAAGAGCTGATCATCGACTTCGAGCGACCGCGCAGCACCGACGTGGTCACCTCCACGCAATTTTCCCATCTCAAACGCCACTGCCTGGAGCTGCTGCGCCACGACGACAGCCGTGTACTGCCACGCCTGTCGCCGCTCGGCCTGCCACCGCACCTGACGCTGGCGACCGCACAACGAGCGACACCATGACCACCGCTTTCGATACCGATTTCTCCGCCGCTTTCGCCGACCCGCAGCTGCTCGCGCGCCTGCGCGACGACGATGCCGGCGTGCGCCGGCTGGCGCTGATCGAACTGGCCGAAGAAGAAGAGCCGGAGGCGCTGCCCTATCTGGTGCATGCACTCGAACACGACGCCGACAGCGAGGTGCGCACCGAAGCCGCCGCCCTGCTCGAAGGGTGGAACGAATCGTATGTCGTCGCCGCGCTGTGTCGCGCGCTGCAACAGCCCGATACAGACGTCCGGCGCCGCGTGGCGCTGACGCTGGCCGAACTGCGCTCCGGCGAACACGGCGAGCTGATTCTGGCACTGGTCAATGACGGCGATGCCTTCGTGCGCGCCGCCGCCTGGCGCGCACTGCGCGAACTGCGCCTGCCGCAGACCGCGCAGCCAGCACTGACCGCGCTCGCCGACAGCGATGCATCGGTACGACGCGAAGCGGTCGGCGTGCTCGGCTGGTTGCGTCATGCACCGGCACTGCCAGCGCTGGCGCTGCGCCTGCGTAACGACAGCGATGTCGAGGTGCGTCGCGCCGCCGCCGGTGCACTGATTCTCGGCAGCGATGCCGAATCGCTGCAGGCGCTGCAGGAAGCGCTGCGCGACAGCGCCTGGCAGGTGCGCGAGGAGGCCGCCGAAACGCTGGGCAAGCGCCGCCAGCCAGAAACGGGATCAGCCCTGATTGCCGCGCTGGATGATGACTACTGGCAGGTGCGACTGCGCGCCGTGCGCGCACTGGGACGACTGCGCCACGGCAACGCCGTTACCGCACTGATCGCACTGCTCGATCACTCGATCAGCAACCTGCGCAAGGAGGTGGCGCTGGCACTCGGCGAAATCGGCAACGCCGATGCAGTGCCGGCACTGCGCGCGGCGGAGAGCGACGCCGACCCTGAAGTGCGCAAGGCCGTGCGCATCGCACTGCAGCAGATCGGGCAGTAGCCCGGGGAGATCGGGCATTTGCCCGGGGAGTAAGACGCATGCTGAATTACCACGGCGAGACCTACCCGGTGTCGACCACGACATCGGTATCGGCGCCGCAGGATGAATCGACACTGCAGCTGGTCAGCCCGCTGGGCGCAACACTGCGGATCAATCACCAGCTGCTGCGCTCGGCCTGCCTGTGCGCACATTGCCGCGCGCGCCGGATGCGCGGCGAAATCCGTCTCGTCGATGCCGATGTCAGCGTGGTTGCGGTCATACCGATGCATTACGGCGTGCAGCTGATCTTCAGCGACGGTCACGATCGCGGCATCTTTCCGTGGCGCTACCTGCACGAGCTGGCTGGCGCCTAGCTCTTTCCTCTTTTTCTTTCCCGCACAAAGCAGAAAGGCCGGCAATGCCGGCCTTTCTTCACTGCGATGCAGCAGCTTACTGATAGATCTGGTCGAAGATCGCGCCGTCGCCGAAGTGTTCCGGCTGTGCTTTGACCCAGCCGCCGAAATCTTCAATCGTCACCAGCTTGATGTCGGGGAACTGCTTCGCATACTTCGCCACCACCTGCGGATCGCGCGGACGGTAGTAGTGCTTGGCAGCGATCTCCTGACCGACCGGCGTGTACAGGTATTCGAGGTAGGCCTGCGCAACGGCTTTGGTGCCGTGAGTGTCGGCATACTTGTCGATCACGGTGACCGGCGGCTCGGCCAGAATCGACAGCGACGGACGAACAATTTCGATGCTGTCCGGACCCAGCTCGTTGACGGCGAGGAACGCCTCGTTTTCCCAGGTCAGCAGCACGTCGCCGATATTGCGCTGCACGAAGGTGGTGGTCGAACCGCGAGCGCCGGAGTCCAGCACCGGTACGTTCTTGAACAGCTGGCCGACGAACTCCTGCGCCTTGGCATCGCTGCCGTACTTCTGTTTGGCGAAGGCCCATGCCGCCAGGTAGTTCCAGCGCGCACCGCCCGAGGTTTTCGGGTTCGGCGTGATCACTTCCACACCTTTCTTGACCAGATCGTCCCAATCCTTGATCTGCTTCGGGTTGCCCTTGCGCACCAGGAACACGATGGTCGACGTGTAGGGGGCACTGCCCTGCGGCAGACGCGACTGCCAGT
The DNA here is from genome assembly GCA_964638025.1 of uncultured Verrucomicrobiaceae bacterium. Taxonomy (GTDB): domain Bacteria; phylum Pseudomonadota; class Gammaproteobacteria; order Pseudomonadales; family CAMLJR01; genus CAMLJR01. The sequence goes on from CAZWXW010000041.1 coordinate 10,892, forward strand.
TGTCCGGGATCAGCTTCAGCTTGGCCAGCGGGTCGATGTCACCGGCCAGCGCCAGCGTCACCACATCGGCCTGCAGACCGTCGGCAACCGAGCGCGACTGGCTGCCGGAACCGCCGTGCGACTGCTCGATGGTCACGGTGTCGCCGGTCTTCGCCTTCCACTCCTTGGCGAAGGCGGCGTTGAATTCGCGATAGAGCTCGCGGGTCGGGTCGTAGGAGACGTTCAGCAGGCGAACGTCCTTCGCCTGTGCCAATGGCACAAACAGCAGGCTGGCCGCCAGGGCCAGCGGAGCAAAACGGAAGGTCATGGCAAATCCTCTACATGTATGTGTACGTTTTTTTGATGCGTCGGGTACGTCATGAAGCAGTCTTTCAATGCCCCATGAAGTGACGCTGCGAGGAGACTCTAGCGACCGGCCATTTCACCCGGAAATACGGATTTTCGATTTTCTTATTCAACTTTCCACGCTAAGCATATAACCCAGCCAATTCATAACTTCCTGAAAAATCAAACTAACTTCCCCTGTAACCGTATCGTTATATTTCTTTCACATCGCGCGGGCCGGCACCGCTGTCCCGCGTCGAAAAAGGGTTCTACCAAGACAAAACTCACCATGGAGACGCAACACATGAAACGGCAACTTCTGCCCGCGCTCATCGCCGCTGCCGCACTGGCCGGCTCCACCCAGGCACTGGCCGGCTATCCGACGGTCTACGGCAAGATCAACGTGTCGCTGAACAAATACGATCTTGAGAACATCGCTTTCGCCGGTTCCGGCGCCGGCCCGACCCGCAACAGCGCCGGCACGGTTGGCGACGAACTGGACAACTGGTCGCTGGAGAGCAACGCCTCGCGTATCGGCATCAAGGGCGACTTCGACCTCAGCGCCAGCCTGAAGGCCATCTACAAACTCGAATTCGGCGTCGATGCCGACAACGGCACCAACTCCAACGGCCGCGAGTTCAACCAGCGCAACATCTACGCCGGTCTGCAGAGCAGCAGCTGGGGTACGATTTTCGCCGGCAAGAACGATACGCCGCTGAAGCTGATCCAGACCAACACCGTCACCCAGTCCGACATCGACCGCTTCAACGACATGCCGCTGGCCGACCTCGGCACCTACCTGGTCGGTGAGAACCGCCCCGACAACGTCATCCAGTACACCTCGCCGATCCTGCTCGGCGGCCTGGAGTTCGCGATCGCCGCTGTCCAGGTCGAAGAAACCGGCATCGAGACCGCCACCAGCAAGCAGGATGACGATGGCCTCGCCAGCGGCAGCTCGATCGGCGTCACCTACGGCCGCAGCACCTGGTATGCCGCCGTCGCCTATGACAACAACGTCGCGGCTACCGACACGCTGCGCGCCGTCGGCGAACTGACGCTCGGCCCGGTCAAGCTCGGTGCGATCTACCAGACCGCCGAACAGCATGAAAGTGTCGATGCCCTCGGTCCGTTCTCGACCTTTGTCGGCTCCAACAACAGCCCGAACCCGATCTCGGAATGGGATGGCGCAGGCACCGTTTCCGGCACCACCTACACCAACGTGGTCTCGTTCAAGGAGCAGGATGGCTACGTTCTCAACGCGGCGTGGAAAGTGGCCGGCCCCTACACGCTGAAGGCGCAGTACGGCCATTCCGAAACCACCCCGCTGGCCATCGTCAACAGCAGCAACCCGACCGGCCTGCAATACGGCGATGTCAAAGTCGATGCCTATGCGCTGGGCCTCGACTACAAGTTCAACGACAACGCCAAGCTGTACGCCTACTACGCCACCGTCGAGACCGACGGCGACGATCGCATCAGCGCCAGCTCGACCGAAGACACGACCTTCGCGCTCGGCTTCGACCTGAAGTTCTGATCTCTCCCCTGAAATGCTCGGGGCCTGCGGGCCCCTTTTTTGTGGCTGCTATTATCCCGAAGCAGGTCAGCCATCAATGAGCCCATCAACATGGAAGACACCCCCACCATCACCAGCACCTTTGTATTGCCAAAAGGCATGTGGACTACCGTGCTGGAGTGCTTGTGCACGAGCTTTCCAGCAATCGATGCCGAGCGGTGGCGCGACCGTTTTCTGCGCGGCCTCATTCTCGATGACAACAAACAGCCGCTCGATATCTCGTCCCGCTATCGCGCCGGTTTGCGCATCCACTATTTTCGAGAAGTCCAAAACGAAAAATCGATCCCCTTCCTGGAGACGATTGTTCACGCCGATGATCATTTGATCGTCGCCGACAAGCCACACTTCCTGCCGGTTACGCCAGCTGGCGAATACGTCGAACAGACACTGCTCACACGCCTGATCAAGCGCTTTAAAAATCCGGACATCGTGCCCTTGCATCGCATCGATCGGCACACGGCCGGCCTGGTTCTATTTTCGGCGCAGCGTTCATCGCGCGCCGCTTATCAAGCGCTGTTTGTCGATCGAAAGATCAAGAAGACGTATGAGGCCATCGCACCGGCATTGCCCGATCTCGCGTTTCCGCTAACGAGGCTGTCGCGCATCGTGCGCGGCGAACCCTTTTTTCGCTCGCGCGAAGTTGACGGCGACATCAATACGGAGACCCGCATTGAAGTCCTCGAACGCGACAGCGAATACTGGCGCTATCGCCTCTATCCCGTCACCGGGAAGAAGCATCAGCTGCGCGTGCATATGGCAGCGCTCGGCGCACCGATTTGCAATGATGCGTTTTACCCCGAAGTATGCGACGCGCTGTTCGACGATTACGCCAGACCACTAAAGTTGCTGGCACGCGAGCTGAGCTTTGTCGACCCCGTTACGGGCGACGCACGCAATTTCACCAGCAGCACAACGCTGGATTACCCATTGAAGCCAAACCACTGAGCTTCCGGGTATCCGTCAGCGATAGCTTTCTGAACAGCAGCCCCCCGTTCAACCAAAGGCTCGCGAACGCCGGCGGCGATCCGTTCAGTGTGGACTCAATGTTAACAACTGCAATATCGCGACAGCCTTTCACTATCCCGATCCGATTTCGTTTTCCTGACGTTTCATCGATATCCCACATATCCGCAGGTTTACAGTGATATCCCTCGACTCTAGAGTTTTCCCGGTCAGAAGCAGGCACACAGAACACTGGGCATTCTAACGAGGAATAACAGCATGCAATCCACGAAGCCGGGTGACTGGATAACATCCACGAAGCCACTCGCCGATATCGACTTCGAGAAACTCAATATGCGGATATCGACCGACCGTTACACGTCGCTTGAGTTTCAGGAGAAAGAGCGGAAAGAAGTGTGGATGAAGGTATGGCAGGTTGTCGGCCGTGCTGATGAACTGCCGGAGCGGGGTGACTGGAAGGAGTACCGCATCTTCGATCAGTCCTTCGTCGTTGTTCTTGGTGGTGACGACAGGATCCGCGGTTTCGTCAACGCGTGCCGCCATCGGGGAAACGTACTCTGCCAGGGCAAGAAAGGGCGCGCGGCTGGCCGGTTTACCTGCCCTTACCACAAGTGGTCCTATGCACTGGATGGCCGGCTGGTGGGTGTCGCCAGACCCGATCTGGTTGGCCCGATCAACAAAGCCGAGCTCGGCCTGATTGAAGTGCCTGTCGATACGTTTGCCGGCTTCATCTTTCTGAACCCGGACCCCAACTGCAAACCACTGGCCGAGTTTCTCGGCAGAGAGGTGATCGACGGACTGGCGCCCTACAAGCTCGACGAGATGACCCCGGTCGGCCTGGATGTTCGCGAATCACTGGAGTGCAACTGGAAGGTGGTCATGGATGCCTTCTCCGAGGGGTACCACATCATTGGTGTTCACCCTGAGTTGCTGAGTGTTATCGACCTGGAGCCGGGCGCCTCCCGCCACGGCTTTTACGGTGATCATGGCATGGCGGTATCACCGTTCGAGGTCAAAAACATAGCCGAGTGTGATCTGGAGGAGCAGGTCGAAGGGATCAGGGCGCTGCCGGGAACATTTCCAACCGTCACCGAAGTGCTGCCGCTGTTTGAACAGCTCGTCAATGCATACCGCAACGCGGATGGAAAGCTGGAAGCACTGGCGGAGGGTGTCTCGATACGGACGTTGCTGCAGCGTGCGACCCGGGAGACGCTGACGGCCAAGGGGCTTGATGTCAGTGGATTGACTGACGATCAAATGAGCGACAACCAGGGCTGGTTCCTCTTCCCGAACTTCTTCATGACCGTTCGGGCTGGCGAAGCAACGACCATCATGGCCTTTCCCGATAAAGACGGTGACCCGAACAAATGCGTCTGGCGTGTCACTGCCTACATATGGCTGCCAGATTCATTGCGCACGCAGTACCGAACCGAACTGGTCGATGTCGAAGAGCCCAACAGCTACCCCTATTTTCTGGCGCTGCAGCAGGATTACGATCAAATGCCACGCCAGCAGCTGGGTCTTCGCAACAGCACGCTCAAGCACATGGTCATCATCAAGGAGGAGGCAAGCATCGCTCGTTTCCATACCGTGCTCGATCGGTATGTAAGCAAAACGTCCGCTGAAAAGTTTGCGATATAAACCGGCCAGATACCCACTGACATCGAGGATAAGAATATGGTTCTGAAGAATCTGAACGACCTGATCGGGCGCTACAGTGGCCTGTCACGCAAAGTGCTGGACTACAGCATGATCATGAAATCGATGGTCGGCCTGGCGAAGAAGCCCGGCTTTTCAATCGATAGCTGGGCGCCACTTGCGGAGCTGGTCGACACTGAAAGATTCGAGCGGGTGGGGAATTTCAAGGAGGTCATGAACTGGAACCAGTACCTGGGATTTTTGACGGCCTGGGCGAGCAACTCCGAGTGGGACTGCTCCTTCAAGCGCATTACCGAAAGTGGAAACGTTGTATTTCTGGAGTTGGAAGAGCGTTCCAAAGTCGGCGCCATCAGCAGCGTAGTAAATTCTGTGTCGGTCTACGAATTTGGTAGTTACGACAAAATAGAGCACGTCGATATCTATCTGCAGATGGAGATTCCTGCATCCGAGATGCTCGACAGCTATTCAGGCATGGTCTTGTGAAGTGAGTTTTCCCGTTGCAGCGCTGGTATGAGGGCCGAGATGGTGCTGGGCTACCTGAATTGCGAATGACCGGATAAGATGGCAGCGATGCCTTTTCCGTGGAATAACATTCAGAAGCCATGGATCACACCGCCCAGAAAGAAGTGGTACTTCCACACGCCCTTGTCCAGCTTGCGACTGTTAGTTGGCAGGGTGTCGAGGAGACGCCTGCCTATGACGGTTACTGCCTGTCACAAAGACTTTCCGAGAACCACTCACCTTTACGCATTGGCAGGCTGAACGCTCGTGAAGTGTTGCCCCGGGTTCGCTCCCTGGGCCTTCTTCCGCCAGGCCATCCCATCCAGCTGTTCCCCATTGGCAAACCTTTGCAGGTGCTTTACTGCATATTCGACGCGAAGAATTTCGAGAAGGTTACGGGAACGACACGAGAGCAATGGGCTGAGCAGGTCGACCAGCTCGTTGCCATCAAAAGCAAACGGCTGGAGATCCTGATGCAGGAGATCCATGCCGAGCTGCTGCAGCCCGACTATGGTTCCGAGACGCTGGTCGAAGCTGTGACGAACATGATTCTGGTCGAGCTGGCCCGCCTCGCCAGAACGCTGAACAAGCAAAGCCTGAAACGCAGTCTCAGCGTTGTACTGGCTCCCTGGCAGTTCCGTCGTATTCAGGAGCGTATTCAGGTGGCACCAGAGCAGGGATACCCCAGTCTGGCTGAGCTGGCGGATATCTGTGGCATCAGCGAAGGGCATTTGGCGCGCACCTTCAAGGCAGCCACAGGCTGGCAGATTCATCAATACATTGCAGATGAGCGAATGAGAGTCGCAAAGAGCATGCTTGCCGGGAATGAGCTGACATGTGAAGAGGTGTCAGTACGTCTGGGATTCAAAAGTGCGGCCTATTTTTCCACGGCTTTTCGCCGGGTATCCGGAAAATCCCCCTCACAGTACCGGAGCGAGATCCAGTCCAGGGCGGGTGACAACACCTGATGCAGCCCAATGGTTTATCGCCAATATTCCGAAGCTTTCACTATGGCGACTGCGGATTTCGATTTCCTGATGATAGTTATTCCAACCCGGGATGATTCGATTTACACACTTCGCCCCTGAAATTATTGTCCTGGATCAACGCGCCGAGAAGATTTAGTTCTCTCGACTGATCGGGTTTTCCTTGGTCGGTCAGAAAGCGTCGACTCGCGTAAGGCCGAGATAATAACAATGGGGAAACAATAATGAGTAAAAGCCGTAGCAACGCCAAATATCGCGTCATTTCTTCAGCAGCCGTAATACCCACCGTCGCACTGGGCCTCGGTCTGATGATGCCCGCCCCATCAGCACATGCGGCAGTTCAATTGGAAGAGGTGATCGTTACCGCCAGGCGAACCGAGGAAAGTGCGCAAGAAATCCCAATATCGATGACGGTATTTACTCAAGAGGCGCTGGACCAGCGCAATGTCATCAGTGCCGCGGACCTCGTCAAGTACACGCCGTCTCTGAACGTCAATACACGCTTTGGAACCGATCAGGCCTCCTTTGCCATTCGTGGCTTCACACAAGAGCTGAGAACCACGGCCTCCGTGGCAGTCTATTTCGCGGATGTCGTTGCTCCTCGTGGCGGTGGTTCAATCACGTCCGGTGATGGATCGGGTCCGGGTGCTTTTTTTGATCTGCAAAACGTTCAGGTTCTGAAGGGCCCGCAAGGCACGCTGTTCGGTCGCAATACCACCGGTGGCGCGATCCAGCTGGTGCCTCAGGAACCCACCAACGCGCTTGAAGGATATCTGGAGTACTCGGCAGGCAACCGCGATATGCAACGCTTGCAAGGTGTTCTCAACGTACCGGTTACCGACGGCGTTCGCGCGCGCTTTGGTGTCGATACGATGCAACGTGACGGATACATGAAGAATGTCTCGGGAGTGGGACCAGACAGTCTGGTCGATGTCGACTATCTCGCTGCAAGGGCCAGTGTCATTGTCGATATCTCCGACACGGTTGAGAACTACACCATCGCGACCTACACGGATTCCGAGAACAGCGGCTCTGTGCAGGGGCTGTTCGTCTGCGATCCAGCGGCGCCGCTGGCATTTTTCTGCCAGCCGACGCTGGAAAGCCAGGGTGGTGACTTCTATGCCATCGCCAGTGGCGATGCGGAGCATCCCACCAGCAAGCTCAAGCAGTGGCAGCTGATCAATACGACAACGTGGGATGTCAGTGATTATTTCACCGTCAAGAACATCATTTCCTATGCCGACCTTGAGCAGACCATGCGCAGCTCAGTATTCGGCACCAACTTTATGCTGCCTGCAGCAATGCCGGCGCCGTTGGGAGGGCTGCATGTCGCGTTCTTTCCAGCGGGGCAGTGGCCAGGGATTCCAACCAACAGTCAGACAACCTTCGTGGAAGAGCTGCAGTTCTCGGGTCTCGCGCTGGATGATCGCCTGACCTGGCAGGGAGGGCTCTACTATGAAAACAGCCGTCCGGATGGGGAGTCGGGCACGCTGTCGTCGATCTTTCTCGCTTGCCCACAGACACCTGGCGGCGACCCCGCCGCGTGGCAATGCCTTGATCCCTTGAGCGTGCTCTCTGGCGGGACATTCAGCGGCAGCATGTCATCACAGCTCGGCAAGATCGAATACAGGAACATGGCCGCTTACGCCCAGAGCACTTATGACATCAGCGACGAGTTCAAGCTGACAACGGGTCTGCGATACACGGTAGATGAGACAGAGGGGAGTAACTCGCAAGTCACTTACCTGGGCTTTCCGGCATTTTCCCCGGGTGGCCCGAGTGGCTCCGGCTGCGTTATCACGACAGCGACAACACCAGACTGTACGCAGAATCTCAAGCAGCGCAGCGAAGCTCCGACGTGGCTGCTTGGCCTGGATTATCTGCCGGGTACTGACCTGATGCTCTATGCGAAGTATGCGCGGGGCTATCGGCAGGGATCTCTCAACATGTTCGGTGCCGAGGGAACGCAGACCTTCGAGCCGGAAGAGGTCGATGCCTACGAAATCGGCAGCAAATGGCGATTTGACGGCCCGATCCCCGGCACACTTAACATTGCCGCGTTTTACAACGAGCTCAGTGATCAGCAACTTCAAGTGGGCTACTCAAGCTCGGTCGGTGCGGCCGCGACCACGACCGGCATCGTCAACGCAGGGGCATCGACGATTCAGGGTGTGGAGGTCGAAGCGACGCTGGAGTTGCTTGAAAATCTGATCTTCAGCCTTGCCTATACCTACCTCGATACCAAACTCGATGAGATCAGCAATCCACCGATCGCCGCGGGCAGTCCCTATGACACGGCCATACCGTCAGCAGTCCAGGGCGGCGAGCTGACGTTCTCTCCGGAAAACGCGGCAACGGCATCACTGACCTACGGCTTGCCGCTGTCTGCGGATCTTGGCGATATCTCCATCGGCGCCAGCTATACCTACATCGATGAGCAGCTGTCGACGGTTGGCACCTACGGCATGCTCGGGGCGAGGGAGCTGGTCAATCTCAACGCCAGCTGGAAAGGCATCGTCGGTACAGGCTTCGACCTGGCCCTGTTCGCGACCAACATCACCGATGACGAATATACGGTGAACGTCACGGGTCTCTACGACTCCTCGGGCATGGACTTTCGTGTAACGGGTGAACCGAAAATGTATGGCGCAAAGCTGAAATATAACTTCTGACGAATTGAGTCAGAAACACACCTGTCCCCCTGAGCATTGGGCTGATCGGCGGAAACAAATCCCCGTCGATCAGCCCTTTTTTCTAGAGCCCAGGATTGAAGCCCAACGGTTTCCGGGTCGTATCCATTTTCCCCGGCAGGCTACTGCCGGGGATCGTCACTGAGGGAGATCGCGCCCGATGGGCAATGGCTGACCGCCTCGCGCACCGCATCCTCGAATTCCGGTGGCACCTCGCCAACCCGCACGACGGCGTAGCCGTCGTCGTGCAGTTCGAACACTTCAGGGCAGAGCCCCAGGCAAGCGCTGAAGCCTGCGCATATGCCCGGGTCGACATGGACTTTCATTTTGAGCCTCCCGTCTCCGGTTTCGGCAGGGGATCGAACTCCAGAGCGAGGTGAGTCAACCCGCGCAGTATGAAAGTTGGCAGATAGCCGTACCGTCTTGCGCCGGCCGGTCCGTGGACTTTCTCGGAGATGCGAATATCGCTGGTCCGGTCGAACATGCGATTGAGACTGACCACCGCTTCGGCCCGCGCCAGCGGAGCGCCGGGACAGGCATGACGGCCGCGGCCGAATGCTACATGCAAGCGGGCGTTCTCCCGGTCTATCTGGAACTCGCCGGGGTTTTCGAACTTGCGGGAATCCCGGTTGGCGGCGCTGTTGGCGATATACAGGAAGGCGCCGGCCGGGATGTCGACGCCGCCGACCTGCGTCGGCTTTTTCGCCAACCGGAAGTCACCCTTGACCGGGCCCTCGAACCGCAGGCATTCCTCGACGAAGTTGGGAATCTGACTGCGATCATCGCGAAGGCGTTTCTGCAGGTCGGGGCGTTCGCCGACGACCTGGAAGGCGTAGCTGAGCAGTCGCACTGTCGTTTCCTGCCCGGCGGCGAACAGGTTGGCGGCAATCCTCGCGACATCGAGAGGCGTGGGCACCGACTTGTCGGGAAAGGTGGCTTTCGCGAGTCCGGAGAGGATGTCCCCTCGAGGATTCGCCCGGCGGTCTTCGATATACGCCGAGAAGGTGCTGTACAGCCATTCCAGCGGCGAGTGGTGGACTTCGCCATCCTTCACGCCGCCCACGCCGGCTCCGCCTTGCTCCTGTTCCTGTCGGATGAGTCGCTTGCGGAACTGGATGCGGTCCTCGGCTGGCACGCCCAACAGATCGGAGACGACGAGCACGGCGAAGGGCTGGGCGAAGTCGGCCATGATTTCGCACTCGCCACGGGAAATGAAAGTGTCGATCTGCTTGTCGGCCAGCTCCCACATGAACTCCTCGTTTTCCTTGAGGCGCTTCGGTGTGATCAGCGCCATCAGCAACGCCCGATGGTCGGTGTGCATCGGCGGATCCATGGTCGGCAGCTGATCGCTGAAGGGCGTCTGGTCACGGTAGGCTTCGATCAGCGCGGAGATGTCCTCATTTTCGCGCCCCTCCAGCGGAATCGGGCAGCCCGCGAACGGTCCCGTGGTCGACATGCACGAGGAGAAGCGCTCGGCATCGTTGTAGATCTCGAGGGCTTCGTCGTAGCCCGTCACCATGAAGATGCCCTGATGCGGCTCACGCAGTATCGGAGACTGCTCTCTCAGGTAATCAAAGTAGGAGTAGGGATCGTTCACGAACCGATCGCTGCGGAAGAAATCGTACTTTTCAAACGCTTGCTGCTTATCGTTCATATTGGCTCCTTATTCGAGCTTCTACCGGCATGGAAGCATTTATCACGACAGCCGGGACCGAGTGGGATAGTTCCGGGGGCACACGATGGGCACCGCCGACCTGACCACATTACTACAACAGTTGTTCCACTACATTTGTCCCACTACGCCGGCCCGCTGGTCACCGCGTCAATCGAATTTCCATAGCAAAACGCCGCCCCTGCTCAGCGCAGGGGCGGCGTTTCGGCCTCGTTACGGGTGACGTTTACAACACGCGCTTTTCGACCAGCTCCGGCGCCACCGCGCCGCGCTCGAACAGCTTCAGCCGCGATGGCAGCAACCGCACGATCTGGCCGGCCTGCAGCGCCAGCTCCTGCACGCGCTCGCGCGTTAGCTCCACCTCGTAGTGCCGGCCGCTGCTGCCGTTGACACCTTCCAGCTCGACGCGCGCGCTGACACCAAACGCCAACACGCGCGTTATGCGCGCAGCGATGCCGTCGCTGCTGCCGGCATCGACGACGATGTCGAGTTCATGCGGCCGCGCGAACGCGAATACGTCGGTGCCATGCGCCAGCTCGGCGCCACCGTGCGGCACCGATTCATCGCCGACGCGCAGGTGCTCTTCGTCGACACGGCCGTGGAACAGGTTGACCGAGCCGAGGAAGCCGTAGACGAACGGCGTCTGCGGATGGCGATAGACCTCTTCCGGCGTGCCAACCTGCTCGACGCGGCCGTGATCCATCAGCACCACGCGGTCGGCCACTTCCAGCGCCTCCTCCTGATCGTGGGTGACGAAGATCGAGGTGATGTGCAGCTCGTCGTGCAGCTCGCGCAGCCAGCGCCGCAGCTCCTTGCGCACCTTGGCATCGAGCGCGCCGAACGGCTCGTCGAGCAGCAGCACGCGCGGCTCGACCGCCAGCGCGCGCGCCAGTGCGATGCGCTGACGCTGGCCACCGGACAACTGCGCCGGAAAACGCTTGGCCAGCCAGTCGAGCTGCACCAGCTCCAGTAATTCATGCACGCGCTTGGCGATCTGCGCTTCGCTCGGCCGCTGCCCGCGCGGTTTCATGCGCAGGCCGAAGGCGACGTTGTCGAACACGCTCATGTGCTTGAACAGCGCGTAGTGCTGGAATACGAAACCGACCTGGCGCTCACGCACATGGGAGTTCGACGTATCTTCGCCATCCAGCAGCACGCTGCCCGCATCGGCCTGCTCCAGACCGGCGATGATGCGCAGCAGCGTGGTCTTGCCGCAGCCGGAGGGGCCGAGCAGTGCGACCAGCTCACCCGTCGGGAAATCGAGGGAGACATCGCCGAGCGCGACGAAGTTTCCGAAACTCTTGTGGATATTGCGTACCTGGATGCTCATCGTCTCGTTCTCGTTGTACGGACTGCCATACGTCTCGGTGCGATTTTTTTTGCCAATTTACTCGGCATCTTTCTGTGCCAGGTGTTCCACCCGGTTCTTGATCACCAGCGTCACCAGTGCCAGCAGCGCCAGCAGCGAAGCCACCGCGAAGGCCGCTGCGAAGTTGTATTCGTTGTAGAGGATCTCGACATGCAGCGGCATCGTCGTGGTCTCGCCGCGAATGCGACCCGACACCACCGACACCGCGCCGAATTCGCCCATCGCGCGCGCATTACACAGAATCACGCCGTACAGCAGGCCCCATTTGATGTTCGGCAGGGTCACGTGCCAGAAGGTGCGCCAGCCGCTGGCACCGAGCACGATCGCCGCCTCCTCCTCCTCGCGCCCCTGCGCCTGCATCAGCGGAATCAGTTCGCGCGCGATGAACGGCACGGTGACGAAGACCGTCGCCAGCACGATGCCGGGCACGGCGAAGATGACCTTGATGTCGTTGGCGATCAGCCAGGCGCCGAACCAGCCGTGCGCGCCGAACAGCAGCACGTAGACCAGACCGGCGATGACCGGCGACACCGAGAACGGCAGATCGATCAGCGTGATCAGCAGCTGCTTGCCCGGAAACTCGAACTTGGCGATGGCCCACGCCGCCGCGACACCGAACACCAGATTCAGCGGCACCGAAATCGCCGCTGCCAGCAGTGTCAGCCTCACCGCCGACAGTGCGCCGGCGTCGGTCAGCGACTGCCAGTAGACCTCGACACCCTTGCGCAGCGCTTCGACGAATACCGCCACCAGTGGCAGCAGCAGGAACAGCGCGAAGAACGACAGCGACACCGCCAGCAGGGTCCACTTCACCAGCGCCGACTCGCGCGTCGCGGCATTGATCTCGAATCGGGTCGCCCCCGAGGACAGCGAACTGCCTCTTCCCAGTGATGAAACTGCACCTGCCATAGCGATGACTTCCTATAAGCCCGAACTCAGACCGTTCTGCCGGTACGTTTGCCGGCCCAGGCCTGCAGGCCGTTGATGATGAACAGCAGGATGAAGGAGATGACCAGCATCACGCCGGCAATCGCGGTGGCGCCGGGATAGTCGTACTGCTCCAGCTTGGTGATGATGATCAGCGGCGTGATCTCCGACACCATCGGAATGTTGCCGGCGATGAAGATGACCGAACCGTATTCGCCGACGGCGCGGGCAAACGCCAGTGCGAAGCCGGTCAGCAGGGCCGGAAACAGCACCGGCAGCACGACATAGCGAAAGGTCTGCCAGCGCCGCGCGCCGAGACTGGCGGCCGCCTCTTCGAGTTCGGTATCCAGCTCTTCCAGCACCGGCTGCACCGTCCGCACCACGAACGGCAGGCCGATGAAGATCAGCGCCACCAGCACGCCGGGCGGCGCGAATGCCACCTTGTAGCCGAACTGCCCCTCGACGATACCGCCGACCCAGCCGTTGCGGGCGTACAGCGCCGTCAGCGCGATACCGGCCACAGCCGTCGGCAGCGCGAACGGCAGATCCACCAGCGCATCGATGATGCGGCGCCCCGGAAACGAATAGCGCACCAGCGACCACGCCAGCGCCAGCCCGAACACCGCGTTGATCGCGGCGGCCAGCAGCGAGGTACCGAACGACAGCTTGTAGGTGGCGACCACGCGCGGCGCGCTGATCGCCTGCCACAACTGTGGCAGCGACAACTCGGCGGCCTTGATGAAGACCGCCGACAGCGGAATCAGCACGATCAGCGACAGATAGACCAGCGTGAAGCCGAGCGTCAGGCCGAAACCGGGCAGAACGCGGAACGAACGAGACCTTATCTTCTGAACATCGGTCTTCTGAACCTTGGCCATCTGAATCCCCAGCCCACGGAAAGGCGACCTCACATCAGGTGGGACGCGTCGAATATGGGGCGCAGTCTAGGGAGGCGCTAACGCGCCGAAAAATAATTAAAAGTTCAAAGCTTATTCTCGAAAGTCAGGCCATCCCGCCCCCGGCGCATTGCACGCCAGCGAATATTCAATGCATTAAAAGTTGGTTCTTGGCCGGCATGACGGCGCCTTACCGTAGCCCCACCCCGCCGTCTATGCCCGACAACGCCCGGCATCAGCGCGAACAACCATCAGCTTGCATGACAGGCCTGCAAGGCTTGCAGGAGAAGGAGAATACCGTGAGCGCCACTGCCCTGAAATCAGAACCCGGTCAGCCGCTGTCGGCAGAAGCGATCCAGATACTGGAAGCCGCGCGCACCGCAGCGACCGCCGACCTCGGCTACGCCGGCGGCATCGCCCCGCAACAAGCCTGGCAACTGTTCTCGGCGGGCCAGGCGCTGCTGATCGATGTGCGAACCAATGAAGAGCGCAAATTCGTCGGCCATGTGCCGAACTCGCTGCATGTGGCGTGGGCCACCGGCACCTCGCTGACGCGCAACCCGCGCTTCGTGCGCGAACTCGAAACGAAACTGAAAAAGGATCAGGTGCTGCTGCTGTTGTGCCGCAGCGGCAAGCGCTCCGCCGAAGCGGCGCGCGCGGCGGCCAGGGCCGGCTTCGTCAACGCCTTCAATGTGCTGGAGGGATTCGAAGGCGACCTCGGCGCCGAGCAGCAGCGCGGGGTCTTCAACGGCTGGCGCTTCCACGGCCTGCCCTGGGTCCAGGATTGAGCCGCCATGAGTGACGACCGCCCCTGGAACCTGCCCGCCATCGTCGCGGGCCTGCGCGCCCAGCGCGAACGCTGGCGCGAGCGCCAGCACACCAGCATCGAACGCGGCGGCCGCGAGCTGCCGTCGCGCGGCGCGCTCGGCGACATCAGCAATGCCCTGTGCGGTGCGCTGTTTCCGATGCGACTGGGACCGAGCGACCTGCGCCGCGAAACCGAGGATTTCTACATCGGCCACACGCTGGACACCGCGCTGGTCGCGCTGCTCGAACAGATCCGGCTCGAACTCGGCTACCACTCTCGTTACGACCCGCGCGATGACTCACGTTACGACCAACGCCACGAAGAGGCGGAGAGCCAGGACGCCGATATCGATCGCCAGGCCAGCGCCATCGCGCGCGAATTCGCCGCGCGGCTGCCACAGATCCGCGCCGCGCTCGATACCGATGTCGAGGCCGCGTTTCGCGGCGACCCGGCGGCGCACAGCGTCGATGAAGTGCTGATCTGCTACCCCGGCATCCTCGCCACCATCTATCACCGCGTCGCCCACGAACTGCATGAGCTCGGCGTGCCGCTGATCGCGCGCATCATCGCCGAGCTGGCGCACTCGGAAACAGGTATCGACATTCATCCCGGCGCGCGCATCGGCGGCGGCTTCTTCATCGATCACGGCACCGGTGTCGTCATCGGCGAGACCGCTGTCATTGGCGATCGCGTGCGCATCTATCAGGCGGTCACGCTCGGCGCCAAGCGCTTTTCAACCACCGATGACGGCAGCCTCGCCAAGGGCGAGCCGCGCCATCCGATCGTCGAGGACGACGTGGTGATCTACGCCGGCGCCACCGTGCTCGGCCGCATCACCATCGGTCGAGGCTCCTCGATCGGCGGCAATGTCTGGCTCACGCACAGCGTGCCGCCCGGCAGCCAGATCACGCAGGCGAGTTCGCGTCACGAGGTACCGGAGCACGCAACCCCTCCCCTTCAGTCCGCCCATTTGTAGTGTGAAGCCATGCATACCCTCAGCAACCGATTTGGCGGCGTCATTCGCGCGGCGCGCGAGCAGTGCGGCTGGTCGCAGGAGCTGCTGGCCGACCGCGCCGATTTGAATCGCTCCTACCTCGGCGAAATCGAGCGCGGCAGTGCCATGCCGTCACTCGCCACCATCGCCAAACTTGCGACGGCGCTGAATCGGCGCATGTCCGAACTGGTCGAGCAGTGCGAAGCGTGACGCAAGCTGGCGTCCACATTTAAACGCGACCGGAATTCGCTGATCCGGAACGTTTGGCGGCTATAGCCGGTTGACGGTCCGCTTAGCAAAAAAGATGCTTTGCTTATCATTTTTTCAGCAATGCCAGTTGTCGGAGGAAAAAGACGATGGCCGAGGTAACCGAAGAGCGCCTTGCACTAGGCGACGTTGCAGCAAGGCAACTTGCCAACGCGACCAAAACCGTTCCACAACTGTCCACGATCTCGCCGCGCTGGCTCGTGCACTTCCTGCAGTGGCTGCCGGTCGAAGCCGGCATCTATCGGCTGAACAAGGTCAAGAATCCGCTCAACGTCGCCGTCGCCTGCACGCAGCGCGACGAGGCCGACCTGCCGCAGACCTTCGTCGACTACGAAGAGACGCCGCGCGAGTACTACCTGAACGCGGTGACGACGATCCTCGACGTGCACACCCGCGTCTCCGATCTCTACTCCAGCCCGCACGACCAGATCCGCGAACAGCTGCGCCTGACCATCGAGATCATCAAGGAGCGGCAGGAGAGCGAGCTGATCAACAACCCCGAGTACGGCCTGCTCGCCAGCGTCGACGACGCGCAGCGTATTCCGACGCTGACCGGCGCGCCGACGCCGGATGATCTGGACGACCTGATTTCGAAAGTGTGGAAAGAGCCCGCCTTCTTCCTGACTCACCCGCTGGCGATTGCCGCCTTCGGTCGCGAGTGCACGCGTCGCGGTGTGCCGCCGCCCACCGTCAGCCTGTTCGGTTCGCAGTTCCTGACCTGGCGCGGCCTGCCGCTGGTGCCGTCGGACAAGGTGCCGGTCGAGGATGGCAAGACCAAGATCCTGCTGATGCGCGTCGGCGAAAAACGCCAGGGCGTGGTCGGCCTGTTCCAGCCAGGTCTGGCCGGCGAGCAGAGCCCGGGGCTGTCGGTGCGCTTCATGGGCATCGGTCGCAATGCCATCGCCTCCTACCTGATCTCGCTGTACTGCTCGCTGGCGGTACAGACCGAAGATGCACTGGCGGTTCTCGAGGACGTAGAGGTCGGCAAATACCATGAATACCCCGACACCTATCGTTAATGGCGTGGAGGCACTGGCGGCGCTGGCCGGAAATGGCTTGCCGGACGAGGCGACGCTGAGTCGTCTCGCCAGCGAGCTGTTTGCGGCGCTGCCCGGCGCTGCCACCGAATCACTCCCGCATGCTTTGCCACAAAATGCTCCGCAACCGCCCGTGACCGAAGCGGCACTGCCGCAGCGCGCACCGGCTGCGGCCGGTGGCACGCTACCCGGCAATGACAGCTCGACATTTGCAACGGCTCCCGTTATTGCCAACCCAGCCATCACCAACGACGAAACGATCATTGCGCAGTCGTTCGGCTTGCCGAGCGGCGATGCATTGAAAATGTTGCTCGCCGATCTCGACAAGAACAACAGCCGCAGCATCGAACCGGCCACAACATCGCCGCAATCGTCATTGGGGCATTTCTATTTCGTCGATCCGCTGCAGGCGAGAAGCAGCCACTCCGCCGCGCTGCCGCTCGGCGCGCATCCGGCGTTCGACGTCAACGCCGTGCGACGCGACTTTCCGATCCTGCAGGAGAGCGTCAACGGCCGCCCGCTGATCTGGTTCGACAACGCCGCCACCACGCAGAAGCCGCAGGCCGTCATCGATCGCCTCGCTTATTTCTATGCGCACGAGAATTCCAACATTCACCGTGCCGCGCACGAACTGGCGGCGCGCGCGACCGATGCCTATGAAGCGGCGCGCAACAAGGTGACGCGCTTCCTCGGCGCCAGCTCGCCCGAAGAGATCATCTTCGTGCGCGGCGCCACCGAGGCGATCAACCTGGT
>CAZWXW010000042.1:0-27948 GCA_964638025.1 uncultured Verrucomicrobiaceae bacterium
CGTCGACGACGATGCCGATCGCCAGCACCAGCCCGAACAGCGACAGCACGTTCAGCGAGAAGCCGAACATCTGCATCGCCGCGAAGGTGCCGATCAGCGACACCGGAATGGCGACGATCGGGATGATTGCCGCGCGCCAGTTGCCGAGGAACAGCATCACCACGAGGATGACGCAGAGGATCGCCTCGAACAGCGTGCTGTAGACCTCGTCGAGGCTCTGCTCCACGAAATCGGTCGGGTTGACGATGATCTGGTAGGAGACGTCGGGCGGGAAGTTGGCGGAGAGTTCGGCGATGCGCGCCTTCAGTTCGCGCGCGGTCTCGACCGCGTTGGCATCCGGCTTCTGGAACACGATCATCACCGCCGCCGCCTGCCCGTCGAGGTAGGAGTTGGTGGTGTACTGGTACTGGCCCAGTTCGACGCGCGCGACATCGCGCAGCCGTGTCACGCGGCCGCCGTTGCGTTTGACGATGATGTCGCCGAACTGCTCGGGGTCGGTCAGCCGCCCCTGCGTGCGCACGTTGACCTGGAACGCGCCGGGGTCGCGCGTCGGCGCCAGGTTCAGGTTGCCGGCCGCCACCTGCACGTTGTAGGCGCGCAGTGCCGCCATCATGTCGTCGGCGGTCAGGTCTAACGCCGCCATGCGGTCGGGGTCGAGCCAGATCCGCATCGCGTATTCGCCAGCGCCGGAGATGAGGATCTCGCCGATGCCGGGAATGCGCATCAGCGGGTCGCGCACCTGCGTCAGCGCGTAGTTGGCGACGTAACTCTGGTCGCGGCTCTGGTTCGGCGAATAGATATGAATCAGCAGCAGCTGGTCGGTGACGCGCTTCTGCGCGACGACGCCGAGCTGGCGCACCGCTTCCGGCAGCCGCGGCTCCGCCACCGCGACGCGGTTTTGCACCTGCACCAGCGCATCGTCGAGATCGACACCGGGCTTGAAGGTGACGGTCAGCGTCAGTGCGCCATCGGCGGTCGACACCGAGTTCATGTAGATCATGTCGTCGACGCCGTTGATCTCCTGCTCGATCGGCGCGGCGACGGTGTCGGCGACGGTTTTGGCATCGGCGCCGGGGTAGGAGGCGCGGACGATGACGGTCGGCGGCACCACTTCGGGGAACTGGGAGACCGGCAGGCTGAAGAACGACAGGCCGCCGAGCAGCATGACGATCAGCGACAGCACGGTCGCGAAGATCGGCCGCCGGATGAAGAAGTGCGAGAAGTTCATGCGTGCGGCCTCGTCAATTCGCTGCGGTGGCCGCGGCCGGCGCCGTCTGGCCGGCCGCTGTCGGCTTCACCACGGTGCCGGGACGCGCGCGCTGCAGGCCGTTGACGATGACGCGCTCGCCGCGTTCGAGGCCACCGCTGACGACGCGGCGATCGCCCTGCTTGCCACCGAGCCGCACCGGTCGGAACGCCACCTTGTCGCCGTCGCCGACCAGCATCAGGTAGGGGCTGCCCTGATCGAAGCCGAGCGCCGCTTCCGGCACCAGCAGCGCTTCGTAGGGTGCGCTCAATGCGAGCCGCACGCGGCCGAACTGGCCGGGCAGGAACAGCTTGTCGGGGTTGTGGAACAGCGCGCGCAACTCGACGGTGCCGGTGGCGGCGTCGATGCGGTTGTCGACGAAGTCGAGCCGGCCGCGATGGGTGAAGTCGGTTTCGTCGGAGAGTTTCAGCAGCACGTCGCGGCTGGTGTCGTCGCCGAGCACGCCGCCGCGCTGCAGTTTCAGCGCGTCGGCCTCGCTCAGCGTGAAATAGAAGTAGAGCGGATCGTCGCTGACCAGCGTGGTCAGCAGCGTGCCGTCGTTGCCGGTGGAGACGAGGTTGCCGGGGGTGATGCGGGTGCGGCTGACGCGGCCGGCCACCGGCGCGCGCACTTCGGTGAATTCGAGATCGAGCTCGGCCTGCTGCAGCGCCGCGCGCGCCTCGACGACACCGGCCTGCGCCGCCTGCAGTTCGGTCTGGCGCTGTTCGTACTGGTCGACCGAGATCGAGCCGGTCTTGCGCAGCTTCTCGACCCGGCGCGCGGTGGCGTCGGCCAGCTTGGCGTCGGACTCGGCGCGCTGCAGGCTGGCGCGGCGCTGTGCGGCGGCGGCCTCGAACGGGCGCCTGTCGATGGTGAACAGCAGGTCGCCGGTGGCGACGCGCTGGCCGTCGCTGAAATGCAGCTTTTCCAGATAGCCGCTGACGCGGGCGCGCAGCTGCACCTCGTCGACGCCGGCGAAGCGGCCGGTGTACTCGGCCCAGTCGCGCACCGTTTCCACCTGCGGCTTGGCGACGAACACCTCGGCCGGTGGCGGCGCGCTGGCCTCGTCACCGGCGCAGGCGGCGAGCAGCAGGGGGAGCAACAACAGAATCGGGCGCATGAGAATGTCCAATGGAGACCGTCCCCCCGACGCGGCGCTGACGGTGGCCGGGGGGCGAGGGGTGTGAGTGTGGGGATTGGCGGTGGCGCGAGTGTAGCCGTCAGCCGGGAGACGGTGAAAGGTACCTGTGTTTACCGTTTGTGCAAAAACGATGACACCGCCGGCGGCGATGTCCGGAATTCGCTATTTGCGGATCCAGGCCAGCGCTTCGTCGAGCTCGTCGACACCGAAGCGTTTGAGCTTGCACGGCGCGAAGAAGCCGAACGTCGACACCAGCGTGCGCACCCAGTCGAGATCGGAGACCAGTGCCAGCCGGCGGAACTTGCGCAGGTCGGACAGGCCGAGCTTGCCGTCGTCCCACAGCGAGCGCGAGGTCGGGTCGCCCGGCTGCTCGTCGAGCACCAGCACCACGTCGATGCGTTCGTAGAGGTCGAGGGCGGCGTCCATCGCTGGCCGCAGCACGCGCTCGAACTCGTCGCCACTGAGGCCGCGACGGCAGCTGGCGGCGACGATATGTTCGGGCAGGCCGGGGATCAGCTCGGTCATGGCAGACACTCGACAGCGAAATTGACGAGCGATGATACCGGCCTGTCGATTCTGTTGCCGCTGCTCAGTGAACTTCCATCTTCGAAAACAGCTGGATGACGATGACGCCGGCGACGATCAGCCCCATGCCGAGCAGCGCCGGCCCGTCCGGCACCTGCTTGTAGATCAGCGCGGCGGTGCCGGTGATCAGCACGATGCCGAGGCCGGACCAGAGCGCGTAGCTGACGCCGACCGGAATCGAGCGCATCGCCAGCGTCAGGAAATAGAAGGAGGCGCAGTAGCCCGCCACCACCGCGATGCTCGGCCACAGTTTGGTGAACTCGGCACTCGCCTTCAGCAGGCTGGTGGCGAACACCTCGGCGAGGATGGCGACCAGCAGGTAGAGATAGGCCATCTGCACGTCCTTCTATTTACAAGCGTTAAGGGGATAACGCATTTCTCCCCTCTCCCTGAAGGGAGAGGGTACAGGCTCCTTAGCGAGCGGTTGCCGGCGGTGTGTCGCAGCCGGCTTTCACATAGGGCTGCGGGTCCCAGTCGAGCGAATTGAGAAACAGGCCGCCGAACACCAGACGGTAGCCAAGGCAGCGCTGCTCCGGCGTCAGCGTGTTGTCGGTCAGCAGCCGCTGCCGCACCTCGGCGACGGTGACACTGGCCTGCTCCAGGCGGATGCCGCCATCTTCCGGCGTGTCGATGATCAGCGACTGGCCGTTGCCCTGCTGCCATGACGGCCACGCCAATTGCGCGCCGTCGCGGCCGCGCCCCGGCGCGCCGGTATAGGCGAATTCCGCCCAGTAGCTCTGCATCGCCGCCGACAGCTGGCGGCGCCCTTCGGCGTTGCCGTTGGTGGCGCCGCCGAAGCGGGCGATCAGGTCCATCGAGTCGCCGACGATCATGCCGAGATCGAAACCGTGCGCGGCGCCAAGCAGCGTCCTCATGTCGACCAGCCAGTTCGACATCAGATCGTCCCAGTCGAAGCGATAGGTGTAGATGTTCGTGCCGCGCGTCGACGCCAGCCGCTGCGCCGGTTCGATGGCGCCGATGGCGCGCCACAGGTCGGAGCCGTAGGCCGCATCGCGCACGTAGACATCCTTGTCGATGACGCGCGGAATCTTGCCGAACCAGAATTTCACGTAGTGCGGATTCATGAACTGGAACAGCCGCGTCTCGTCGCGGTTGGTGCCGAGCAGCAGTGGCACCTCGGCGACGCGTTGCGGATCGCTCATGACATCGAGCTGGCGCTCGGCCGGCATCACCACGCCGTCGGCGATCGGCGCCGGCCATTTGTACAACGTCGCGGTGAACGACAGCTTCTCATCGCCATAGATCGGCTTGAACAGCGCCTGAATATCGAGCCCGCGCAGAAACGCGCGCAACTCTTCAGCGGGCATCGACTGCTGCAGCGCGCGTGCAGCCTGCGCATCGGCGGCGCGACCGGCGCGCACCAGCAGCATGTCGACCAGTTCGTAGCTGCTGCTCGGCACATTGACGGCATCCACCGCGTCGAAACCGTCGCGCGCCAGCGCCACCGGCACATTGGCCGGCAGCCCGCTCTGCGCGATGGCGCCGTGGAACAGCCCGCGCGCCAGCGGCGAGGTCAGCAGCGAAAAGACATTGGCGCCGCCGGCCGACTCGCCGAAGATCGTCACGCGATTCGGATCACCGCCGAACGCGGCAATGTTGTCGCGCACCCACGTCAACCCGGAAATCAGATCGAGCGTGGCGTAGTTGCCCGAGGCATCGAGGGCAACAGGTGGAGCGGGAGCGCCCGAGGCATCGAGGGCAACAGATGGATCGACAGTGCCCGAATCATCGAGCGCATCGCCGTTCGCCAGCGCCGGGTGGTTGAACCAGCCGAGCAGGCCGAGCCGGTAGTTCAGCGTCACGACAACGACGCGGTGATCGCCCACCAGCGGCTGGAACGTCGTGTAACTGTTGGCCGTGCCCTGCACATTGCCGCCGCCGTGAATCCACACCATCACCGGCAATTTCTCATCCGGCACCTGACGCGGCGCCCAGATATTCAGATAGAGACAATCCTCGGTGCCGCCGACCGGCAGCGTCGCCTCGTCGCGCGGATCGAGGAACGGACACATGCCGCGCGGTGCCGTCGCTTCGAGCAGTTCACCACGCGACTGCGGCGGTTGCGGCGCGCGCCAGCGCAGCTCGCCGACCGGCGCCGCCGCGAACGGAATGCCCATCCAGCCGAAGGTGTCGTGTGAATCGGCGAAACCGACCACCGCCCCCTGGGCCGTGTCACGGCGTGATTCCGTTGCCAGCGCGTGCGGGTAGTTGGGCTCTGCCGCGATGGGCGCCGATCTGTTGCAGCCGACCAGCGCGGTCAGAAGCAATACGGGGAGCAGGCGTACCAGATTCGTTCGTATGGCCGATGTGGTTCTGCACATGACAGCAATCCCTGATCTTGTTATTCGACTGATGGAATCTAGCTGGTTGCAGTGGCGCGCCGCAATTGCCGGTACGAAAAACCGCAGAGCCGGGCGCGTGCGCGATCAGTCCTGTCGGCGTCTGCTGCACTAACCCATTGGCTATGTTGGAGAGCGTACAGACCCCTTCGTAGTGAAGCGTTAAATTTCCTCACCCGAGAAGTCCGATGCCTTACTGAAAAGGGAACCGGCCACATCTCCCGATGAGGATACAGATATGTCAAAACCAAGTACGAAGTTCACGTCACTGCTGTTCGCTATGGCGCTAGTTCTGTCGAGTGGATGGAGTAGCACCGTCTATGCGGCAACGGCGGAGGATCTGAACAAGGATTCCCAGCAGTCGCTGCAGAAACTCTATAAAAGCAATCCGGTCGCGGCGGATCTCGGCAAGCAGGCCAAGGCGATTCTGGTATTTCCAAACATCGTCAAGGCCGGTCTGGTCTTTGGTGGCGCCTACGGTGAGGGTGTGTTGATCCAGAAAGGCAAGTTTGTCGATTACTACAACTCGTTCACCGGTTCGTGGGGACTTCAGGCCGGCGGCCAATCCTACGGCTATGCCGTGTTCCTGATGAACGACAAAGCAGTGAAATACCTGCTTGATTCCCAGGGCTGGGAGGTTGGCGTCGGTCCTACCGTGGTGGCAGTGACCGAAGGTGTTGCCAAGAACCTGTCGTCATCGACGCTGAAGGACGATGCCTACGCCTTCATCTTCGACCAGCAGGGTCTGATGGCGGGTATCAGCATCGAAGGCACGAAGATCACCCGCATCAAGCGGTAAGAAAACTGAAAGCGCGGCGCCGCACAGACAGTGTGTCGGCGCGACGCGCAATCTGATCGATACCGGTGCGACCTACATTCGCCCGGTCCCACCCATCATCAGGAGAACGTCATGAACAAGGACCAGGTCAAAGGCCGCGTCAAAGAGGCGGAAGGCAAAATCAAGCAGGTCACCGGCAAGATTCTCGGCAAAGAGAGTCTGGAGGAGAAAGGCCGGATCGAGAAGGTCGCCGGTAAAGTGCAGGCGGGTTATGGCGATCTCAAAAGCGACCTCAAGAAAGCTGATTGATCTGTCGGCAGGATGCCACGTCCACACGGCCGACAGACCCGCGGCTCACGCCGCGGATGATCGGCCAGATCAAGTATTCGCGATGGCCGGAACCGATAGGGTGAAATCATGAGCCTGGGTACAGTACTTCTGATCGTTTTGTTGCTGCTGCTGGTCGGCGCAATTCCAAGCTGGCCTCACAGCAAGAGCTGGGGTTACGGCCCCAGTGGCATCGTTGGCCTGCTGTTGGTGGTAGTCATCGTGCTGTTTCTGGTGGGCAAGATATAGCGTCGGTGCCGCCTTAGCATTGCGATCCTGTCGCGGAGATGGCGGCATCGCCTGTGTCGATTTACCGAACGGCGCCTGATCGCCCTTGCTGCGGGCCACCGCGAAGCTGCGATCGTTTCCGGTCTGTTCATAAATGATGTGAGAGAGCTTCTTTTCTGTCTGCGACAACTTGTGCCGGGCCGCCACGCGCTCCGCTTCCAGCAGGCGCTGCTCGATCATTCACACTCCGTGCGTGTTGAGTAATCCTCCAGATCACCTGATGAGGCTGCATAAGTGCGGCTTCGCGATGGTATGCGCCGTCACTCGCTCCGACGACAAGCACGCGGGTTATCATCAGCGCTTTGTCGCAGGCATGGCAGGAGTGAGTTGATGAGCAATGCACCGCGCCCGCTCGAAGGCTTTCGCGTGCTGGAGCTGGGCCAGCTGATCGCCGGCCCCTTCACCGGTTCGGTGCTGGCCTATTTCGGCGCCGAGGTGATCAAGGTCGAGCCGCCGGGCAAGGGCGATCCGATCCGGCAGTGGCGGGTGGTGCGCGACGGCTCGTCGCTGTGGTGGCACAGCGTCGGTCGCAACAAGAAGTGCATTACGGTTGATCTGAAGCAAGCACGCGGGCGCGAACTGGTGAAACAGTTGGCACGCAGTTGCGATGTCGTGGTCGAGAATTTTCGTCCCGGCACGATGGAGGAGTGGGGACTCGGCCCCGACGAGCTGAAAGCGATCAACCGCGAGCTGATCTATGCGCGCATCTCCGGCTACGGCCAGAGCGGGCCGTATGCGCACAAACCCGGTTTTGCATCGGTGTGCGAAGCGATCAGCGGCTTTCGTTACGTCAACGGTTTTCCCGATCAGGCGCCGGTGCGTCCCAACCTCAGCATCGGTGACACCATCGCCGCGCTGCACGCGGTGCTCGGCATTGCGATGGCACTGCTGGCGCGCAAACAGAAGGATGCGGTGGGCGAAGCGATCGGCGGTCAGGTGGTCGATGTCGCGATTTTCGAATCGATGTTCAATCTGATGGAGGCGGTGGTGCCGGAATATTCCGGCGCCGGTGTCGTGCGTGAGCCGGCCGGTACCACGGTGACAGGCATCGTGCCGACCAACACCTATCGCTGCCGCGACAATAAATATGTGGTCATCGGTGGCAACGGCGATTCGATCTATAAACGCTTGATGCGCGCCATCGGTCGCGCCGATCTCGCCGACGATCCCGAGCTTGCGCACAATCCGGGGCGCGTCGTGCGCGAAGCGGAGATCGACGCGGCGATCGCGCACTGGTGCAGCGGTCTCGGTGTTGCGCAGGTGCTGCAGATCATGGAGAGCGCCGAAGTGCCGGCCGGCCCGATCTACAGCGTGGCCGATCAGTTCGACGATCCGCACTTTCAGGCGCGCGGCCTGTTCGAAACGTTTCCGGTCAACGGCAAGCCGCTGGTGATTCCGGCGATCGCGCCGCGTCTTGAGAGTACGCCGGGCCGCACTGACTGGACCGGACCGGCGATCGGCGCGCACAACGCCGAGATCTTCGCGCAGCTCGGTCTTGATGCCGCGCAGCAGGAGCAGTTGCGCGCGCAGGGTGTGATCTAGGGGGTTTATCGCCGTGGAACCTTGCGGTGCAGCGTGGTCAGAGAAATTCATGCCGGCAACAATCGACAGCGAGCCGGCACAACGGCAGTGGGAGTGATTCGATGAACAGGAAAATAATTGTTGCACTGGTGGTGCTGGTTGCCATTCTTGCGATCGGCAAATATCTGCAGACCGATGTCGCGACGCCGCTGCCGCAGGTGGAGAAGCCGCAAGTGCAGCCGGCACCGCAGCCTGTCATTCGCGAGGATGCGGAAGCGTCGGGCGATAACGCGGCGCCGGTTGAACAGGTGCCGTTGCCGGCGCTGACGGAAAGCGATGCCGGCGTGCGCGAGGCGGCCGGTGAGCTGGCGCAGAAACTGTTGGCGTGGCTGACGCCGAACGAGCAGATCCGCAAATGGGTGGTGGCGGTCGATCTCGCGGCCGACGGCGAACTGGTCGGCAAGAATCGTCCGCTCGCTTATCCGGTCGGCGCGTTCAAGGTGAGTGGCAGCGACGGCAATTTTCTGTTCGACACCAGCAACTACGGACGCACCCGGGAGCTGGTCGACACGCTGACGGCGATTCCACCGGTGCGCGCGGCAGCGGTTTATCAAAACTGGCGTCCGTTGTTCGAAGAGGCCTACAGGGAGCTCGGCAAGCCCGGCAATTTCGACGCGCGGCTGAAACTGGCGATCGACCGCATGCTGGCGGTGAAGCCGCTCAGCGACACACCGGCGCTGACGCAGCCGACAGTGTTCTATCGCTACGCCGATCCGAAGCTGGAAGCGGCCAGCGATATCGACAAGTTGCTGTGGCGAATGGGACCCGACAACAGCGCCAGATTGCAGGCCTGGCTGGAGCAGGTGCGCGACGCACTTTGATTCAACGCTGACAGCTCCGGTCGTCGGGAATGGTGCCGGCACAGTTGGCATTATAAAAACAGCGATGGTTGAGCCGCGAAAAATGCAGGGGCGTTACATGGGCGTCATGTCGAGACCAATGAGGGCAGCGATATTCGTTTTGCTGGCGACGGCCTCCGCACTGTTGCTGGCGGAGAGTGCACCGCTGCGGCAGATCAGCGTGACCAATGCCGAAGACCTGGCGCCGATCGACAACGGGCGCTGGGTGATCGCCAGCAGCTACGTTGGCGGCGCGCTGAAGCAGGGGGCGCTCTCTGCGATCGAGCGCGATAGCGGCGCGGTGTATCAGCTCTATCCGCCGACCACCAAGCGGGCGACCAAGGCCACCGCGCCGCGCGCCACCGTTGCCGGCTGCGATCTGCCGGTGACGGCCGAACAGTTCGCGCCGCATGGCATCGCGGTGCAGCGCATCGACGGTCGCGACCTGCTGTTCGTCGTCAACCACGGCGGCCGCGAATCGATCGAGCTGTTTGAAGTGGTCGCCGGCACGGTGCCGGCGCTGGCATGGCGCGGCTGCATTCCCTACCCAAAGGGCGCGATGGGAAATGCGGTGGCGGTAACGCCGGACTACCGCCTCTACGCCACCAACATGGGCGCGGCGATCGACGGCATGCCGCGCGCGCAGAAATGGATGGGCGATGTGCTGCAGTGGACGCAAGCGGCGGGCTGGAGCACGGTGCCTGACAGCAACCTGTTTGCGCCCAACGGCGTGCTGGTCAGCGATGACGGCAGTGAACTGTTCGTGGCGTCGTGGGCGGCTGGCGAGGTGATCAAACTGACGCGAGATGTCGGCAAAAAAACGGTTGGCCGAACCACGCTGTCGCTACCCTTCCTGCCCGACAACCTGCGCTGGGGCGATGACGGCACGCTGCTGGCCGCCGGCCTGCGCGGCGAGGCGATGGCGGTGGTCGGCTGCATGATGGGCAGTGGCCCGTGCGCGATACCGACCGCCATTGCCGCGATCGATGGCGACGCGCTGACCATCAGGTGTCATCGCGACGTTGCATTGCCGATGGGCACGGTGGCGCTGCCGGTGGGCGACACGCTGTGGGTCGGTCCGGTGCGCGGCGACAGCATCTGGGTGCTGGATGGCAGCCGCAACGGCTGGGACAGCTGTCGTTAGCAGGGCCAAATAATTGGGGCCGGAGCTGCCGGCTCGCACCGACCTTTCGCGGTGAGCGGTCGCTGCTATAGTTCCTGCGTTCTTAATAAAAGCACGACCTGACAATCTCCCAATTGGCTTGACGCCCGGCGAGCACCGCATTGATGAGCGACCCCGTTCCGGTGGTCTACGTTGTCGACGACGACAGCCAGAGTGTCTGGCTGATCAAGCAGCTGCTGCAGGGCATCGGCGTCGACTGCATCGGTTACACCTCCCCCGCGCAATTTCTCGACAGCTTCGTGCCGCGCCCCTGCCAGTGCCTGGTCTGCGATCTGCGCATGCCCGAATTCGGCGGGCTCGAAGTGCAGCGGCGGCTGCTGGCGCGCGATGCGGCGCTGCCGATCATCATCGTCTCCGGCTATCCCGAAGTGAGCGCGGCGGTGACCGCGATCAAGACCGGCGCCTTCGATTTTCTGGAGAAGCCGATCAACGGCAGCCTGCTGGTCGACAAGGTGCAGGAGGCGCTGGCGCTGAGCCGCGCACAGTACGCCGACAAGCTGCAGCAGATGACGCGCGAGGCGCGCATCGCGCTGCTGACCGACAAGGAGCGGCAGGTGGTCGACCGCGTGCTGGCCGGCCGCTCCAGCCGCGAGATCGCCGGGGAGCTGTCGCTCAGCGTGCGCACCATCGAAAACCATCGCGCCAGCATCATGCGCAAGCTGCGCGCCGAGTCGCTGGCCGATCTGTTCCGGTTGTTCCTGTAGATCAGTAGATCTGTAGAGCGGTTGCTCTTTCTATTTATAAGTACGGCCACCGCCCTTCCGCTTGCATCACTGCCTGAGTAGAACTACGCAGCGCCGCGCGGTAGTTCCACGCTACCGGCATGCCAACCCGCCGACCAGAATTCGTGCCGTCTACAGCCACGCTCGGCAATCCGCCCGCGCGGTGGTTATTCGGGAACGGCCATTCAACGAATCTGCGTCAGGAGGAAGAGATGTTTTCGACCCTATCGGTAAAAGCCAAGATCGGTGCACTGCTCGGCATCGCCGTGCTGGCACTCGCGATCGTCATCGGTATCAGCGTCAAGGGTTTCAAGACCAGCGAAGCGATGCTGCACGAGGTCGGCGGTGTCCGCATGCCGTCGACGCTGGCGCTAAACACGATCCAGGAGGCACAGACCGCGCTGCGCTCCGCCGATCGCCGCATCGAGACGATTGCGAGTTACCCCGAGGAGTTCGGTCAGATTGCCAATGAGCTGGAGCGCAAGCGCCAGTCCTGGGAGCGGATCGACAGCGCCTGGAAGGCCTACGAGGCACTGCCGCAGAGCGATGACGAAGCGGTGTTGTGGCAGCAGTTCGTTGCGGACTGGAGTGCCTGGAAGTCCTTCGATGCGCAAACCACGGCGACCGGCGACGAACTGAAGGGCAGCAGCGACGCGGCGGCTCGCCGCAAATTGTTCAACGAGTTTCACGGCGAACTGGTGGCGGGTCGCGACGCCTTCCACAAGTCGTCGCAAGGCATCAAGGCGCTGGTCGATCTGAACTCGAAACTGGGTGCGGAAGCGGTCAGGACAGCGGAACAACGCAGCGCAGAATCGCAGCGCTGGATGTTCGCGGTGGCGGCGGCTTCGCTGGCGATTCTGATCGCGGTGGGCGTGCTGATCCTGCGCTCCGTGCTGCGCCAGCTCGGCGGCGAGCCGGACTATGTATCGTCGGTGGTGCGCCAGGTGGCGGCCGGCAACCTGACCGTGCGCATCGATACCCGTCCCGGCGACAGCACCAGCATGCTGGCGTCGATCCGCGACATGGTGGCGACGCTGGCCGACATCATCACCCAGGTGCGCAGCGCCGCCGACGGCCTCGCCGCGGCCTCGGAGCAGGTCTCCTCGTCCGCCAGCACGCTGAGCCAGAGCGCCACCGAACAGGCGGCCGGTGTCGAGCAGACCAGCGCCTCGACCGAGGAGCTGTCGGCGACGGTGACGCAGAACGCCGAGAACGCGCGCGTCACCGAAGACATGGCGACCAAGTCGGCCAACGAAGCACAGGAAGGTGGCAGCGCCGTCAGCGAGACGGTCGAAGCGATGAACCAGATCGCCGCCAAGATCGGCATCATCGATGACATCGCTTATCAGACCAACCTGCTGGCGCTGAACGCGGCCATTGAAGCGGCGCGCGCTGGCGAACACGGTCGCGGCTTCGCGGTGGTCGCCGCCGAGGTGCGCAAGCTGGCCGAGCGCAGCCAGGTGGCGGCGCAGGAGATCAGCGGCCTGGCCGGCAACAGTGTCAGCCGCGCCCAGCGCGCCGGCACGCTGCTGCAGCAGATGGTGCCGTCGATCCGCAAGACCGCGGATCTGGTGCAGGAAATTTCCGCTGCCTCCGGCGAACAGCAGGGCGGTCTGGCGCAGATCAACAGCGCCATCTCGCAGCTGGCGCAGGTGACGCAGACCAACGCCGCCGCCTCGGAAGAGTTGTCGGCGACCTCGGAAGAGATGAGTGCCCAGGCGGCACAACTGCAGGCACTGATGCAGTTTTTCCAGACCGACGTTCGCGCTGCGATGGCACGTCCGACCTCGGCCGTTGACGCGGCGCGCGCCGTGGCATTGCCGCGCCGCACCGCCGAAATCGACCGCGATACTCAGCTCGATCAACGTGAATTCGTGTCGTTCTAAGGGGAATACCAATGAACGCCATGGTTAACGATATCGCGCAATACCTGAGCTTCGGTCTCGGCACCGAGACCTACGCGATCGGCATCCGTCCCATTCGCGAAATCTTTGAAGCGCCTACACTGACAGCGATTCCGATGGCTCCGCGCTATGTGCGCGGCGTCATCAACGTGCGCGGCGCGGTGGTGCCGGTGATCGATCTGGCGCTGCGTTTCGGTCGCGAGCCGACCGAAATCGGCCGCCGCACCTGCGTCATCATCGTCGAGGTGGCGGTGGATGCCGACGGCTTGGCCGGTGAGCGTGCAGAGTTGCGCCACGTCGGCCTGCTGGTCGATGCCGTCAACGAGGTGCTGGAAGTGCGCGACGACGAGATCGGCGAGCGCCCGGCCTTCGGCCTCGGCATCCGCGCCGACTTCGTGCAGGCGATGATCCGGCGCGGCGAGCAGTTCATCGTGGTCATCGAGCCGGGACAGGTGGTGGCCGCCGCGGTGCAGGAACTGGTGCCGGAGCAGCGCAACCTGCTGCCGGCCGCCGTCAACGCAGGGTAGAGAGCAATGGGTGATACCGGAGCGACACCGGACAGCGCGCCACTGGAGCGCGGTGTGCTGGTCATCGAGGACAGCGTGGTGCAGCGGCAGGCGCTGACCGACCGGCTGCGGCAGCTCGGCATCGCGCGGATCTGGGGCGCCGCCGACGGCGCCGCCGGGCTGCGCCTGCTGTGCGACGCGCAGATCCGGCCGGCGCTGGTCTGTGTCGATCTGGAGATGCCGGGCATGGATGGCATCGAGTTCCTGCAGCAGCTGCGCAAGCTCGATTGCGAGCCGGCGGTGGCGATCGTCAGCGGCGCCAACCCGGCGGTGCTGGAGTCGGTCGGGCTGATGGTGGAGGCACTCGGCTTCACGCTGGCCGGTCTGCTGCCCAAGCCGTATGACAGCGAGCGGCTGCGACAGATTCTGGTGCGCGCGGTCGACAACCACGGCGGCGCCACCAAGGCCGCGCACGCCGCCGCGCAGATGACGCCTGAACAGTTGAGCACGGCGCTGAGGACCGGCCGCATCATTCCCTGGTATCAGCCCAAGGTGGCGCTGAAGACCGGCGAAGTGGTCGGCTTCGAGGCGCTGGCGCGCTGCATCGGCAGTGACGGGCGCGCGCTGTCGCCGGCCGTGTTCATCGATGTCGCCGAGCAGTCGGGGCAGATGAATGCGCTGACGCAGGTGATGCTGCAGCAGGTGCTGGCCGATCTGGCCGGCTGGCACGCCGCCGGTCTCTACCCGACGGTGGCGCTGAACGTCTCCGCCAGCTCGCTCGCCAATCGCGAATTCGGCGCCGAGTTGATTCGCCAGGTCGATGCCGCGCGCATCTCGCCCAGCGCGCTGACGCTGGAGGTGACCGAGAGCGCGCTGGTGACCGATCTGGCGGAGGCATTGGGCGCGCTCGGCCGGCTGCGGCTGCGCGGTTTCGGCCTGTCGCTGGACGATTTCGGCACCGGCTTCTCGTCGCTGCAGCAGCTCGACCGGATGCCGTTCACCGAGCTGAAGATCGACCGCTCGTTCGTCGCCCAGGTCGACTGGAAGGTGAGCCGGCAGCGGATTCTCGCCGCCGCCATCCACACCGGCCAGCAGCTGAACCTGACGACGGTGGCCGAAGGGGTGGAGACTCTGGAGGAGCTGGCTATTCTGAAGCGGCTGGCCTGTCAGCAGGTGCAGGGTTACCTGTTCGCGCGGCCGATGCCCTGCGAGCGTGTATTGCCCGCACTGCAGGAGCTGCGCGAGCCGATCCGGAGCATGTGCCGGGACCAATAACAACACGGGATTCTTTATGAACAGTTGCAGCGGTGAACAGGTTGCAGCTGTGAAGCGCAGGTCGCGGCGATGAACCGACTGGCGCTGAGCCTGGCGATAGCCGCCGTCGTCTGCCTGCTGATCGCCTGCGCGGCGTTGCTGCGCGTCATCGACTCGGCGCAGAGTCACTACACCGCCGGCCACATGCTGGCCAGTCTCAACAGCGTGGTCGGGCAGGCGCGGCAGATGGCCGAGGACGACATGCGCCGCGTCTCCACCCTCGCCGGGCAGCCATCGATGCTGGCGCTGGCAAACACCATCCTGAAGCAACCCGACGACCATGCGGCATTCGCGACGATGCGGCAGTGGCTGGAGCCGATCTATCGCAGTCGCGGCTTCGTCGGCTTCTCGCTGATCGGCGCCGACGAGGTGGTCGTCGCCGCTTCCAGCCCGGCCTACCTTGGCTACGAGATTCGCGGCAGCGTGGCGCGGTCGGTGCTGCTGCGGGCGCGCCTGCGAGGCGCCGCGATCTCGCCGCCGATCGTCTCTCCTCTGCCAGTCACACATGACGGCGTCACGCAGCCGGCCGGCACACTGTTCCAACTGGCCTGCGCGCGCCTGCTCGACGACGGTCGAGTGAGCGGCTACCTCTGCCTGCGCGCCGATCCGCAGCTGCGGCTGTTCCACTTCCTGCAGGCGAGCCGCACCGGCCGCTCCGGCGAAGCCTATGTCGTCGACGATCAGGGCCGAATCCTGTCACCGAGTCGCTTTGGTGCCGACCCCCCCGTCGCCGCCAAGCCGTCGCGGCTGATTGAGCAACTACTGCGCAACAAGGCCACCAGCACCGGCTACCTCGAAAACTATGCCGATTACCGTGGCGTACCGGTGGTCGGTGCCGCCCAGTGGCTGCCGGAGATCGGCATGGGGGTGATCGTCGAGGAGGATGTCAGCGAGGCCTTCTACGCCAGCCGCATCGCCCGCATCGCGGTGGTGGCGCTGACCGGCATCGCGGTGGCGCTGCTCGCGGCATTGATGCTGGTGCAGCGCGCGCTGCGGCGCCGCGTCGAACGCAGCGAACACCAGCTGCGCGCGTTCACCGAACACTCGCCGAACAGCATCGTGATGTGGGGTACCGATGGCCGCGTGCTGCTGGCCAACCGCATGTTCGATCAGTTGATAGGCGTCGCGCGTGGCACTGCCGTGGGCAAGAGTTCGCACGAGCTGCTGGGGCTCGAATGGACGGTGTTTGCGCGGGAGCGACTCGATGCCGTGGTCGAACGCGGTGAAACGCTGAAGAAGACCGTCACCACCGAGTCCGGCGCATACGCTTTCGAGGTCACCAGCTTTCCGGTACTCAGTGAGGAGGGTGGCGCGACGCTCGGCATCGGCAGCATCGCCGTCGACGTGACGGAGCAGGTGCAGACGCAGCGTGAACTGGAGTCGCTGAACCGCGATCTCGAAGCGCGCGTCGCCGAGCGCACCGAAGAGTTGTCGCGCGCGCGCGATGCCGCCGAGGCGGCGGCGCGCAGCAAGGCCGAATTCCTCGCCAACATGAGCCACGAGATTCGCACGCCGCTGAACGCCATCATCGGCATGTCGCAGCTGGCGCAGCGCGCCAATCGCGACACCGGCATCTCACTGCATCTGCGCCGCGTGCACGAGGCCGGCCAGCACCTGCTCGCCGTGGTCAACGGCATTCTCGATTTCTCCAGCCTCGAAGCGGGCAGCACGGCGATCGACAGCGAGCCGTTCTCGCTGATGCGCGTGATTGAGCATTGCATCGGCATGAACAGCGAGCAGGGCGGTGCCAAGGGGCTGGAGCTGGCGATCCACATCGAGCCCGGCACCCCCGACAACCTGATCGGCGACCAGCTGCATCTGGCGCAGATCCTGACCAACCTGCTGTCGAACGCGATCAAGTTCACCAATCACGGCGAAGTGATCCTGCGGCTGTCGATCGCCGGTGGCGACAGCGAGTCGATCTGGCTGCGCATCAGCGTGCGCGACACCGGTATCGGCATCGCCAAGGAAAAACTCGGCGAACTGTTCCAGCCATTCCATCAGCTCGATACCTCGCTGGCGCGCCGCTACGAGGGCACCGGCCTCGGCCTCGTCATCACCCGCCGCCTGGTGCAGATGATGGGCGGCACCATCGCCGTCAACAGCGCGCCGAATCGCGGCACCGAGTTCACCGTCGAGCTGCCGTTCCGGGTCGGCCCTGCCACGGCCGCCACGGCGGTGCCATCACCCGATCTGCGCCGCCGCCGCGTGCTGGTCATCGACGCGCACGCCGACGCGCGCGGCACGCTGGTCCAGCCGCTGCGCGCGCTGTTCGATCGCGTCGACGAGGCGGCGTTGTGCCAGCAGGCGTTCGCGTTGATCGAAGCGGCGGCGGCCGACAGCGATCCCTACGAGCTGGTGTTCGTCGACTCGCGCGTGCCCGACCTCGACAGCCACGAGATCGCGCGCAAGCTGCGACGGCTGCACGGCGCCGGCATCCGGCCGCACTGCGTGCTGCTGGTGCCGACGACGGCCGACGAAGCCGTGCGCAACCTGCTGCCCGAGGCCGATGGCGTGCTGACCAAGCCGGCATTCGGTTCGCCGCTGTTCGACCTGATCGTGCGGCTGTTCGCGCCGGTCGCCGGCGATGCGCTGCTGGCGCCGCCGTCGCTGCTCGGCCCGCACCCGGAACTGACCGGGCGCCATGTGCTGCTGGTCGAGGACAACCCGATCAACCGCGAAGTGGCGAAGGAGATGCTGTCGCTGTTCGGCGTCAGCGTCGCCACCGCCGCCGACGGCATGCAGGCGCTGCAGATGCTCAACAGCGATCTGTTCGATCTGGTGCTGATGGATCTGCACATGCCGGTGATGGACGGTGTCGAGGCCACCGCGGCCATTCGCCGCGATCCGCGTTTCGCCGAGTTGCCGGTCATCGCCTTGACCGCCGACGTGCTGAACGAAAACCAGAGCGCACTGCGCGCCGCCGGCGTCAACGCCATCCTCAACAAACCGCTCGACGCCGACCGCCTGCTGACCGAAATGCGGCGCTGGCTGCCGATGCGCGCGGCGGGTAACGGCAGCCGCGTCGTGCGCGACCATCCGGCGCCGACCGCCGATGCGGTGCAGCCGGTGTCGGCGGAGGCAATGCATGCCGACAGCGCCATGCTCGAAGGTCTGCGCGCACTGCCGGACCTCAATGTCGACGCGGCGCTGGCGCGCATGCTGGGACGCATCGAGATCTACGCCACCTTCGTCCGCAATATCGTCGCCGCCACCGCCGACACCGAAATCAAGATGCGCACCGCGCTGGCGACCGCCGACCATGAGGCGATCCACGATGTCGTGCACGGCTTGAAATCTTTATATGCCAGCCTTGGTGCCGACGACATCGCCGGCAAATGCGCGACGATCGAACGCGATCTGATGAATGGGACATACAACCCGGAATACATCGACCAGTTTCTCGATGCGTGGCGGCAGCTCCATGGCAAGCTGAAGGAGCTGTGCGCGCCGCAGGAAGTCAACTGAAACGGGGCGCTTTTGGCCGACAGACGCATGCAGGGGGAGTGAATAGCTCATGCTGGATAACGCCGCGATCATTTGCTTCGCAGCCACGAAGAATCCAATCGCCGCCAGGCATTTCTACGAGAAAATTATCGGCCTGCCGCTGATCGAAGACAGCCCGTTCGCTCTCACCTTCGATGCCAACGGCACCATGCTGCGTATTCAGAAGGTTCAGGATTTCACCCCGGCGCGGCACACGACGCTGGGTTGGGCCGTCGCCGATATTCGCGTCGCCATCACCGCGCTGGTGCGCGAGGGCGTCCGGTTTGAGCGATATGAGCGGTTGATGCAGGATGAGGACGGCGTTTGGCAATCGCCGTCGGGTGCGCTGGTCGCCTGGTTTCTCGATCCCGATGGCAATGGCCTGTCATTGACGGAATGGCCGAACAATAGCCGCGATGTCATGCGCTGAGAAGATCGGCAAATAGATTGTTAGAGGTAATGTCGTCGTGATGAATTTCCTTCGGATACGAAAAATCTGCTTGATGGTGCTCTGTACGGTCGTCGCCACCGTCGGCTTTTGCGATAGCTCAGAAGCCGCTGAGGGAGCGGTTCCAGAGGCAATGACCAAAGTCGGCAATGCCATCGAGCGCGGCGCAGAGGCGACAGCCAATGGTGTTGAACGTGGCGTGAAGGCGGCAGCCGGTGGTATCGAACGCGGTGCCAAGGCGACTGTTCGTGGTGTTGAGCACGGCGCGAAAGCAACCGCGAATGGCATCGAACGGGGAGCCGACGCGGTCGGACGAGGTGTCGATAATGTCGCGCGCAAGACCGGCATCAAGGACGAGTCGACCGACAGTCCGGCGCATTGAGTGTGCGGGCGAGCCGTCGCGCTGCGTGTTGAATCCGATCGTTAGTGGAGTCCCTCCCCGGTGAATGGCGCTGTAAAAGTCGTTGCCCTCTTCGAAGCCCTCAAGGGGCTGGTCGTGCTGGTGGCGGCAACCGGTGTGCTGTCGCTGCTGCACAGTGATCTTTACGCGGCAGCGCTGTCGCTGGTCGAACATGCGCACCTCAATCCGGCGGCGAAGTACCCGCATATTTTTCTCGATGCCGCGCGCCATCTGAACAATGGCCAGCTGGTGCTGCTGGCCGGTTGTGCCATGGCCTATTCGGCGCTGCGTTTTGTCGAGGCGTATGGGCTGCTCAGGCAGCGCGCCTGGGCAGAGGTGCTGGCAGCTTGCAGCGGCGCGATCTATGTACCGTTCGAACTGCTGGAGTTTCTCGACCATCCGACGCTGCTGCACGGGGCACTGCTGCTGGCCAATGTCGCGGTGGTGGTGGTCATGGTGCGGGCGTTGCTGCAGCATCGTGAAAGGGCATGAACGTCGCATGACCGGCCTGCGGGGCCAGTGGTAGCATGCGCCCGCCATGCGCATCGCCGACCTCCACCAACATCTCGCCGACCTCGGTGCCCTGCCGCAGCACCGCGACCAGATCGTGCGCGCGTGGCTGCAGGGCAGGCCGCTCAATGCCGGTACCCGCCGCCATCGCGCCGAACACCATCTGCCGCTGTCGGTGCGCAATGGCCTGCCACCATTGACCGAGCGGCTCGACGGGCTGGCGCACATTCGTTCCGAACATGCGGGTGCCGACGGTTCGGCGCGGCTGCTGGTCGAGCTCGGCGACGGCCAGATGGTGGAGAGCGTGCTGCTGCCGCGCGACGGTGTCTGCGTCTCGACACAGGTCGGTTGCGCGGTGGCCTGTCGTTTCTGCATGACTGGCAAGAGCGGCCTGCTGCGGCAGGTCAGCAGCCTGGAGATCGTCGCGCAGGTGGTGCTGGCGCGGCGGCTGCGCCACGTCAGGAAAGTGGTGTTCATGGGCATGGGCGAGCCGGCGCACAATCTCGACAACGTGCTCGAAGCGATCGATCTGCTCGGCACCGACGGCGGCATCGGTCACAAGAATCTGGTCTTCTCCACGGTCGGCGATCCGCGCGTGTTCGAGCGCTTGCCGCAACTGCGGGTCAAGCCGGCTCTGGCGCTGTCGCTGCACACCACCAAGCGCGAACTGCGCGAACATCTGCTGCCGAAGGCGGCGAAGATCGCCCCCGATGAACTGGTCGAGCTCGGCGAAATTTATGCGCGCCGCGTCGGTTATCCGATTCAGTACCAGTGGACGTTGCTGAAAGGAATCAACGACGGTCAGGATGAGCTCGACGAAATCCTGCGGTTGTTCAAGGGCAAGTACGCGGTGCTGAACCTGATCCCGTTCAACAGTCTCGAAGGCGACGACTACCAGCGCCCCGATGTCGCGCGCATCACCGAAATCGTCCACTACCTGCACAGTCGCGGCGTGCTGACCAAGGTGCGCAACAGCGCCGGTCAGGATGTCGACGGTGGCTGCGGCCAGTTGCGGGCGCGCGCCGTCGATGTCGTCGATTTGCGACAGCCGTTGCGGTCGCGGCGCTGAGCGGTCCAAGAGACCAGCATCTTCATCGATCTGATCGGGTGAAGAAGCGGGGCATGCGCCCCGCTCAGGTCGATGCTTATTTGTGGCGAAGGTCCTGCAGTGCCTCGTTCATCTTGAACAGCACGATCAGCAGTTCGCACCAGATGCGCGCGAATACGGCGCCAGCGGCTGCATAGACGATGCCCATGATGAATTTGCCGAAGCCGAAGCCGCCGTAGCCAGCGAACATCGAGCCGATGCCACCGAACACCGCCGCGGCCAGCAGCAGCCAGTAGACGAAGGTGATGATTTTCGGGGTCAGCATCTTGTCGAAGAAAAGTACGTCTTTCATGTCGCTCTCCAGTGTTGTGTAGGTGCTTCCTGTTAGCCAGACATGCAAGTCGTTGTGCTGGTCTGCCGGCTCAAGAGGTTGTAGACAATCTTTCCCGGTCTGTAAACGCAAGGCGCTGTTGCTGCTCAGCTATTGCGCAGCAATTTCTTCACATCATTCCACAACAGCGAATAAGCCAACCCCGGTGCGCTGCTGCTGGCGAAGGCGTTGAGCGGTGCGCGGTGTGAGCCCATCTGTTCGGCGGCGCTGGCGTAGGGGATGTAGTTTTTCAACATCTCTGGAAACAGCTTCTTGCGGCTCTCGACTATTTCGCTCTGCAGTTTGCGACGGCGATCGACCTGTGTGAAAAAAGGCACCAGCTTTACGTCGTTCCACTTTTTCTGCGCAGTGAACTCTTTCAGTTGTTCATAGGCGCGCAGTGACAGCGGCGTTGGAATCAGTGGCACCAGCACGATGTCGACCGCGCGAAACAGCTGCTCGGCGGTGCTGGAGAGTGCTGGCGCGCAATCGAGGATCACCAGCTGCTGATCGTCACCCAGCGCTTTCAGCAGCGACTTGAAATGGCCTTTGCTCTCTTCCGCCAGTTGCACATCAAGTTTGCGCAAGCTGAAGTCGGCCGGCACCACGCTGAGGTTGTCGTAGGCGGTCGGCAAGCGCAGTTCACTTGGCGCCAGCTTGCCCTCGATCAGCTTGGCGGCGCGCTGCTTCACTTCCGCATCGTCGACGCCGAGATAAAAGCCGGCGCAGCCCTGCGGGTCGAGATCCCACAGGGTGGTCTGAAGTCCGGAGCTGGCGGCGAGGTAGGCGAGGTTGACGGCGGAGGTGGTTTTACCGACACCACCCTTGATGTTGTAGAGGGCAATCGTCTTCAAACGGAGGCTCCTTCTTCGTAGCGCTTTTTCCGGCGTCCGCTGCCGGCGTGTCGTGTTGACAATCCGGTGCCGCGACAGGGAGTTGCGCGCCAATACTAGCCGCAGCGGGTCGGCGGACGAAAGGCTGGCGGCAGGTCGGCCGCCAGCCTGGGAGCGGGGAGGGGCGGGGGCCGATCAGTATTTGACGCTGCAGCCGTAGGGCTTGGTGACCGGTTCGGCCACCGGCTTGCCGGCCAGCACCGCGTCGGTGGCATCGGCGAGGTAGGGCGTCGCCTTGGCGATGTCTTCGGCATCGGTGCTGGCGATGCTGTCGATGCCGCCCATGTAGGCCAGCGCGCCATTGGTATCGATCACATACATATGCGGGGTGGTGCGGGCGTCGTAGGCGTGGCCCATGGAGCCGCTCTCATCGAGCAGCACGGCGGTCGGCGCGGCGTTGCGGTCGCTGGTCAGCTTGTTGGCCTCAACGGCGGAGAGATGGCCCTGCTTGCCCTTGGCCGACGACACCACGCTGAGCCAGACCACGCCCTTGTCGGTGTAGGTACGCTGAAGCTTTTGCATGCTGTCGGAACTGTAATATTTCCGGACGAAAGGACACTCAGCATTGGTCCACTCCAGCACGATGACCTTGCCGAGATGGTCGGCCAGTGTCTGCATCTTGCCGCTGTTGTCGCGCACGGCGAATGCCGGTGCCGTCTTGCCGATCTCCGGTGCGGCCGCGGCCGGCGAACTGATCGCCGCTGTTGTCGCCGCAGCGGCGGCCAGCAACAGCGACCGGGCACGACGCCCGATACGATTTTCCTGCGCTTGCATGTCTCACCTCCCTCTGACGTTTGCTGAATCACTCATTGCCATGCCGTCTCGCGATGGCTGCTGTCGCTGCGCACGGCGCGCACCGCGTAACCGTGATCGCCGAGCGACAGTACCAGATCGATATGTTGCGGCGCCTCGCGGAAATAGGGGCTCAGCGGCTGCGCGATCGACACGCCATTGGCCAGCAACTGCAGCTGCGGCGGCTTGGCGTAGTCCACCAGCTGCGGTTGTGCGATGAACAGCTCCGGCGCTCCCGGCAGGGCGCCGGCCGGCGGCGCCAGTTCGATCTGCAGCGTGCGGTCGACGATGGCGAAGCGCGCCGGCCAGTTGACCTCGACCGGCAGCCGGTCGGCGGCGGCGGCGAAGTCGGCCGCCGCTGCGCTCGGCGCGGCGTGTTCGGCGCGCGGCAGCGTCAGCGTGAACTGGCCTTCGCCGGGAATGCAGGCTTCGCGGCAGGCGAGCCATTTGGCGCGGGCCTTGATGTCGAAGTCACCGTCGGCGGTGGCGGGGGGCGTCACCTCCACCAGCAGCCAGGTGTCGTCGGCATAGCCGAAGCTGACCAGGCCGTCATCATCGAAGCGGCTCGGCAGCGGCCACGCGATGGGCGAGACCCCGGTGCCGGCCGGCAGCTGCCACTCGATGCGCGTTTCCAGGCCGCTGTCGCCGGGGTTGCGCCAGTAGGTGTGCCAGTGCGGCTTCGGCTGCAGCCGCAGCGCCAGCAGAATGGGCTCACCCGGCACATAGCTGGTCATCGCGCTCAGCAGCTGCACCGTTACCTGATCGGTGTCGACGGCAGCGGAGCTCGCCGCCTGCGGCGATGCCGCCAACGGCAATGCGACAGCTGGCAGCAGGGCAATCAGCAATGGCAATGAACGGCGCGCAGGCATGGTGACGTCTCAAACACGAGTCCATGCATGGACAGCAACCGGCGGCGAGCGTTCAAGTTTCGGAGAAAACGGGCTCCGCAAACGACAAGGCCGGCATGAAGCCGGCCTCGGGGGGATTCGCGTATTCCGGAGGTTCAGAACATACCGAGTTCGAGTTTCGCCGCCTCGGACAGCATGTTGCGATTCCACGGCGGATCGAACACCAGCTTGACCTCGACACTGTCGACGTTCGGCACCTGCTGCAGCCGCCGCGCCACTTCGGCGCGCAGCACATCGCCCATGCCGCAGGCCGGTGCCGTCAGCGTCATGTCGATCGACACGGTGCGACCCTCGACACGGCGCGCGTAGATCAGGCCGAGGTCGAGCAGGTTGACCGGAATTTCCGGGTCATAGACGGTGCGCAGCACCTGGTCGATATGTTCGAGCTTGATGATGCCGGCTTCGACATGGGCGAATTCGAGCACCAGCGCCGGCTTGCCGAGCGCATCGGCGTCAAGGCCGTCGATGC
Organism: uncultured Verrucomicrobiaceae bacterium; assembly: GCA_964638025.1. GTDB lineage: Bacteria > Pseudomonadota > Gammaproteobacteria > Pseudomonadales > CAMLJR01 > CAMLJR01. The sequence continues at coordinate 24,099 of CAZWXW010000042.1, forward strand.
GATAGAGGCGGCCTTCGTACTCGACCGAGAAGCTGCCGCCGAGCGCCTGGCTGATCGTCACTTCGACATCTTTCGGCAACGTGGTCGCGGTGCCGCTCGGCACCAGCAGCGCGGCGACTTCGCGCGACAGCGTAACCCGTTCACGCCTGGAGCTGGGCTTCGACCTCGGCAGCGACGGTAAATGACTCGCCGCACCCGCAGTAAGATCCAGCGTTGGGATTATCGAACTTGACCGTTTCATTGAGACCCTCTTTCACCAGCCGCAGCGTGCTGCCGGAGAGCGCAGGAATGCTTTTGACATCGAGGAACAGCGTCAGCTGCGGATCGGCGTCGACGCGCACGGTGTTGGCCGGCGCCGCGTCGACCAGTTCCAGCACATAGGCATAGCCGGAGCAGCCGCTGTCCCTGACGCCGATATGCACGCCGATGGTGCCCGGCTTTTTCGCCAGATGGCGGCCGAGGTGGCGCACCACGTCCGGCGTTACCGCCAGCACCTGGCTCTGATCGAAGGTGGTTACTGCCGACATCGTCTTCTCCTTCGTCCTGTGAACTTGCAGTTACAACTCGGTGGAGACCGGCTCGGAATCGCCGCGCAGCATGTGGTCGAGCGTGTGCCACGCCAGCGTCGCGCATTTGACCCGCGCCGGAAAATCCTTGACGCCGGCGAGGATCTCCAGCCGGCCGACGTTATTGGCCGCCGCCTTGCCGGTGACGAGCTGGTGAAAACGCTCGTACAGATCCTGCGCGTCATTGCAGCACTTGTGCTCGACCTCGTCGCACATCATCGACGCCGACGCCACCGAGATCGCGCAGCCCTTGCCGTCGAACTGTACGTTTTTGATCTCGCCATCCTCGATCGTCGCATACAGCGTCAGGTGGTCGCCGCACAGCGGATTGTAGGCTTCGAGCTTGTGCGTATAGCTGGCGGGCGCGCCGAAGTGACGCGGCCGGCGACCGTGGTCGAGGATCATCTCCTGATAGAGCGCGCGCAGTTCAGGGTTCATCTGTCGCTCTCCGCTCAGGCGAATGTCTTGTTGACCGACTCGATCGCGGCGAACAGCGCATCGACCTCGGCCATCGTGTTGTAGATCGCGAACGACGCGCGCGCGGTGGCCGGCAGGTCGAAGCGCTGCATCACCGGCATCGCGCAGTGGTGGCCGGCGCGCACGGCGACGCCCTCGAAATCGAGGAAGGTGCCGATGTCGTGCGGGTGCACGTTGTCGAGCGTGAACGACAGCACCGACACCTTGCTGCGCGCCGTGCCGACGATCGTCATGCCCGGCACCTGCCGCGCCAGCGCGGTGGCGTGTTCGAGCAGCGCGTGTTCGTGCGCCAGCAGCGCGTCGAGCGGCTGCGCGTTCAGCCATTCGATCGCCGCGCCGAGGCCGATGATGCCGGCGATGTGCGGTGTGCCGGCCTCGAACTTGTGCGGGATCGGCGCGAACGTGGTTTTGTCGAAACGCACTTCGCGAATCATGTCGCCGCCGGTCTGATAAACCGGCAGTTTCTCCAGCCACTCGCGGCGGCCCCACAGCACACCGGTGCCGGTCGGCCCGAACAGCTTGTGGCCGGAGAAGGCGTAGAAATCGCAACCGAGCTGCTGTACGTCGACGGCGCCGTGCGCGACCGCCTGTGCGCCATCGATCAGCGTCGCCGCGCCGACCGCCTTCGCCCACGCGATGATCTGCGCGATCGGGTTGACGGTGCCGAGCGCGTTGGAGACGTGGTTGACCGCGACGATCTTCGTTTTCGTCGACAGCTTTTTCTGCAGATCGTCGAGATCGATCTCGCCGGCGTCGTTGATCGCCGCCACCTGCAGCGTCGCGCCCGAGAACTCGCAGGCCTGCTGCCACGGCACGATGTTGGCGTGGTGTTCGAGCGCGCTGATCAGCACCTCGTCGCCCGGCTTCAGGAAGGCTCGCGCGAAACCGTGCGCGACCAGGTTGATCGACTCGGTGGTGCCGCGGGTGAAGATCACCTCTTCGCGCGCCGGCGCGTTGAGGAAGCGCTGCACGCTGTCGCGCGCCGCCTCCATGCGCTCGGTGGCGCGCTGCGACAGCGTGTGCACGCCGCGGTGCACGTTGCTGTTGTCGTGCTCGTAGAAATGGCTGATGGCATCGATCACCGCGCGTGGCTTGTGCGTGGTGGCGGCGTTGTCGAGGTAGACCAGCGGCCGGCCGTGCACCTGCTGATGCAGCGTCGGAAACTGCGCGCGCAGTGCTTCGATGTCGAGCGCCTGCGCGGTGTGAGGAGAAGAGGCCGGTGCGTTCATAGCGAAAGCTCCCCACCGACGCGCGCCAGCAGCTGCCCGCGCAGGAAGCCGTTCAGCGCGGCGTTGCCGCAGTCGAGCAGGCCGCTGGTCAGGAAACCCTCTTTCATCAACGCGATCGCCGTCTGCTCGTCGATGCCGCGGCTACGCAGGTAGAGCAGCTGCTCCTCGTCGAGCTGGCCGATGGTGGCGCCGTGCGAGCAGGCCACTTCGTCGGCGTAGATTTCCAGTTCCGGCTTGGCGTCGATCTCGGCGCTGTTGCTGAGCAGCAGGTTGTGGCTGGTGAAGCGGCCGTCGTTGCCGCGCGTGTTGGCGGCGATATGGATGCGGCCGTTGACGACGCCGCGGCTCTTGTCGTCGGCCAGCCCGTGCACCAGTACGTCGCTGCGGCCGTGGTCGGCGCGGTGATCGACGGTGAAGTGGAAGTCGACATGCTGCTGCGCGTCGGCGGCGAAGGCGCTGCGCGCGGTGAATTCGGCGCCGGGCGCGTCGAGGCCGACGTAGAAGCCGACACGAATCCTGTTGCGCTCGCTGTCGATGCGCTCGCCGCCGAGCAGCAGCTGTGTGCGCAGCGCGGCGTCGCGGCCGACCGAGGCCTCGACGCTGCCGAGGTGGTGCGCGGTTTCGCCTTCGTGCTGCAGCCGCAGATAGGTCAGCTTCGCGCCGCGCTCCAGTTTCAGCTTGGCGTGGGCGACGTGCAGGTAGTCGTCGCAGCCGCCGTGGAAGCTTTCGAGCAGCGTCGCGTCGGCGTTGTCGCGCACCCAGACGATCAGCTGGCTGATCTGCAGGCCGGTCTGTGCGGCGATGTGCGACAGCAGCAGCGGTTTTTCCAGCGTCGCGCCGGCGCTGACGGTCAGCAGCCACGGTTCCGGCGCCAGCGCGGTGGCGAGGTCGGCGAGGCTGTCGACGCTGCTGTCGACGTCGAAGGCCAGCTTCAGTGCGTCGCGCGTTGCGTCATCGATTTGCGACAGCGGCTGCAGCGATACCTTTTCACGGTCACCGCCGACGATTTTTTCGTTGACCAGATAACCGTGGCTGAACTGCAGCTGGTGGCCGGCCGGGAGAGCGCCGTCGATGCTGGCGTGGAGGTCGGCGATCTGCTCGGCCGGTGTCAGCGGCACCAGCGAGTGGCGCTGGCCGAACTGCTGCAGCCAGAAATCGCCGGCCGAGTAGTGCCAGCTCTCCAGCCGCTTGTTCGGCAGGCCGCGTTTTTCCAGTTGTCGTTGCGCGTGCGCGCGGCGCTCGCCGAGCCAGGCCGGCTCGTGGCGCTGCGGGCGCTGTTCGGCGGCGAGCGCCGTCAGTTGGTCGAGAAGCGATTCGCGGCTGCCCATGGTGTGATTCCTCAGGCAGCGATGCCGCGATAGCCGGAGCGCTCCAGCTCTTCGGCCAGCTCCATGCCGCCGCTGGCGATGATCTTGCCGGCCGACAGCACGTGCACGCGATCGGGGGCGATAAGGTCGAGCAGGCGCCGGTAGTGGGTGATCAGCAGGAAGCTGCGCTTGGCGTCGCGCATGCTGTTGACGGCGTCGGCCACCACTTTCAGCGCGTCGATGTCGAGGCCGGAGTCGACCTCGTCGAGCA
>CAZWXW010000043.1:0-27220 GCA_964638025.1 uncultured Verrucomicrobiaceae bacterium
CGCCGGTCACCTTGATGACGCGGTTGTCCCGGACATCCATCAGGATGCCGCAGCCAACCCCGCAGTACGGGCAGACGGAGGCGACACGCTTGTCGGTCATGGCGGCACTCGCTTTCGATGCATTGCCGCGGTGGAAAACGCGGCCATAAAAAAACGCCCAGCGCCATGAGCCGCAGAGCGGTTCAACAGCGTGGGCGTCTTTGCCGGTGCGGACTCCGCCGTTGGAGGCCGACACATCGAGGGATCAGCGATGAAGCAGCGCTATATCCCGTTGGGTACAGAGTGCCCTAGCAAGCGTCAGGCCAGCGATAGGACTTGTATAAAATCAATGGGTTAAGTTGAGCTAGTGGCAGAAGCAATGCTTCAGCTTGGTGCGTGGGTGGGGGCATGCCCGGATTTGGGCCGGTGTCTTCGATGAATATGTTTCGCTGTCAGCTGCCGTTTTCCTCCAGGAAGCGATCGACGGCGTCGCGCAACAATTTGCCCAGCGCGGCGGCGCGTTTCTCCACGCGCGAGTCGGGCGCGCCCAGCACGATGGCGTTGCGGCGGTTGCGGAACGGAAACGGCACTGCGATGCCGGCGACGCTGGGCTGATAGACCGCCAGATTGACGTACCACCCCTCCTTCTCGCTCTTCTCGATATCGCGCTCCACCGCTTCCGGCGTCATGAACGCCGACTTCTCGTACTTCTGATACTTGACGCGCTGCAGCAGCGCCGAGCGTTCGGTCGGTGTGTACTGCGCCAGGATCGCGCGCCCCGCCGCCGTCACGTGAATCGGCAGGCGCTGACCGACATTGACGGTGTAGCGGATGTCCGCCGACGACTCGACCACATCGAGAAACACCACGCTGGTTCCTTCCGGCGCGGCCAGGATGATGGTCTCGCCGGTCTGCTGCATCAGCTCGACCAGTAGCCGATGCACCGATTCCGGCAGCGGCTGCGCCTCCGAAAAATCGCGCGCCAGATCCATCCAGCGCGAGGTCGGGTAGTAACCGCCGCGCGGCACCGGCTGGTAGAGGTAACCGCGCTCGACCATCGTCGAAATGATGTTGAACGCGCTGGAGCGCGGCCAGCCGAACTCCTCGACGATTTCCCGCACTGACAGCGGCTTCCTGGCGCGAACGAAGAATTCCATCAGGTCGAAAAGGTTCGCGATCTGCTTGACAAGCATGGGCCAGTCTCCGTTAGAGTCGCTTCGTGTACAAATTGGTGGTCTAAATAGTCCAGTATATTGGACATATAAGCAACCCCCGAAATGTTGTTCAAGCCAACAATCTTGAAACCAACGAACCGGTTCCAGTAGCGCCCCGGGCTCGGGGCCGATGACGAGGAGGAGAAAATAATGAGCAGAGGCAACGTGCTCGATCCGACCGCACAGCGCGCGGACGACATCACTTCGCCCGGTCCCGATGCCGGCCCGCTGGCGGGCAAGGTGATCGGCTTCCGTCTCGACGAGATCTGGCGCGCGTGGGACTGGATCTCGGAGATCTGGGGCGCCGAGTTCGAGAAGCTGGGCGCCACCGTCAAATACTGGCGTTCGCACCAGGGCCGCACCGGCGCCGAGGGCGAGCGCGTCGCCAAGGAGCTGGACGAATTCCTCAGCTCGATCGATGTCGCCGTTGTCGGTCTCGGCAACTGCGGTTCGTGCACCGGCTGGACCATTCGCGATGCACTGGCCGCCGCTGAGCGCGGTCTGCCGACCACCGCGATTTGCACCGAAGTGTTCGAGGAGTTGGGTCGCAATCTGGCCAAGCGCGGCGGTCGCTCGGGTTTGCGCATCCACATCCTCCCGTATCCGCTGAATGAAAAACTGAAAGAAGAGGTCGATCCGGTTGCCTGGGAGCATCTGGATGGCGTGATGAAAATGATGGGTATCGAACTGACTGCCCGTAAGGAGGCCGCGCGATGAGCAGCAGAGCAATCAGAGGCACCACGGCCACGCAAGAACAGAAGGTGGTCAACCTGCGCGACTGCGGTCCGGCCGGTTGCGATATCGACTGGCTGTCGAGCCAGCGTGTCGAGGCTGAAATCGATGACGTCATGGCATTCACCCGCGAAGCGATGGAGCAGGGCTGGGGCGATGGCCTGCCGTTGATTCCGCCGACCGAAGGGCGCGTGCGCGAATTCCTGTCGAAGAACAATCGCTACGCCGACGAAGTGATCTGCAAGCTGCCGCCCTCGGATGCCGAGTGCACTGTCGAGAAGATCGCGATCAACGCAGTGATGGCCGGTGCGCCGGCCGAGTCGCTGCCGCTGATCATCGCGGCGCTGGAGGGGATGGCCGATCCGAACTTCGAACTGTTCGGCCTCAACGCAACGACGGCGCCGGTAATTCCACTGACGCTGGTCAACGGGCCAATTCGTAACAAATTGAACATTCCGTACAGACACGGCTGTCTCGGCGGTGCGCCGTCGACGTCGGTCGCGGCCGGTCGCGCCATTCGCCTGATCATCAAGAACATCGCCGGTCAGGAAGTGAACGTCACCTGCCAGACCACGTTCGGTTCGCCGGGTCGTGTCGCCGGCATCGTGTTCGGCGAGTGGGAGGAGCGTTCGCCGTGGGCACCGTTCGCCGAGCGTCGCGGTGTCAAAGGGGATGCGGTGTCGGTCTACGGCACGATGGGCACGCAGAACATCATCGACACGACGTCGCAGACCGGTCCCGAGTTCCTGGAGATGATCGGCAAGTCGCTGGCCTATCCCGGCGCCAACGGTTTCTCGCCGGCGATGCCTTATGCCGAGATGATGGTCGCCATCAACCCGGTGTGGGGCGACATTCTCAAGCGCGACGTGCCGAACATCGAGGATGTGCAGGAGCTGATCTGGAAACACGCCAGCATCGACGCCAGCCATCTGACGAAAAAACATCGCGAGCAGCTCGAAGCGCAGGATCGTGTCATCGGCGGTCGCGTCTATGTGTCGGTGGAGCCGAAGGATGTGCTCGTCGTCTGCTGCGGCGGCACCGGCGGCCTGCATGCCACCGGCTTCCACAGCTTCGGCAGCTGCCTGACGCAGACCCGCGCCATCGTGCCGGGGCCGGACGGCAAATAAGGTCAGAGATATCCAGCGGAGTATCTCCGCTGATTGAGCCTGATCGTCATTCTGCGCGAAGTCGCAGAATCCACTGCACCGACCGTATGGATTCTGCGACTACGCTTTGCTCCGCGCAGAATGACGAGTAATACGTCCATGCCTTTCTGCAGCTCCTTGGGCAAACCGCTTGCCCGTTCAATCAGGGCTTTTCTTCATGCAAGTAAAAATCTACGAACGCGTCCTCCAACTGCTGGAAGTTGAAGGCATCAAGACGCTGTTCGGCATCCCCGATCCGAGCTTCTTTCATATGTTCACCACCGCGCAGAAACGCGGCTGGCAGATCATCGCGCCACACCATGAAGAGGCCGGTGCCTTCATGGCCGAAGCGATGTGGCGCATGAACGGCAAGCCGGGTGTCGTGGTCGGCAATCAGGGGCCGGGCGTGGCCAACCTCGTGCCCGCGGCGATCAACGCGGCGAAGGAGAATGCGCCGGTGATTTTCATCGGTGGACAGCGTGCACAAATCGCCGCGCAGCGCGTACGTCGTGGCCGTATCCAATACACCCACCAGTACAAATACTTCGAAGAAGCGGTGAAGTACGTCGGTGTTATCCAATACCCCGAGCAGACCGACGAAATCATTCGCGAGGCGTTTCGTGTCGCGCTGTCGGGCAAACCCGGCCCGGTCTATATCGAAATTCCGATGAACACGATGCAGGCCGAGCTCGATCTGCCGGAGCCACTGTTGCCCGCCGCCTATCGTCTGCTCAATCAACCCGCTGCTGCACCGGCGGTCGATGCTGCCGTGGCGCTGATCAAGCAGGCGAAGTCGCCCATTTTGATGATCGGCCAGGGCGCGTTTACCGCACGCGCGCACGAGTCGCTGACCGCGCTGGCGGACAACCTGCAATGCCCGATCATTCACACCTACCCGGTCAGCTCGTATCTGGAAGGCTCGGAAGATCGCACCTTCCCGTGCGGCTTCTCACCCGCCGGCGCGGCGGCGGTCTCCGCCTCCGACCTGGTGATCGCCATCGGTACTGAAATCGGTGAGCCGGTGCAGCACGGTGTCGGCGGCCATTGGGCCAAAGGCAATGTCGATCGCAAGTGGATTTACATCGAGCGCGATCCCGGTTCGGTCGGCGTCAATCGCCATATCGATGTACCGCTGATCGGCGATCTGCGCGATGTGGTGCCGCAGCTGGTTGAAGGGTTGAAAACGACACCGCGCAGACGCTCGGCGCAGGTCGATGAGTGGATAAGGATGCATGCCGACTATCGCGCGAGCTTCGTCAAATCGGCACCGACCGGGCAGTCGATGATTCACCCCGGCCGCTTGATGGTGGAAGCGACCAAAGCGATTCCGGCCGATTCGGTCTTCGTGCGCGACGGTGGCGCCACCAGCATCTACACCTGGACCTATTCGCAAATCACGCCGCGCGATTCGATCTGGAACCAGAACTTCGGCCACCTCGGCACCGGTCTGCCCTATGCGATCGGCGCGCAACTGGTGGTCGGCAACCAGCGCCGCGTGGTGCTGGTCTCCGGCGATTCGGCCTTCCTGTTCCACACCTCGGAACTGGAGACGGCGGTGCGCAAGAACCTGCCGGTGATCTGCATCGTCGCCTCCGATTTCGCCTGGGGCGTCGAGGTGCGCGGCTATCGCGGCATGCTCGGCGACGGCACGGACGAGACCGAAGCGCATTGGGGGCGGCAGGTGCGGCTCGACAAGGTGGCCGAGGGCTACGGCGCGCACGGCGAATATGTCGAACGCGAGGAAGATATCGGCCCGGCCGTGGCGCGCGCACTGGCCAGCGGCAAACCGGCCGTGGTGCAGGTGGTCATTGATCCGGATGCCAATGCGCGCGATGTGCCGGGCCATGAGGAGTATTCAACCTGGTACAACGACTTTTGGTATTGAAGCCGGGCCCTGTTGCTTTTATGAGCGGACTTGATAACACTGTCATATAACAGTGTTAAATATGCCTGAGGCGGCCTGCTAAACTGCTTCGGAGCACCGCTTCAGGAGCCTCCCCATGCCGCTGCCCGCCTCCCTGCAAGGTCATCTGACGCTGCCGTTGATCGCGTCGCCGATGTTCATCGTCTCCGGTCCCGAGCTGGTCATCGCCCAGTGCCAGGCCGGGGTGGTCGGCTCGTTCCCGGCGCTGAATGCGCGGCCGGCCGACGTGCTGCGTGACTGGATACAGCGCATCAAGCGTGAGCTTGCAGCTTATAAAAGCGCGCATCCCGAGGCCGTGGTGGCGCCGTTCGCGGTCAACCTGATCTGCCACCGCACCAACGACCGGCTGGCGCAGGACATCGCCATCTGCGTCGAGGAGCAGGTGCCGATCATCATCACCAGCCTGCAGGCGCCGTCCGAACTGATCCATCAGGTGCACGGTTACGGCGGCGTCGTGTTGCACGACGTCATCAATGTGCGCCATGCCGAAAAGGCGCTGGCGGAGGGGGTCGACGGCCTGATCCTGGTCTGCGCCGGCGCCGGCGGGCATGCCGGTACGTTGAGTCCATTCGCACTGCTGGCGGAGGTTCGCCGCTTCTTCGACGGCCCGGTCGGACTGGCCGGCGCCATCAGCAGTGGCAGCGGCATCCTCGCCGCGCAGGCGATGGGCGCCGACTTCGCCTATATGGGCACCCGCTTCATCGCCACGCAGGAAGCCGGCGCCGACCCTGCCTACAAACAGGCGCTGGTCGATAGTGATGCCTCCGACATCGTCTATTCGTCGCTGTTTACCGGCGTGCACGGCAACTACCTGAAGGCGAGCATCGTCAATTCCGGCCTCGACCCGGACAACCTGCCGTCGGCCGACAAGTCGACGATGAACTTCGGTTCCGGCGGCAATCAGGCGGCGAAGGCGTGGCGCGACATCTGGGGCGCCGGCCAGGGTGTTGGCAATATCGGTGACGTGCCGACCACCGCCGAACTGGTGGCGCGACTGCGGCGCGAGTACGACGAGGCGTGGGACGCGCTGCAGCAGAAGCGGTTTCCGCAGTAACGGCTCGCCGCACACGCAGTGTTATCCTCGCCGCTTCGGATTTTGAACGGAGCGGATAAACGGATGAGCGCGCGCAATTTCAATCTGCGGCCTTACGCAATAGCCGTCGACGACGCCGTGCTGACGTCGATCGCGCAGCGCGTGCGCGATTACCGCTGGGATCTGTTGCCAACCCTCTCCGGTTGGCACGCCGGCATCGACGCCAATTTCCTGCGCGAACTGTGCGACTACTGGGTCGACGGCTACGACTGGCGCGCGCAGGAAAAATTACTGAATCGCTTCCCGCAATTCATCGCCGACATCGACGGCATCGCCCTCCGTTTCTATCACGTGCGTGGCTCGGGAGCAGCTGATCGCCCCGCGCTGCTGCTGTGTCACGGCTGGCCCGGCTCCGCGCTCGAATTTCTCGACCTGATCGAACCGCTGGCCCATCCCGAACGCTTCGGTGGCGATGCTGCCGATGGTTGCGATGTCGTGGTGCCCTGTCTGCCCGGTTACGGTTTTTCCGGCGCACCGCCACAGCCGATCGGCCCGCGCGCCATTGCACGAATATTCGCGACATTGATGAAGGATGTGCTCGGCTACAAACGCTACATCGCGCAGGGCGGCGACTGGGGCTCGGCGGTGTCGGCGTGGATCGGTTATGACGACGCGCTGTCGCGCGGCGGTCGCTGCTGTGCGATTCACCTGAACATGGTGCTGGTGCAGCCGGCACAACCGCCGCAGGGCGATGAAGAGAAAGCGTGGGCTAAAGCGACGCTGGGGTTTCTGCAGAACGAAGGCGGCTACAGTCGCCAGCAGGGGACGCGACCGCAGACGCTGGCGGCCGGCCTGCAGGAGAGTCCGGTCGGGATGGCGGCGTGGATCGTGGAGAAGTTCGCGGTCTGGAGCGACATGCCGAAAGCAGCGGATGGCAGCATCGATTACAGCGCCGGACTGAAACGCATCTATGGCTTCGATAAACTGCTGACCAACGTCATGTTCTACGTCGCCAGCGGCAGCTTCGCGACGTCGCTGTGGTTGTACTACGCCTATTTTCAGTTCGAACACTCGCGCGCGTTTCCACCCGGCGAACACTGCGACACACCCACCGCTGTCGCGGCATTTCCCGAGCCGGTATTCCCGCCGACACCGCGTTCGCGCGTCGCGCGTGGCTACAACCTGAAACGCTATACGCCGATGGCGCGCGGCGGTCACTTCGCCGCGCTGGAAAATCCGCAGGCGCTGCTGGCGGATATTCAGGCGTTTGTGCGTGAGTTCTGAATCCGCAATCGTTCGATGACGACCAGAAAGATGGAGCTATTCGCGTGAAAGAATCCCAACGTCGTCTGCTGTTGGCGGCGCTGTTGCTCGGCGGGGCGGGGCTGTTGTGGTGGTTGTCGCAACCGCCGGCCCGCGTCGAGCAGCCTCTGCCGATGGCCTCCGCCAGCGCCGAAGAGCTGGAAGCGGTGGCGCCGCCGCCGCTCGCCGCGCTCGAATACCGGCGCGACATCAAGCCGCTGCTCGATCATCGCTGCGTCGTCTGTCACGCCTGTTACGACGCGCCGTGCCAGCTCAAGCTCGACACCGCCGCCGGCATTCTGCGCGGCGCCAACAAGACGCCGGTCTACGACGGCACCCGCCTGGTCGCGGCGGCACCGACTCGCCTCGATCTCGATGCGCTGCTGACGGCCGAGTGGCGCGCGCGCGATTTCTTTCCGGTGCTGAACGAAGGCGATGCCCGTCCCGAATACAACCTCGCCGATAGCCTGCTGTTTCAGATGTTGTTGCTGAAACGTGTCAATCCATTGCCCGAGGGCGAGCTGCCGGCGCATCTCGATGTGTCGCCGGACCGCGTTGCGCAGTGTCCGAAATCTGACGAGTTCGAGCGTTACGCACGTAAATCGCCGTTTGGCGGCATGCCGTTCGCGCTGCCCGGCCTGACCGATGACGAACATCGGCGCATCGAGCGCTGGTTGGCCGGTGGTGCGCCGATTGCGCCGCCGCCACCACTGCCGCAAGAACTGACCGAGCGCGTCGAGGCGTGGGAAACGTTTTTGAACGGCAAGTCGCTGAAGCGGCAATTGATGGCGCGCTACCTGTACGAGCACTGGTTTATCGCCGACCTCTATTTTTCGGATGATCCCGGTGCGGAAGATGAGCCGCGCCAGTATTTCCACATCCTGCGTTCGCGCACGCCGCCGGGGCAGCCGATCGTACCGATCGCAACACGGCGCCCCTATGACGATCCCGAAGTGCCGCGCGTCTACTACCGGCTGCAGCCGCAGCAGGGCATACAGCTGGCCAAGACACATCTGCCCTACGCGCTTGGCAAGCAGCGCATGGAGCGACTGACCGAGTTGTTCCTCGACGCGAAGTATCGCGTGACCGCGCTGCCGGATTACGAGCCGGAAAACGCCGCCAATCCGTTCGTCACCTTCGCGGCGATTCCGGTGCAGTCGCGCTATCGCTACCTGCTCGACGATGCGCAGTTCGTCATCGGCAACTTCATCAAGGGGCCGGTCTGTCGCGGTCAGCTCGCACTCAATGTCATCAACGACCGCTTCTGGGTGCTGTTCATCGACCCCGATGCCGAGGCGATGGTCGACAGTGATTTCCTCGCGCGCGAAAGCGAAAACCTGCGCATGCCCGGCGAACTCGATTCCAATCTCAGTCTGGTCGAGTTGCCGGTGGCGTGGCATCGCTATGAAAAACAGCAGGAGCGCTTTCTCGTCGCCAAGGCGGAGTATCTGTACGGAAAATTTGGCACCGAACGTCCGGTGACGCTGGATCTGCTGTGGGATGGCGAGCGCGAGAACCGCAATGCTGCGCTGACGGTGTTTCGGCACTTCGATTCCGCCAGCGTCGTGCAGGGCATGGTCGGTACGGTGCCGAAGACGGCATGGGTGGTCGGCTACTCGCTGCTGGAGCGCATTCACTATCTGCTGGTGGCGAGCTTCGACGTCTATGGCAACGTCAACCATCAGCTGATCACCCGTCTCTACATGGATTTCCTGCGCATGGAGGGCGAGAGCAATTTCCTGCAGTTCCTGCCGCTGTCGATGCGCGATGCCGAACGCGCGCGCTGGTACCAGGGGCGCGGCGCCAATGCGCACGACAATGTCTATCGCAAGGCGGCGCATTACCGCGTTGAAAGCGGCATTCGCTTTCACAGCGACAATCCGAAGGCTGAGTTGTTCGACCGCGTCGCCGATCGTCTCGGCCCGGCACTGGCGCACCGCTATGAGCTGCCTGACAGCCGCTGGAGCAAGGAGGCGGTGAATGCGTTGCAGCAGCTGGCGGCGGTGCGCGGTGTGGCGGCGTCGCTGATGCCGGAAATCAGCTTCATCCGTGTGCTGCGCAAGGGTGCGCCCGATGTCGCGTTCACGCTGCTGCGCGATTCCGACCACAGCAATGTCGCGGTGCTTTTCAACGAACAGGAACGTCGCCGGCCGCAATACGATCGCCTGACGCTGACACCGGGATTCATCGGTGCCTATCCGAGTACTTTTCTGGTGGTACCGGAGGACGAGCTGCCGCGGCTGACACGGATGGTGTCGCAGCTGCAGAACAACGGTGACTACCGCGTGCTGATGCAGCGCTACGGCGTGCTGCGTTCCGACCCCGCGTTCTGGCGTCACAGCGACTGGCTGAATCGCGCCTATCGCGAGGCGGAGCCGATCGAGTGGGGACTGTTCGATCTCAATCGGTATCAACCCTGATGTCGGCGGGTGGCGCGTGACGTGGAGAGCTGTCGGTGACGGATGAAGGGCGAGAGGGTGAAGCGGCGCTGCTGGTGCGGTTGCGCAAGGGCGATGAGTCCGCGTTCGCGCTGCTGGTGCGCGATCATCACCGCGCACTGCTCGCCATCGCGCGCAGCATGCTGACCGGCGGCGAAGCCGAAGAGGTGGTGCAGGAGGCGTGGCTGAATGCTTATCGCGCCCTGCCAACGTTCGAGGGGCGCGCTGCGCTGCGCACCTGGCTGACACGCATCGTCATCAACCAGGCCAAGATGCGACTGCGCCGTGTCGGTCGCGAGTTGTCGCTGGAGGATCTCGCCACCGACACCGATCCCTACGCCGACCGCTTTGCTGCCGATGGTCACTGGCAGTCGGCGCCGATCGAGTGGGGCTACAACTCCCCGGAAGCCCTGCTCGAAGAGCGCGATCTGGCCGACTGCCTGCAGCGCCAGCTCAATAATCTCGCCACCAATCAGCGCCTCGCCGTCGAGCTGCGCGATCTGCAGGGCGTGGCGATCGACGAGATCTGTAACACGCTGGCGCTGACTGCATCCAATGTCAGAGTGCTGCTGCATCGCGCGCGGGCGACGTTGTTCCGCCACATCGAACACTATCGGGAGACGGGCGAATGCTGAGGCGGGAGGCGGGCAAGTGCTGAAGTGCAGGGATCTTGTTCACGACGCCGATGGACTGATCGATGGCGGTCTGCCGCTGCATCGCCGAGTGCTACTGCGGCTGCATCTGTTCGTCTGTGACGATTGCCGGCGCTATCTGCGGCAGTTGCGGTTGATGGTGGGTGCGTTGCGGCGCAGCGATTGCGAGCATGCGTCCGAGCAGGAGGTCGACAATGTTGTGAGGGCGGTGCGTCAGGCGAAGAGCCAGTAGATGAGACATTGACGGCCGGAATGGTTGACTCCGTTATCTCTACGTTGTGCCAAGGATAATGCCGCACCCCCGCCATTGCCTGAGCAGCGCGGCGCCAAATTCAAGAAGCTCATCTGGATGCGGGTGCTGAATTTCTGTAGCGAGTTGTCTCAATTGCGCTGTACCAATTGCATTTCCATCCCGCAGCAGCTCAATCAGCCGCGCACTGATTGCATTGAGTTCCATGAATTCAACCCGATCGTCGCGATTGCGCCACACCAGCAGCCAAGTCGGTTGTTCCTCCGCTTGCTGCGGCTGGAAGTCGGGACCGATGCGATGCACCGGGAATTGATAGCCGCACAACTCGACCAGCGGTGACAGCAGCGGTCGCTGTGTCATCAAATCGCCTTCCGTTACTTCGATGGTCGACAGATCGGTCTCGTCGATGTCGAGCGCAAGCTCCAGCCATTCGTAGTGCGCCAGCTCCAGCAGAAACGGTGGCTCTTCATGCTGTATGCCGCGCTGCTGCAGCCAGTCGAGAAATTCGCGGCTGATCTCAAGAAAATAGGGCGAGTGGCTGCGATGGTCGCGAACGAAATCCCGCACCATGCGTTGCCATGTCTCTGCGGGCAGCAACTGGTGCAACACCGGAAAGGTGGCGCGCAGGAAGCTTTCGATATTGTTGAAGACCAGATCGCGATAGATCTGCAGTCGCTGTTGTGGAAACTGCGGAGCAGGTTGTTCCGGTTCGCGCACGGCATGGGTGAGCGCGTTCTGCAGTGCGCGGAAGTCTGCGCTCATGCGGTGATCTTCCCGGCTGATTTCTCTGTAGCCAGTGCCTGCAATTCGCGGATCTGCGTGACTTCATCGAGCAGGTCGCTGAAGGGCGGAAAATTGAAATCGCGTTCGAGCAGCGTCGGCAATGGGCCGCACAGCGCATAGGCTTGCGCCAGCAGTTGCCAGACCGGATCGATCATCGCCATGCCGTGGGTGTCGATCAGCAGATCGTCCGATTCGACATAGTGACCGGCAACGTGGATATAACGCGCCCGCTCCAGTGGCAGCTCGCGCAGAAATTGCTCGGCGTCGTAGCCGTGATTGGTGCTGTTGACGACGATGTTGTTGACGTCGAGCAGCAGGTCGCAGTCGGCCTCTTCGAGCACGGCGCGAATGAACTGTGCTTCGCTCAATTCGGTGGACTGCTGCAAATAATAAGAGGCGTTCTCCAGCGCGATACGTTCGCCGAGCTGATCCTGCACGTCGCGGATGCGCGCGGCGACATGGCGCACGGCATCGGTGGTGAACGGGATCGGTAGCAGGTCATAGAGATGACCGTCATCGGCGCAGCTGGTCAGGTGTTCGCTGTAGATCGACGCGTGGGTGTCGCGTTTGAACTGTTTGATGTGAGCGATCAGCTCGCGATCGAGCGGACGCTGCCCGCCGATATCGAGAGATAGCCCGTGCAGCATGACCGGAAAGCGTTCGACCGCTTCGTGCAGCTTGCGTTTGAATCGACCGCCGACACCGATCCAGTTTTCGGGTGCCAGCTCGATGAAATCGATGCGGCTGTTGTCGACCGCAGCAAATTCATCGAGCAGGGCGCGACGCAGGCCGAGACCCGCGCCGCTTGGCAGTGGCGGTGATGTGCGCATGGCCGCTGCCGCTGTCGACGTTACTGGCCTTCCTTCTTCGGCATGTCGGCGCCGCACTTGGCTTCGCCACATTTACCTTCGGTCTTGGCTTTGTCGGCGCCGCATTTGCCTTCGCCGGTCTTGCCTTCGGCTTTCATTTTGTCGGCGCCGCATTTGCCTTCGCCACACTTGCCTTCGGTTTTGGTCTTGTCGGCGCCACATTTACCTTCGCCGCATTTACCTTCTTCATGTTTGTCGTAGTTGCGTTGTTCCTGGCCGAGCTGATAACCGCTTGCGAGTTTGTTGGCGCCGAACGGGTTGCCGTCAGCCAGGGCCAGTGTCGGGGCAAGTACGGCAGCGGCGGCCAGGGTCAGGGCGGTGGGGAGGGACTTGCGCATGGTTCTGCTCCTTGGGAGGTTGAGTGCTCAATGGCGATCGCCGGTTCATGCGGCGCGACGGTTGGATGCGATACCGGCGCCGATATTACACGCGAAGAAAATAATTTTCGTTGCTGTGGCGCTGTAACAGTGGCGGGTATTGCTGCATCCAAACGCCGCGTTCAAGAAGGACTGCTTATACAACAATTGATTGCGATGCCGGTTGGTGCTCGCACAAGGAGAAAGTCATGTTGCTTCGTCACCTGATCAATGGCTATCACGAGGGGTTGCGGCGCATGGCTGTCGCCGATGGCCTGCCGCTGCTGTTGCTGCGTCTTTATCTGGTGCCGGTGTTCTGGATGGCCGGCGCACACAAGCTGGCAGCGTTCGACGACACCGTCGCCTGGTTTGGCAACAGTGAGTGGGGGTTGGGGTTGCCGCTGCCGTGGCTGCTGGCGGCATTGGCGACAGCGGCGGAACTTGGTGGCGCGATTCTGCTGCTGCTCGGTCTCGGTACGCGGCTGATTGCACTGCCGCTGATGGTGACGATGCTGGTGGCGATTTTCGCCGTGCATTGGGATTTCGGCTGGCAGGCAATTGCCGATGCCGGTGCCCCGTTTGCCAGTGTGCGCATCGAGATGGCCGTTGAGAAACTGGCGGCGGCGAAACAGATCCTGCGTGAGCATGGTGATTACGATTGGTTGAGCAGCAGCGGCAGCTTCGTCGTGCTCAACAATGGCATCGAATTCGCCGCGACCTATTTCGTCATGCTGCTGGTGTTGCTGTTCGGCGGTGGCGGCCGTTATGTCAGCTTGGATTACTGGCTGCGTCGACGTCTGCTGCGGGCGCCCGCGAACGCAGATCGGCGCCGCCCGGCTGCTGGAATACCCGCAGGCTGAAGGTCGGCAGAATCGCCAATAGATGATCGAAGATGTCGGCCTGGATACCCTCGTAGGCACTCCACGCGGTGGTGTTGGTGAAGCAGTAGATCTCCAGCGGCAGCCCCTCCGGTCCGGGTGCCATGTGGCGTACCAGCAGCGTCATCTGCTGATGAATGCCGGGATGCTTGCGCAGGTAGCGTTCGACATAGGCGCGAAAGGTGCCGAGGTTGGTGATGCGGCGTTTGTTCACCTCATCCGGCAGCGCCACTTTCGCATTCCACTCGGCCAGCTCGTTCTCCTTTTTGTCGAGATAGTCATCGAGCAGCGCGAAGCGATGCAGTGCTTCGAGTTCGTCGACATCGAGGAAGCGCACGCTGTTCTGGTCGATCAGGATACTGCGCTTGATGCGGCGGCCGCCCGCTTCGCTCATGCCGCGCCAGTTCTTGAACGAGTCGGTGATCAGCCGCTTGGTCGGAATGGTGGTGATGGTCTTGTCCCAGTTCTGCACCTTGATCGTGTGCAGCGCGACGTCGACGACATCGCCGTCGGCATTCAGCTGCGGCATCTCGATCCAGTCGCCGACGCGCACCATGTCGCTCGACGAGATCTGCACGCTCGCCACCAGCGACAACAGCGTGTCCTGAAACACCAGCAGTAGCACCGCCGCCATCGCACCGAGGCCGGAGAGCAGGATCAGCGGCGACTTGTCGATCAGCACCGCGATCATCAGGACGGTGGCGATCGAGAACATCGCGATCTTCACCACCTGCAGATAACCCTTGATCGGCCGGTTGTGAGCGTTGGGCCGGCGCATGTAGATGTCGTTGCAGAGATCGCAGGCGGCACTGATGGCGAGTGCCATGGTCAGCACGATGAAGGCGCCGCAGACATTGCGCACGACGGCGATCAGCCACTCCGGCAGCTCCGGTATCGCGCGCACGCCCCAGATCAGCACCAGGGCCGGCACGATGTTGGCGAGCCGGGCGACGACGCGTGGGCGTATGGGATGGTCCTGGCCCATCGGCAGTGCTCGCAGCAGCCGCACCACGCCGCGCAGCAGGATGCGTTTGGTAATCCAGTTGGCGATCAGCGCGCCGAAGATCAGCGCGAAGATGGCGCCCAGCGTGTAGAACCCGGTGTGTCGTTCCAGCCACTGCTGCAGTAACTCCAGCTCAGCCATGCTGTTCTCCTTTGCGGAGTTCTTGGGGGAGGTGCCTTCAACCGCGGGTCAGCGTGCGGTTGCTGTTGGGGCGCGCGTGCTGCTCGACATACTCGACGATCTTCGCCGCCACGTCCTTGCCGGTCGCCTTCTCGATGCCTTCGAGGCCGGGCGACGAGTTGACCTCGATCACCAGCGGTCCGCGCGCCGAGCGCAGGATGTCGACGCCGGCCACCGCCAGCCCCATCGTCTGCGCCGCCTTGATCGCGGTGGTGCGCTCCTGCGGCGTGATCTTCACCGGCGTGGCGCTGCCGCCGCGGTGCAGGTTGGAGCGGAATTCGCCCTGTTTGGCGCGGCGCTGGATCGCCGCCACCACCTTGTTGCCGACGACGACGCAGCGGATGTCGGAACCGGCCGCCTCCTTGATGAACTCCTGCACCAGCACTTCGGCATCGAGTTCGCGAAAGGCGTCGATGACGCTCTCGGCGGCGCCGGCGGTTTCGGCCAGCACCACGCCGCGCCCCTGCGTGCCGGAGATCAGCTTGACGATCAGCGGCGGCCCGCCGACGAGGCGGATCAGATCCTGCGAGTCGGTGATGTCGTGCGCGAAACCGGTCACCGGCAGGCCGATGCCCTTGCGTGCCAGCAGCTGCAGCGCGCGCAGCTTGTCGCGCGAGCGGCCGAGCGCCACCGATTCGGTCAGGCAGTAGATGCCCATCATTTCGAACTGGCGGATCACCGCCGTGCCGTAGCGTGTCACCGAGGCGCCGATACGCGGGATCACCGCGTCGAAATCGTCGAGCTTCTCGCCCTTGTACCAGACCGCCGGGTGCGCCGAGGTGATGTCCATGTAGCACTTCAGCGTGTCGACCACGCGCACGTCGTGGCCGCGCTGCTGGCACGCCTCGACCAGCCGGCGCGTCGAATAGAGATTGCGGTTGCGGGAGAGGATGGCGATTTTCATGGTGTGGAATCTGCTGTCTCGGGGCGCTGGCGTCACGATTCGCCTGAGTCTCGCGGGCGCTCGCGCCCGAGGGCGAACGAGCGGTTGGGGTCGACGACGAAGCCGCGCAGCGCGTTGCGGCCGACCAGCATACGGAATTGCATCGTCTCGCGGTCGGTCAGCGTCACTTCGGCCGCGACGCGGTGCGGGCCGAGCTGCAGTTCGGTCTCGATCACGCAGCGCTGTTCGCGGTGGCCGCCGGAGTCGGTGACGATGCGCCGGTCGGTCAGCCGCGCCTCGCAGTGCACCACCAGATCGTGACGTTTGATCAGCGGATGCATGCCGAAACGCACCCAGTCGCCGCCGCCGCGTTTGAAGGTCTCGACGTAGAACGCGTGCAGCGCGCAGCTGCGCGCGCCGGTGTCGATCTTGGCGCGGATCGGCGTCAGGTGCAGCGCCGGCAGCTGCACCCATTCGCGCCAGCCGAGCAGAACCTTCGCCGCGGGTGTCTTCATGTCAGCTCATGCCAGCTCATGTTCAGCGATTCAGCAGCTGCCAGCGCCGCACCATCAGCCCCTGCAGCAGCGCGATGACGGCGATGAAGCCGCAGACGATCCAGAAACCATAGCCGTGCTCCGAACCGGGAATGCCGGGCACGTTCATGCCGAGCAGGCTGGCGACGAAGGTCAGCGGCAGGAAGAAGGTGGCGGCCAGCGTCAGCAGGTACATGGTGCGGTTGAGCTGGTATTCGCCGTGGTTGCGCAGCGCGTCCTGCAGGATGTGCAGACGGTCTTCCAGTTCGTGCAGCGCCTCGACGTTGCGCGCGAAGGCGTTCTGGATCTCGCGCCAGCGGCTGCCGTGGCGGCGGCGCAGCGAGCGCCGCGTGTCGAGCGGCATCTCGAGGGCGAGCCGGCCGAGCTGTTGCACGGCGTCGCGCTGCGGCAGCAGATGGCGGCGCAGCCGCGACACGGCGAGGCGAAGCTCCTGCAGTTCGCCGCCGAGGCGGTGGTTGCCGCGTTCGATGTTCTCTTCCAGCGTGTCGGCGCGCTCCTCCAGCTCGACCAGATAGTCGGTGAAATTGTCTTCGAGCGTGTCGCACAGCAGCACCAGGAACATCGCGCTGCTGGTGTTGCGGCCGTGTCGTCGCAGCAGCCGCTGGTGCAGGCGCGCCAGCGCCGGTACCTCGACGCGGGTGATGGTGATGACGCGGCGCGCGTTCGCCACCAGCCGGATCGATACCAGTTCGTCCTCGCCGTCGCGCGGCATCACGGCGCGCAGCGTCGCCACCCACTCGTGGGTGTTGGTGGTGAAGACGCGGGCGCGCGTGTACTCGTCGAGCAGCGCGTTGGCGGTGACGCCGTCGATACCGCTGTCGGTGCGCAACCACTCGCGGTCGTCGGCCGCGTTCCAGTCCAGTTGCACCCAGTCGAAGCCGATCGCCTTCGGCCTCTCCTCCGTCGGCTGCGCGCCGATCCAGTCGCGTTGCATCTGTCGTTCAGCCTGTTGTCCGTGATGACGTTGGGTGTGTGGCCCGCGCCGAAGCGGAGGCGCGCATTCAGAAGACGCTGCTGTAGTCGCGTTCGAGCTGCGTGAAGTCGAGCGCGCTGGCGAAGCGGGTGAAGCTGAGGCAGGCGGAGAGCCCGTTCAGGTCCTCGAACAGCGGCGGCAGGTAGCGCGGCGGTGCGATGGTGCCGTCGGCGACGAGGTCGGCGATCGTCTTCATGTCGTCGATCGTGGTCTTGCCGCAGAACAGCAGGTGGAAGCGCTCCGGGCTGCCGCGCATGATGCACAGCCGCAGGTAGTTGAACACCAGCACGAAACCCTTGATGTAGCTGAGGTCCTTGGTGAACGGGCCGGCGTCGGCGCGGCTGCCGCGAAACACGCGGTGGCAGAGCTGCCAGGCGTCGTCGGCGCTCTCGCCCTGCTCGATCAGGTAGCGGTAGAGCTCGATCAGGTCGGCGCCGTCTTCGGCGCGCGCCACCGCCTGCACGCGCCGTGTCAGCCGCGACAGCCGGAACGGCGTCGAATTCATCGACAGCGTTTCGGTCATCACCGCCAGCCCCTCCTGCGTGATGGTGGCCGACGGCGGCCCCTTGGCGAGGAAGGTGCAGACCGGCTGGCGCGCGCCGTTCAGGCTGGTGCCGACATGCACCCAGCCCTCGTGCGCTTCCAGGATGCGCAGGTCGGTCAGGCTGAAGCTGGCGTCGGCGCGCAGCTTGATGGTGTCGGAGCCGGCGGCGGCATCGGCGACGATGCCGTCGGAGATGCGCGCGCGCACGCCGCAGCCGGGAAACTGCTTGCGCAGCCGCTGGTTCAGCCAGTGCACCCCCTCGGCGGCATCGAAGCTCTTCTCCGGCGCATTGATCGCCGGGCTCTGCACGATCAGCTGCTGCAGCACCACCTGCAGCTTGTCGGCCAGCTCGGCCACGGTCGGGTCGCCGGCGTGAAAGACATCGGAGCTGGCGCCGTACAGCTCCTGCGACAGCTGCGAAAAATGCGGCGTGCCGCGCGCCGCCAGCATCTCCACCACCAGCAGGTATTCGCGGCACTGCCGCCGCAGCCAGGCGCCCATCGGGTTGAGCTGGCCGAGCTGGCGCATGACGTCGCGCTCCAGCGCGTGCAGCTCCTGGCGCTTGTGGTCGAGGTTGAAGCGCAGCGGGCGGTGGCGGTGGTAGTAGTCGGCGTCGAGGTGCGGCAGTTTTGCGCAGCGCGAGGCGAAGAACTGCTCGCGGATCGAGTCGTCCCACTGCACCGCGTCGAGGACACGGATCGGCTTCTGCGCCCGCACCAGCCGCTGCGACAGCTCGTGGATCACCGTCTGGTAGTGGCCGTCGGTCTGAACGGCGGGCGCGCCGTGAACCGGCGCGTCGGCAAGGTCGGCGGCGGCGATGCTGCTGTCAGGGAGTGTTGCCATTGACGTTGGCCTTGGCGATAGCGTCGAGTGCGGCGTCAACGCCTTGCGAATCCCATACCGGTTTCATCGCGTTGAACAGGGTAAGGCTGGTGCGGATGCCATCCACCGCGATGTCGTCGATCAGCCAGCGGTCGCCGCGCTGGTGCAGCGAGAAGTCGACCTGGATGGTCTGGCCGTTGGGGCGGCGAATGCGCGTGCGCGCCACGGTGTTGTCGTTGCGCGTGGTGATATCGATCACGCTGAGCTTGTCGCCGGCGTAGTTGGAGAGCGCGACGCTGTAGGTGCGGCGCAGCGAATCGAGCACGCGCTGCTGCGCCTGCTGCTGTTTGCCGGCGGCGACCAGTTTTGGGTAGTACTGGCGAAACACGCGCTGCGTCAGTCGCTCGCCATCGACGGCGGGCATGATCTCGGTGGTGATCAGCTGCTCGACCGCGGCGCGGTCGGAGATGCGGTTGGCCTTGAAGAGGGCGTCGAGGCCGCTCGATGTGCGCGCAATCAGATCGCGCACGGTGGTTTCGGCATCGGCGGCGCGGGCAGTGGGCGCGATCAGCAGCGCCAGCGCCATCAGCAGTGCGATCAGCGGCGATGGCGGTAGTGATCGTTGTGGTGCGGCGGAACGTTTCGATGTCGTCATCGGCAGCTCCCGTGCGGTGTGGGCGATCAGCATCGTGGCGACCATCGCCGCTGTCAACGTGGCTCGGCGGCGCGATCGAGCGCGCCGACATCGAGCACCGGCGAGGCGTCGAGCTGTTCGGCATCCATCATCTGCGCGACCCGCTGCAGCGCCGACAGGATCAGCGTCTGCTCCCACTGCGCCAGCCCCTGGAAGCGCTGCACGAAGTGCTCCTGCAGCGGTCGCGGTGCGCCTTTCAATATCTCGACACCGGCATCGGTCAGCGCGGCGTAGACCTTGCGCCGGTCGCTGTCGCTGCGCCGGCGCAGCACCAGCCCGCGATTTTCGAGCCGGTCGATGATGGTGGTGACGGTGGCCTGGCTCAGGCTCATCTGCCGCGCCAGCTGGCCGGCCGTCACTTCGCCATTGCGCAGCAGCTGCAGCAGCAACAGCTGCGGTGCCGTCAGCCCGGTGGTCTTCTCCAGATGTTTCGAATGCAGATCGGTGGCGCGAATCACCCGACGCAGGGCGGTGAGGACATCTTCGATGGTGCTCATGGCGATTCCTGATCGCATAGGGGCGCAATAGCGGCGCAGTGTAGCAATTCATTAGGACTGTAAGTATCTGACAAAAATAAACTTAGACATCTAAGCATTGCGTGAATCAAAAATGGTTTGTTAAGGTCTTTTATTCTCGATTTAACCGAAATTTCCGGCAAAAGAGAGAATTGATAAATGCTTAGTACAGAAACAAATAAGTTGACGTTAGAAAAGAATGACCCGCGACAAGGCGGTCGAGAGCGGGCCGGGGCGGCGCCAATCGTGCTGCGTCGGCCGCAGGCTGCGGATGGGCTGGCGCTGCAGGCACTGGTAGCGGCCTGCCCACCGCTGGATGGCAATTCGCTCTACTGCAACCTGCTGCATTGCTCCCATTTCGCGGGCACCAGTGTCGCCGCCGAGCGCCGTGTCGATGGTGAAGAGCCGGAGCTGGTCGGTTTCATCGCTGCCTATCGGCCGCCGGAGCGTCCCGAGGCGCTGTTCATCTGGCAGGTGGCGGTGCGCGCCGATGCCCGTGGCAGCGGCCTCGGCCGGCGCATGTTGCACCACCTGCTGGCGCGCCCCGCCTGCGAGGGGGTGCGCTATCTCGAAACCTCGGTGACCGACGACAACCTGCGCTCCGAGGCGATGTTTCGCGGCCTGGCCGAAGAACTGGGCGCCGCCGTGCGCCGCCATCTCTGGTTCGAGCGCGACCGCCATTTCGCCGGAAATCACGCCAGCGAATACCTGATCCGCATCGGCCCGTTCACCACCGGCCCCGAGCCGGTGCGACCGGTGCCGCCAGTGGTGTGGCGCGGCTGAGTGCGAGTGGCTGGCCAGTTACCGGTTGCCGACGCCGTCCGTTTCCGACAAAACCCGCAAGGAGCTCTTTCGATGCAAACACGCCAAGCCCTCGCCGATACCGCTGTCGCCGGCATCGTGCCGGCGCCGGCCGATCACGCCATCTTCGCGCGCCGTGAATCGGCCGTCTGCGTCTACGCCCGCGCATTTCCGGCGATGTTCGACCGCGCCGCCGGCAGCTACCTGTACGACAGCGCCGGCAATCGCTATCTCGATTTCCTCGCCGGTGCCGGCAGCCTCAACTACGGCCACAACAACCCGCTGCTGAAACGGGCGCTGCTCGACTACATCGAGCGCGACGGCATCGCCCACGGCCTCGATCTGCACACGGTGGCGAAAGCCGATTTCCTGCGCGCGCTGGCCGAGCTGATCCTGCAGCCGCGCGCGCTCGATTACGTCGTGCAGTTCACCGGACCGACCGGCACCAATGCGGTCGAAGCGGCGCTGAAACTGGCGCGCAAGGTCACCGGTCGCCACAACGTCATCGCCTTCACCAACGGTTTTCACGGCGTCTCGCTCGGCGCCGTCGCCGCCACCGGCAACGGCCACCATCGCGAAGGGGCCGGCATGCCGCTGGCGGGCGTCACCCGCATGCCGTTCTGCGGCTATCTCGGCAGCGATCTCGACTCGCTGAAACTGCTCGACCGCCAGCTCGGCGATCGCTCCAGCGGCATCGACAAGCCGGCCGCGGTGATCGTCGAAACCGTGCAGGGCGAGGGCGGGCTCAACGTCGCCTCGATGAAGTGGCTGCAGGGGCTGGAACAGCTGTGCCGCCGCCACGGCATGCTGCTGATCGTCGACGACATCCAGGCCGGCTGCGGTCGCACCGGCACCTTCTTCAGCTTCGAGCCGGCCGGTATCCAGCCCGACATCGTCACGCTGTCGAAGTCGCTGTCCGGTTACGGCCTGCCGTTCGCCGTGGTGCTGCTGAAGCCGCAGCACGACCGCTGGAAGCCGGGCGAGCACAACGGCACCTTCCGCGGCAACAACCACGCCTTCGTCACCGCCACCGCCGCGCTGCGCGAGTACTGGAGCGACGACGCCTTCGCCACTGAGGTGCGTGCGAAGGCGCAGCACCTGCAGACGCGGCTGCGCGCCATTGCCGAGGCGAGCGGCGTCGCCCACTTCAAGCTCAAGGGGCGCGGCCTGATGCAGGGGCTGCAGTGCCGCGACGGCGAGCAGGCGGCGCGCATCACCGCGAAGGCGTTCGAGCGCGGCCTCGTCATCGAGACCTCCGGCGCCGACTCGCAGGTGGTCAAGTGCCTGTGCCCGCTGACGATCGAGCGGCGCGATCTCGACGCCGGCCTCGACATCGTCGCCGCCTGCGCGAAAGAGACGGTCGGCACCGGCAAATCGGGCCTGAGCAAGGCCTCCTGAACCCGACTCCCACCGCAATCGCAGAAGGAGAATCGCTATGGAAAACGTGCAACTGATGAAGATCGATCGCGGCGACAACCAGCTGATCGCCGCGCCGCAGAAAGGCGGTGTCGAACTGCGCTGCGTCACCGGGCGCGCCGTGCTGCGCAATCACAGCCAGCGCCTGCACTGGCCGCTGCGCACTGGGTTGGCGCTGACGCTGCGTCCCGGTGTCGTCTATCGCGTCGACGCGCGCACCGACGTCGAGCTGGAGCTGACCTCGGAGGTGCCGCAATGATCGTTCGCGACCTCGACGCCTCTCGTGCCGGCGGCCGCCAGATCAAGGCGCAGACCTGGGACAGCACGCGCCTGCTGCTGAAGAACGACGCGATGGGCTTCTCGTTCCACATCACCCGCATCTACGCCGGCACGACGACGCGGATGCACTACAGAAACCATTTCGAATCGGTCTACTGCATTCGCGGCGAGGGCGAGATCGAGGAGCTCGATACCGGCGTGATCCACCAGATCCGCCCCGGCACGATGTACGCGCTCGATCGCCACGACCGCCACGAGCTGCGCGCGCGCACCGAGCTGGAGCTGGCCTGTGTCTTCAACCCGCCGCTGAACGGCCGCGAGACGCACGACGCCAGCGGCGCCTATCCGCTCGACGCGGAAGAGGTCGTCGATCGCGAAGCGTCGGAGGTGGCGGTGCCATGATCGCGGCGGCGGACCTCTATCCATCGCGCGCCGGCAGCATCGAACCGGGCCTCCATCCGCGCGTCGATCCGGTCGTCCATGCCGCGGCCGGTGCCGAATCGCCGCTCGACCAGCCGCTGTTGAGCCGCTACGAACGCGACGGCTTCCTGATCCTGCGCGATCTGTTCACCGCCGCCGAGATCGCCGCGCTGCAGCGCGAACTGCAGCAGCTGCGCGACGACCCGCTGCTGCGCCGGCGCGAGGAGGCGATCACCGAGCCCGACAGCGGCGAGCTGCGCTCGATCTTCCGCGTGCACGCACTCAGCGCGCTGTTCGGCCGGCTGGTGCGCGATCCGCGCCTGCTGCGCGTGGCGCGCCACCTGCTCGGCGACGAGGTTTACGTGCACCAGTCGCGGCTCAACTACAAGCCGGGCTTTCGCGGCCGCGAGTTCTACTGGCACTCCGATTTCGAAACCTGGCACGTCGAGGACGGCATGCCGCGCATGCGCGCGCTGTCGATCTCGATCGCGCTGACCGACAACAGCGCGCAGAACGGACCGCTGCTGCTGATTCCCGGTTCGCACCGCCACTATGTCGCCTGCGGCGGGCAGACGCCGGTGAATCACTATCGCCGGTCGCTGCGCAAGCAGCAGTACGGCGTGCCGGACGACGAGAGCCTGACGCAGCTGGCGCAGGTCGGCATCGTCGCCGCCGCGGTGCCGGCCGGCTCGGCGATCCTGTTCGACTGCAACACCATGCACGGCAGCAACAGCAACATCACGCCGCAGCCGCGCTCGAACATTTTCTTCTGTTACAACGCCGTGTCGAACCGGCTGCGCACTCCCTATTGCGGGCAGGCACCGCGCCCCGAGTTCATCGCCGCGCGCCAGCGCGTCGAACCGCTGCGCGAGTTGCAGGGCGAGTTTCTGGATATGCCGCACGCGCTGGATGCCGCGCAGGCGATCGACAGGGATGAGGAGTGACTGTTCATGCCATCCGAAGAGAGAGTTCACACGGTAGAGAAGATCGGCGGCACGTCGATGAACAACTACGCGGCCGTGCGCGACAACATCCTGATCGGCCGGCGGCGCGGCGACGATCTCTACCAGCGCATCTTCGTCGTCTCCGCCTATGGCGGCATCACCGACCTGCTGCTGGAGTACAAGCGCACCGGCGAGCCGGGTGTCTACGCGCTGTTCGCCAACTCCGACAACAGCCCCGATGACAGCGGCAGCTGGCAGGCGCGGCTCGATCAGGTGGCGGCGATGATGCAGGCGCGCAATGCCGAACTGTTTCACGGCGCGGCGCGACTGCAGGCCGATGCCTTCATCCTCGAGCGCGTCGACAGCGTGCGCAGCTGCCTGCAGGATCTGCAGCGCGTCTGTTCGATCGGCCACTTTCAGTTGACCGAGCACCTGCAGACCGTGCGCGAGCTGCTGGCCTCGCTGGGCGAGGCGCATTCGGCCTGGAACCTGGTGGCGCTGCTGACGGCGGAGGGCATCGCGGCCCGCTTCGTCGACCTGAGCGGCTGGCGCAATACGCAGCTGCTGCCGCTCGACGAGGCGATCGCGCGCGCCTTCGCCGATATCGATCTGGCGCGCGAGCTGCCGATCGTGACCGGTTACTGCCAGTGCCGCGATGGCCTGATGCGCAGTTTCGATCGCGGCTACAGCGAGATGACCTTCGCGCGCATCGCGGTGCTGACCGGTGCGCGCGAGGCGATCATCCACAAGGAGTTTCATCTCAGCAGCGCCGACCCGCGCATCGCCGAGCGCGTGGTGCCGATCGGGCGCACCAACTACGACGTCGCCGATCAGCTCGCCAATCTCGGCATGGAGGCGATTCATCCGCGCGCGGCGAAAGGCTTGCGGCAGCACGACATTCCGCTGCGGGTCAAAAACACCTTCGAGCCGGAGCACAGCGGCACGCTGATCACCAGCGATTACGTGTCGCAGACGCCGTGCGTCGAGATCATCGCCGGTCGCAAGCATGTGTTCGCGATCGAGGTGTTCGATCAGGAGATGGTCGGCGCCAACCGTTACGACAGCGAGATCCTGGAGGAGGTGCGCCGCTTCAAGGCGCGCATCATCACCAAGGAGTTGAACGCCAACACCATCAGCCATTTCCTCGATACCAACCTGAAGACGGCGAAGCGGATCGATGCGGCGCTGCGCGAACGCTTCCCGAGCGCCGAGGTGCGCACGCGCACGGTGGCGATCGTGTCGGCGATCGGTTCCGACATGAAGGTGCCGGGCATGCTGGCGAAAACCGTGCAGGCGCTGGCGTCGCGCAACATCAGCGTGCTGGCGATGCATCAGTCGATGCGTCAGGTCGACATGCAGTTCGTCATCGACGAGCAGGACTACGAAGAGGCGGTGAGAAGCCTGCACCAGCACCTGATCGAGCCCGGCAGTCGCGGGCTGGCGATCTGTGCGGCGTGATTTGCGGCGCCATCCAGTTCCCTCTCCCTTCAGGGAGAGGGTTAGGGAGAGGGGCTGTGAATTTCGGCGTAGTGACAGCCCTCTCCCCCGCCCCTCTCCCTGAAGGGAGAGGGGAGATACAGGCGTAATCGACGTTAATGATGGCCGTCAGTTTTGTCTTTTTTCTGCTGCTGTTTCTCGCGATCGGTTTGTGGTCGGCACGTCACAGCCGTGGCACGCGCGCCGACTACTACCTCGCCAGTCGCGATGTCTCGCCGTGGCTGGTCGGCCTGTCGGCGGTCGCCACCAACAACAGCGGTTACATGTTCATCGGCGTCATGGGTTACACCTACGTCACCGGGCTGGCGTCGGTGTGGCTGATGATCGGCTGGATCGTCGGCGACCTGATCGCATCGCTGCTGGTGTATCGCCAGTTCCGCGAAGCGGCGGCGCGCACCGACGAGGGCAGCTTCGCCGGCGTGCTGAGCTGCTGGCAGGGCGAGCGCTGGCGCCACTGGCAGCGGCTCGCCGCGCTGGTTTCACTGGTATTTCTGCTCGCCTACACCGCCGCGCAGCTGGTGGCCGGCAGCAAGGCGCTGCAGGTGCTGCTCGGCTGGCCGTCGTGGAGCGGTGCCGTCGCCGGCGCGTTGATCTGCTGTCTCTACTGTCTGGCCGGCGGCATTCGCGCGACGATCTGGACCGACGTCGCGCAGTCGCTGGTGATGATCGTGGCGATGGCGCTGCTGATGGTGACCGGCGTCCAGGCGCTCGGCGGCATCGAGCGAACGGTGGTGCTGATGGACGCGGTGCCCGGCTTTCTCGACTGGTTTCCGCGCGATCTGGCGCTGCCGGGGCTGGCCGGTGGTCTGCTGTTCGCGCTGGCGTGGCTGTTCGCCGGTTTCTCTGTCGCCGGTCAGCCGCACATCATGGTGCGCTTCATGGCGCTCGACGACACCCGCAACCTGATGCGGGCGCGGTTCTGGTACTACGGCTGGTTCACGGCGTTCTACGCGATGGCGACGGTGGTTGGCATGCTGTCGCGCGTCTATCTGGCGAATCCCGGCGGCTTCGACGCCGAACTGGCGCTGCCGATGATGGCGCAGCAGCTACTGTCACCGCTGCTGGTCGGTGTCGTCCTCGCCGGTATCTTCGCGGCGACCATGTCGACCGCCGACAGCCTGATCCTGAGCTGCTCGGCCAGCATCACGCACGACCTGCTGCCGGCGCGCGCCGAGAGAGTGGTGTGGTTGAAGCTGAGCACGGTGGGCATCACCGCGCTCGCGCTGACGCTGGCGCTGAGCGGCAGCCAGAATGTTTTCGCGCTGGTGCTGTTCGCGTGGTCGGCGCTGGCGTCGGCATTCGCGCCGCTGCTGTTTGTCTACGCACTGGGCGGCCGGCCTTCGGAGCCGTTGGCGATTGCGATGATGCTGGTCGGTCTGGCGGTGGCGATTGGCTGGCGTCTGCTCGGCTGGCATGACGCTGTTTACGAAGGGATGCCGGGGATACTGGCGGGGCTGGTGATGTATCTCGTGTGGCGAAAGAGGCTGTCGCCTGACACTCCCCTCTCCCTTCAGGGAGAGGGTTAGGGAGAGGGCGTCAGCGATCCAGCCCGCCCATGCACATATATTTGATCTCCAGATAGTCATCGAGGCCGTACTTCGAGCCTTCGCGGCCCTGACCGGACTCCTTGATGCCGCCGAACGGCGCCATCGCGTTCGAGATCAGTCCCTCGTTGATGCCGACGATGCCGTACTCCAGCGCTTCGGCGACGCGCCAGACACGGCCGATATCGCGTGAATAAAAGTAGGAGGCCAGCCCGAACTCGGTGTCGTTGGCGAGTTGGATCGCCTCCTCTTCGGTCTCGAAGCGGAACAGTGGCGCCACCGGGCCGAAGATCTCCTCCTTGAACAGCCGCATTGAGGTGTCGACGTTGGTCAGGATGGTCGGCTCGACGAAAGCGCCGCCGAGCGGGCCGGCGGCGCCGCCGATGATCGCTTTTGCTCCGCGCGACACAGCGTCGTCGATCAGGCTGAAGACCCCTTTGGCGGCTTTCTCATCGATCAGCGGGCCGATGGTGACGCCCTCCTCGAAGCCGTCGCCCATGCGCAGCTGGCGCACGGCGGCGGTCAGCTTCTCGGCGAAGGCATCGTAGACGCCGCTCTGCACCAGCATGCGGTTGGCGCAGACGCAGGTCTGGCC
>CAZWXW010000044.1:0-26926 GCA_964638025.1 uncultured Verrucomicrobiaceae bacterium
CCCGCCTGCCCTACCCGGCCAACTATCCGCAGTGATCCATCGCGACGCGCCGCCACGGCGGCGCGTCGTTTCTCCCGCCTCTCCCCTCTCCGCACCACCGCATCGTTCGATCGCTTCACGCCACAACGCTTCACCACCGTCAAATCGGGTCAAAACCAAAACAGCGCACCGCGACCACACTCTGCACGCTGGCAGAGCGCACCCGTATCCGCCCCGTTTTCAGCGTAAATTCTCAACCGATTGATCCATTGAGCAATTCGGTGCTTGGCACGACTGTTGACTATTCAAACCCAGATTGAAGCACCGGCCTGCCAACGACGGCAGGCGACGCGTTTGAGCAAAGGCGCTCATGGCTGTGTGATTTCCTCGGGAAGTCGTGCAGCGATGAGTGCCTTTTTTATTTGTTGCCACGATTTCGTTGCCCACGGCGACATCACAGAGACAGGGGATACCGATGAGCAATCGCAACACAGGAACGAAAGGGCTGCGCACCATTCCACGCCGTCTGACGGCCGCACTGTGCGGCGCGCTGCTGCTCGGCAGCGCCGCGCACGCCGGGATCGGCGAGCCGGAGAAATGGGAACTGAAATTCGGCTTCATCAAGCTGACCGACATGGTGCCGCTGGCGATCGCCTATGAACAAGGCTACTTCGAGGACGAGGGGCTCTACGTCACGCTGGAAGCGCAGGCCAACTGGAAAGTGCTGTACGACCGCGTCGCCAGCGGCGAACTGGACGGCGCGCACATGCTGGCACCGATGCCGCTGGGCGCCGCCACCGGCATCACCGGCGGCACCGAGATCGTCACGCCGTTCACGCTCTCCTACAACGGCGCCGCCATCACCGTCTCCAATTCGGTGTGGGCGGAAATGAAGAAAAGCATCGAGATCGAAGCCGGCAAACCGAAACACCCGATCAGTGCCGGCGCCCTGAAGCCGGTGCTCGAGAGCTACAAGAAAGCCGGCAAGCCGTTCAACCTCGGCATGACTTTCCCGGTCGGCACCCACAACTACATGGAGCGCTACTGGCTCGCCGCCGGCGGCATCCACCCCGGTTTCTACGGCGCCGGCAACAGCAGCGGCTCGATCAGCGCCGAAGCACTGCTCTCCGTCGTGCCGCCGCCGCAGATGGTGCCAACGATGGAAGCGGGCACCACCGTCGGCTACTGCGTCGGCGAACCGTGGAACCAGCAGGCGGTGTTCAAGGGGCTCGGCGTACCGGTCATCACCAGCGAAAACATCTGGATCGATGGCGCCGACAAAGTGTTCGGCGTGACCAAAGCCTTTGCGGAAAAGAATCCGAACACCACCATCCGCACCGTCAAGGCATTGATCCGCGCCTCCTACTGGCTCGACCAGAACGACAACGCCAACCGTCCGGAAGCGGTGAAGATCATCTCGCGCCCGATCTATGTCGGCGCCGACGAGAAGATCATCGCCAACAGCATGACCGGCACCTTCGAGTTCGAAAAAGGCGATGTGCGCCCGATTCCGGACTTCAACAAATTCTTCCGCGGCCAGTACGGCGCTCCCTACTACTCCGACGCCATCTGGTGGCTGACGCAGATGCGCCGCTGGGGCCACATCGGCGAACAGAAACCGGACAGCTGGTACATGGAGATGGCGAAGAAAGCGTTCCGCCCCGATATCTACGTCGCCGCCGCCAAGTCGCTGATCGCGGATGGCACGATGAAAGCATCGGATTTCCCGGATCTCGACAGCCAGACCTTCATCAAGCCGGCGCAGAAGGGCCCGCTCGACGGCATCGAGTACGACGGCAGCAAACCGAACGCCTATATCGATTCGTTCGCGATTGGTTTGAAAGGCAACGAAAAGCCTTAGGGGCCGCCCTCTCCCCCGGTCCCTCTCCCTGAAGCGGAGAGGGGAGCGTCTCCCCACCGGATGGCAGAGATATTCCCCTCTCCCTTCAGGGAGAGGGCCAGGGAGAGGGAGCCGCAACCTCTTCGCCACGCAGCGAAGAACCAGAGCAACACCAGGAGAACCATCATGGCCGCGACACTGCAACTGCCCGACTGGCTCGAACCCTACTCGCGACTGCTGCGCGGCGATCAGCCCGGCGCGCAGCTCGCCATCATCACCCGTCAGCTCGGTCTGCCGCTGCTCGGCATCGTGATCTTCCTGTTCATCTGGCAGACCGGCGCGGCGCGCGTGCAGACCACGCTCGGCGCACTGCCGGGCCCGATGCAGGTGTGGGAGCAGGCACAGGG
The DNA here is from genome assembly GCA_964638025.1 of uncultured Verrucomicrobiaceae bacterium. Lineage (GTDB taxonomy): Bacteria > Pseudomonadota > Gammaproteobacteria > Pseudomonadales > CAMLJR01 > CAMLJR01. The sequence goes on from CAZWXW010000044.1 coordinate 2,227, forward strand.
CCTGCATCAGGAGTATCTCGACGACAAACAACGCGAGGAGCAGTTCATCGAGCGCCAGCTGCAGCGCATCGAAAAACTGCGCGTGGCCAACCCGGACGCCGAGCTGCCGCCGCTGCGCCCGTACACGTCGGCGCCGACCTTCTACAAGCAGATATTCACCAGCCTGAAAACGGTGATGAGCGGTTTCGTCGTCGCCGCGCTGGTCGCGATTCCGTTCGGCATCGCCATCGGCCTGTCGAGCGCGCTCTACAGCGCCGTCAATCCGCTGATCCAGCTGTTCAAGCCGATATCACCGCTGGCGTGGCTGCCACTGGTGACGCTGGTGGTCAGCGCGGTCTACAGCTCGCCCGATCCGGCACTGCCGAAATCGTTCATCACCTCGCTGATAACGGTGGCGCTGTGCTGCATCTGGCCCACCGTCATCAACACCGCGGTCGGCGTCGCCTCGGTCAGCGCCGATCTGAACAACGTCAGCAAGGTGCTGCGGCTGAACTGGCTGTCGCACGTGCGCCGCATCGTGCTGCCGGCGTCGGTGCCGATGATCTTCACCGGCCTGCGGCTGTCGCTCGGCGTGGCGTGGATGGTGCTGATCGCCGCCGAGATGCTGGCGCAGAACCCCGGCCTCGGCAAATTCATCTGGGACGAGTTCCAGAACGGCAGCTCGCAGTCGCTCGGCCGCATCATGGTCGCCGTCATCACCATCGGCCTGATCGGCTACCTGCTCGACCGCGCGATGCTGATCCTGCAGCGCAGCGTGTCGTGGGACAAGAAATCCATCACGCGCTAGGCAACACACACCTCCCCTCTCCCTTCAGGGAGAGGGGCCGGGGGAGAGGGAATCGCAGGAAGAGCCGCCCTCTCCCTGACCCTCTCCCTGAAGGGAGAGGGAACAACCAGCAAACTGTGGGAGAAACGATCATGAAACCACTGCTCGAACTGACCCAGGTCGGCATCGAATTCAAGACACCGAAAGGACCGTTCCGCGCGCTCGACGACGTCAACCTGAAGATCGCCGAGGGTGAATTCGTGTCGCTGATCGGCCACTCCGGCTGCGGCAAGTCGACGGTACTGAACATCGTCGCCGGGCTGCTGAAGGCAACCACCGGCGGCGTCGTGCTCGACGGCCGTGAAGTCGACGAGCCCGGCCCCGAGCGCGCCGTCGTGTTCCAGAACCATTCGCTGCTGCCGTGGCTGACCGCCTACGAGAATGTCGAGCTGGCGGTCAGGCAGGTGTTTCGCGGCAGCAAGTCACGCGCCGAGATGCGCGAGTGGATCGAGCACAACCTGGCGCTGGTGCACATGGGTCACGCCATGCACAAACGCCCGGACGAAATCTCCGGCGGCATGAAGCAGCGCGTCGGCATCGCCCGCGCGCTGGCGATGCAACCGAAGGTACTGCTACTGGATGAGCCGTTCGGTGCGCTCGACGCCCTGACCCGCGCCCACCTGCAGGATTCGCTGATGGAGATTCAGCGCGAGCTGAACAACACCGTCATCATGATCACGCACGATGTCGACGAGGCAGTGCTGCTCTCCGATCGCATCGTCATGATGACCAACGGCCCGGCCGCCACCGTCGGCGAGATTCTCGACATCGACCTGCCGCGCCCGCGCAACCGGCTGACGCTGGCCGACGATGCGCACTACAACCACCTGCGCCACGAAGTGCTGCGCTTCCTCTACGAGAAACAGCGCAAGGTCGAGGATTTCAGGCAGCACGCCGACGCGCAGCGCAAAGAGGGGGCGTCGGCGGCCGAGTCCACGACAAAAAAGCCAGCGGATGAAACCGCCGTTGTAGAAAAGGTCGCCTGACCACCGGCACACCCAACTCCGAGCCAGCAGTCTTCTGTCGCGGCGCCAGCCGCGCACGGTTTCGCTCGCCCGCGATTTGGCCATGACGCTTTCATGACAGTGCATCAACACCCATCACAACAGTTCAAAACCGTGGAGACGAACATGACAACTCACTGCGAAACAGAACAGCCCTCATACCTCCGTCATCGCGTCGGCCCGCGCCGGCGTCTCGCCGCCGCCGTGGCCGCGCTGGCACTGCTGCCGACGCTGCCGGCCAGCGCCGACACGCTGGTCGATGCGCTGACGAAAAGCAAAATCTCGGGCAACTTCCGCCTGCGTTACGAAGAGGTCGATCCGGATTCACTGAGCGTCAAGGACGCCACCGCGCTGACGCTGCGCTCGCGTCTCGGCATCGAGACCGCGCCGATCTCCGGCTTCACCGCCATCCTCGAACTGGAAGACACGCATTCGCTGTTCGGCACCGACGACTATTCGCCGGAACAGGGGCCGCCCTATGTCTACGCGCCGATCGTCGATCCGACCGTCACCGAAGTGAACCGCGCCTACCTGCGCTATCGCGGCGTGCGCAAGCTCGATGTCGGCGTCGGCCGCCAGCGCATCATGTATGACAACCAGCGCTTCGTCGGCAACGTCGGCTGGCGCCAGAACGAACAGACCTTCGACTCGTTCACCGCCAGCTATGTCGGCGTCGCCGACTGGGTCTTCAACTACGCCTACGTCGACAAGGTCAACGGCATCGCCGATGTCAAACCGACCTACAACTTCGATTTCGACAGCGACGACCACCTGATCAACATCGTCTACAGCGGCTTCACGCTGGGCAAGCTGACCGGCTACGCCTATCTGCTCGACAACAGCGAATCGGATCGCGTGCTGCGCAACACCGGCAACAACAACGAGCTGAACCCGTCGCTGCGCTTCCTGCAGAGCGATACCTACGGCCTGCGTTTCGACGGCGTCTACATCCTGCCGACCACCACACCGCTGCGCCTGTTCTACACCGCCGAGTACGCCGAACAGGAGCTGACCACGCCGCTCGAGATCGAACGCAACACCGATTACTACCTGGCCGAAACCGGCCTCGGCTACGCCAGCAGCGTCGGCATGCTGGTGGCGAAGGTGGCGCAGGAGAAACTCGGTTCCGACGACGGCCTGCAGGGGTTCCAGACGCCGTATGCCACCAAGCACGCCTTCAACGGCTGGGCTGATATGTTCCTGAACACGCCAACGGCCGGCCTGATCGACAGCTACGCGACGCTGTCGGGCGACTTCACGCCATATGGCGTCAAGGCGGCGCTGGTCTATCACGAATACAGCCGCGACGAAGGCTCCGGCGATTTCGGCGAGGAGTGGAACCTGCAGCTGATCAAGCAGTTCGGCGCCAACTACTTCGTCGGCGTCAAATACGCGAGCTACAAGGCTGACGACGCCTCGCCCTTCATCGTCGGCACCACGCCAAATATCGACACCGACAAGTTCTGGGTCTGGGCCGAGTTGAATTTCTGAGCGCCGGCGCGCAGGGCAAACGCTGCAGTTCCAATCTGGAGCGCCATGCCCTGAAAGAGTGCGGGGTTTTTCCCGAACAAACGTACCGCACCCGCCAACCGCTTGAATTTGCTTGATGACATCCGTTGGCACGGATCCTGTATAGGGGAAAGCGTAATGCGGTGATGCCCGCCAAAGGCGGCGGGTTCTCCTGAGACGCGAGAGCAATGGTGCTCATGGCTATGGTTCCCCTTCGGGGTTCGATAGCGATGAGCACCTTTTTTTTCGCCTCGATTTTGGTCAGCTCGTTTTTTGTTCAGAACCACCGTTGTTCAGAACCACCTTTAAAAGCCAATTTGTTCGGTCACATCGGTCTCGACCAAGACAGCCGTCAACCCAGGCGGACTGCACAGCGAAACCGGCACGGGCCAACGTCGTGAGGAACACAACATGAATCGTCTGGTGATTGTCGGCAACGGGATGGTGGGCCACCACCTGGTCGAGCAGATGCTCGCGGCCAACAGCAACTTTCAGATCACCGTGATCGGTGCCGAGCCGCGCCCGGCCTATGATCGCGTTCACCTCTCCGAGGTGTTCGCCGGCCGCGAGCCGCACGAGCTGGCCCTGACCACGCGCGAGTTCTACAAGGAAAACGGCGTCGCCGCCCATTTCGGCGATGCCGTCGCCAGCATCGATCGCGACAACAAAGTCGTCACCACCGAAGGCGGCCAGCAATTCGGCTACGACAAGCTGGTACTGGCCACCGGCTCATTCCCGTTCGTGCCGCCGGTGCCGGGCCACGACAACAAGCTCTGCTTCGTCTACCGCACCATCGATGACCTCGGCGCCATCCGCGCTGCGTCGCAGGGTGCGAAGAAAGGCGTCGTCGTCGGCGGCGGCCTGCTCGGCCTGGAAGCGGCCAACGCGCTGCGCAACCTCGGCCTCGAAACCCATGTCGTCGAATTCGCGCCGCAGCTGATGGGCGTGCAGGTCGATGTCGAGGGCGGCGCCATCCTGCGCAAGAAAGTCGAGTCGCTCGGCCTGACCATCCACACCGGCAAGAACACACAGAAAATCATCGAGGGCGAAAACCACGCGCTGGCGATGCATTTCGCCGATGGCGAAATCCTTGAGACCGACATGATAGTCTTCTCCGCCGGCGTGCGTCCCGACGACAAGCTGGCGCGTGCCGCCGAACTGAAACTGGGCGAGCGCGGCGGCATCGTCATCGACTACCACTGCCGCACCAGCGACGAGAGCATTTATGCCGTCGGCGAGTGCGCACTGTGGGGCGGTCGCATCTTCGGTCTGGTCGCACCCGGTTACCAGATGGCGAAAGTGGCGGCGAGCAGCCTGACCGGCGGCGACCTGACCTTCCAGGGCGCCGACATGAGCACCAAGCTGAAGCTGCTCGGTGTCGACGTCGGCTCGATCGGCGACAGCCACGCCCGCACTGAAGGCGCGCTTTCCTATCGCGTCATCGACGAAGGCGCCGGCATCTATAAAAAGGTCGTTGTCTCCAAAGATGGCAAGAAGCTGCTCGGCGCCGTGCTGGTTGGCGACAACGAGCTGTACGACACGCTGCTGCAGTACTGCCTGAATGACATCGCACTGCCGCCGCAACCGCTGGCGCTGATCGCCCCGAGCGGCGGCGCGGCACCGGTACTCGGCGCCGATGCGCTGCCGGACACCGCTACCATCTGCTCCTGCCACAACGTCACCAAAGGCGCGATCTGCTGCAAGATCGAAGAGGGCGTCACCGCGCTGGCCGACATCAAGGCCTGCACCAAGGCCAGCACCGGCTGCGGCGGCTGCTCCGCACTGCTGAAGAATGTCGTCGATGCCGAACTGAAAAAACGCGGCGTCGCCGTCAACAACTACATCTGCGAACACTTCCAGCACAGCCGCCAGGAGCTCTACCACCTGGTGCGCGTCAACGAGATCAAAACCTTCGACGAGCTGCTGCACCGCCACGGCACGGGCCGTGGCTGTGACATCTGCAAGCCGGCGGTCGGTTCGATCCTCGCCACGGTCAACAACGAATATGTCCTGAAAACCCCGCATGTGAAGCTGCAGGACACCAACGACACCTTCCTCGCCAACATGCAGAAGGACGGCACCTACTCGATCGTGCCGCGCATCGCCGCTGGCGAGATCACGCCGGACAAGCTGATCGTGCTGGGTCAGGTGGCGCAAAAGTACAACCTCTACACCAAGATCACCGGCGGCCAGCGCATCGACCTGTTCGGCGCGCGCCTGAATGAACTGCCGCTGATCTGGAAAGAGCTGATCGACGCCGGCTTCGAAACCGGTCATGCCTACGGCAAATCGGTGCGCACGGTGAAATCGTGTGTCGGTTCGACCTGGTGCCGCTACGGCCAGCAGGATTCGGTCGGCATGGCGATCCGGATCGAGAACCGCTACAAGGGGCTGCGTTCGCCGCACAAACTGAAATTCGCCGTCTCCGGCTGCACGCGCGAGTGCGCGGAAGCGCAGAGCAAGGACATCGGAGTCATCGCCACCGATAAAGGCTGGAACCTCTACGTCTGCGGCAACGGCGGCATGCGCCCGCGCCACGCCGATCTGTTCGCCACCGACCTCGACGACGAGACGCTGATCAAGTACATCGACCGCGTGTTGATGTTCTACGTGCGCACCGCCGATCGCCTGCAGCGCACCTCGGTCTGGATGGAAAACCTCGAAGGCAGTCTCGACTACCTGAAACAGGTGGTCATCGACGATTCGCTCGGCCTCGGCGCCGAACTCGAAGCCCAGATGGAACACGTGGTCGGCACCTACCAGTGCGAGTGGAAAACCACGATCGAGGATGCGCAGAAAGTGAAACGCTTCCGCGAATTCGTGAACTCGGACGCGAAAGACGAAAACATCGTCTTCGTCGAAGAACGCGCACAAATTCGCCCGGCAACGGCCGCAGAGAAACAGGCACTGACCGAACACCCGGAGCTGATTGCTTCAACCTGAATCTCGCGCCAACACCTGAGCCGATCCGGGCCTGTGCCTCTCCGGGAATCTGGAGAATGAAAGCGGGCGGAAGATTCCCGGAGAGGCACAGGCCCGGATCGGCCGTGGCACGGGGCTGAAAACCAGGAGGTGGGTGCGTAGGCCATGTCGGGCAGGTGCCCGCCCGAAAAGCCTCCGCCCGCTTTCATTCTCCGGTTTTCGGACAGGCACCTGCCCGACATGGCTTGAAGCGTCACTGCAATACCGAATGTTGAGGAACTGATGATGAATGCATCTCTTTGGTACAACGCCTGCAAAGTCGATGACCTGATTGAAGGTAGCGGCGTCTGTGCGCTGATCAATGGCCAGCAGGTCGCGATCTTCTATCTGCCGGGCGAAGAGCAGCAGGTCTTCGCCATCGACAACTTCGATCCGATCGGCAAGGCCAATGTGCTGTCGCGCGGCATCGTCGGCGATGTGCAAAAGAATCTGGTCGTCGCCTCACCGCTCTACAAGGAGCACTTCAACCTGCTCAACGGTCGCTGCCTGGAAAAGCCGGAGTACAGCGTGCGCGTCTGGCCGGCCCGCATCGACAACGGCACCGTGCAGCTGCAGCAACCCGCCGCTGCGGAATCGGCCGCATAAATGAGCACCACGCACACCACCTGCCCCTATTGCGGCGTCGGCTGTGGTGTCAGCGTCATCCGCAGTGGTGAGCAGCTCCTGCCTGTCGCAGGTATTGCCGATCACCCGTCGAACCTTGGCAAGCTCTGCGTCAAGGGTTCGGCGCTGCATGAGACGGTTGATGCGGCACAACGCCGGCTGCTGCATCCGCAAATCGACGGCGAACGTGTGTCGTGGGAAAGCGCGCTCGACGAAATCAGCACGCGGCTGCAAAAAACGATTCGTGAACACGGCCCGCAAGCGGTTGCGCTGTATCTGTCGGGGCAGCTGCTGACCGAGGACTACTACGTCGCCAACAAGTTGTGGAAAGGGTTCGTCGGCAGCGCCAACGTCGATACCAATTCGCGCCTGTGCATGTCGTCGGCGGTGGCCGCGCATGTGCGCGCCTTCGGTGAAGACGCGGTGCCGGCCTGCTACGAGGATGTCGAGCTGGCCGACCTGATCGTGCTGGTCGGCTCCAACGCAGCGTGGGCGCACCCGGTACTGCACCAGCGCATGCTCGCCGCGCGTAAACAGCGACCCGGCACCAAGTTCGTGGTCATCGATCCGCGCCGCACCGCGAGCTGCGATCTGTCCGACCTGCACCTGCCGATTGCACCGGGTAGCGATGCGTTTCTGTTCAACGGCCTGCTGGCGTGGCTGGCCGACAACAATCATCTCGATCACGCCATCGATCTCAACTACGTCCGCGATCACACCAACGGTTTTGAGGCTGCCATCGCCTCGGCCCGCCACTCCAGCCCGAGCATCGATGATGTAGCCCGGACCTGTGGTGTCGACGCCGGGGCGGTGGCTTTTTTTTATTCGCTGTTTGCGCAACATCCGCGCACCGTCACGCTGTTCTCGCAGGGCATCAACCAGAGTTCCAGCGGCACCGACAAAGGCAATGCGATCATCAATTGCCACCTCGCCACCGGTCGTGTCGGCAAACCGGGCGCCAGTCCGTTCTCGATCACCGGCCAACCGAACGCGATGGGCGGCCGTGAAGTGGGCGGGCTCGCCAATCAGCTCGCCGTGCACCGCGCCTTCACGCCGGACTCGATCGCCGACGTGCAGCAGTTCTGGAACGCACCGAACATCGCGACGGCGCCGGGCCTGAAAGCGGTGCCACTGTTCGAAGCCATCGAGCGCGGCGAGGTCAAATTCCTGTGGGTGCTGGCGACCAACCCGCTGGTCAGCATGCCGGAAGCCGAGCGCTGGACAGACGCGCTGAAAAATTGCGAGACCGTCATCGTCTCCGACTGCGTGCGCGACACCGACACCACGCAGTGCGCCGACATCCTGCTGCCGGCCGCCGGCTGGGGCGAGAAGGATGGCACCGTCACCAGCTCCGAGCGCACCGTCTCGCGCCAGCGCAGCTTCCTGCCCTGCGCGGGTGATGCGAAGCCCGACTGGTGGGCATTGAGCGAAATCGGCAAACGGCTCGGCTTCGGTGAAGCCTTCGACTATCAATGTTCGCGCGATGTCTTCGTCGAGTACGCGGCGATGACCGGTCTCAACCGCGACACACCACTGCAGCTCGACATCAGCGCGCTCGGCGACATCGACCGCAGCGAATACGATGCGCTGCAACCGTTCCAGTGGCCGCTTCTCGATAGAAACGAAAGCGGCGCGCGTCGGCTCTATGGCGACGGAAAATTCTCCACGCCGGATCACCGCGCGCGTTTCATCGCCATCGAACCGCAGTGGCCGCAATCGCGCATCGAGGCGGCCACGCCGCTGACACTGAATACCGGCCGCGTGCGCGACCAGTGGCACACGATGACACGCACCGCCGAGAGCGAGCGCCTCAACCGTCACCGCAGTGAACCCTATGTCGAGATTCATCCGCAGGATGCCGCCGTGTTCGGTCTCGCCAATGGCGAGATCGCCGAGCTGTCGAACACGCATGGCAAGGCGTGGGTGCGCGTGCGCGTCGAGCCCGGCCAGCGCCGTGGTTCGCTATTCATGCCGATGCACTGGAGCGATCGCTTCACCGCACGCGGCAAGGCCGATGCGCTGGTCACTGCCGTTGCCGATCCGCACTCGGGGCAACCGGAGCTGAAACACGCCAGCGTCAGCGTGCGCCCGCTGCCCAGCAACTGGCGCGCGCTGATCATCAGCCATGCGCCAATCGAGTTCGCGCGTTCGCACTACTGGGCCGGCATGCCGGTCGCCAACGGCTGGATCTACTGGCTGGCCGGCACCGACACGCCGGCAACAGCGCGCGACTATCTTTTGGATCTGCTGCCGACATCGCCAGCACTGAAAGATGAACTCGGCCCCGCGGGCGAACTGCGCCTCGGCTGGCTCGACGGCGATCGTCTGCAAGCCGCTTTTCTGTTCGGCCAGCGCGACATGCTGAGCGATCCGTGGTGGCTGGTCAGCCGCCTCGGCGAAGCGCTGAGCGGCGACGAGCGCAAGACCGTACTGTCAGGTTTCGCACCGGGCGAAACCGGTCCACGCGGCGCCATCATCTGCACCTGCTATCAGGTCGCCGAAGGCGAGATCGTCGAAGCGATCGCCAGCGGTTGCCGCAGCAGCGCGGCGCTCGGCGAGAAACTGCGCTGCGGCACCAACTGCGGCTCCTGCGTACCCGAACTGAACCGGCTGCTGCGCGCGGCACCGGCGGACACCGCACCAATATTGAAAGTGGGCTAACTGTCCGCCCCTATGTCATAGGGGAGACATATGAAACTAGACACACAACCAGCGAGACCATGATGTCCAACGAACGCTTCAACCTGCTGTCCTTCACGGGCAAGATGAAAATCCTGCACATGAGCTGGATGGTCTTCTTCGTCACCTTCGTCGTCTGGTTCAACCACGCTCCACTGCTGATGGCCATCGGCCAATCGCTGTCGCTCTCCAGTGACGAACTGAAAACGCTGTTGACGCTGAACGTGGCGCTGGCGATTCCGGCGCGCATCCTGGTCGGCATGCTGGTCGACAAATTCGGCCCGCGCCTGATGTATTCGCTGCTGCTCGCCGTCTGCGCCATTCCCTGCTTCATGTTCGCGCTGGCCAGCGACTTTACGCAGGCCGCCATCGCCCGCTTCCTGCTCGGCTTCATCGGCGCCGGCTTCGTCATCGGCATCCGCATCGTCTCCGAGTGGTTCCCGGCACATGAACTCGGCACCGCCGAAGGCATCTACGGCGGCTGGGGCAACTTCGGTTCGGCCGCCGCCGCGGCGCTGCTGCCAATGCTCGCGCTCTGGTTCGGCGGCGACGATGGCTGGCGCTGGGCTATCGCCTGCACCGGCGTGCTCTGCCTGATCTTCTCGGTGATCTGGTATTTCAACGTCAGCAACACGCCGAAAGGCTCCACCTACTTCCGCCCGAAAAACCTCGGCGCGATGGAAGTGACCAGCAAGGGCGACTTCTTCCTGCTGTTGATCATGAAAGTGCCGATGTATGCCGCACTGGCGCTGCTGGTGTGGAAGCTGTCGCCAGCTGGTGTGAAGCTACTGACCGACGGCGCCTGCTACGCCATTTATGTCGGCCTGATCGTGCTGTACTTCTACGACGCCTGGCATGTCTGGCGCGTCAACCACGAAGTATTCGTCAAGCCGGTGCCGGAGATGCACCGCTACAAGTTCAAGCAGGTCGCGGTGATGGACGTGCTCTATTTCGCCACCTTCGGTTCGGAACTCGCCGTGGTATCGATGCTGCCGCTGTTCTTCGCCGAAACCTTCGGCCTCAGCGCAGTGATGGCCGGTGTCCTGGCATCGTCACACGCCTTCATGAACCTGATATCGCGCCCCGGTGGCGGCGTGCTCTCCGACAAGTTCGGCCGCAAGAAAATGTTGCTGCTGCTGACCGCCGGTCTCGCCATCGGCTACCTGCTGATGGGTCTCGTCGACAGCAGCTGGAACGTCTGGCTGGCACTGCTGATCGCCGTGTTGTGCGCGCTGTTCGTGCAGGCCGGCGAAGGCGCCGTGTTCGCGGTGGTGCCGCTGATCAAACGCCGCATGACCGGACAGATCGCCGGCATGGCCGGCGCCTACGGCAATACCGGCGCCGTCGTTTATCTCACCATCCTGTCGCTGGTCAGCTACCAGACCTTCTTCTTCGTCATCGCGCTCTCCGCCATCGGCGGCTTTATCGCGCTGCTGTTCATGGAGGAGCCGGCCGGCCACATCACCGAAGTGCGCGAAGATGGCACCGTCGAACTGATCAGCGTCGGGCGTGCGCATTGAGACATCTCTTCCCTCTCCCTGACCCTCCCTGAAGGGAGAGGGAACTTGCGCGGAGGCTCCCACACCGACAGCGGCGCTATGATGGCGCCGCTTTTCGCTTCTGTTATGAGGTCGTCGTGAACACCGTCACCGTGCCGGCCTACCTGACCAGCACCAGCAGCCACGCGCTGCAGGTCTCCTTCGGCGGCCACTCCAGCGCCGGTCGCAAGCCGGTCAATGAAGATGCGTTCGCCGCGCACCAGCCGGCAGTCGGCGTGCGCGCGGTAAAAGGCGTCATCGCCTGTATCGCCGATGGCGCCAGCTGCAGCGACAACGCCAAGCTCGCCAGCCAGACCGCCGTCGCCACCTTCATCGAGGATTACCTCAGCACGCCCGATTCGTGGCCGGTAAAAGAAGCGGCGCACAAAGTTCTTGGCGCCCTGAACAGTTGGCTGTTTCACCACGGCAGCCAAAGTGTCCTGCCGCATAACGGCCTGGTCACGACGTTCAGCGGCGCCATCCTCAAATCAACCACCGCGCACCTGTTCCATGCCGGCGACAGCCGCATCTGGCTGCGCCGCAACGACCAGCTCGAACTACTGACGCGCGACCACCTGCATCTGCAGCGCGGCGGCAGCGCGGCGCTGACACGCGCGCTCGGCATGGATACGCATCTGGAGATGGACTACCTGCAGGAACCGCTGCAGGTCGGCGACCTGTTGTTATTCACCACCGACGGCGTGCATACCTTTGTCAGCCATGGCGAACTGAACCAGTTGCTGCGCGACCCGCATGAATCACTCGAAGCCTGCGCCCGCGCCATCGTCGATGCCGCGTTCGCCAAGGGCAGCGACGACAACCTCAGCGCGCTGCTGCTGCGCATCGACGAACTGCCGGTTGCCGATATCGACGAAGTGCATCGCGCGCTGACCGAACGCGTCATTCCGCCACCGATGGCCGAAGGGCAAAGCCTCGACGGCTACACCGTCGAGCGCGTGCTACACAGCGGCACCCGCAGCCATCTCTACGTCGTTCGCGACGAAACCGGCGCGCAGCGTGTGCTGAAAGCGCCATCACCAAACTTCGCCGACGACGATGCCTATCTGGAGAGTTTCATTCGTGAGCAGTGGGTCGGCCGTCGTATCGACCACCCCGGCGTGATGAAGATCGAACCGCCACCGACCAGCAGCGCCTTCCTGTATCACCTGTGCGAATACATCGACGGCCAGACCTTGCGGCAGTGGATCTACGACAACCCGAAACCGTCACTCGATCAGGTGCGTGCATTGCTGCAACAGGTCAGCGCCGCGCTGCGCGCCTTCCAGCGCCAGCACATGGTTCACCGCGACCTGAAACCGGAAAATATCCTGATCACCACCGACGGCGGCATCAAGCTGATCGACTTCGGCACCGTACTGGTCGGCGGCCTCAGCGACGGCGGCGACACGTTAACCGAGCAACAACCGGTCGGCTCGGTCGACTACAGCGCACCCGAATACATCGCCGGCCAACCCGCCACCCACCTCTCCGACCTCTACTCACTCGGCGCCATCGCCTACGAAATGTTGACCGGCACCCAGCCCTACGCCATCAGCGACACCGAGCGCCTGCACCCGAGCAAACGCCGCTGGGAATACCGCAGCGCCCGCAACGCGCGCAAGGACCTGCCGCTGTGGATTGACCTCGCACTGGAAAAAGCGGTCAACCCGCGCCCGCGCGAACGCTATCAGGCACTCTCCGAATTCCTGCAAGACCTGACCGTTCCGAATCGCGACATGCTGGCACGGCATGAAAACTCACCGCTGATCGAACGCAACCCGCTGCGCTTCTGGCAGACGCTGGCCATCCTGCTGTTCATTGCCGAGGTCGTAACGCTGGCCAAGCTCTGGCCACACTGATTCCCACAATCATCAAACCGACGAGCGGCAGACCCGTTTAATTGCTCGTCGTCGCCCGCTCGTGCTAAAAATCCCACCCGATAATTTTTCCGGACAACCACCTCGAATGGATTCTGACCCACAAAACCAATCACTTACCTCCAAGCGTCGCCACCCGATAATCCATTATCAGGTCAACCCGCTAATAATTATTATGAGGTCGCAGACCTCATTAACAGACTGTTAAGACTTTGGAGCGAGCCACGATGACAAGCGTTGTCATTCACGCAAAGACAGCACACATATTTATCAGTCCGGTGGGATTTATTACCTACGCTAACGACTATCTCCTGGCGTTTGATTCTTACAAGCCGGAAGTCCCATTTTCACCGGCTTTGTACTACTTGACTTGTCGCTCTCTAGAATTGTCATTTAAGGCATTTCTATTGATCAACGGCATTGATCGCAATAAGCTCAAAAGCAGGAGCTTTGGTCATGATTTGGCGGCGTTGCTAAGAAAATCAAAAGAGCTGGGGCTTCTTGATAAATTAGCAATCTCGGAGAGCGAGCAAGAGCAAGTGCAAAAGGCCAACACTTGGTATGCACGGAAGGGCTTCGAATATTTCGAATTGCAAAATCTGGTGGATGGCAAAGATACCTTGCCAGATTTAAATATCGTCCGTGATTTAGCTTTTCGAATGATCGCGTCGCTAAAACCGCTTTGTCTCGATGCGGCGCAAAAGTCTTAACAAGGCAATGGTGTGGGACTGCCTACACTCCGCTTCGCTGCGTTTCGGCAGCCCCACATCGCGTCGTTAGAACTCAAGGGGGAGAACTTCGCGTGCTCACATTCAAGACACAGTTTCCGATTAACGCCGAAAAGACGTCTGAGGACCTACTTGACTGCGCACAAGCATGGATTTCGGGGAGTCCACATAGCGAGTTGGCACGTAAGCTCAGTGGCGTCAAGTTTGAGGATGGCACGTCCGTATCAACGGCAAACGAGTCAGTCCTGTCTTCCTCGTTCAAAGACTCCGAAAGAGAAACGGCGGGAGTGCGATACGAGAAGCGCGAGGATGGCGAAATCAGATGGATAACGGACGTTGTCGGTTCAAAATCGAAAGATGGATTCATTGTTGCGGTCCAGCTTAGTGTCGACTCCGAGCTTCCTGTCGAGAGATTGGATCAGGGAAAGCGACCATACATCCTGAAAAGCTTGATGGAGAGGATTGGTGGTGGTGTTGATGGCGATCTGATCGTTTCTGACAAGCCAATCCTTCTGCAAGAGCAAGATTTGTCCCTTGCCGCCGACATCATCTGCGCAAAAGCAAATTACACAATGCCGGTTGTGTATGTAAGCGCTGACAACAGAGACAAACCATTCATCGACCCCGATCAAACCGCGAAATGGCTGTCTGGCATGGCTCATGTTGTTGTCGAGCCCAGTCGGTCCTTCTCTTTCAAGCTCATGCGAGAAGTCTATGGCGAGAACGCATACGGTGGTGCTGTCGGAATCTACTGGCCAGATGGCGTCGGAAAATGGCTGTTCCTGCCAACCGGCAACTACTCCGATCCTAAGGAAATGCAGATAGCCGTATCAAAGAAGGTACGGGCTTCATTGCTTTCACAACGAACAAAAAGAGAATGCACTTGGTCCAACCTTCAAGAGCTGATCGCGAGGCACCGCCTCCAGGAGCTGAAGGACTCAGGGTCAAATGACATCAATGAGTACATTCGACACTTCGATGCTGAGATGGCCTCGAAGGATGAGGAAATACAACGACTAGAATCGGAACTAGCACGCGCCAGATATGCGCGTCAGCTTCCCAGCGGCGTATCTAACACTGACGGAACAAATCTTGCTCTTGCCTCTACAGAAAGAGACCTTTATCAAGGTGAGCGCTTAGATATAATTATTGATTCACTAAAAGTCGCTGCCGACGCCGCAGAGCTTCATAGCCGGCGCCGAGATGTTTTGACTGACATGATTAAGCAGAACGCGCATTCCGGTGAGCGGGAACAGATTTTGGAGCGACTCAAGCAAGTTTTGCGTCAGTATGACTCAATGACAGCATCTGCTCGCGCTGAACTGGAGTCGCTCGGATTCACAATTATGGAAGATGGGAAACACCACAAGCTCATCCTCCATGATGATTCTAGATATCCATTCATTCTTGCAAAAACTGGCAGCGACTGGCGTGGCGGGCTGAATGCTTTCTCTGATTTGAAGCGTCGTATTTTCTAGTTGATCGCATTGAGTTCTAACAATTCATTCAAGCCGACGCCGCTTCGCGGCGCGGCTTAACTCAGGCGTTAGAGCGCAGGTCATGTGTTCGGCTAACGCGCAAAGCAACAAGGTAGAACCCATCGAGAGGAGAGCGCCGAATGAGTGGACCACAAGCTGCTGCATCCAGCCCCTTGCCGTCGTTACTTGTCTCCATAAGTAGCCAGGATTCATTCCAGACATGAATAACAAACAACCCAACAACCCCCTGCACGGCATGACGCTGGAGGACATCGTCATAAAACTCGTTGACCACTACAGTTGGGACCAACTCGCCAACAGGATCAGCATCAACTGCTTCAAATCAGACCCCTCGGTGAAGTCCAGCCTGAAATTCCTGCGCAAGACGCCCTGGGCCAGAGAGCAGGTGGAGAAGCTGTACCTGTCTACATTTCAATAGCGAATCGCCATACGCAGGCAGATATTGCCAGTGGATGCCGCGCCGGTGCAGCCTATGGGCTGCAAAACCATCGCAGGACAACAAGGAGACCTGACATGCCGGGCTCTCTGCGCACGCTCAACTTCGGTCTGGGCGAAACCATCGACGCGCTGCGGCGTGAAGTGGCGAATTTCGCTGACCGTGAAATCGCGCCGATCGCGGCGCAGATCGATCGCGACAACGATTTTCCGCGTCATTTATGGCGACGCTTCGGCGAGCTGGGATTGCTCGGCATCACCGTGGACGAGCGCTACGGCGGCGCCGGCATGGGTTATCTCGCCCATGTGGTGGCGATGGAGGAGATCTCGCGCGCATCCGCTGCGGTCGGCCTCAGCTACGGCGCGCATTCGAACCTGTGCGTAAACCAGATCTTTCGCAACGGCAGCGATGAACAGAAAGCGACATACCTGCCGAAGCTGATCAGTGGCGAGCATGTTGGCGCGCTGGCGATGAGCGAGCCCAACGCCGGCTCCGATGTCGTCAGCATGTCGCTGCGCGCGGTACGCAGCGGCGACCACTACGTGTTCAACGGCCGCAAGATGTGGATCACCAACGGTCCCGATGCCGATATCTACATCATCTACGCCAAGACAGACACGGCCGCTGCCGGCGGCAAGGGCATTACCGCCTTCATCGTCGAGCGCGATACGGCCGGCTTCGCGCGCTCACCCAAACTCGACAAGCTCGGCATGCGCGGCTCCAACACCTGCGAGCTGGTGTTCGACGACGCGCGCGTGCCGGCAACCCACACGCTCGGCGGCGAGGGGCGCGGCGTCAATGTGTTGATGAGTGGGCTCGATTACGAGCGCGTGGTGTTGTCGGGCGGGCCGCTCGGCATCATGCAGGCCTGTCTCGATGTGGTGCTGCCGTATGTGCACGATCGCAAACAGTTCGGCCAGCCCATCGGCGAGTTCGAACTGGTGCAGGGCAAGCTCGCCGATATGTACGCCGTGCTGAATGCCAGCCGCGCCTATGTCTACGCGGTTGCCGCTGCCTGCGATCGCGGCGACGGCACGCGCAAGGATGCCGCTGCGGCGATTCTCTACAGCGCCGAACGGGCGACGCAGTGCGCGCTGGACGCAATCCAGCTGCTCGGTGGCAACGGCTATATCAACGACTGCCCGACCGGACGACTGCTGCGCGATGCCAAGCTGTATGAGATCGGCGCCGGCACCTCGGAGATTCGTCGCATGCTGATCGGGCGCGAGCTGTTCAACGAAACGCGGTGATATCGACAATCGGTCGTTGCGACAGCCAATGTAGTGACATTCAAGGCTCAGCCCGTACAATCCCGCCCCACATTTAAAACAATATTCGGGGCTGTATCAGAGATGACCGAGACAACGCAGAGCTTTCTTGACAGGCCGGTACTGGTCGCCGGCGCCAGCGGTTTCGTCGGCAGCCATGAGGTCAAGGCGCTGGTCAGGCAGGGGCGTCAGGTGCGCGTGCTGTTTCGCAAGAGCAGCAACACCGAGGCGGTGAAAGGGTTGCCGGTCGAGATTCACTACGGCGACGTGCTCGACCCGGCGTCGCTGCGCGCCGCGATGGCAGGCTGCGGCAGCGTCTTCTACAGCGTGGTCGATCCGCGCTTCTGGCTGACCGATCCCACGCCGATCTACCGCAACAATGTCGAGGGGCTGGTCAACGCGATGGATGTGGCGCTGGAGCTGGGCATCGAACGCTTCATTTTCACCAGCACGATGGGCACGCTGGGCATCAACCCGAATGGCCCGGTCACCGAAGAGATTCCGTTCAACTGGCACGACAAGGCATCGCCCTACATCCTGGCGCGGCTGGAGGCGGAGAATCGCTTCCTCGCCTATTGCCGCGAAAAGGGGTTGCCCGGCGTTGCGCTCTGCGTTGCCAACACTTACGGCCCCGAGGATTACGGCCCGACGCCGCACGGCAAGGGGTTGTGGGATGTCGCCAGCGGCAAGTCTAACCACACGCTGGACGCCGGCGCGCCGACGGTCGATATCCGCGACGTCGCCGATGCCGCAGTGCTGGCGGAGAAACATGGAAGAGTCGGCGAGCGCTACATCATCGCCAACGAGTTCATCAGCAACCGCGACTTCTATGCCATCGCGACGGCGGAGACCGGCAATCCGCCGCCGAAACTGATTTCGCTGCGCACCGCCTACGCCATCGCCTGGGTGGCCGAGCGCATCTTCAAGCTGATCGGTCGCAAGGATTACATCATCAGCACCGACGCCGTCGTCCTCTCCAACATTTTCCAGAAGCTGGACAACAGCAAGGCGCGGCGCGAGCTGTACTGGAATCCGCGCCCGATCAGGGAGACGATCAAGGACGCGATCGCCTGGTATTCGCAACGCGAGCGGACACAGAAGCCCTGACATCCATCGACCCTGGATGCGCGAATCTCCTCTGAGAAAAACCCGCCATAGCGGGCCTCAGGAAGCACAGTTGAGGCCCGCTGCAACGGCGTAACGACTTACTGTTGCGGTGGCGCCGTATCGGCTGGCGTCTCGGTGGGTTGATCCGAGCCATGCTTGGTGTCGCGCTTCTCCTCGCGACACTCCGCGCGACTGTCATCACCCTGCTTGCACTCCTGCTTGGCATCACGCCCCTCGCGACGATCATCGCGGCGCTCATCGCGACGATCACCACCCTGTGTCGCATAAGCGAGCGTCGGCACCATCGCTACCGCCACCAGCGCGGTCGTCAACAACGACAAAAATCGGGTCTTTGGATTTCTCATACGGCCTCCGTTATTCCATAACAGCGGGATCGCACTTGTCCGGCATCACCGCGCAGCGCGGCGATGCCGTTTTCTGGCTGCTGTCGCGATAAAACAGTATCGCGACAACCTACAGATTCTCTTCCGCGAACGCCGCCAGCCGCGAACGCTCGATGCCGTTGACATGCATGATGCCGGCATGGGGAAACTTCTTGCTCTTCTCGACCAGATAGGTGAGACCCGAGGTCAGCGGCGAGATGTATTTATTGTCGATCTGCGCCAGGTTGCCAAGCACGACGATGCGCGAGTTGGCGCCGACGCGGGTGACGATCGATTTCAGCTGGAACTGCGTCAGCCCCTGCGCCTCGTCGATGATGATGTAGGCGTTGTTGAACGAGCGGCCGCGCATGAAGTTCAGCGATTTGAACTGGATGTTGGCGCGCTGCTTCACGTATTCGATCGAGCTGACCGGCGAGTCGTCGCCGCTGTGCAGCACTTCGAGGTTGTCGTCGAAGGCGGCCAGCCACGGCGCCATCTTCTCCTCCTCGGTGCCGGGCAGGAAGCCGATGTCCTCGGCCATCGGCGTCGTCGAGCGCGCGACGATCAGCTTGTCGTAGCGCTTCTCCTCCATGATCGCGTGCAGGCCGTGCGCCAGCGCGATCAGCGTTTTGCCGGAGCCGGCGGGGCCGGTCAGCGTCATCAGGTCGACCTCCTCGCGCTGCACCAGGAAGAACGCCATCGCCTGTTCCAGGTTGCGCGGATGCAGCCCCCACAGCCGCTGCGACATCAGTTGGTCGACATGCAGGTCGACCATCTCGATGTAGTCGCCCTCGATGCGCTCGATGTAGCCGACGAACTCCGCCTCGTCGACGATGAACATATTCGGATAGGCCTCGGGCAATACCGAGCGATGAATCATGTGCACGGTGTCGCGGCCGCGACGGATGGTCTTGACCTTGTCGACGCGCGACCAGAAATTTCCGGAGACGCGGTCGTAGCCGCGCGCCATCAGATCGATGTCGTCGAGCACGCGGTCGCGCCGGTAATCCTCGACGTGCTCCAGGCCCGAGCCTTTCGCCTTCAGCCGCATGTTGATGTCTTTGGTGACGAGACCGACATAGGCGCCGGAGTTGGTGGCCTGCAGATGCAGCGCGACATTGATGATGCGGTTGTCGTTGGCCTGCTGTGACGAGCCGTCGAGATAGGGCGCCTTGTGATCGTGATGAATCAGCTGGTCGGGAAACACCGCGAGACGCCCGTTGCGGCGGCCATTGATGCCGCTGCCGGGAATTTCCACGCCCTCCTGAATCTGCTTCGGCGTTGCATTGGCGAGAATCTTGTCGATGGCCTGGATGGCGATGCGCGCTTCGCGACTGACATCCTTGTCGCGCCGATCCTTGATCGCGTCGAGCTCCTCAAGCACGGTCATCGGCACCACCACTCGGTGCTCCTTGAACGCATTCAACGCCATCGGGTCGTGCAGCAGGACGTTGGTATCGAGGACATAGATCTTATCCATGGCAGGATCTCCGACAGCGAAGGGCCGCAACAGCGCGGCGATTGAAAAAGGCCGCCTGACGACAGCGACCATTGAAAACCGAAACGCAGCGGTGCCTGCAGGATTTTCCCTGCGGCAACCGGCGAAATTCTGGGGTGGATGACGAGCAGGCGGAGCGGGGATTGCGATGGCCGCTGACAGCGGTGATCGCATGGTGGTGGACGAGCAGTGTCAGTGAGCCCATCGCACCGCCACGCCGGGCATATGAATCCCGGACTGCATTGTTGGTAGCAACGTTGATTGCAATATCGATTGCAATGTTGATAACGACGTCGATAACAACCACGTTGATTGCAGCAACCCGAATAACGACATCAGCAAAGTCACCGGAGGCTGGCTTGACAACGAATGAGCGCAATATGCACTGCATGACAGTGCGTCAAACTGGTCTCGATATTGGTAGCCACCCTGCCCTTTGTCAAACGAAAAAAGGGCGCCGCGACCAGCGAAAAACAGGTGCTGGCCACTGTCATCCGAAGGGGTTACGCTCTTTGTCCGCCGCAGCGCCCGACATCGGGTTGCCGTGGTCTCCGCCCCTTTATTTGTGACCGCCATCCATGGCGGTCACAAATAAAGGGGCGCCCGTCCGAACCGGTTCCGGTCTCGCGACTGCGGCCCCCAGCACCACAGAGATGTGGCCACCTCTCTTGCAGAGGCATCCCGGACAGGAGGGCTCTCCATGCAACTCAATGAATTGCGTCAGCGCCAACGGCAATCGCCACCGGTTGCCGTCGATATTTTCAGCGACGGTTACGACTATCTGGTGCAGGTGCAGCTCGACAATCGCGCCGAGCTGCTGACCGATGCGCGCGGCCGGCAGCTGATTTTTCACAATCTCGGCGATGCCGAGCAGCAGTTGCGCAGCGCCGGTATTCATCGGGCGACGCTGAACCACATCGCCGCGCACGACGAGACAGTGGGTCTCGACGTGTCGGACGAACAGAGCCGGATGCCGCTCTCGTTCTAAATCGCGGCTGTTTCCGGTACCCTTGCGCCCGCAGCGCCCCAACGGCGCTGCGCTGCTTACATACGCCCTCTTCTGCCGCGACCGTTGCCCCTGCTGGCAGCACGCGCCCACCTCGTTGCGAACCGCGATTCCCCCAACATGCTCGACGTCAATGCTCTCTCCCAGCTGCGCCAGCTGAAACAGTCCATCGAAGCACAGAAGGATCGCGCCGACGGCGTGGTGCGAGGGTCGCAGGGGCGCTTCGGCTTCGTGCGCCTCGATGACGGCCGCGACATCTATCTGGCACCGGAGCAGATGCAGCGCGTATTCCCGGAGGATCGCGTCGCCATCGAAGTGATCACCGGCGCCGACGGCAAACTGAGCGCGCAGCTGGAGACGTTGCTGGCGTCGCCGCTGCGCGACTTCACCGGCCAGTATGTGATTCGCGATGGCGCCCACTTCGTCGAACCCGATCTGCCGCAGCTGAGCCGCTGGCTGTTCGTGCCGCCGAAATTGCGGCGCGGCGCCAACCATGGCGACTTCGTGCGGGCGCGCATCAATCGCCACCCGTTCGAGGATGGCAAGCCGCAGGCGAAGATCGACGCCATCATCGGCGGCACCGACAAGCCGTTCATCGAAGCCGATTACGCGCTGGCGCGTTTCGACTGCCCGACCGACGACCTGCAGGCCGACGAGCGCGACCTGCGTGCACCCGATCTGTCGCAGCGCGCCGACCTGACGCAGATCGCCTTCGTCACCATCGACGGCGCCGACACCGAGGACATGGACGACGCGCTGTACGCCGAGCGCAACGGCGACGGCTGGAAACTGCTGGTCGCTGTCGCCGACCCCGATGCCTGGATCGTGCCGGGCTCGAAGCTGGAGCAGGCCATCGCCGCGCGCGGCTGCTCGATCTACCTGCCGGGGCGCACGCTGCCGATGCTGCCGCGCGAGCTGGCGACGGTGCACTGCTCGCTGCTGCCCAACGTCGATCGCGCCGCGCTGGTCTGCACGCTGCAGGTCGGCAGCGATGGCGTCATCGCCGATTTCCAGTTCAGCGAAGCGCGCATCCGTTCGCGCGCAAAACTCGACTACGACACCGCCGCCGCGCTGATCGCCAGCGGTGGCGAAGCCGAGGCAGGGAGTTCGCTGGCGGTGCTGAACGAGGTGACCGCCGCACTGGCGGCGCAACGCGGACGCGATCACCTGCTGATGCCGGATCGCCCCGACTACAGCTTCAGCGTCGACGCCCAGGGCCACCTGACCGCGATTCACCGCAGGGCCAAGACCATCGCCCACCGTGTCGTCGAGGAGTGCATGGTCGCGACCAACCGCTGCGCGGCGCAGTGGCTGAGCGACGGCGATGCGCTGTTCGTCGACCACCCAGGTTTCCGCACCGAGCGCCTCGACCAGCTGCGCAAGCTGATCGCGACGCACTGCCCGGCGCTGGCAGACCCTGAAAACAAAGAGAGCGACCTGACCGCGCTGCCTGGCTACATCGCCGCCATGCAGGCGCTGGAGCGCGCTGCCGGCGAGCTGCCGCTGCGCTCGATCGCCAGCCGCTCGCTGGCGCGCAGCCAGTTCAGCCGCCGCGCCGCGCCGCACTTCGGCATGGGACTGCCCGCCTACACCACGATCACCTCGCCGATTCGCAAGTTCGGCGATCTGCTGCTGCACCGCAGCCTGAAAGCGAAGCTGGCCGGCACGGCGCCGCCATCGATCGATGACGCCACGCTGGCGACGCTGCAGCTGAGCAGCGACCGCGCGCGGCAGGCGGCGCGACTGGCGGAAGAGTGGCTGGAGTGCCTGTGGCTGCAGCAGCAGCCGGCACAGCCGTATGAAGGTGTCATCAGCCACCTGAACAGCAGCGGCTTCAGCGTGCGACTGGATGAGAACGGCATTGAAGGTTTTGTCGACACGCGCAAGCGGCCGGGGAAATACAGCTTCGATCAGACGCTGATGCGACTGACCGGTGGCGACGGCACGTTCCAGCTGGAGCAGCGCGTGCGGGTCAGCGTGACCGGTGTCGATGTCAGGAAGCGGTCGGTGCAGTTGGCGCTGGTGGAAGAGACGGAGACGACGGGCGCGTGACGGGTGGCGCGGCCTGTCGGGAACGGACTGGTCGGTGACGCCCTCTCCCCCAGCCCCTTTTATGCCCGTCCCTTCGGGCACCCCCTGAAGGGAAGGGAGAGGAGAGCACCCACCCGAATGGCAGCGATATTCCCCTCTCCCTTCAGGGAGAGGGCCAGGGAGAGGGGAACCGGCGCGTCAGTGGTTATGACCGCCAACACCGTGGGCGTGGCCGTGCGCCAGCTCCTCGGCCGTCGCTTCGCGCACCTCGGTGATATCGATGTCGTAGTTCAGCGCGCGGCCGGCCAGCGGGTGGTTGTTGTCGACGTCGACCGAGAACTTGCCGAGCTTGACGATGGTGACCGGCATCGCGCCGCCATCCTTCAGGTGCAGCCGCACCACCTGCCCCACGCGCAGCTTGCCTTCGTGTTTCAGGTACTTCGCCGGCACCCGCTCGATGGCGTTGGCGCGGCGTTCGCCGTAGCCCTGCTCCGGGGTCAGACTGATCTGCAGCGACTCGCCGGCGGCACGGCCGGCAAAGGCCTCTTCCAGTGCCGGCAGCATGTTGTTGGCGCCGTGCAGGTAGAGGGTCGGCTCGCCGCTGTCGCGGCTGCTCTCGAGCTGGGCGCCAGTCTCGTCGCGCAGCGTGTAATGGAAGGTGACGACACTGTTCTTGCCGATTTGCATGGTGCGGTTCTCTCTGCTCACATAAAAAAATGGCCGGAAGCCATTTTCAGCGTCGCGCCAGCGACGACCCGAAGGGTGGCGGCCACGGACGGCCGCCATAAAAACGGGCGCCATGGTATCAAGCCACCGGCCGCAAGTGGCGGCCGGATCGACGTTTGCCGGAGGAGTCGACGATGGGGGATGTGGTCAGGTTCCAGCGCCGGCCGGCGCCGAAGCGCAGCGCGCTGTGCGCCAACGGCCACCACCGCTGGGCGGTCTGGCAGAAGAAGCCGTTCGACGTCAAATCGGGAAAGCTGGTGACGGTCTACCGCTGCGAGCGCTGCGGGGCGGAGAAGAGTGAAGCGCGGTGATACCCCCTCTCCCTAACCCTCTCCCTGAGAGGGAATTACTACAGGCAAAAAAAAGCGCGGCAGAGCCGCGCAAAAAACAACATGGAGAGAGACAAGGAAAGCGTTCAGCCCATCTCGGCGATGCGGCCGGAGACGATGTCGAGCAGGTCCTGGGCGGCATCGGTGCCCTCGACGGCGCGCACCACCAGCGCGACGCCCAGCAGGTGTTCGGCGATGACCGACTGCATCGGCACACCGTTGGCGAGTGCTTCGTCGCGCAGGAACAGGAAGGCGCGCGCACTGATATCGTCAATCAGCTCCTGCTGGCTCTCGGTGCGGTAGCGATCGAGATAGACGACATTGCCGTTGGTGACCATGAGAACTCCGTTGCTGACGGTGACTGGATGTGACGCAGTATAGGTAGCCCCCCTCCCGCAGAAACTAGGTAGATTCCCGTAAACATTGCGAGAAACCATCGCAAGATACTGAAAAATATTATTTTTCCCTGAAAGTGCGGATTACACCTAGCAGGCTGCGGCGAGCGCGTAGCGCTGGTTGGCAGCACCTGACACCACAGGGATAATGGCCGGCGATTTTCGCCCTGAAACCGGATTGCCCACGCATGACCGACATCTTTTCCGAGCCCGGCGTCGATACCCTCGAACGCCTGCCTTTGAAGCAGTTCACCGAGAAGGCCTACCTCGACTATT
>CAZWXW010000045.1:0-26514 GCA_964638025.1 uncultured Verrucomicrobiaceae bacterium
TCTGCGCCAGATCGCCGGGCAGGAAGCCGAGCTTCTCGCCGGCCTCGACCGCCGGGCGCACCAGCAGGATGCGCTGCACGCGCTCGGTCAGCAGCGCCTCGACGGCGCAGGCGACAGCGAGATAGGTCTTGCCGGTGCCGGCCGGGCCGACGCCGAAGTTGATGTCGTGGTTCTGGATCGCGCGCACGTAACCCTGCTGGTTCTTGCCGCGCGGCTTGATGATCTCTTTCTTGGTCTTGATCACCGGAATCGACGCCACCGTCGGCTCGGCGTCGTCGGCCGGCAGGGTGTCGCCGAGGCTGCGCAGGTGCAGATGCACCGCTTCCGGGGTCAGCTGTTCGCCGCGCGCCGCCTCGTCGTGCAGCGTCAGCAGCAGGCGCCGCGTGGCGGCGACGCGCGGCGGTGTGCCGTCGATATGGAATTCGTTGCCGCGCGGCTGGATATGCACGCCGAGGCGCTGTTCGATCAGTCGCAGGTGTTCATCGAACTGGCCCGACAGATTGGCCAGCAGGCGGGTGTCGGCCGGTTCCAGCGTGAGGACTGCAGGGGTGCGGGGTCGCTCTTTCAAAATCGGTCAGCTTGCCGCAGGCGCGGCTTCAAACGGGGCGGCTAGGATAACCCCGCGACCGGCACCGGCAAAGCCGGGTCGATTCGGGGGCCGCAGGTAGGTCAAGTCCCCTCTCCCTTCAGGGAGAGGGGAGAAATGAGTTCGCCACGCAGGCTGTTGGGCAGCGCCTGCGTGATGGTGACGTCGACGAATTGACTGACAAGGCCGTGGTCGGTGGCCGGGAAATTGACGACGCGGTTGTTCTCGGTGCGCCCCTGCAGCTCGGCCGAATCCTTGCGCGACACACCGGTGACCAGGATGCGCTGGTGCGTGCCGACCATGTTCTGGCTGATGCGCTGTGCGTTCTGAATGATGCGTGCCTGCAGGATCTGCAGCCGCTCCTTCTTCACTGCGTCCGGGGTGTCGTCCGGCAGCTTGGCGGCCGGTGTGCCGGGGCGTGGCGAATAAATAAAGGAGAAAGAGGTGTCGAAGCCGACGCGGTGGATCAGCTCCATCGTGGCGGCGAAATCTTCTTCGGTCTCGCCCGGAAAGCCGACGATGAAGTCGCTCGACAGGCTGATGTTCGGGCGCACCGCGCGCAGTTTGTCGATGCGCTGCAGGAAGTCGGCGGCGGTGTAGTTGCGCTTCATGGCGGCCAGGATGCGGTCGGAGCCGCTCTGCACCGGCAGGTGCAGGTGGTCGACCAGCTGCGGCAGTTCGGCGTAGGCGGCGATGATCGCGTCCGAGAATTCGAGCGGGTGTGACGTGGTGTAGCGGATGCGGCCGAGGCCAGGCACGGCGGCGACATAGGTCAGCAGCTCGGCGAAGTCGACGATCTCGCCTAAATGGTTGCGCCCGCGATAGCCGTTGACGTTCTGCCCCAGCAGCGTCACCTCCTTCACGCCCTGGTCGGCAAGGTGGGCGATCTCCGCCAGCACGTCGTCGAGTGGGCGGCTCACCTCCTCGCCACGGGTGTAGGGCACCACGCAGAAGGTGCAGTACTTCGAGCACCCTTCCATGATCGAGACGAAGGCGGTGGGGCCGTCCGCTGTCGGCTCCGGCAGGCTGTCGAACTTCTCGATCTCGGGGAAGGTGATGTCGACCAGCACCGGGCCGGTCGGCTTGCGTGCGTCGATCATCTGCGGCACGCGGTGCAGCGTCTGT
Source organism: uncultured Verrucomicrobiaceae bacterium (assembly GCA_964638025.1). GTDB lineage: Bacteria > Pseudomonadota > Gammaproteobacteria > Pseudomonadales > CAMLJR01 > CAMLJR01. Next base: position 1,712 of record CAZWXW010000045.1, read on the forward strand.
GGCCCGAAAATGACGTCGACGTAAGGGGCGCGCTTGGCGATGGCATCCCCCTCCTGGCTGGCGACACAGCCGCCGACGCCGATGACCAGGCCGGGCTTGGCCTCCTTCAGCTCGCGCCAGCGGCCGAGCTGGTGGAACACCTTCTCCTGCGCCTTCTCGCGGATCGAGCAGGTGTTGAGGAGGATGACGTCGGCCTCCTCGGCGCGATCGGTCGTCACCAGTCCGTGCGAGCTGCCCAGCAGGTCGCGGATGCGCGCCGAGTCGTACTCGTTCATCTGGCAGCCGTGGGTCTCGATAAAGAGCTTCTTCGGCGCAGGGGTTGCGAGCGGTGTCGGGGTGTCGGCCATAAGTCGGGGTCTGGTCAGAAATTGGGCAGCGGCGAAGGGCGGGCATTATACCGATGGCCGCCGGGGGTGCCCATGACGAGTGACGATTGCGTGGTCGGCGGAGGTAGGGCGGCCCGGTCGATGGTGGTATCATCGCCGCCCTTTTTGACCCAGCCCCAGAACCTGCCGACGTCCCGGAGCGTCCCGCCCCCATGGCTCCTGCCAATGACATTACGCCGATCTACAAGGTGATCTTCGTCAACCAGAACCAGGTCTACGAGATTTTCTGCCGCCAGATTTACCAGAGCGACATGTACGGTTTCGTCGAGGTCGAGGAGATCATCTTCGGCGAGCGTACGCAGGTGATCGTCGATCCGGGCGAAGAGAAGCTGAAGAGCGAGTTCTCCGGCGTCACCCGCTCGTTCATCCCGATGCACACGGTGATCCGCATCGACGAAGTCGAGAAGGAAGGAATTGGCAAGGTCACCGACGTCAAAGGCGACGGCAAGATCGCACAGTTTCCAGCGATGATGCCGCGCCCTCAAACGCGCGATAAGGACTAGGCGCGCGGTCCTGCACCGGGGATTGTGCGGCGGCCGTGTCAGCGTGCCGGCGTGTCGTCAGCACGCGCTTCGTCAAAACGAAAGCAGCCGCGAAAGTGCAGCCCCAGCGCAATCGCGCGCGCGACCACGAACAGCAGAAACGCACTCCACAACCCCGCATTCCCGTAACGCGCCAGCGGCAGCGCGGCGATGAACGCCGCGATCGCCAGCAGCGCGCCGTTGTCTTTAGGCGCGCCGCCGTTGTCGGTAGCGATCACGTTGCCTCGTAGACGGTGTGGAACAGCTCCGCGTAATAGCCGCCGGCGGCCAGCAGTTCGCTGTGCGTGCCGGCTTCGACGATGCGGCCATCGTTCATCACCAGCAGCCGGTCGGCCTTGACGATGGTCGACAGCCGGTGGGCGATGACGATGGTGGTGCGCGAGCTGGCCAGCGCTTCGATCGCCTGGGTGATGATGGTTTCCGATTCGTTGTCGAGCGCCGAGGTGGCCTCGTCGAGGATCAGAATCGGCGCATTTTTCAGGAAGGCGCGCGCGATCGATACGCGCTGGCGCTGGCCGCCGGAGAGCTTGAGACCGTTCTCGCCGATCATCGTGTCGAGCCCCTGCGGCAGCGTGTCGACAAACTCCTTCGCGTGCGCGGCGATCAGTGCCTGTTGCAGCTGCTCATCGGTGTACGACGTATCGCCGTAGGCAATGTTGTTGCGCAGCGTGTCGTCGAACAGCGAGACGTTCTGCGACACCGCGGCGATGTGCTGCCGCAGGTTGGCCAGTTTGTAGTGATTGATATCGACGCGATCGAGAAAGATGTGGCCATCGTCGATGCGGTAGTTGCGACACAGCAGGCTGGCCAGCGTGGTCTTGCCGCTGCCGGACTTGCCGACCAGCGCCACCATTTCGCCCGGTGCGACGTCGAACGAGATATCGGTCAGCACCGTCTTCGAGGTGTTGGGGTAGGTGAAACCGAGATTTTTGACGTTCAGGTGGCCGTCGATCCGGCTCGTCTCGTAGCTGCCTTCGTCGCGCTCCTCGGGCTGGTCGAGAATCTCGAACACCAGCTGGGCACCGACAATGCCGCGCTGGATGATGACGTTGATGCCGCTCAGTTGCTGCATCGATTTCGGCATCAGCGAAATGGCGGTCAGGTAGCCGATCAGATCGCCGGTGCTGTATTCGGCAAGAAAGATGGGGTCGAGCAGCAGGAAGATGATGAAGGCGATCGCCAGTGCCACCAGCAGCTGCGACAACGGGGAAAAAATCGCATTGATCTTGCGGATCTTCAGCTGCGTTTTGATCGAGCGCTCCAGCGCCACTTCATAGCGTCTCAGCTCGTAGGCTTCGGCGCCGAAGCCGCGCACGATGTTGTAGTTGCTCAGCAGCTCCTTGGAGACCTGCAACATTTCGCCTGCCGCTCCTTCGTTCCTCTTGGCGACCTTGCGCATCTTCCTGGTCGAGATGGAGACAAGGAAGCCGAGCACCGGCGCCACGAACAGGAAGATCAGCGACAGCCGCCAGTTCAGATAGAACACCCACCCGAGCAGGAAAATCAGCGTGATCGACTCCCGGATCATCGTCTTCAGCGAGTTGGTGATGGTCGCCTGCAGCTGGTTGACGCCGTTGTTGAGGCGGTGCAGTAGCTGGCCCTGGCTGACACTGTCGTAATACTCGGCGGGCAGCACCGTCATCTTGCGAAAGACATCGCGCTTGATGCGGCTGATGTAGCTGGTGCCGACATACTCGTTGTAATAGTTGCCGATGAAAAAGCCGACGCCGCGCACGGCGAACACGCCGACCGCGAAGGCGGGCAGCGTCCAGCGCGCGCTGGCGTCCTTGGCATTCAGCGCGTCGATGACCAGCTGCATCAGCTTTGCCAGCAGCGGTTGCGAGGCACCGAAGATCAGGAAGCCGAAGACGCTCAGCAGAAACCAGCCTTCGAGGCCGCGCAGGTAGCTCAGCAGGCGCTTGTAGATAGGCCAGCTGCCGGAATTGGCATTGATGTCACTCACGCGCAGGACTCCACTGATCGAAGGTTCATCGCCGGCTGCTTTCAAGGTCGGGATGGGGCGTGCCGGTTTGCAGCGTCGAACGCCAATGGCAGGACAGGATCAAGCCGCCGATGAGGCTGAATACATAAATGCCGCTGGTGTAGAAGACGAACGACTCGAAAAAGTTGACCACCGCCCACAGCACCATGAAGCAGAGAAAGAAATGCAGCAGATCGGTTGGCAGGTGGCCGCGACGGGCCGCCTGCAGCGCGATGCGAACGAACCAGAACCACATCAGCAACAGCAGCGCCAGACCGACGACGCCGTAGTTTACCGCCACATCCAGATAGCTGTTGTGCAGGTGGCGGTAGGTCTGCTTGATCTCCGGTGTAAACCATTGCGATTCGGAGATCACCAGATTGCGCCCTCTGCCGCCCCAGCCGAGCAATGGCCGCGCGGCGAACCAGTCGAGCCCCTCCAGCCAGCTGTGAATGCGGATACCGGCACTGTCGAACGGAATGTCGCCGAAGCGGCCTGACAACAGTGACTGGACGGTGCTCTCTTCGGCGGCAGAGCGCGTTTCAACGATATCGAGACGGGCGAATACCACCAGCAGTGGCACCATCGCCAGTGACAGCAGCACGGCGGAGATCCAGCGCCAGAGGCGGTGGCGGCTCAGCCGGAGTCCCTGCAGCCAGCCAAGCAGCATCAGGGCGGCGGTGAAGCCCAGCCACATGCTGCGCGTCTGCGTGATCACGATGCCGGTGATGGCGCCGGCCAGCGCAATGATCCAGATGAGCAGCGCGACCCCTCTTCCCCGGCGCAGGCGAAAGGCGCGCGGCAGCAGGGCCAGCAGCCCCAGCCCCAGCACTGAAAAATAGAGGCCGGCGTGCTCGGCATTGTGCAGTTTGAAGTCGACGCGCTGGCCGTTCAGGCCGCGCCAGATCTCGGCCCAGCCGTCGCCGCTGAGCCATGGCGCCAGCAGCAGCGCCACCGCCGCCAGCCCCCAGACCAGCAGGCCGCGCTGCAGATGGCCGCCGAGCGCGGTGGCGATGGCGATGGCCGCCAGCCAGTTTGCCGTCCGGTCCAGTTTCGGCGAGCTCTCGGCCCACTGCGGGTGCGTCAGCAGCGACAACGCCCAACTCAGCAGGCTGACCAGCGCGGCCGCGGCGAACAGCCAGAACGCGGGCGAGCGACGCAGCGCCTTTGGCGCGACCACGAAGATCCAGACGCTGCCCAGCAACAGCAGGTAGCGGACCTTTTCCGCGGCATCGGCTTCGACGGCACCGAGCGCGCCGTAGGCAATCACCGCCAGTGACAGCAGCGCGGCCGCGAGTGGTCGCTGTCCGAGGAACGCATTGTCGGTGAGCATGGGTTTCAGCCAGTTCAGGAACGCTTTGTTCACTGCTGGTTGCGCCATGTCTGCGCCAGCTCGGGCAGCAGCTCGAAGTGGTTGAAGGTGTGCTGCAGTTTCAGGTCATTGCCATCCGGGCGTTTCATGTTCTCGTGCTTCAGGGCGAAGAGCTGGCTGTTCTCCAGCATCAGGAAGCGCGCTTTCCACGGGCGCGGATCTTCGAGTTTTCGGCTCGGAATTCCCTGTTTCAACGTCATCGCCTTCAGCCAGATATCGTCGGCGCGCGGCGCCATCGCCATGAACAGCGGTTTGTTCAACACCTCCGGGTGAAAGCAGCCCGGAAAATAGAGCACGCCACCGACGCCGGTGGGCATGATCAGCAGGGAGGTGCGGGTGTCGCTGGTGTTCTTGTCCCAGGACATGTACGGGGCGAGCCGGCCCTTGTCGTCGAAACCGATCTTGTGCGCGCGATGGCAGTGCACGATCCGCGGCTCGCGCTGCCAGGCGCGGTAGAGCATGTCGAGGGTATCCGGTGGATAGAGAATGTCGTCGTCGACGGTGACGAGCAGGCTGTCCGGGTACTGCTGCAGCGCGTAGTAGAACTTCTTGTACGGCCCGAGATCCTCGTCGCAGAAGGCGATCGTCAGCCCGCGCGGTTCGAGATTGCGCAGCGTCTGTGGAATATCGAGTGGGTCGAACTCTTCGCGCGACAGCCAGAGGATGACGCGATCCGCTTGCAGTGACTGCTGGAACAGGCTCTCGATGGTCAGGTAGACATCGTGAATGCGCTTGTTGAATGTCGTCAGCGATACCACCAGCTCCTGCTGCAGATTGTTGCCGACGCCCGGTCGTGTTTCGTTCAGCGCCAGGTGCTGGTAGTAGAGCGTTGACGCGACCTGCTTCTGCCGCATCAGCTGCGACAGCTCTCTTTTGTTGCTGCGCCGTATGCCCAGCATTTCCCGTAACTTCATCGTCGATCCTTGTCGGTGGAACTCTTATTGTTGTCGGGTTGCGGCTGGCTCGGAGCAGGGTGTGCCGTTGGCATCATTTGTCGATCTCGTGGTAGCTGTCGACGCGATGGCCCAGCAGGCCCATCAACGTGCCGGTGGATTTGCAAATCCGCAGCCACGCCCTGTTGCGAAGCCCTTTTCGGTTGGCGACGGTGGTTGTCGTGCAAATCAGCAGCTGCATCACTATCTGCTGCAGCGAGGAGGCCATAATGCTGGTGCCGGAGCGCCCGTTCTGGCGCTTGCGCCAGGCGTCGGTGACCCCGGCGCGGTATTTGCGCTGTGATAGCCAGCGCAGGTTGGCCCGGCTCAGCGGCACCGTTTCGTAAACCAGCGCCTCCCTGCACTTGTATATCTCGATGCCGCGCAGAGCGGCCGTGACGAAGAACATGGTGTCGGTGCCGCCCGCCAGCGGTCTGGATTCATCGAAGCGCAAGCCGTGTCTGCGGATCAGGTGCATCGGGATCAGTACGTTGTTGGTGGCGCAGGTGTCGAGTTGAGCACCGGTGCGGGCGCCGCGCTCGCGGGTGAACAGATGGCTGATGTCGTCGGGGACGCCGCCGGGTACCACCGATCTCACCTCGCCGCTGATGATCGCCTCGCCACGCTTCGCGCGGCTGAATGCGACCAGCTCGACCAGCCACTGTGGCGAGACATATTCGTCGTCGTCGATGAATATCAGGTGGTCGATGTTGTGCTCGAGCGCGTGGTCGATGGCGCGGTTGCGCGCAAACGGGATGCCGCGGCGAGGCTCGGTGACATAGTCGATCGTGAACCTGCTCGTGCAGCGCTGGTTCTCGACCACGACTCTCGCACTCTCATCGGCGCTGTTGTCGATGACCGAGACAATGACCTCGACCTGCGCCGGCAGCCGCAGTTCATCCAGACTGTGCAGGCAGGCAGCCAGCAGCTGCTGGCGCGCATAGGTGCAGATCGCGATGTTTACACGGGCGGTTGTCTGTTCGGTTGTCGGAATGCTGACGGGTTCCGCGCGGTCGCGCTGGCCCGGCACCGCGGTCGTATCGGCGGGCGTGGCTTCCGCGCTCGGCGGAAGCCCGACCATGGCGCCAGAAGGTTCGCCGGTCACACTGCCATCCCGTCAGTCTCGCCTTTCATTCTTGCGGTCCGGCCGGGCTTTGAGGTCGGCCGCCGTGCGGGATAGAACTCGCTGCGATGGCGCCACAGGTACCAGTGGCGGCTCACGCTATGGGACAGTTTCCAGATCGGGTGCAGCCAGTAGAGCCACACGGCGACGCGCGCCTTCGCCACGTTCGACTTGATGACGCTCGAACCGCCGGCCGTCTCCCAGATCAGGTGCGGCTCGACGCCATAGAGGCGCAGGTCGTACTCCCAGAAGTGGTCGTAGAGCTTGTCGATCGGCTCGAATATCCGGCTGCCGTAATCGAGGATCTTGCGCATGCCGGCGCGATTGATCAGGTAGCCCTGCGTGCCGAGACAGCCGCGCTCCGGACGCACCAGCTGGTGCACGCCATCGCTCAGTCTCTTCACCACCTTGCGCCTGCGGATCTTCAACCCCATCAGCCGGATCATCTCGATCTCGTCCGGCAGTTGTTCCAGCTCGGCCAGCACGCGCGCGAAGCCGGCTTCCAGTTCGACGTCATCTTCGAGGATGCAGATTCGTTCGAGCCCACTGTCGTAGGCGCGACGCAGTGCGCGCAGGTGGGCGAGGTAGCAGCCGACTTCGGAGTTGTTCAGTTCGCACAGGTGGCGCCGGCGCGTTGTGGCCGGTACCAGTTGTTCATTCGCCTCCAGCGGTGGCAGGCCGCTGCGGCCATCGACGCCGGCGATGGTCTGCGCCACCACACCCTGCGCGATGAGGCTGGCGAGCAGCTTCTGCACCGTCGGGTGCTCGGGATGAAGCGTGATGATCTCGCAGGGCGTCCGGACCGCGCGCGCGTCGCCAGCCACGCCGATGGGGACGATGTCGAGCGAGTGGCAATGGGCAGCGACGTTGGTCGTCATGGTCTCGGTCTCGCCAACAGATCACGATAGAGCGCGTTGTACTGGTCGACGATGACACGCTCGCTGTAGTGCATTTGATAGTGCGCAAACGCCTGCCCGGCGAGGCGCGAACGCAATGCCGGATTGCGCAGCAGTTGATTGATCGCGTCGGCCAACGGTGCGACCTCATCGACCGGCGTGACCAGTCCGGTGACACCGTGCTCGATCACCTCGCCCGGCCCCTGCGAATTGGTGGCGACGATCGGGCAGTGGTGCGCCCACGCCTCCATGACGATGGAGCCGAGCCCTTCGTGGCGCGACGGGCAGACGAACAGGTCGCCACTGGCCATCAGCGCGGTGACATCGTTGCGCCAGCCGAGGAAGCGCACGCGTTCGGCGACACCGAGTTCCGCCGCCAGCTGTTTCAGATTCTGCTCTTCGGGGCCATTGCCGGCCAGCCACAGCGTCGCCTCGGGAATCGATGGCAGTGTGCGCAGCAGCGTGTCGAATGCCTTGTTGACGTGCAGGCGGCCGGCGGCGATCAGCAGCGGCCGGTCGGGCGGTGTGTCGAAGCTGTCGCGCGGTAGTTTTTGCACCGGCTTTTCGTCGGCGAAGTTGGGGATGTGAAAAACCCGCTCGGCTGGCATGCCGCCGTGGATCAGGTGGTTGCAGATGCCCTTCGAGATGCCAATCCAGTAGTCGGCGTGCCGGTAGTACTTCAGGTTGTAGTAGTGGCCGAGGCGGCTTGTCAGCAGGTAGTCGCCGCGCGGCGTGACAGCGGCGGCGCGGTTCATCCAGGTCATGACCAGCTCGGGCTGCCACGCTTTTAGCGCGCGGCGGAACTGCCAGCGATCGAACAGGTCGAGCGCGCCGCCGAAACGAAAACCTTCAGCGGTTACGCCGCCGGCGCGCAGCGCGTCGAGTCGATGCGCGTGGTTGCGCAGGAACGCGCGCTGTTCGAATTCGCCGCTGGCCTGCAGCCCTTTGACCAGCCGCACGTACATATTCTCGGCGCCGCCCTGCGCAGCGCCGGCGATTACCTGAGCAATGCGCGTCACCGCTGCGGCTCCTGCGACGTGTTTTGCGGCGCATCGTTGTGCAGCAGCTGACCGTGATAGCCGGGGAATGTCTCCTGTCCGCGCTGGCCGAGCAGTTTCCCGATGCGCGCGTGCAGGTCGTCGACCTTGCGCTGCGCCTTGTTGCGCCGCAGCGCGTGCGGCAGCCAGTGAAACGGAATCGGGCCGGCGCTGCCGAGGCCGTCGATCACCACCAGCCGTTCGATCTGGTCGCCGCGCATCTGCACCACGATGTTGTGCAGCAGCAGATCGCGCGACGGAATGGCGAGTGTGCTCCAGTGCTCGCACAACGCGGCGACGGCGCGCTGAGACGGCGTGTCGAAGCCGTGATCCCAGATGTATTTCTTCAGCGTCTCGGCGATGGCGCCGTCGCCGTTGCGGATCAGTTCGGAGACCAGCCCGTCGCCCATGTCGGTGGCGACAAAGCCGTGGCAGCGGCTGATGTGGCGGTAGAGCGGTTCGCCGAAGCTGCGATCAAGCGATGCCATCACGCCGAACTCTTCGCGGTTGTCATCGAAGTGCGACAGTGGCAGCAGTGTCTTTGGGAAACCTTTTTTGGCGCGACGCTGCTCCAGCGAGAAATCGGGGCGCCGTACCTTGATGCAGAGCCCAGCGTTTTCCGGATGCACATAGCAGAGGCGGTTGCCGCCGCGCGCGAAGGGCTGCAGGTTTTGCAGTTGCAACGTCACTTGCGTGAGCCATCAAGATGAATGTCGCGCGCCCACACATAGTCGTGGCTGAACGGCTGCTGCAGCGAGGCCTCGACGATGTACTGCGCATAGAGCGCGTTGTTCATCTCGGTGTGGAAGAAGTTGCGCGCGCGCGCGGCCCAGGCGCGGCGTTTGGCGTCGTCGGCGTTGAATTCGCGGATGCGTGCGAGCAAGTCGTCGCGCGTATCGAAGTAGACCGCCGATTCCGCTGGCAGCAGTTCATCGAAGCGGTTGGACTCGTGCGTGAACTGCAGGATGCCGTTGCCGGCCAGTTGCGCCATGCGCGCCGACGAGTACCAGTAGTGCCCCTCCTGGCGATTGAAGTTGAGCCCCATCTTGGTTTCGCTCAATGCGCGGTCGTAGTTGCGGCCCCACACCGGCGCTTCGCCGAAACTGCCGTAGGTCTTGAACACGCAGCTGTCGCCGAGCTGCTCTTTCAGCCATGCCACCGTCTCCAGCCGCTTGCTGTGCGCGGTGGCGTTGGAGCAGAACAGCAGGTCGATCGGCAGGTCGGTGCGCTGGCTGTTGTCGAGGTTTTCGATCGACGGATCGACCGGATTCGGCATGTGGTAAACGCGCGCGCCGATTCCCTCGAAGATGTTCAGTTCGCGGCGCCCGGTGGAGACGAAGATGGCGTCGACGACGCCGGCGCGCTGCTTGATGCGCTCGACGTTGTCCGGCACGAACAGCGGGTCGTTGTTGCAGTGGGCGATCTTGACGGCGGGGTGGCGGCGACGAATCTCTTTCAGCGTGTCGTTGCTGATCATGTCGCAGTGGCCGGCGATCACCAGATCGGGTTCGACCGCGTCGACCGTCTCCAGCAGCCGTTTGTTGGCCTTGCCGATACCGAGATCGCGGATACCGAACGGCGCCTCGAAGGCGGCGACATCGCGGTCGCTGAACACCTCGACGAAGTGGTCGTTCCTGATCAGCCCGTTGGTCAGCTTGCGCGCCCAGCTGACGCGGGTTTCGCCATAGCGGCGCAGCTGCTGATAGGCGATGTGGACGACTCTCATAGGGTTCTGTTATTGGCAGTGGGCAGGCGCGCAGTATAGCGGGCGGCGCTCAGCGCGGCTGCTGCAGCAGGCGCCGATAGACAGCGAGCGTGGCCTCGACCTGGTGCTGCACCTTGAACTCGTCGGGGATCACGAGCTGCGGGCGCCGATCGAGCCAGTCGCTCACGGTTTGGGCAAATGCAGGGAGATCGCCGGGCGCGACCAGTCCCTGCGGAAAGCAGGCCGCCAGCGACTCGCCGGCACCGCCCAGGTCGAAGGCGATCACCGGTGCGCCGCAGGCCAGCGCTTCGGTCAGCGTGCGGCCGAACGGTTCCGGCTTGTTCGACATGTGACAGACCACGGCGGCAAGCCGGTAGAGCTCGGCGATGTCGCTGCGGTGGCCGACGAAAGTGACATGTGCGTCCAATCCCAGCGCGTTGGCCTGCTGCTCCAGCTCGGCGCGGTAGTGCTCCTTGTTCAGCTCGGCGTCGCCGACGATGACGCCGTGGGCGTTCGGCGACTGCTGCACCAGCGCCGCCATCATCCGTAGGAACTCGGCCTGCCCTTTCCAGCGCGACAGACGCCCCGGCATCAGTACCAGCTGACGGCCTTCCAGCTGCGGATAGTCGGTGTAGAGCCGGGTTAGCCAAGCGGGGTCGGGCTCGCCGGGATGGAAAATGGCCGGGTCGAAGCCGCGCTGGATCACCGTCAGTCGGTCGGGAGTGACTCCATATTTCGCGCTGTAATTGCCGAGTACGTAGCGCTCGACCGTGTGCGAGATGGCGATGATCTGCTCGGCGCGTGCCATCACTGCCGAGTAGGCGTTGACCGAGTAAAGACCGTGGAAGGTGCTGGCCAGTCGCGGCCGCGTCGCGCGCGGCAGACCCCGCCAGGCCAGGAAGATCAGCCAGGCCGGCAGCCGCGAGCGTACATGGATGATGTCCGGCTGCAGCTCGGTCAGCAGTTTGCGCAGCGGCCGCACCAGTTTCAGCGACGCCAGCGATTTGCGATGCACCGGCAGCTCGATATGGCGCGAACCCTCTGCTTCGAGTTGTGTCACCAGCCGGCCGCCGTTCGACATCACGATCGACTCGTGGCCGCGCCGCACCAGTTCGCGCGCGAACTCGACGGTGCCGCGCTCGACGCCGCCGCTGTCGAGGTTGGGCAGCACTTGCAGCACCTTCATCGAGTGGTATCTCTCAACGTGATTTCGGGAAACAGCCGGTGCAGCAGCCAGCGCGCGGCGCGGTCGGCCTCCCACAGCTGCGGGCGCGCGGCCTGCTCAAGTTCGGCACGGTGAGCGAATGGCGTGACCAGCCGGTCGCTCAGCAACTGCTGCAGCCCTTGGGTGATGCGGCCGGCACTGGCGTCCGGCAGTTCCAGCAGGCCGGTCGGCACGCCGGCAGTCAGCGCCTCGTAGACCATCGATACCGAATCGGGGGTGACCCAGACGCGGCGGCTGGTGGCCAGCTGCGCCGGCAGCCAGTCGGGTGGTGTGATCGAGCTGGGCGCAACTGTCAGGTTGGCCGGCTTGACGGCGTCCAGCGCCGGCAGGAAATCGGCTGGTGTGCGGCGCGAGTCGGTCAGCGTCCAGTGCCACTGCGATTGTTCGCGACAGAGCGTGACGATCTGCTCGATCAGCGCGGCGCTGTTCCAGCCGAAATGTTTCGACAGGCCGCCGACCAGCAGCAGCCCGCGCGGGGCATCAGTCAGTTGCGGAACGGGAATCACGGCATTCACCACGCCGCGCGTCGCCAGCACATCGGCGCGGTGCGGCGGTCGGTCGTGCTGCGGCACGATGGCGGCGTCGAGCCAGCGATACGGAAAGTTCGGTTTCATCAGCAGCGCCGCCTTGGTGTCGAACTGACGACGCGTCGCGAGCAGTGCGCGCTGCGTACCGGAGCCGGCGGCAATCGCCAGATCGGGTGGCGGCAGTTCCGGCGCGATATGGGTGCCGCGCAAGCAGTGCCACAGCGAAACCGGTTTGCCGGCTACCGACACCCAGTGGCACTGCGCGTCGGCCAGCGCCTCCAGCCGCTGTGCCAGGCCGCGCAGCTGGTTGCGATGTCCCGGCTTGTCGTCGGTCAGCAGCCAGACGGTCAGCGCCTCTGTTCGTGTCATCTCAGCGATGCGCCTTGCGATAGAGCTTGCGGCGGCCATCCGGCTGCGTCTTGAAGCGCTGGTGCATCCACAGGTACTGCTCGGGATGTTGCCGCACCGCCTGTTCCAGCATGGCGTTGAACTGTTCGGCGTCGGCCTTGGCGTCGCTGCCGAAGCCGGTCATTGGCGACAGCTCCAGCAGGTAGCCACCGTTGTCGCGCTGGTGGCGCACGAACAGCACCGGCGAGTCGTTCAGCTGCGCCAGCCGTGTCGGCATCGTCACCGTCGACGCCTGCTGGCCGAAGAAGGGGGCGAACTCGGAACCGCGATAGCCGAAATCCTGATCGGGGGCGAGCCAGATCACGCCGTTGTCGAGCAACTGGCGACGCACCGCGCGCAGGTCGCGGCGCTGGATCGGCGTGCAGAAGCGCGAGCGCTTGTCGACGATGAAACGATTCATCAGCGGGTTGTTGTCAGGGCGATAGAGCGCGGCGCACGGCATCAGCCGGCTGAACTGATAGCCGGAGAGTTCGATCGGCGTGTAGTGGCCGCCGAGGATCAGCACGCCGCGCCCCTGCGCCAGCGCCGCCTGCAGATGCTCCTCGCCACTGAAGCGCAGCGGCAGCGATTTCGGCGTGCCCCACCAGCTCCAGCCGATCTCGACCAGCGCCGTGCCGACCGCGCGGAACGATTCGCGCAATAGCTGTTCGCGCGCCGCATCGTCGAGTTCGGGGAAGCAGAGTTTCAAATTGATACGGGTAATGCGACGCCGCGATGGTGCAAAGTTGCGCGCGAGATCGCCGATCAGCGCACCGACGGTCCAGCCGGCGCGCGGTGGCAACAGCGCCAGCAACCGCAGCAGGCCGATGAAGCACCAGGTCGGCCAGAAGCGGGGATGCCAGAAGTGGCTTGGCGGAGAGGGGTGATCGGCCACGCGGCGCAGGCTCCCGGAGTCAGTGGCGGCGCAGTATACCCAATCGCATTCCGGGACCGCCGGGGGAATTCTCGCGCCGTTGGTCTGTCGTAAGCGCACAACTAGAGGATTGACCATGGTCTACGAATCATCGCTTTTGCTTGCCTGTACCCGCATCTCCACGGTCCTCGAAAACAGGGTGCTGTCCGGCGCATCCGGTTTCTTTTTTGAGCGCGACGATCGTCTGTTTCTGGTGACCAGCCGGCATGTCGTTTACGACTCCTACTGCAGTCACCGCCCCGATCGCCTCGCGATCGAACTGCACGTCGATGCGGACAATCTCACGCAGTCCACGGAGTTGTCGGTACCGCTGTACGACGGCGACAGCCCGCTGTGGCGGCAGGGTGTCGATGGCAGCGGCGAAGTCGATGTCGCCGTCATTGAGATACAGCGCGAGCAACTGCCGCCTAGTGTGCTGTTGCGCGCCTTCACGCCGCAGCATCTGCATCATGTCATCGAGCCGGTGGAAATCGGCACCTTGCTGCTGATCGCCGGCTTCCCGCTCGGCTTTCACGACACGCTGCACCACATGCCGGTCGCGCGACAGGCAATCTGCGCCTCGGAGTTCGGGCTGCGTTTTCAGGGAATGGGCTACTTCCTCACCGATGGCCGTGCTCATCGCGGCACCAGCGGCGCACCGGTGGTGATGCGCTGTCATCAGGCCGGGCTGGCATCGGTCGAACTGCCGTGGTTGCTGCTCGGCATTCACTCGGCGCGACTCGATGTCGGCAACCGCGATATGCAGCAGGACGAAGCGCTTGGTCTCAACTGTGCCTGGTACGCCGATATTCTGATGACGTTGACGGAGGGATAGGAGAAGGTGTCGAGCCCCTGCGGAGATGCAAGCGAGGCGATAGAAAATTCAGGCAATAAAAAGGGCTGCATCGCTGCAGCCCTTTTCGTTTCTTGCACTTCACCGGCACGAATGCCGGTGTCACGGCCTTACAGCGGCGTGACGTTCTCGGCTTGCGGGCCTTTCTGGCCTTTGCCTGCAACGAACGAGACCTGCTGACCTTCGGTCAGGGTCTTGAAGCCGCCACCGGAGATGGCGCTGAAGTGCACGAACAGATCGGGACCGCTTTCCGGGGTGATGAAACCAAAACCTTTGGCTTCGTTGAACCATTTGACGGTACCGGTGCTGATGTTCGACATGGAGATTTGACCTATAAGAAAAAAGAATGTGTTACGTGACCCGCAAATGCGGATCGGCTAGCAATGAGAGGGTCACACGAAGGGAGAGGAGCGAGAGGAGATACTACACAGACGCTTCTGACTGGCTGCGAAACAACGGACGCATTGGTTAGCTGCGGCGAGAGTACGCTGATTGCGGGGGTTGTCAATCAGTAGTTTTTGCGATGTCTCACTTGATAGCGCGTACTGCGCCCGCCGCCCGGCAGCTTTTCCACCAGGCCTTTGTCGAGCAGATCGGCGAGGTGGCGGGTGGCGGTCGCCTTGCTGACCTTCGCCACGGCCTGGTATTGCGCGGCGCTGATGCCGTGCTGGAAGTCTTTGCCATCGAGCAGACGGTTCAGCACTTTGCTCTGTTCGGGCAGCAATCCCAGCTCGCGATGGCTTTGCCAGAAGCGCGCCTTCGCCAGCACACGGTCGATGCGCTGCTGTGCGTCGCGCAGACTCTGCAGCAGTGTTTCAAGAAACCAGCGCAGCCACGCGGTGATGTCGAGCGAGTCGCGCTGCGTTGCTTCGAGAATTTCGTAGTAGCCCTTGCGGTTGGCGAGAATGGCGGCCGACATCGCGTGCAATCGCGCAGTGGCTGGGTGCGCCTGCGCCAGCGCGAGGTCGGCGACGGCGCGCGCGATGCGGCCGTTGCCATCGTCGAACGGATGCAGTGTCACCAGCCAGAAATGGGCGATGCCGGCGCGCAGCAGTGGGTCCAGCGCTACGTCCTTGCGGCTCGCTTCGAACCAGTCGAAGAAGCGTTTCAGCTCCGACTCCAATCCCTTGCGCGGCGGCGCTTCGAAATGGATCACCGGCTTATCGATGCGGCCCGAAACGACCTGCATCGGCGATGGCCCGCGCCAGCTGCCGATACGGATTGGATTGAGGGTGGACTGCGCTTCCGCCGGAAACAGCCAGCGGTGCCATTGCAGCAGTCGCTGCCTGTTCAGCGGCGCGGTGAGATTGCCGGTGGCGTCGAGCATCAGCTCGGCAAACCCTTCGCTGGCCGGGTCGGTGTGCACCTTTTTTACCTGTTCAAGACGCAACCGCTTCGCCAGTGACGAACGCACTGAGGCGGCGTTCAGCGTTTCGCCCTCGATGGCGGCGGAGCTGATGATGGTCTGCAGCAGGGCGTCGAGACTGGTTTCGGCCTGCGTCGCCGCGCCGCCAGCTTCGACGTTGCCGAGTAGCCGGCCCAGCGCCTGCGCCGTTTCGCGCAGCAGCGGTGCGAGAGTCTGCGATTGCCAGATCAGTGCCGGCCACGCCGGCTGCTGCCAGATCCAGGTGGGCATGGGGGGTCTCGATGGGAGCAGAATGAGCCGATTATAGATGCTATTCAGCTCGAATGATGAGCCGAATAGGAGGCGCTATTCGGCTCATGGGCGCGCGGATGGGTAGGGGGGCAGCAGGTGATGCCCCTACGGTCATGGTGCTGGGCAGAAAATCCGGAAAACAAGAAGGGCTGCATTTCTGCAGCCCTTCTTGTTTCCTGCACTTCACCGACTCGGCGTCGGTGTCACAACCTTACAGCGGCGTGACGTTCTCGGCCTGCGGGCCTTTTTTGCCCTGGGTGACGACGAACGAGACGCGTTGGCCTTCGGCCAGCGATTTGAAGCCGCCGCTATTGATCGAGCTGAAATGCACGAACAGATCGGGACCGCTTTCGGGGGTGATGAAACCAAAGCCTTTGGAGTCGTTGAACCACTTGACGGTACCGGTGCTGGTATTGGACATGAACGTTGACCTGTAGAAATAGAGAAGTTTTTTAGCTCAGGGAATTGAGCTGGCTAAAAATGGGGTCACTGAGTTGCGCCGGAAATATTGCTCGAAAGCGTGGGCAACGGACGGAGGGAGGAGCGAGAGAGTTGCGGCTGCAGACGCTTCTGACCTGGGTGCAATAACGCGCACATCGTTTAGCTGGACTGCAGCCTACGCCGATATCGGCGTCTGTCAAACGAAATATCGTGAGCTTATTGAGGCGGTTACACCGGTATTGGGGAGGGTTGTGGAGGGTGCCGCGAGGGGAATTCAGTGCGGTGAGCGTCGTAGAGCCGTAGACTGGCCGCCCCGCCTGCTGTTTGGGCGCGTGTTCTGGAGAGGATTATGGTCGCTCGAAACAGGCATTACTCGCCGGTCTCCCATACTGCGCCAACCGCAGATAACCAGCGCAGCATCGATGCGCAGACGGCGGAGTTCATCGCTCGCGGTGGCACCGTGCAGCAGATTCCGATGGGTGTGACCGCTTACGCCAAACTGTATGGCCCGGACGCTGCCGCAGCAGCTGACGGCAAATCGACGTATGGAAAGTAGATGTTTAAGGAAAGGCACAGGGCGCCGCGATCGGTGCCCCGTGCATGCGCGGTGATCAGCCGCGTTGTGCCAATGCCTGCCGCACGCTCGCCAGCTTGACGCAGGTGACGAACACATCGGTGCCTTTCTCGATCTCGGCAACCGTCGGAAACGACGGCGCGAAACGGATGTTGCGATCCTGCGGATCGTTGCCGTAAGGGAATGTTGCACCGGCCGGGGTGAACTTCACGCCGGCTTCGCCAGCCAGTTTCACCACACTCTTCGCCAATCCTGGCAACGTATCGAACGAGATGAAGTAGCCGCCCTGCGGCACGGTCCACTGTCCGATCCCTTTCAATGCGTCGAGGCGGCTCAGCACGGCATCGAAGCGCGGTTTCAGCAGCTCGGCGTGTTTGCGCATCAGCGCGTGAATGCCGGCGACATCCTTCAGAAATTTGACGTGGCGCAGCTGGTTGACCTTGTCCGGGCCGATCTGGCCCTGGCCGAGGTGTTTCTGGAACTCTTTCAGGTTGGCGGGCGAGGCGGCCATGAAGGCGACACCGGCGCCGGCGAAGGTGATCTTCGAGGTCGAGCCGAAGATGTAGACGGAATCTTCGGTGCCGTGCTGTTTGCACAGCGTCATCAGGTTGGCCAGTTGCGGTGCGTCGTCGTTCAGCGTGTGCACGGCATACGCATTGTCCCAGAAGATGCGGAAGCCCTTGCCAGCAATCTTGCCGAGTCTGGCGAAGCGCTCGACGACGGCGTCGCTGTAGACGATGCCGCTCGGGTTGGAGAAGCGCGGCACGCACCAGATGCCCTTGATCAGCGGGTCGGCCTTGACCAGCGCCTCGACCTGATCCATGTCCGGGCCGTCGTCGTTCATCGCCACCGGCACCAGTTCGATGCCGATGTGGGTCGAGACGCCGAAGTGGCGGTCGTAGCCGGGCACCGGCGCCAGGAATTTGATCTTCTTGTCGGTGTTGACGACTTCGGCATGCCACGGCGCGGCGCCGGGCAGTCCGTAATACATCGCGAACTCCTGCGCCTGGTACATCAGCGTCAGGCTGGAGGCGCCGCCGACCAGGATTTCGTCGCTGCCGACGTCCATCATCTGCGCGAACAGCGCCTTGGCCGACTTGATGCCGTCGAGGCCGCCGTAGTTGCGCACGTCGGTGCCATCCGCGTCCTTGAAGTTGCCGGCGAGGATGCCGTCCAGCGCATTGGAGAGCGACAGCTGGTCGGCGCTCGGCTTGCCGCGCGTCAGGTCGAGGTTGAGGCCGGCGGCCTTGATCGCGGCATACTCCTGGTCGAGAGCGGCCTCCCACTCGCGCAGTTGGGCGGTCGAGGCGGACGAAAGGGCGGCTTGGTCGAGCTGCACGGTGATTTCCTCGCAGGTGTCGTGTCTGATGTCGGAACGGCGCCAGCGCCGAAACGGCGGAAGGCTAAAAAGGGCGGCACAGTATACGTGGGCCGTTTCGGCTCAGGTAGTTGGGCGCGCAGGAACATGCGGCGCAAACACAAGCGAGAGGGCGCGACGATGGGCTACCTGCAGGAATTCGAACGATCGATCGCCGATCCGGCCAGCTTCTGGCTGCAGCAGGCAGAAGCGCTGGCCTGGTATCGCGCGCCACGGACAGCACTGGCGGCAGACGACAACGGCGTGCAGCGCTGGTTTGTCGATGGCGAGCTGAACACCGCGTATCTGGCGCTCGATCACCATGTCGACAACGGGCGCGGCGAGCAGCTGGCGCTGATCTACGACTCGCCGGTGACCGGCATCATCGAGCGTTTCACCTACCAGCAATTGCGCGACCGCGTCGCCCGCTGCGCCGGCATGCTGGCGGGGCTTGGTGTCGAGCGCGGCGACCGCGTGCTGATCTACATGCCGATGGTGCCGGAGGCGGTGATCGCGATGCTGGCCTGCGCCCGTCTCGGCGCGGTGCACACGGTGGTGTTCGGCGGCTTCGCCGCGCACGAGCTGGCGGTGCGGATCGATGATGCGACACCGGTTGTCGTGCTCGCGGCGTCGTGTGGCATTGAGGGCGATCGTGTCATCCCGTACAAGCCGATTCTCGACAACGCGCTGGCGCTGGCCGCGCATAAACCGCGTTGCTGCGTGGTGTTGCAGCGGCCGCAGCGCGCTGCCGAGCTGCAGCAGGGGCGCGATTTCGACTGGGGCGCACTGGCCGCGCAGGCACCGGCGGTCGACTGCGTGCCGCTGCGCGCCACCGACCCGCTCTACATCCTCTATACCTCCGGCACCACCGGCAAACCGAAAGGCATCCTGCGCGACAACGGCGGCCACGCCGTGGCGCTGCACTACAGCATGCGCGTCATCTACGACATGGCGCCGGGCGAGGTGTTCTGGGCCGCTTCCGATGTCGGTTGGGTGGTCGGCCACTCCTACATCGTCTACGCACCGCTGATCGCCGGCTGTACCACGGTGCTATACGAGGGCAAGCCGGTGCGCACCCCCGACGCCGGTGCCTTCTGGCGCGTGGCGTCGCAGCACAAGGTCAAGGCGCTGTTCGCGGCGCCGACGGCGTTTCGTGCCATTCGCAAGGAGGATCCGGAGGCGCTGCTGGCACGGCAGTACGATCTATCGGCGCTGAAGTATCTGTTCCTGGCCGGCGAGCGGCTCGATCCGCCGACCTACGACTGGTTGCACGACAAGTTCGACCGACCGGTGCTCGACCACTGGTGGCAGACCGAGACCGGCTGGGCGATCGCCGCCAACCCGATCGGGCTGCAGCCGTTCCCGACCAGGCCCGGTTCGGCGACGCTGCCGGTGCCGGGTTATGACATTCATATCCTCGATGACAACGGCAATGAGTTGCCGACCGGCCAGCAGGGCTTCATCGCGGCCAAGCTGCCGCTGCCGCCGGGCGCGCTGGCGACGGTCTGGAACAACCATCCGCGCTATGTCGCTGGTTACCTGCAGCGCTTTCCCGGCTACTACCTCTCCGGCGATGGCGGCTACCGCGACGCCGAGGGCTATCTGTTCGTGATGGGGCGGGTCGACGATGTCATCAACGTGGCCGGCCACCGGCTGTCGACCGGCGAGATCGAGGAGGTGGTGGCGGCACACGTCGCGGTGGCCGAGTGCGCGGTGATCGGCATCGCCGACAGCCTGCGCGGGCAGGTGCCGGTGGCGCTGGCGGTGCTGAAGGATGGCGCGGTCATCTCGCCCGAGCAGCTCGAACGCGAGATCGTGCAGGCGGTGCGCGATCAGGTCGGCGCGCTGGCCAATCTGAAGCAGGTCGTGGTGGTGAAACGGCTGCCGAAAACCCGCTCCGGCAAGATCCTGCGCGCAGTGCTGCGAGCGATGGCGGATGGCGAGAGCTATAGCGTGCCGTCGACGATCGACGATCCGGCGGCGCTCGACGAAGTGCGGGCGGTGCTGGAGCAGCGTGGGGTGGGAGTGTTTGGTTAGGCCGTCATTCTGCGCGCAGCGAAGCGCAGTCGCAGAATCCATCGGGTTACGTGCAGTGATCATGGATTCCGCGACTGCGCGCGGAATGACGGTGCTTCCTAGTCTTTGCCGTAAAGACGAATCAGCGCGTCGATCTGCGCCAGCGCCTTGTCGGAGGCGTCGATGATCTGGAAGCCGGCCCAGTAGCGGTGGAAGTTCTCGGCGCGCCGGCACCACAGGCAGTCGGCGCCGATCACCAGCTGGTCGCTCCCCTCCAGCTGCTCCGGCAGCTGCAGTCCCATCTGGAAGATCGCCTGCGTCTCGACCTCGCGGTCGGTGATCAGCATCAGGCCCTCGGCGGTGATGTTGACCAGCTCGCCGAACGGCCCGCCGTTGATCAGGTCGTGGATGAGGACGGCTTCGTTCAGTTCCCGGCGTTCGAGTTTGCGTGCCATGACGGTTGCGTGTGAGTCCATGGGAAGGGGGCGACGGCATTCGCCGGCGTTTGCAGCATAGATCAGGTCTGATCACGGCGCCGGCGCAGCGTCTCGACGATGCGCTCCAGCGCGCGCTCGAAGAATGGCCGCAGCGGGTTGCCGCCGTCGATCCTCACCGAGCCGACCCGCAGGCCGGCCGCCAGCTCGATGCCGCGCCGCATCGCCACCTGCTGGCCGATCGCGTTGACGAACATGTAGTGCTGCGTGCGGCGGTTGCTCCAGGCCAGCCTGGCGCGCAGCTGTTCGCGTTTGGGCCGGTCGGCGTGAAAGACGAACCAGGTGCCGAATTCGAGGCCCACGATCCGGGCCAGCAGCGGGTCGTCGATACTCTCGACCGGCGCCTGAATCGTCTCTATGTCGGCGGCGACCGGTTGTATCGGCGCGGCCGGTGATGCCTGTGCCAGCGCGTCGTCGTGCAGCCGGTGCAGCGCGCCGACCAGCCGTTCGCCGCTGCCTTCGTCGTAGCCGACGGTCGCCATGCCGTGGCGCAGCAGCTCGTCGAGCTGATCGCGCCCCTGCCACAGCGCGGCGCGTTCGAGGTCGCTGCGCGGCGGTTGCGGGCTGGCGTAGGCGAGCAGTTGGTCGACGGCGGCGGCCGCCTCCTTCCAGGCCTCGCTGCGCGGGCCGTGGCGCAGCAGGTTGTAGGTCAGGTAATTCGCCCACGGTTCGAACAGCAGCGTGCGCACGCTCTCCGGCAGCTGCCGGCTGCCGACCTTGATGCGCAGGAAGTGGTCGACGCGCTGGCGCGCCTCCTGCAACCGCTCCTCGCCGCTGGCCGCCTGTTGCGCGCGCTCCTCGGCGCGGCGGATGCGACCGGCGTAATGGACCAGGAACTCGTTGAAATCGCGGTTCAGCACCGCCAGCAGGCGCGGGTCGTCGTCGAGTTCGTCGAGCACGCGCTGCACCAGCATCTTCATGTGCTGATAGACGTCGTTGCGATGTTTGTCGCCGGCCTCGAC
Source organism: uncultured Verrucomicrobiaceae bacterium (assembly GCA_964638025.1). Lineage (GTDB taxonomy): Bacteria > Pseudomonadota > Gammaproteobacteria > Pseudomonadales > CAMLJR01 > CAMLJR01. The sequence goes on from CAZWXW010000045.1 coordinate 23,092, forward strand.
CCAGCGCTCGCCGGCGGCGACCAGGCTGTTCAGCAGCTGTCGCGCCGGGTGGTCGGGACGCTCGAACAGCTCGCGGTCGAGCAGCGCCAGCTTCAGGTACGGGGTGTGCAGGTAGCTCAGCAGCGCCTTGACCGAATCGGGCAGGTCGTCGTCGTTCAGTACCTGATCGAACAGCAGGCCGACGATCGAGATCAGCTCGGCGTCGATCAGCCCGGCGCTGCGGGTGCGCTGCTGGATCTGCTGCGTGAACAGGGCGTAGTCGGTGGCCAGCACCGCCTGTGCCGTCGGCGCGGCGGCCAGCGTCTGCGCGCTCTGCTGCTGCACCGGCTGCAGGCCGGCCACCAGCTGCGGCAGCGGCTGGCCGAGCGTCGGCACGCCGAGGTTGGCCAGCGCCACGCCTTGCAGCTCGCGCACCAGCGCCATCAGCTCGCCCTGGTGACGGGCGCTCTCGGGGCTGGCGAGCGCCTTCAGCTCCTCCGGCAGCACCGGCGCCGGCTGCTTGCTGACCTGATGGCGCAGGTGGGTCAGGATGCCCTTGTTCTTCAGGTCGTGGTTCAGCAACTGGTAGAGCTTGTCGAGGCGGCCGAGCACGAGACCGTCGAACAGCTTGTAGGCGACCAGCCGCGACGGCGTATCGAGCAGGAAGTTCTTCGTCGCCCGCTCCAGGGCTTCGGCGAACACCGCCGGCGACACCGGGTTGCCGATGTCGATCACCTTGTAGCCGGCCAGCACCGACAGCCGCTGGTTCAGCGTGTAGAGCGCCTCGGCGCACTCGATCGTCGCGCGTCGCACCATCGCCGCGACAGCGATGGTGCGCTCCAGCTGATCGTTGTCGACCAGCTGCAGTTCGGTCTCCTGCTGAGGTTGCAGCGCGGACGTATCTTCGCGCGCCAGATAATTATCGAAAGCGATGCGGACATGGTCGAACAGCTGCTTTTCCAGTGGCCGGCGCTGGTCGCGCAGCTCTCTCTGCGCCTGCAGGAAACGGTGTTGGTCGAGGTCGTTGCCGGCCTTGTCGGCCATCCGGAACAGCTGTTCGTCGAGCTTGTCGAGATAGCCTTTCAGATGCACCGTGGCCCATTTGAACACCAGCGCCTTGCAACCCTGCAGCAGCTGCTCGCGAGTCTGGCCGGCGGGAATTGTGTCGAGAGGGACCATGCGTCAGAGATGTCCGCTTTTGATTTATCCGCGTTGATGCAGCGTCCGTGCCGTCGCGGTCTGGCAGCCCACGTGGCCTGGCGGTGCGGCCGAGTATACGGCAATTGATCGCGCCGGCGACCGCAGCGGCCCGTGCGGACTGGCCGGACCACGGTAGGCATCGCAACAGTTCCGCTTCGAAAATGTCACAACCGACAGGTTGAATTGGGTAGATCATCGCGGTGTTGGCGACAGCACCTGCGCGACGCGACAGAAGGAGGAGGCGATGCGACTGCTACTGATCTGCTTCACGCTGTTGCCGCTGCTGGCTTATGCCACGGCCATCGGCGAGGCGCGCGGGCGTGGCGGTGAGCTGCTCTATACCGAGCGCCATGTCATCGATGGCCAGCGCCACGACATCGAATATCGCGATGCCGGCGGCGCGCTGTTCGCCACCAGCCGGATCGACTACAGCTTTGGCGACACCCAGCCCGCCTATCGGCAGGAGAACCTGCGCGAGCATGAAGCCGAAGGGGCGCGCTGGCAGCAGGATGGACTGGTGCTGTTCCATGCCGAGGGCGGCAGCGAGCGCGAGAAGGTCATGGCCGCGCCGCAGCCGCTGGTGCTGAGCTCCGGCTTCGATCACTTCGTGCGCGCGCAGTGGCAGCTGCTGCAGCAGGGCGACACGCTGCGCTTCCATTTCGCCGTGCCGGCGCGGCTGATGCTGGTCGAGCTGCGGGTGCGCCGTATCGATGCGGAGGCGCCAGCCGGCGGACTGGCGCTGCGAGCGGACCCGGTATCGCCACTGTGGCGGCTGGTCACCAAACCGATCGAGCTGTTCTACGACGCCGATCGCCGCCTGCTGCGCTACCACGGCATCAGCAACCTCGCACTCGGCGAGAGCGCGCCGTGGGTCGAGGTCACCTACCACTATGACGAGCCGGGACAGCGCGACATTGCCGCGCCAGCCGGGCTGGCCGTCACCCGATAGCCATTCCGGCTGCACTTGGAATCCCCGCCTCCATCCCCACATAGCGCAGACGGCTGCGTCGAATCGGCGCGCCTCCCCCTCCCGCCGACAAGAATCAGACCATGAGCGAACACAATCCGATCGACGCCGAACTGATCATCGACGCTGACAGCGACGATTCCGAAAACGACCGCGAGGGCAACCTGTTCGGCGGCACCGAGCTGGTGGTTCCCGATGCGGTGCTGCCGAGTGTGCTGCACCTGATCCCGGTGCCGAACCGCCCGTTCTTTCCGGCGCAGGTGCAGCCGATCGTGCTGGCGATGGACCCGTGGCGCGAGACCATCGAGCGCGTCGCCAAGGCCGACAAACCGGTGCTGGGGCTGGTCTACGCCGGCGATCAGAACCTGGAGCAGCTCGACCCGGAGCGGACGCCGCTGATCGGCTGCGCGGTGCGGGTGTTCAAGGCGCAGCACGACGAGGAGCATGCGCAGATCCTGGTGCAGGGGCTGAAGCGCTTCCGCATTCGCCGCTGGATCAACCGCGAGCCGCCCTATCTGGTCGAGGTCGACTACCCGGAGAACGCCGTCGGCAGCGACAGCGACGAGGTGCGCGCCTACGCGATGGCGCTGATCAAGGCGATCCGCGACCTGCTGCCGCTGAACCCGCTCTACAGCGAGGAGCTGAAGCACTTCCTGTCCCGCTTCAGCCCGAACGAACCGTCGCCGCTGGCCGATTTCGCCGCCGCGCTGACCACCGCGCGCGGCCCCGAGCTGCAGGCGGTGCTGGAGACGCTGCCGCTTGGCAAGCGGATGGAGAAGGTGCTGCTGCTGCTCAAGCGCGAGCAGGAGGTGGCCGAACTGCAGAGCAAGATCAGCGAGCAGGTCAACGACAAGATCCAGACCCGCCAGCGCGAATTCTTCCTGCGCGAACAGCTGAAGGTGATCCAGCAGGAGCTCGGTATCTCCAAGGATGACAAGACCTCCGATGTCGAGGAGTTCCAGCAGCGTCTCGACGGCAAGCAGGTGCCGCCGGCGGCGCAGAAGCGGATCGACGAGGAGATGAAGAAGCTGTCGCTGCTGGAGACCGGTTCGGCCGAGTACGGCGTCACCCGCAACTACCTCGACTGGGCCACGTCGATGCCGTGGGGTGTCTACTCCGAGGACAAGCTCGACCTGAAGCGCGCCCGCAGTGTGCTCGACGAACACCACGACGGCCTCGACGACGTCAAGCAGCGCATCACCGAGTTCCTCGCCGTGGCGAAGTTCAAGGGCGAGGTCTCCGGCTCGATCATCCTGCTGGTCGGCCCGCCCGGCGTC
>CAZWXW010000046.1:0-25859 GCA_964638025.1 uncultured Verrucomicrobiaceae bacterium
CGCGAAAGCGTGCCTCGAGCGCGCGGTTGAGCTGGCGCGTCGCCAGCGGCGGCGGTGCGCCGGTGTCGATCAGCTCGGCCAGCGGCCAGCGTGGCAGCGGCTGCACGACGATCTCGCCGCGGCGCGGCGGCACCCGGTACCACGGCTCGCCCTTGCGCAGCATCGGCGGTTCGCAGGTGATCAGCACCGGCGTGATGTCGATGCCGCAGCGCACGGCGATCTGCGCCGCGCCGCGCTGGAACTGCAGCGCTTCGCCGCTGCGGCTGCGCGTCCCCTCCGGAAACACGATGATCGACTGACCCGCTTTGATGCTGTCGCGGCACTGCCGCAGCAGCGACTCGGGGTCCGAGTTGTCGATGTAGCCGGTGGCGCGCACCACGCCGCGCAGGGTGGCGCTGCTGAACAGCTCGGCCTTGACCACGCAGCTGGAGCGCGGCAGCAGCGCGATCAGCAGCACCACGTCGATCAGCGTCGGGTGATTGGCCACGATCAGCGTGCCGTCGCTGGCGGCCAGCCGCGCGCGATCGCGCACCTCGACACGGATGCAGCCGGTCACCTGCATCTGCCAGACGAAGTAGCGAAAGATGGTGTGCACCACCCATCGCGCGCGCTCGTTCTTGCGCGCCGGCGAACCCGGCAGCAGCCGCGCCAGCGGCAGCGCGGTCAGGGTCAGCAGCAGTCCGCCGGTAAAGAAGAACGCGAAATTGTAGCCGGTCGCGACCACTCGCCAACCGTAATTGAGCCAGTAGCCCGCCCGGGAGCAAAAACCGGTCGGGCCGCGCGGCCGCTTCACGCCTGGCTCGCTCATGTCCGGCAGCTCGCGTCCGACGACTGGCGCAGGCGCCACTGCCAGCCGCCGCGCTCGCCCGCTTGCGCGGTGGTGTCGGCGTCGCCCAGCAGCAGCGGCAGCAGCGCCATCGGGTCGGCGGTGGTCGTGGCGGTATCGGTGTCTCTGCGCAGCTGCAATACAGGCAATCCCTGTTGCTCGGGCGCCAGCAGCAGTGCCAGTGCGAATGCGCGCGCCGGCTGCGGCTGCCAGCGCTGATAAAAGTCGGGCAGCGGCTCGTCGGCGAACACCAGCAGCAGTGGCTCGGGGTTGCGCGCCAGCCGGCCGGCGGCCTCGATGAAGGCCAGCGCCAGCGTGTCGCGACCGGCCGCCAGCGCGGTGGAGGCGGCGCGGTTGCCGCTGGCGATGGCGTAGAGGCCGGAGGCGGTGTTGTGCACGGACAGGCTGAAGGCGTTGGGTGACAGCGGTTCGCCGGCCGCCAGTTGCCGCAGCAGCTCGACGGTGCGGCTGACCTCGCCGTGCGGCGAGGCGAAGACGGTGCGGCAGCCGGGGCTCTCCGAACCGAGGCAGTCGGCGGCGACCGCCAGTGCCGAGCGGCTCAGTGTCGAGAGGCGGCGGCGCAGCAGCGGTGGCACGAAGTCGACCTTGGGTGGAGCAGTAGCCTGTTCGCTGCTGTCGGCGCCCGCTGCGCACAGACGCGCCCGCCACTCGTCGACGCTGGTCGTGCCCGGGGTCCAGGCGGACCAGCGGAGCAGGGAAAGGGTGAGCGCTGCGTGCATGGCAAGAGGCAAAAAATGGGCGGCGCGGAGGATAGCACACCGGCCTCCGGCGGCCGGTCAGACCGGGTCGAAGGCGATGACGGCGGCGCCGCTCAGCAGCAACCGGTCGCCAGCGCGAATGGCGAACCGGTAGCTGCTGCCAGCGCCGATGACGGTGTCGCGCACGGCTTCGATCAGCAATTCGCCGTCGATGTCGTCGAGCCGTTCGACGCTCCACTCGACCCGGCTCAGCACGGCGAGATAGCCGCGCCGCGGCTCACGCTGATTCGGTGTCGCGGTGGGTTCCAGCAGTCTGCCGTGCACCGCCATCGCCTGCGCCGCGTACTCGATGCCGGCGCTGACCGGCAGCCGGTCGCCGCTGCGCAACGGATTGCCGGGTGCGCGATGGCCGATCGCCGCGCAGTGGATGGCGCTGTCGCTCCAGCGCTCGACGCGATCGAGCAGGCACATCGCGCCGGCGTGCGGAATGCGTGCGGCGATCTGCTGGCGATCGAGAGCGGCAGGGGCGGGGACAGGTGAGGTCATGGCCATTCCGGTGGCGGTGGGCGGCGCGATTATAATCGCCGGCGCTTTATCAGGAGCTCGCGATGCCGACACTGCGGATTGCCGCCGATCACCTGGCGCTGCCCGGCCATTTCCCCGGCAACCCGCTGGTGCCGGCGGTGGTCATTCTCGACAGTCTTTTGCAACAGCTCGCCAGCGAACAGCCGTCATGGCGCGTGACCGGTGTGCGCAAGCTGAAATTCCTGCGTCCGCTGCGCGGCGGCGAGGCGTTCGAGGTGCAGTGGAGCGAGCGGCGCGGCGGCGGGGTGCGCTTCGTCTGTCGTGTCGGTGACGAGCTGCTGGCGGAGGGGCATCTGACGCTGGCGGAAGCAGAGGCTCCTTAATGTAGGAGCCTCTGCTAAACAGGCCTCCTTAACTCCGCCTGATTACCGCGCAGGCGATGCGATCGCCGGCACCGCCGATCGGCTGGCTGTGGTGGTCGTCGGTGCCGGCGTGGATCACCAGCGCGGCGCCATCGCTGTCGAGAATCACCGCACTTTTGTTGTCTGCCGGCTGGGAGCTGCCGGTCAGCTGTGGGGCGGTCAGCTGCGCCAGCGTCGTATAGAACTGCGCCCGCACGGTGCCGTCGGCGGCGACGTAGATGTTCGGCAGGTCGCCAGCGTCGGGGCCAGCCGGGTTCAGCAGGCCGTGCTGGGCGCCGGTGGAATTGAGGTGGCTGCCGGAGTGCTTGAAGCCGGCGCCGCCGTCGTCGCAGTGGCCCATGGCGTGAATGTGGATCGCCTTCGGTCCCGGCGGCAGTCCCTTCAGGTCGAGCGTGATCAGCGTGCCTTTCGAGGCTGTCTGCAGCAGGGCGTTGCCAAGCGGTTGGCCGCTGGCGTCGGTGAAGCTGGCGCTGGCCGTCGGCAACGGCTCGTCGGCGAATGCCAGCAGGGGCAGGGCCAGCAGGCTGGCGGCGAGTAGATGTCGTTTCATCGCGTGTTCTCCTTGGTGCGCTTGTTGTTGTCGTTGTTGCGGCCCTGGCTGCCGTCGGCGACGGTGGTGGAGCTGTTGATCGTCGTGCTGTCGCTCAGCAGCTTCTGATCGCTGCCGTCCCAGCTGGCCTCGGCCGGCAGCCGGTTTTCGACCAGCGGCGCGGCGGCCACGTAGTTTGCCGGATCAGTCCGCGCCGCGACCGGCAGGGCGATACCGCGCCGTTCGGCCAGCAGCCGCGCCGCCGCATCGCCATCTACGACAGCGCCAGCCGGCGCATGTTTCTCCGCCGCCTGTATTGCTTTCTTCTGCAGCTGTGCCTGATTGCGCTTGTCGTCCTCCAGTGGCGGGTAGGCCTGCTGGTAGAGCGTGCCCTCCTGCCAGCCGTAAACCACCGGCTGATTGACCACCGTCACCCTGGTTCCGACCGGAATCTCCTCGAACAGCAGCGCGATGTCCTCCGGGTAGAGGCGCACGCAGCCGTGGCTGGCGCGCAGGCCGACCGCGTAGGGGTTGTTGGTGCCGTGGATCAGGTAGCTGGGCCAGCCGAGGCGCAGCACATGGCGGCCGAGCGGATTGTCCGGCCCGGCCTCGACGCGCGCCGGCAGCGGGTCGCCATTCTCGGCGTGCTCGCGGCGCACCGAGGCCGGCGGGTACCACGGCGGATCGGCCTGCTTCGCCGTCACCTTGGTGCTCCCCTCCGGCGTCTGCCAGCCGACGCGGCCGATGCCGATCGGGTGGGTGACGACACGCGGCGGCTCGCCGTCGGCGACCGGCGGGAAGTAGTAGAGGCGCAGCGCGGCCAGATTGATGACCACCCCCTGATGCGGCGCATCCGGCAGCACGAAGCGGGTCGGCAGCACGATCTCGGTACCGGCGCGCGGCAGCCACGGATCGACGCCAGGATTGGCGCGCACCAGCTCCTCGTAGCCGAGATTGAAGCGGCGGGCGAGGTCGGAAAAAGTGTCCTCGTGATAGGCGGTGACGCGCTGCACCTCGCCGACCACGCCGCTGTCCTGCACCAGCGTGAAGCTGTGGGTCGCGGCCGGCGCTTTCAACGCAGGAGCTGCAGTGGTGGGCGGTGGCAGGGTCTGGCAGGCGCTCAGCAGCAGCGTCAGCAGGATCGACAGCGCAGCTGGCGCGCCTCGGTTCGGTGCGGTTATCGGCACGGTGAGGGTTCCCGGACAGAGAAGGGCGGGGTGCGGTAAGCATTCAATCACGTCGCACGCGGTCGCGCCGCGATAGGGGTCACGTCGCGGCCGGTGCGCACTGTGCGGATGCAAGCAGCTCGGCACCGCGCTGGTGCAGGCGCTGGCGAGGTGCCCCGCAGCGGCGCCCGCTATCGCAGCAGGAAATAAAGGGCCGGGCTGCTTGATGCCAAAAGTAGTTGCTCCAGCCCTTTTTTATACTCATCACGGGATATAACGACCCTGCTTAGCGGCGAAATCAATATTGGAAATCGCTGTCATACGGAGTGGACGATTGGCTCGCGAAATGCAATGGGATCCGTGCAGCGCATAGCGGATATGCACGGAGCATCTCGCGGCCTCTTGTTGCGGCAACAGAATGCAGCAACAACAAGATGTGGCAGCGAATTTGGCAAGGGGTTCAACAGCGTGGCTGTTGCGACTGCGCCCGCCATCAAAGCGTCGCGCAATCGACACAAGCCGGTCATGGTCTCGCTATATCAATGGCATCCGAGTTGCTATCGGAGCAGGTGAGGTTGGCAATGAAGCGTCTGGCGTTCGTTACGGGTGGTACCCGCGGAATTGGTGAAGGGATTTGTCAGGCACTGCTGGATGACGGCTATCAGGTGGTCACCAGCTATGTCAGCAACGACGAAAAAGCAGCGCAGTTCAGCAAGCGAACAGGTATCGAGTGTTTCAAGTTCGATGTCAGCGACTTCGAGTCGTGCGGCATCGCGGTGGCGCAGATCACCGACAAATACGGCCCGATCTCGGTGCTGGTCAACAACGCGGGCATCACCCGCGACAACGCCTTCCGCAATCTGTCGGTCGAGGATTGGCAGGCGGTAATCAACACCAACCTCGGCGGTGTCTTCAATCTTTCCCGGCTGGTTTTCCCGGAGATGGTGAAAGCGGGCTACGGCCGCATCATCAACATCAGTTCGGTCAATGGCCTGTGCGGCATGTATGGCCAGGCCAACTACACCGCGGCCAAATCCGGCATGGTCGGTTTCACCAAGACGCTGGCGATCGAAGGCGCGAAATATGGCGTCACCGCCAATGTGCTCGCGCCCGGTTACGTCGAGACCGAAATGCTGAAGGCGATCCCGGAGAAGGTGTGGGAAAAAATCGTCGCCAAAATTCCGGTCGGCCGTCTCGCCCAGATCGAGGAAGTGGCGCGCGGCGTCACCTTCCTCGCCTCGGAGCAGTCCGGCTTCATCACCGGTTCGACGCTGGCGATCAACGGCGGACAGTATTTGCAGTAAATGCAACACGCTGCAGCAAGTGGCCAGCGTTGTCGAAACATTGAAGGTGGCTGCGGAAACAAGGGCACTCTCTACAAGAGCAATCTCTAACACATCGCATTGGCGCCCCGGGGACTGGAGCGCAGGAGATCGAACATGAACGACGTCTATATCATCGGTGTCGGGCTGACGCCCGTATCAAAGGATGCGCAGCAGTCGCCGGTGATGCTGGCGGCGCAGGCGATCGAGGAGGCCATTCTCTCCGCCGGTATCGACAAGAGCTCGGTCGACGCGCTGTTCATCGGCAACATGATGTCCGGCATGTTATCGAACCAGGCGCAACTCGGTCCGATCATCGCCGACCGCGCCGGTCTCGCCGGCATCGAGGCGCTGGCCATCGACGCTGCCTGCGCCTCCGGCGGCAACTCGCTGCGACTCGGTTACATGACGGTGGCCGGTGGTTTTCACAAGGTAGTAGTGGCGGCCGGTGTCGAGGTGATGAACAGCGTCTCGCGCGAACGCATCACGCAGGCGTTGGCCACCGGTTCCGACTGGGAGAACGAGGGGTCGCACGGTGCCTCGTTCATCTCGCTGAATGCGCAGCTGATGCGCGGCTACATGGAGAAGTACAGCGTCGATGTCGAGACCTTCGGCCACTTCGCCATCAACGCCCACGCCAACGCCAACACCAGCAAGCACGCGATGCTGCACAAGGCGATGACGCTGGAGGAGTACAGCGCGGCGCGGGTGCTGACCGATCCGATCAAGCTGAGCGATGCGCCGCCGGTCAGCGACGGCTCCGCCGCCGTGGTGCTGGCGACCCGCGATGTGGCGATGGCGATGATGCGCCAGGGCTTCCCGGCGGTGCGCATCGCCGCCTCGGCGGTGGCCACCGACCGGCTGACCACGGTCGATCGCTGGAAGACGCTGGAGCTGGGCGCCGTGCGGCAGTCGTGCCAGAAGGCCTATGCGCAGGCTGGCGTCAGCCTCGACGACATCAACTTCTACGAGTTGCACGACGCCTACACCATCATCACCTCGCTGAGTCTGGAAGCTGCCGGTTTTGCCGAACCGGGGCGCGGCGCCTACTTCGGTCTCGACGGTGAAATCACGCTGAAGGGACGGCTGCCGATCTCGACCATGGGCGGCCTGAAGGCGCGCGGCCACCCGGTCGGCGCCACCGGTCTCTACCAGGCGATCGAGGCCTGCCTGCAGCTGACCGACAATGCTGGCGAAAACCAGATCGACGATTGCCGCGTCGGCATGATCCAGAGCATCGGCGGCACCGGCGCGACGGTGGTGACGCATATCCTCGAGCGCTGCGCGTAGTTTTCATCGAGGCATAAAGAACCCCGACCGCTGAACAGACAGCGTCGGGGTTTTTGTTTTTCGTGTTGTTGTCTGTTGCAGGTGGGCAGGCTGTCAGCGTTTGCATGCGAACAGAAAAGCGAGCGGCAGCTGCTGCTCTTCACCGACCAGTTCGAAGCCGTGCGCGTCGAACAGTGCGCGCACATCGCAGCGGTGCCAGGCATCGACGAAGGGTTCGTGGACCAAGTGCGCCAGCAGATGAAAGTAGTGCGCGCGCCAGACATCGCGGCGCCACAGCTGCCAGCCCGGCCGCTGCTTCTGCAGCGGCGATGGCTCGCAGATCGCCAGCCTGCCGCCCGGCCGCAGGATGCGCGCGAACTCGGCCAGCGCGCGTTCGAGCTGGCGCGGCGGCAGCTCGTGCAGCAGGAAGCAGGCGGCGATGCCGTCGAAGCGCGCATCGGCAAAGCCGGTTTGCTCGGCCAGCCCCTGCACGAAGCGCAGCCGCGGAAATTCGCGCGCGGCGTGCTGCAGCAGATAGGGCGACGGATCCAGCCCCCACACATCGCGCACGCCAACGGCGTGCAGCGCGCCGGCGGTGCGACCGCCGCCGCAGCCGATATCGATGGCACTGTCGCAGCCGCGCAGGAAGTCGGCGAGCCGGGTGCGCGCGGTGGTCATGTGGCCGAGCATGACGCGGTCGAAACCGGTGATGTAGCCGCGCGAAATGCTGCGTGAATAGTTGCCGTTGGGAAGGTTGTGAAACTCCTGCAGCAGATACTTCGGCAGCCGGTCGGCGCCCGGCATCTGCGCCGGCAGCTGCACGCGGCGGCGCCGCTTGCCGCCGCGCAGCAGTTGCAGCAACTGGCGCGGTTTGCGCAGGTCGAGCCGGTCGGGCCAGGTCTCGGGAAGTTCGATGCCGGTCCAGTCCGGAGCCGAGGGGTCCGCGACGGGCCAGCCGCCGTGTTCTGCCATCGGAGCAAATCCAAGCGGGGTGGGTGAGGCCGCGCATTCTATTACAGCGCCGGCGGCAGTCCGACCCGTGCCGCCACTCGCGCAGTCGTGGCCGGCGCCGCGTGTGCCGTGCATGGATCAGGGGCGCGGCAGCGGCGGGTTTGGCAAGGGCAGAGGCGGCAGTGGTGCCAGCGTGGCGCTCAGGCCACGCTCGAAGCAGCGCGCGGCGGCGTCGCGCTCGCCGAGCTGTTGCAGCAGGCGGCCCAGCTCGGCGCAGGTTTCGGCGATGTCGACACGAGTCGATGCACTCGCTGACGCCTGCGCTTCGAACAGACGCAGGCTGGTTTCGAAGCGCTCGCGCGCGACGCCCCACAGCTGATTGCGCAGCGCCAGCCGGCCGAGACAGCGCTGCAGCACGGCATCGTCGCCGTGTGCGTTGAGCCAGCCCTCCGCCACGGACAGTTGCCGGCGCGGATCGTCTCCCTGGGTGCGGCCGTAAAGTTCGACCAGCGCCGGCGACCACTCGCGTTTCAATGCATCGTTCAGCACCGCTTCGGCATCGCCGTCGGCGCCGGCCTGCAGCAGCCGCTCGGCGTAGCTGCCGACCAGCGCCGGCAACCGCCGCAGCGGCTTCGGCAGCTGGCGCCAGCTGTCGCGCAGCGCATCGACGCCCTGAGTCGCCGCAGTGTCGAGCTGACCGCGACCGGCGCGCAGCTCCAGCGCTTCGAACTCTTCGGTTTCCGGTTTCAGGTGGCGGCGCAGCTCCGGCAGCAGCGCCAGCAGCGTCGGCCAGTCGCCGATCTGCAGCAGGGCATCGCGCTGCAGAGTCAGTGCCGGCGGCAGCCGGTGCGCATGGCGGCCGAGTCGCTGCAGGGTGGCCAGCGCGGTCTGCGGCTGGCCGGCTTTCAGCTCCAGCTCGGCGCGGGTCAGCAGCACCGCGGCCAGTGCGTGCGGACGCGCCTGTTCGGCGCGGCGCAGGTTCATTTCGGCGGCGGTGGTGTCGCCGAGCTCGGCGCTGGCGCGGGCGGCGAACAGGTGGTTGACCAGCGGCGCGTTGGAGCGCAGCGCGGCGCGCTCGTGCTGGCGGCGCGCCTGCGCGGCATTGCCTTCGATGGCGGCGACGATGCCGCGCGTGGTCAGCTGCTGGTCGCGGCGCACGCGCCGCTCGACCCGCCAGCGCCCCATCATGCCGACGCGACGCAGGCCGCGGTGCAGCAGCGATACCGCCAGGTACATCGCCAGCAGCGTCGCGAACAGCAGCGCCAGCCCAACCCAGGCGGTGGTCTCCAGCGTGTAGCGGCCGAACGCCAGCAGGATGTAGCCGGGCTCGCTGGCGATGGTCGCGGCCAGCAGCGCCGCCAGCAGCAGCATCAACAGGACGGCGATGAACAGCCGCTTCATGGCTGCGGCTCCGCCGACGGCGCTGCAGCGGGTGTCGGGGCTGGGGCCGTGGTCGGGTTTGAAATAAGAGGCGCGATGCGCAGCCGCTGCTCCAGGTAGGCCTTCAGCAGCCGGCGCGAGTTGCCGATGTCGATTGGGGCGGTCGCCACCGGCCGCTGCCGCAGTTCGTCGACGCTGGCCGCCAGCGCGCGCGCATTGGCCTCGTCGAGCGCGAAATAGGTCTGCAGCCAGTCGCGGCACTTGCTCAGGCTGCGCTCGTACAGCGTCGGATTGCCGGCCAGCAGGGCCAGCTGCGCCTGCTCGAACAGCAGCTGCAGGTTGTGGCGCAGCGCCGCCTCGTGCTCCGGCGCCAGCAGCGCGCGGTAGGGTTCGTCGCGGCGGCGGATCTGCACCAGTTGCGCCAGCTTGGCGACGGCCGCGCGCAGGCCGGACTGCAGCCGCTCGCCCCAGGTCGCCTGTTCGTCGAGGGTGGGTGTCGCGCTGTCGGCGGCGACAGTCGCTGGCCGGATCAGCTGCAGCTGTTGCGCCTGCCGGGCGGCGGCGTCGATGGCGAGATAGATGCCTTCGACATCGATGACCGGGACCGCCTTCAGCGCGGCGATGTCGTCGGCCAGCGCCGCGCGCACCGGCAGCAGCGCGCTGTCGTCGATGTCGCGCAGAATTTCATCGACCTGCAGCAGCATCCGCAACGCCGACTCGGGGTCGCCGCCGAGCACCAGCCGCTGCGCCGCCAGCTGCAGCAGATATTCGGCCTCGGCCAGTTGCCAGGCGCTGCGGTCGACGCGCTGCAGTTCGCCGATCTGCTGGCTCTGTTGCAGCAGGCTGGCCTGCAGTTCGTCGAACTTCTCCTGCAGCTGTTCGCGCGTGGTGCGGGCCGTGGCGCGCTGGCTGGAGAGCTGTCGCTGCAGATCGTTGAGCGCCACCACCTGCTCCTGCAGCGATGACTGCAAGCGGAACTCGTCGAGCTGGCGCTGGGTCGAGTCGCGGTAGCTGATGAAGCCGACGGCACCGAGCGCGCCGGCCGCCAGCAGCAGCGCCAGCCAGCCGACGGTGTGGCCACCGCGCGGCGCGTGTGGTGCTGGCGATGCGGCGGTGGGGGGAGGAAGCGGAGCGGGGGAGGCTTTCTCCGTGTGGTCTGTGCGGTCCTTGCTGTCGCTGTCGTTGACCGTGTCGTTCATTGTTGTGATTCCTTGGTCAGCTGTTGCAGTGCCGCGACGGTGGCGGCGCTGCCGGCATTGGCGGCGGTGATGACGCGCCGCAGTCCCAGTTCGTGCGCCAGCGCCGCCACCCGCGCGCTCGGCACGATCACGGCGCGGTCGCGATAGAGCGCCTGTGCCTGCGCCGGCAGCAGCTGCCAGAAGTGCTGCAGCGTCTCGGCGCTGTTCAGGCAGACCGCGTCGGCCGGCGGTTGCCACAGCGCGACGGCTTCCTGCGGGCTCAACTGCGGCGGCAGCCGGCGGTAGCACTCGGCGTAGTCGACCTGCGCGCCGCGCGTGCGCAGTGCTTGCGCCAGCGTTTCGCGGCCGCCGACACCGCGCAGGATCAGCACGCGCTCGTTGCCCGGATCGGCAAACTCCGGCAGTGCCAGCAGCGCTTCCGTGTTCTGGTTATTGCCCGGTTCGATGGCGTCGATGTCGTACTGGCGCAGCGCTTCCGCCGTCGCCGCGCCGATGCCGTACCAGCGCACGCCGAGCGGCCACTGCGGCCAGTACTGCGCCAGCCAGTCGACGCCGAAGTGTACGGCATTGACGCTGATGGCGATGACGCGCTGGTAGCGGTCCAGCTCCAGCAACAGTGATTTGCCGCGTTGAAAAATGGCGGCGTCGGCAGCCGGATCGAGCGCCGCCACCGACAGCAGCGGCACGTGGCGCACGCCGAAGCCAGCCTCGCTCAGCGCCGTCACCAGCGCATCGGCGCGGCCGCTCGGGCGGGTCACCAGCACATTGAGCGCCACGGTTTATTCCTCGCCAGCTTCGCTGCTTTGCACGTTTGGATCGTTGTCGCCATAAACCTTGCGCAGAATCGCGCCGGCCCCCTGCGCCAGCAGCTGCTCGGCGACAGTGATGCCGAGCGCTTCCGGGTCGTCGATCGAACCGCGCGCTTCAGCGCGCAGCAGCTCGCCGCTGTCAGGATCGCCGACCAGCCCGCGCAGCCACAAAGTGCTGTCGTTGCGTAAGACATCGCCCTCCAATTCGGCGTAACAGGCGATCGGCACCTGACAGCCGCCCTGCAGATGGCGGTTCAGCGCGCGCTCGGCGCGTACACGGATGGCTGTCGCCTCGTGATGCAGCGGTTGCAGCAGATCGCGCAGGCGTTGGTCGGATTCGCGAATCTCGATGCCGACCGCGCCCTGGCCGCCAGCGGGCAGGCTGACGGTGGAATCGAGGCGCGCGCGGATGCGCTGATCGAAGCCGAGCCGCAGCAGGCCGGCGGTGGCGAGGATGATGGCGTCGAACTCGCCGGCATCGAGCTTGGCCAGCCGCGTGTTGACGTTGCCGCGCAGCGAGCGGATCTGCAGGTCGGGGCGCAGCGCGCGCAGCTGGCAGTGGCGGCGCAGGCTGGAGGTGCCGACCACGGCGCCGTGCGGCAGGGCATCGAGGTTGTCGAAGCGGTTGGAGACGAAGGCATCGCGCGGATCCTCGCGCTCGCAGATGGTGGAGAGGCCGAGACCCTCGGGAAACTCCATCGGCACATCCTTCATCGAGTGCACGGCGAGATCGGCGCTGCCTTCGAGCAGGGCGGTCTCCAGCTCCTTGACGAACAACCCCTTGCCGCCGACTTTCGCCAGCGGCGTGTCGAGGATCTTGTCGCCGCGCGTGGTGAAGGTGACCAGCTCGACCTGCAGGCCGGCGTGATGACGCTGCAGTTCAGCGCGGACGAACTCCGCCTGCCACAGCGCCAGCGGGCTCTTGCGGGTGGCGATGCGGATGGGCCGGAGCAGTGTTGTGTCGGAGCGGGAATCGGCGGGCATGGCGAGCGGACGACATCGGGAAAGCGGCCATGATAGGTGACGCGCTGCGGTTAGTCCTCTCTTGTGCAGCAGCGGGATGCGAAGCGATGCTCCAATCCCCTCTCCCTTCAGGGAGAGGGTTAGGGAGAGGGCGGCTTCGCACAAGTTCCCTCTCCCCCGGCCCCTCTCCCTGAAGGGAGAGGGGAGAGAGCGGCGCTTCAGAGCGTCTCCAGCGCCTCGCGCACCAGCGGCAGGTGGCGGCGGCTGACGGTCGGCCCCAGCGCGATATCGGCCAGCTTGACGCGGTACTGGCCGCGCAGCGTGCGTTCGAGCCCGAGCACGTAGTCGACCATCACCAGCGCGTTGCGATGCACGCGCAGCAGCCGCTTGCCGAACTCGTCCTCCAGCTCTTTCAGCGTGTCGTCGATCAGCAGCTCGCCACCGGCGTGGTAGACCGTGACGTACTTGTGATCGGCGAGGAAATAGCGCGCCCGCGTCAGCGGCAGCAGCTCGACGCCGCGCCGCGACCTCGCGCTGAGGTGGCTGCGCAGGCGCGGCAATGGCGAGTCGTCGACGATCGGAATGCGGTTGGCGGCGAGTCGCTCCGCCTTGGCCAGCGCCAGCGCCAGCTTCTCCTGGCTGACCGGCTTCAGCAGGTAGCCGATGGCGTTGGCCTCGAACGCCTCGATCGCATAGTCGTCGTAGGCGGTGCAGAAGATCACCGCCGGCGCCTGCGGCTGCTCGGCCAGCGCGCGCGCCACCGACAGGCCGTCGACGCCGGGCATGCGGATGTCGAGCAGCAGCACGTGCGGCTCCAGCGCCGAACAGGCCCGCAGCGCCTGCTCGCCGTTCTCGGCCTCGCCGACCACCGCCACGCCGGGCTGGCTCTCCAGCAACCGGCGCAGGCGCGCGCGCGCCAGCGGCTCGTCGTCGGCGATCAGAACCCGCGTCGTTGCCATCATGTTCATGTCGTCTCCATGCGGGGGCGGTAGCGCAGCTCGGCGCAGAACTCGCCTCCCTCCTCCCTGGCGACCAGCGCCGCGTCGTCGCCGTAGAGCGCGCGCAGGCGGTCACCGATGTTCTCCAGCGCCATGCGGTTGCCGCGGTGGTTCTCGCGCGGGCCTTCCGCCAGCGGGTTGCAGACGGTCAGCCGCACCTCGCCGCCGACCAGCGCGCCGCCGATCGCGATCAGCCCGCCGTCCGGCCGCGCCTGGATGCCGTGGTAGACGGCGTTCTCGATCAGCGGCTGCAGGCTCAGCGCCGGAATCGGCAGATCCTGCGGCAGCTGGTCCAGCCGCCACTGCACCTGCAGCCGCGAGCCGAGCCGCAGCTGTTCGATCTGCAGGTAGCGCCGGCACAGCTCCAGCTCCTCGGCCAGCGTCACCTCGGCCCCGCCCTGCGCCAGCGAGGCGCGGAACAGCGCCGCCAGATCCTCCACCGCCGCCTCGGCGGCGCGCGCGTCGATGGCGATCAGGCTGGCGATGCTGTTCATCGTGTTGAACAGGAAGTGCGGGCGGATGCGCGCCTGCAGCGCGCCGATGCGCGCCTCCAGCTCGGCGCGCTGGCGCCGCTGCAGCGCCTGCGCCAGATAGAAGTGGCGCAGCGCGATGCCGCCGACCACGGCCGCGATCAGCAGCTGCTCCGCCAGCAGCCAGCCGTTCGGCCGCCAGCGCCCCTGCAGGCCGCCACCGAGCAGCCACTGCGCCGCCAGCCCGACCAGCGCGGTGGCCAGCAGCAGCCAGCCGAAGCAGAGCGCCGCCGCCGGCGCCGGATGCCAGTGGAGCAGCCGGCGCCGCAACAGGCACAGGCCGGCCGCGGCCAGCAGCGCCGCCCACTGCACGAACAGCGAAGCCATCGCGAAGTGCTGCCAGTCGAAGCCGCGCAGCCCGGTCGCCGCCAGCGTCAGCAGCAGCGCCAGCAGCTCGCCGAACAGCACCAGCAGGAGCAGCGGCTGCACCCGGCACAGATCGGGCAGGAAGAAGTCGTCGGCCTGTGCCGTCGCCTCCATGCCGGCGCGCGCCTTTGCGTTCATCGTCGCTACCGCTGCCGCCTCCGCTGTCGGGATACCCGCACGACGCCCGTGCAAAACCTCCGCAAGGGTAGACGACAACCCGCGACCCTGCCGGGGGCGGGGCGGCCGAACGGGCGCCGGGGCGGCATGGATGGTCGGGCGGGTGTGAACGCCGTCGCGCTCGCGAAGGGCGGTGCGCGGCGCTGCTATAATCGCGCCCCTTTTCATCACCTCCCGCAGCCGGAACCGAACCGATGAGCGACTCTGAATCGACCCCGAAGGCTTTGGAATCGACCCTGAAACCCTGGGGCGGCCGCTTCAGCGAGCCGACCGACGCCTTCGTCGAGCGCTTCACGGCGTCGGTGAACTTCGACCGGCGTCTCTACCACCACGACATCAACGGCTCGCTGGCGCACGCGCGGATGCTGGCCAGGGTTGGCGTGCTGAGCGCCGACGAGCTGGGGCTGATCGAAACCGGGCTGGAGGAGATCCGCGCCGACATCGAGGCCGGCCGCTTCCACTGGTCGGTCGGGCTCGAAGACGTGCACATGAACATCGAGGCGCGGCTGACCGACAAGATCGGCATCGCCGGCAAGAAGCTGCACACCGGCCGCTCGCGCAACGATCAGGTCGCCACCGACGTGCGCCTCTACCTGCGCGACGAAATCGGCCTCATCGCCGCCGAACTGACCCGGCTGCAGCGCGGGCTGGTCGAACTGGCGGCCAAGCATGCCGACGTCATCATGCCCGGCTTCACCCATCTGCAGACCGCGCAGCCGGTCACCTTCGGGCATCATCTTTTGGCCTGGAACGAAATGCTGGAGCGCGACTTCGGCCGCCTGCTCGACTGCCGCGCACGCATGAACCAGTCGCCGCTCGGCGCCGCCGCGCTGGCCGGCACCACCTACCCGATCGACCGCCACTACACCGCGCAGTTGCTCGGCTTCGACAAGCCGACCGAAAACTCGCTCGACTCGGTGGCCGACCGCGATTTCGCCATCGAATTCACCGCCTTCGCCAGCCTGCTGATGACGCACCTGTCGCGCTTTTCGGAAGAGCTGGTGCTGTGGACCAGCGCGCAGTTCAACTTCGTGCATCTGCCCGACCGTTTCTGCACCGGCTCGTCGATCATGCCGCAGAAGAAAAACCCCGACGTGCCGGAGCTGGTGCGCGGCAAGAGCGGTCGTGTCACCGGCAACCTGATCGCGCTGCTGACGCTGATGAAGTCGCAGCCGCTGGCCTACAACAAGGACAACCAGGAAGACAAGGAGCCGCTGTTCGACACCATCGACACGGTCAAGGATTGCCTGAAGGCCTACGCCGACATGGTGCCGGCGATTCAGCCGCGCGTGGAGGTACTGCGCGAAGCGGCGCGGCGCGGTTTCTCCACTGCGACCGATCTGGCCGATTACCTGGTGCGCAAGGGCGTGCCGTTCCGCGATGCGCATGAAATCGTCGGCAAGGCGGTCGGCTACGGTGTGCAGAGCGGCAAGGATCTGGCCGAGATGTCGCTCGACGAACTCAAACAGTTCGGCGCGATGATCGAGCAGGATGTGTTCGCGGTGCTGACGCTGGAAGGGTCGGTGGCGGCGCGCAACCACATTGGCGGCACCGCACCGGTACAGGTCAAGGCGGCGGCGCAGCGTGCGCTGGAAAAACTGCAGGTGCGGAAAACGCAGTAGCTTCGTTATTGCGGTCGGAGGCTTTGTCGCTGCCTCCGACCGTGACATCACATCACTTCAGCTTGACCACTTCGCCTTTCAGCGCAACGCCCGACATGATGCCGCCGGAGTGGCATTCAAATTCGGTTTCGCTGCTGACCGGAACATTCTTGTAGTTGCTCTGGATATTGATGACGGCGTTGGCGCCTTCCATCACGGCGCGGTCGCGCAGCGAAATCATCGCCGACAGAAAGGCCCAGTTGCAGGCTTCCTCATCGCTCTTGCCGACACCGTTGGTCTTCTTGCTGGTCGGGAAGGTGCCGATCGATTTCTCGACTTCCGGATGCGCGGTCTTGCCGAAATAGAATTTGACGTCGCTACCCAGTTTTTCCGCCGCAGCCGGCTGGCTCATCGCGGCGGCGATTGGCTGCATCGACTTGGTGTCGCGCGCCAGTGCAGTGCCGCTGGCCAGCAGGGCGAAACAGCAGGCTGCTGCGATGGAGACTTTCCGCATGATTACATCCTCTTTGAGATTGATCGCTTCCATTGGCACCGCGCTGTCGCGCGGTGCATCCGCTGCGCATCATACATGGCGGTAGCGGCGCCGTGATCTGGCACCGCCACGGCGCCATCACTCCCAGCTGTACTTCACGCCGACACGCACGGTGCGCGGCTCGATGGTGCGGCTGACGCGCCCTTCCACCGGCACGCCGGGCGGATCGAAACCGGCGACATTGCTCTCGTAGAAATAGACGATCTCCTCGCCCTTGTGATCGAACACATTGAGCAGCTCGCCATAGATCGACAGCGGGCCCGGTGACCACGCAGCGCGCAGGTTGACGACGGTTTCCGAATTAGCGCGCTCGGAGTCGTCTTCGATCAGCGGGTAGGGACCGAGGTGACGCACGCGCGCACCGAGTTCCCACATGCCCTGCGTCACCGCCACGCCGAGTTCGCCGGCGCTTTCGATCGCCCCCGGAATGTACGGCGCGTCGGCGCTCTCTTCGAAGCGCGCATGGCTTTCGGTCCAGGTCGCATCGATGGCGAGCCACGGCAGCGGTCGCCAGAAGCTGACCAGTTCGTAGCCGTGGCGGCGCGAACCGCTCGACGGTTCCACCGAATTCGAGTCGCCGACGAATTTCAGTTCGCTGTCGAGTTCGAGCCACCAGTAGGTGGCGGTCAGGCTGAGGCTGCCGTGCTGAAAACGCACGCCGAGCTCTTCGCCGTCGCCGCGCACGAGGCCCGGCACCGGCGTATTCGCATCGACGGCACCGCGCGCGTCGTTGGAGTGAAAGCCGCGACCGGCGTTGCCGTAAAACTCCCAGTTGGCATTCAGCGCGTAGGCGACGCCGAGTTTTGGCGACAGTAATTGGTCGTGCGTGCTGCCCTCGGCGAAATCGCCGTCGCGCGCGCTGACGTCGAAGTCGTAGCGATCGCCGCGCAACCCGGCCATCAATCGCAGCGGATCGATCGGGCGCCAGGTCAGCTCGCTGTAGAGGCCGAGCGAGCGCTCGTCGATGCTGTGTCGTCCCAGCGTCTCGATGAAGCCGCGGCGTTCGGTGTGCTGCAGGCCGACATCGCTGATGTCATCGACGCGCCCTTCGACACCGACCGACAGCTGCACCGCGCGGTTGTCGATGACGCTCTGTTCATAGCGGCCGCCGTAGACCTGACGCGAATCGAACTGCTTGATCTGGTAGTCGTAGGTCGAGTTGGAATACATCTGCCAGTCGTAGTACTGCGCATACAGCGTGGCGCGCCAGTCGGCGCCGATCGCGCGCACGGTGGCGATGGCGCGATCGGTTTCGCCGGTGGCGGAGTCGTCGAGCGCGCAGAAGCGATCGGCGCAGACCGATGAGCCGATGACGCGCTCGGGAATCTGCTCGGTCGGGTTCCAGGCGGCGTGATAGCCCCACAGGCTGGCACTCAGTTCGCCCCAGCCGGTCTGCAGCGAATATTTTCCGTGCAGCGATTGATGATTGAGATCTTCCGGCTGCTGCCACGGACCGTCGTAGGTTTTGCCTTCGCCGATCAGCGTCAGCGCACCATCGCCGACGGTTTGCGTGCCGCCGGCAGCGACACGGCGCCAGCCATATTCGCCGGCTTCCAGCGACACGAACGGCGCGACGGTATCGACGCTGCTGATCAGCGCGGCGCCGGCCAGCGCGAAGTCGCCGAGGTCGGCGCGATACGGACCCTTGCGGTAGTCGATGCGCTGCACCATCTCCGGAATCAGGCCGTTCAGATCGAGATAGCCCTGGCCGTGGCCGTGCGAGCGCAGGTTCATCGGCACGTCGTCGACGTAGGTGGTGAAGTCGGTGCCGTGGTCGAGATTGAAGCCGCGCAGAAAATACTGGTTGGCCTTGCCGCTGCCGGAGTGCTGCACGGCGATCATGCCCGGCACCGCCTCCAGCAGTTCGGCGACGCGCAGCAGCGGCCGCACCGCCAGATCCTCCTGCGCCACCGCGCCTTCGCTGGCGGCAGCGGCGACACCGATCAGCGCTTCGCCGCGACCGTAGACCACCATCTCTTCGAGCTTCGACGTCGAGCCCGCCGCCTGCGCCGGCAACGTTTGCACGAGCAGCACCGGTGCCAACAGCAGTGCACTGACTGTCATGCCATGGCAGCGCGCGCCACCTTTTCCCTGTTTGGATTGCTTCACGAAAAAACGATGCATCAACCACTCCTAATGACGGCAGTGGTTGAACAGAACAGACGGATGCGGAAGGGGAGCGGCCGAGTGCCCTGCCCAAACCGCCCACCGCAGTTTGTCGAGGAGAGCACCGGGCTGGTGTCGGACTCAGCGCGCATCACCGTCAGGTGAAGTCGCTTTACCGTTGCGGGGGCAGCGTCAGGATTGCACTGACTTCCCATTTACCCCGGGTCGTGACCCGGGCACCGCGGCGCTCTGAATATTGAAACGGCGCCAACAGTAATCGTTTGGCGCTGTGCTGACAACGTCTGTTGTATTACTGCAGCGCCGGTTTGATCTCCTCGATCACCCACTGCGCATAGTCGAGATACTCCTGCATATTTTTCACGGCCGGAATCGGCACCGAGCTGCTGGTGACGCCGAGCGTCTTGAACCAGCCGAGGCGGTCGATGATCTCCTGCTTGGTCATGCCGGGTCGCGCGCGCGGATCATCGATGACCTTGTGTCCTTCACCGACGCGCGAGGTGGCGAGACCGTAGCTCACTTCAAACGGACCGCCCTTGTAGTCCGGCTGCGACTTGATGAAATCGAGCCGCGCCGGAATATCTTCCGGTTTGGTCAGGAACGGCATCCAGCCGCTTGCATATTTCGCCGCGCGTTTCAGTACCGGGTCGGCGTCGCCGCCCATCCAGATCGGCAGGTGCGGTTTCTGGAACGGCTTCGGTTCGAACGCGACATCCTTGAACGACACATATTTCCCTTCGAAGCTCGGCGACTCTTTCGTCCACAGCTCGATCATCGCCGCCAGATACTCTTCGCTGATGCGGCCACGCTCGTTGAACGGCACGCCGAGCAGATCGAACTCGCCTTCGAGCCAGCCGACACCGAAGGTGACATTGATGCGACCGCTGCTCATCCAGTCGATGGTCGCCAATGCTTTCGCCAGCACCACCGGATGTTGCAGCGGCAGGATGGTGATGCAGGAATTGACGCGAATATTTTGTGTCGCGCCGGCGATGTAACCCATCGCTGCCGCCGAATGGAAATAGTGCGGGCCGGAAAGTTCGACGTGTTGCCGCGGAATGATGAAGTGCTCTGGCACCGCGATCATGTCGTAGCCGAGTTCCTCGGCGCGCTTGATCATGACGGTCTGGTCGGCACCGGTGACGCCGAGTTCCCACGGTTGCATCGTCGCCTTCAGTTCCAGCGTATGGGGAAGGGCGAAGGTGAGGCGCATGGTTGTTATCTCCTCGTCGCGCTTGGGCTTGGGGTCTGCGGCGACGATAGCAACTCGTTATCGCAGCGGCCAGAAAAGCGGCGGTCTGGAGACGCGGTGTCTGGATATGAACAATGCGCCCGCGATTGGCTCAAACGAAAAGGCCCCGCAGTGCGAGGCCTTTATTCTTTTGGCTGACCCGTCCTGAATAAAGTTGACACCTTCAACCCCTGTTTTCAGGAGGACGAGGTGAATCAACGAATTAAGCGAACCCAAAGGGACTACACCCAGACTTTTATCCAGTCCGTGGTGGATCAGGTCGAGCGAGGCGAGCTGACCTACAAGCAAGCTCAGCAGCGTTACGGCATCCAGGGCCGCTCGACGGTGCTGGTCTGGTTGCGTAAACATGGGCGGCAAGACTGGAGTCGGAGCGAGATGGCTCCGAGGAGCCCTGCCATGCCATCACGCCCGCTGACGCCAGAACAGCGCATCAAGGAGTTGGAGGCACAGCTGCAACAGGCTGAGCGGCGTGTGCAGGATGCCGAGCAGAAGGCTGAGTTCTTCAAAGCCGTCGTGGACATGCTGGAAAAGGACTACGGCGTCTCTCTCGCAAAAAAGCGGCTCGGCAAGTCCTCACGCAAGCCCGCGTCGCCGGTCTGACTGTCAGCAGGACCTGTCGCTTCCTGGGCATCAGCCGGCAGGCTTGGTACCAAGCTGTCCAGCGCGAACGACAGCGTACGTCTCACGAGCGCGAGGTGCTCGCTCGAATCGATGACATCCGCTTGCGACAACCGCGGATTGGCACCCGTAAATTGCAGCATCTGCTTCAAGCAGCACCCGAACCTGCACACATGGGTCGCGATCGGCTATTTGCCCTGCTGCGCGCACACCAGCGGCTGGTGCCGCGCGCGCGGGCCTATCACAAGACCACGCACAGTCATCACCGCTTCCGGCGTCACCCCAATCTACTCAAGCCCGGACCGGAGCAGGTCATACCGACGGCGTCGGAGCAGGTGTGGGTAGCCGACATCACGTATGTCCCTACCGGAGAAGGGGTGAGCTATCTGAGTCTGGTGACCGATGCGTACTCGCGCAAGATTGTCGGCCACCACGTCCATGAGACGCTGCACGCTGGCGAAGTGGAGCAAGCCTTGCGGATGGCGCTAAAGACGCGGACGCACACGCACTCACTGGTGCATCACTCCGATCGCGGCGTGCAGTACTGCGCTGCCAGTTACCAGCGACTGCATGCCGAGCACGATATCCGCTGCTCAATGACTGACGGCTATGACTGTTATCAGAATGCGCTGGCTGAGCGAGTCAACGGCATTCTCAAAACCGAACTTCTGCTTCACCGCCCCCAGAGTGTGGTGCAGGCTCGCCAGATGGTCCGCGAGGCTATCGCCATCTACAACGAAGAGCGCCCGCATCTGGCGCTGAAATACAAAACGCCCGGTGCCGTGCACCGGGCGTTCTGAGAGAAGAAATAGGTGTCAACCTATTTCAGGACTAGACAGGCTGGATCGTTACAAGTTATTGCTCAGCGATGCAGGTCACCCGCCCGTTCCGGCTGGTAAATCAGTTCGAGAATTCGCACGCGGCGTTGTTCGCCACCGGGGACCGGCCAGTCGATGCTGTCGCCGACGGACAGCCCGAGCAGTGCGCTGCCGATCGGCGCCAGTATCGATACGGTGCCGGGCGCGCCGGCCTCGCGCGGGTAACGCAGCGTCAGCTCGAGCTGCTCTCCGCTCTGCTCGAAGGCGAAGCGAACGGTGGAGTTCATCGTCACCAGGGTTGGCGGTACCGACTGGGGGTCGATCACCGCGGCGCGACTCAGCTCCTCCTCCAGGGCGGCGGCCGCGCTGCTGGATTCGTTGGCGAGCAGCTCCTCCAGACGGGCGAGGTCAAGCGAGGAGACGGTGATCGATGGCAGTGCGTTCATGGTGTGCTCCCGGTTGTCGCGTGCATGTCGTTGGACAAAAACAGTTTGAGCGGAACGGTTGAGCGGAACGTCGGAAAAGCAGGGTACCCAAAAGCAGAAGCCCCGCTCGGTGGCGGGGCTTCGTGTGCTACAGGGAGCGCGTGTTACTTGATCTTCGCTTCCTTGTAGAGCACGTGCTTGCGCACCACCGGATCGTACTTCTTGAATTCGAACTTGTCCGGGGTGTTGCGCTTGTTTTTGGTGGTCGTATAGAAGTGACCGGTGCCCGCGGAGGAGACCAGACGGATTTTGTCGACGGCGCCTTTCTTAGCCATTTGTCAGCTCCTCAAACCTGTTCGCCGCGGGCGCGGATGTCGGTCAGAACCGACTCGATGCCCACCTTGTCGATGATGCGCAGACCTTTGCCCGACACGCGCAGCGTCACGAAGCGCTTCTCGCCTTCGACCCAGAAGCGGTGGTGGTGCAGGTTCGGCAGGAACCGGCGCTTGGTGCGGTTCTTGGCGTGGGACACGTTGTTACCGGTGATCGGACGCTTGCCGGTAACCTGACAGACTCTGGACATGATCTTTGCCTCGTAAACGGTCCCGCGCAGGGCCGTGTCATTCATTCGATTCCGCTGCCATTACAGCGGCAGCCGCCGTCGTTTGGGTACGACGACCACCCGGTTCAGGGCCGCAATGGGCGGGGTCCGGGCGAAAGAGCGCGACTTTATATCAGAAGAGCGGAAGAGCGGCAACATCTATAGCCAACCGCGTTCGGCCAGCGACACGGCCTCGCCGTCGCCGATGACGAGATGGTCGAGCAGGCGGATGTCGACCAGCGCCAGCGCGTCGCGCAGCCGCTCGGTGATGCGGCGATCGGACTGGCTTGGCTCGGCGATGCCGGAGGGGTGGTTGTGGGCAATGATCACGGCGCCGGCGTTGTGCGCCAGGCAGCGCTTGACCACTTCGCGCGGGTAGACCGCCGCGCTGTCGAGCGTGCCGCGAAACAGCGGTTCGAAGGCCAGTACGCGGTGCTGGCTGTCGAGGTAGAGCGCGGCGAACACTTCGCTGCGCTCGTCGCGCAGGCGCGCCTGCAGGTATTGGCGAGTCAGCGCCGGGCTGCTCAGCGCGTCGCCGCGTTGCAGGCGCTGGTGCAGATGCCGGCGCGCCATCTCCAGCACCGCCTGCAGCTGCGCGAACTTGGCGCTGCCGAGCCCTTTCGCTTCGCAGAACTGGCGCTGATCGGCATCGAGCAGCTGGCGCAGGCCGCCAAAACGATTCAGCAGGTCGCGCGCCAGGTCGACGGCGGTGACGCCAGCGACGCCGGTGCGCAGAAAGATCGCCAGCAGCTCGGCATCGGAGAGCGCGGCGGCGCCGCGGCTCAGCAGTTTTTCGCGCGGTCGCTCGTCAACCGGCCAGTCGGTAATTGCCATCGCCCCTCCGTGGGTCATTGCTTCCTATATATCTGCGGATGCAGCTGTGAGATGCGCCTGTGAACGGTTCCGTCGCCGCAGGCAGGCGCGTATCTTAGCCGCACTTCGGTTCTTCACCTTTGATCGCGCCTGGATTTTCACCATGAGCAGCCTCGCCAACCGGCAGATTCTTCTCGGCATCAGCGGCGGCATCGCCGCCTACAAATCGGCCGAGCTGGTGCGGCGGCTGAAGGATCAGGGCGCCGATGTGCGCGTGGTGATGACGGCGGCGGCGCAGCAGTTCATCACGCCGCTGACGCTGCAGGCGCTGTCCGGCAATCCGGTGCACACCGACATGCTCGACCCGGCGGCGGAGGCGGCGATGGGGCATATCGAGCTGGCGCGCTGGGCCGATCTGATCCTGATCGCGCCGGCCACGGCCGACCTGATGGCGCGACTGGCGCAGGGGCAGGCCGACGACCTGCTGACGACGCTGTGTCTCGCCGCCCATGCGCCGCTGGTGTTGGCACCGGCGATGAACCAGGGCATGTGGCGCGATCCGGCGACGCAGGCCAATGCCGACACGCTGCGCGCGCGCGGCGTGACGCTGCTCGGCCCGGCCGAGGGCAGCCAGGCCTGCGGCGATGTCGGTCCCGGCCGGATGCTGGAGCCGACCGAGCTGGCGACGCTGATCGCCGCCCGCTTCGAGTCGCGGCTGCTCGACGGCCTGCGCGTGCTGATCACCGCCGGCCCCACGCGCGAGGCGATCGACCCGGTGCGCTTCATCAGCAATCACAGCTCGGGAAAGATGGGGTTCGCGCTGGCGCGCGCCGCCGCCGATGCCGGTGCCATCACCACGTTGATCGCCGGTCCGGTGCACCTGCCGACGCCGGAGCGGGTGCAGCGCGTCGATGTCGAGAGCGCGCAGCAGATGCATGACGCGGTGATGGCGCGTCTCGACGCCTGCGACATCTTCATCGCCTCGGCGGCGGTGGCCGACTACCGGCCGGTCAGCGTCGCCGATCAGAAGATAAAGAAGCAGCAACAGGAGCAGATGACGATCGCGCTGGTGCGCAATCCCGACATCGTCGCCAGTGTCGCCGCCCGTTCGCCGCGCCCGTTCACGGTCGGTTTCGCCGCCGAGACGCAGCAGGTGGCCAATTACGCGCGCGACAAGCTGGAACGGAAGGGGCTCGATCTGATCGTCGCCAACGATGTTTCTGCGGCCGGCATCGGTTTCAACAGCGACGACAACGCCGTGCTGGCGCTGTGGTCGAGCGGCGAAATGGTGTTCGAGCGCTGCTCCAAGCAGCAGCTGGCGCGCGAGCTGGTGGCGCTGATCGCGCGCCAGCGCCTGCCGCAATTGGCCTGATCGCCCGGTGAAAATTCCCGACCCCCGGCAGTGGACAACACCCGGGGTGGCGACCATCATTCTCCGGCGCGCTGAGCCGATAAAACGATTCTTCTAAAATCAGTCGATAAATCAGCGACCTCCCGAATCGGGTGCCCTCTTTACAGACCAGTTGGAACGCATGGAATGGCCAAGAAGCCCGCTGCTAGCTCGCTCTCCCCCCGCAATGACCAGAACACCCTGATCCGCCTGGTGCTGCGTGGCGCCCTGGTCGGCCTGCTGGCGGTCGGCGCCTGCTATGTCTTCCTGCTGATCTACGACCTGCCGACCCACAACGCCCAGCAGCGCACCCGCGCCACCGAACAGTTGATGGAGACGCAGAAGGCGCTGATCGAAGGCTGGGCGGCGCAGTACCGCAGCCGGCTGAAAGCGGCGGCGGCCGATCTGCCGCTGCTGGCGGCCGGTGGCGATGCCACCAATCTGGCGCGGCTGGTCTTTCCCGAGGCGCAGAGCCTGACGCTGGTGCCGCTCGGTCCGCTCGGCATTGCCGGGCTCGATACCGCCAGCTCCGGGCTGCGCAACAACATCGAGGTCGACATGGTGCGGCGCGCCGCCAGCGGCGAGGCGGTCGACCCCGAGGTCTACACCATCGACGCCGAGCAGGTGATCGGTTTCGCGCAGGCGCAGATGGCTACCGGCGAACAGCATGCCAGCGGTGCGCTGCTGGTGCGGCTGCCAGTGGGTCAGCTGTCGGAGCTGCTGCAGCGCCATCTTGGCAATCGCGGCAAGGTGGAGCTGCTGCAGAAAAATGGTGGCCAGCGCGTGGCGCTGTCGGTGGGCGGTGGTGGCGTCAGTGCGGGTGGTGTCGTCGATCTCACCATCCCGAGTTGGCAGCTGCGAGTCAGTCCGTCAGTGGCGTGGACCGATGAGATGGGGCAGTCGGCGCTGCCGCTCTATCTGGCGCTGGCACTCAGTATTGCGGGCGTGCTGCTCGGTGCGCTGATCACGGCCAGCGAATTCCGCAAGGCGCTGGCGCGCAACATGGCAGGGCTGGCCGGTGGCACCGCCACCGACCTGCCGGGATTTGCCGCGCTGCGCGAACGCCTGGCGCAGCGCAAGGCGGCACCGGTTGCCGCCGCGCCCGGGCCGGCACCGGTGGTGCCGCCACCCGCGCCGGCGATCGTCGAGGAGGTGGAGGAGGCGGTCATCGAACTGCCGGCGACCATCTTCCGCGCCTACGACATTCGCGGCGTCGCCCAGCACCAGCTGACGCCGGAGATCGTGCGCCAGATCGGTCTGGCGATCGGCAGCGAGGCGGTCGATCGCGGCCAGCAGACCGTCGTCGTCGCCCGCGACGGCCGCGACAGCAGCCCGACCATCGCCGACGCGCTGATCCAGGGGCTGCGCGACAGCGGCCGCGATGTTGTCGATATCGGTCTGGCACCGACGCCGCTGCTCTACTTCGCCACCCACCAGCTCGGCACCCAGACCGGCGTCATGGTGACCGGCAGCCACAACCCGCCGCAGTACAACGGCCTGAAGATCGTCATCG
>CAZWXW010000047.1:0-24028 GCA_964638025.1 uncultured Verrucomicrobiaceae bacterium
CGCCGATCGCCGAGGCGATGCTGGCGCTGGTGCTGATCGACCACGCGCTGCGCCAGCGCGCGCAGAACGCGGACGTCCGCTGCCCGACTCCGGTGATTCCCGGCCATATCGGCTGAGGCCGGCGCTTGGTTTCCGTCGCCGCTCCCGCCACCGCACCCTACTGGCGACTCTCCGCCTTCTACGCGATCTACTTCGCGCTGGTCGGCATCTGGATGTCGTTCTGGCCGCTCTACCTGAAGGAGCTGGGGTTCGGCGCGGCGGCGATTGGCGCCATCATCGCCATCCAGCACGCCACCAAGATCGTCGCGCCCAGCCTGTGGGGCTGGCTGGCTGACCGCTCCGGCCGGCGCGTGCCGGTGATCCGCGCCGGCGCCTGCGGTGCGCTGCTGATCTTCCTGCTGGTGTTCTGGCGCCGCGACCCGCTGGCGCTGACGCTGATCATGGTCGGCTACACCTTCTTCTGGAACGCCGTGCTGGCGCAGTTCGAGGTGCTGACGCTGGGCCATCTCGGCAGCCGTCACCAGCGCTACAGCCTGATCCGGGTGTGGGGCTCGATCGGCTTCATCGCCGTCGTTGCCGGGTTCGGTTTTCTGTTCGATGTGATCAGCCTGCACTGGCTGCCGGCTTTGATGGCGGCGCTGCTGCTGGGCATGCTGCTGGTGTCGCTGTCGGTCGCGGAGGCGCCCGCGGCATCGGCAGAGGCGGGTGCCCGGCGCGAACCGCTGCTGCAGGTGCTGAAGCGCCCGGTGGTGATCGCCTTCTTCGCCGTCTGCCTGCTGCTGCAGCTGGCGCACGGCCCGTACTACACCTTCTTCAGCATCTATCTCGAACAGCATGGCTACAGTCGCACTGAGACCGGCTTGCTGTGGTCGGTCGGTGTCGTCGCCGAGGTGCTGATCTTCCTGGTCATGCACCGGCTGCTGCAGCGTTTCGGCGTGCGCGCGATTCTGCTGACCAGCCTCGCGCTGGCGGTGCTGCGCTGGCTGCTGATCGGCTGGTTCGTCGACAACCTGCCGCTGCTGCTGTTCGCGCAGCTGCTGCATGTCGCCACCTTCGCCAGCTATCACGCCTGTGCCGTCGACACGGTGCGACGGCTGTTCGTTGGCGGTAACGAGGGGCAGGGAATGGCGCTCTACAGCGGGCTCAGTTATGGCGCCGGTGGCGCGCTCGGCGCCGTCTGCAGCGGGCTGCTGTGGAACTGGAGCCAGTCGCTGACATTCGCGCTGGCCTCGGTGACGTCACTGGTTGCGCTCGCGGTGGCGTGGCGCTGGCTGCGCGATTGATCACAAGTGTCAGGCTTCCGCGCTTGGCGCTGCCGCGCGCGTTTGTTACTTTGGGCCGCGCCTGAATATGGGCCTCGCACCTCATACCCCGCACCTCATAAGAAGCGGATACGCCATGAGTCAGGAATCGATCGTCTACGGCTGCATCAGGGATCAGTTGTTCGCCAACCGTCCCGATGAGGCGCATCACCGCCGCGACATCAATCGCCGCGCCCTGAGCGAGCTGCCCAGCGTTGACGACTGGCCGCTGCTGAGTCGCGAGATGTTCGCGCTGCCGACCGCGGTGGCGACACTCGATGCGGTGCACACCGACGTGGTGCCGTTCGGCAGCTCCTATGTCGGCGTCGAGTACGAGTGGGAACAGTGGATTCGCAGCTTCGAGCAGCTGCTGCGGCAGATGTACTGGGTGTCGGCGACGGTGCATCTGGAGACCGAGTTCAACGGTGTCCACACCTTCGTCTGGGAGGCGACTACCGGTGTGCATGAACCGGGCAGTGGCGCGCTGTCGATGCGCTGCGAATGGACGCGGGAAAGCCCGTTCGCCTGAAACCCCTCCTCAGCGCAGCGACTCTTCCAGATCGATATCGATCGTCAGTGCGTCGGCGATCTCGTCGAGACGACCGTTCAGGTCGCTCAGGTTCAGACTCTTCGGCACGCGGATTTCGGCCATCGCCTCGAACAGCGGCTCGGCACTCATCGGTGCGCTGGTGATCGAGGTATCCATCTCCAGCACATTGATCTGGTGCGCGGCCAGCGCGCCGGAAACCTCGCGCACGATGCCGGGGCGATCCGGACCGATGATGCTGAGGCGCAGTCGCCGCGTCGCGCTGTCGTCGATCGCCGCACTGCTGCCGGCCAGCACCACGGTCAGCCCTTCACTGGCGAGCGCCGCCAGCCCGTCGCGCAACTTCGTCACCTGCTCCGTTGCCACCGCCACCTCGACGATGCCGGCGAACTGGCCGGCCAGCGTGCTCATCCGGCTTTCGAGCCAGTTGCCTTTGTTGCGGGCGACGGTGTCGGAGAGCGTCTGCACCAGACCGGGACGGTCGGCACCGATGAAGGTGAAGACAATGGTTTCGCTGCGGGTCATCGGCCGGGCTCCGTGAACGGGGCGGCCAGTATAGTATTAACGCCGTTCAAACCACGATCTCTGCCGGCTTCGAAAATGGGTGCTGCCGGGGGTCACATATAAGAGGATATCGCCATGAAAGTGATCGTCGATTTCTGTGTGATTCCGCTCGGCGTCGGTGAGTCGCTGGCGCCCTACATTGCCGAATGCCAGCGCATCCTGATCGACATGGAGCTGAACCACTCGATGCATGCCTACGGCACCAACATCGAAGGCGAATGGGATGAGGTGATGGAGGCCATCAAGCGCTGCCATAACCGCATCCACGAGATGGGGGCGCCGCGCATCACCTCGACACTGAAGCTCGGCACGCGCACCGATCGCGAGGATTCGATGGCCGACAAGATCGAGCGCGTCAAGCGCATCCTCGGCGGTGCAGATATCAGTGCCGACGAATTCATCACCCATGTCTGACGCGCTGATCGAGCCGGTGCTGGTTCCGCCGACGGCGCTGTCGCCGGAGGCCTTGCAGGGGGTGATCGAGGCCTTCATCGCCCGCGAGGGAACCGATTACGGCGAGCTGGAGTGGAGCCTGGCCGAGAAGGTGGCGCAGGTGCGCGCGCAGTTGCAGAGCAGGGCGGCTGTCATCGTGTTCGACACCGTGACCGAGAGCTGCAGCATCGTGCCGAGAGGCGAGCTGGCCGCGCTGGGCCTGAGAGCGTAGTGCGCGGTGTTGACGTTCAATGCGCCTCGTCGCGCTCGCGTGCCAGCATCATCCAGTCCAGCAGCAGGCTGCGAACAACCACCAGATCGATGCGATCGTCGCGGCCGTTGCCGACCCGCTGGCTGCCGAGAGACGACAGCGCCTGAATCACCGCATCGACCACGCTGCTCTCCAGCGGCAGTTCGGCGGCGCTCAGCCCGGTGTGGTAGTCGTCGCGCGGGTACGCCTTGGCCAATGCGTTCTGAATTGACAAAGCCAGTGATGGCCGATAGTTGCGAAGGGCTTTGAATGTCAGTTCGAGTGTGCCGCGACTGAACAGGTCGCGGTAATCATCGGGCAGGTCTGTAGCGTTCATGCCAACCTCCTGCGCTGGGCGGCGTTGGGGCAGTATTGCAACCTTCCCTGCCTTCTGCAAAATAGCGTCCGCTCGCAAAACAGTCGTCGTTTCCAACCCTTAGCGCGAGATCTTCACAGTGAGTTCAGCCATTCCCGGCGACAGTTCTGTCGTCGCCAAGGCTTCTGGAGCCAGTGCTTCCGAAGAGCGTGCGCCGGCGTTTGATCAGCTGCTTGATGCCAGCGGCCTGTTCTGCCCGGAGCCGGTGATGCTGCTGCACAACGCCGTGCGCGATATCGCGGTTGGCGCCGTACTGAAGGTCGTCGCCACCGATCCGTCCACCCGTCGCGATATTCCCAAGTTCTGTCGTTTCCTCGGTCACGACCTGTTGTTGCAGCAGGAGACGAACGGACAGTTCCTCTACTTCATTCGCAAGGGCACCTGAGCCGAACTGCTGCGTGAGGAGCGGCTACGCGTCGAACAGCATCGCGATCGCCGCCATCGCCGTCGGGTCTTCCGACTTGATCTGGTTGGCGATGTGGTGCTGGAAAAAGTAGCGGAAGCGCGGATTGTTGCGGGCCGCGTAGAGGCATTCGTCGCCGGGCAGCACCGGTGTGGCGTGAATGCTGTGCTCGTCGATCAGCATGGCCTCGACGGTGCCGTCGTTGAGCAGGCGCCAGCTCAGCACTTCGGTCAGGATCAGCGTCTGGTTGTCGTCACCGACCAGCATGGCGTGCGTGCCGATGGTGTCGGGAATCTCCTGCACGATCGGATTCGGATGATCCGGACGGGCGTCGAAGAAGTCGGCCGCGTATTCCAGTTCAGCCACCTTGTGGTCCGGTGCTTCGAAGAAAATGGTGTCGGTGGCGGGGTTGTAGTACCCCTCCCACTGGCCAGTTTCGGGGTCATCGAGATCGGGGCAGGGCGTGAAGCGGTTCAGCCACGGCACCAGCCCGACCACGCTGCCATCGGCGCACAATCCCCACGCGGCGATCTTCATGGCGTAGAGCTTGTTCGGCGAGGTGTGGCGGTTGGAGTAGAGCATCGAGAGACCGTCGTGCTCGGGCGACAGGCGGATCACCTGCTCGCCGCACAGTTCGGAGAGTGGCCTGCCCGAGAAGAGATCGAAGACGTTGTCGAGAGTGCTGTCTGCCGGGGGAGGGACGAGGGTCATGGCCATACTCCTGAGCGAAGGCTGCCGCCGTAAGGCCGCGCAGCTGATTCGTCTGTTGATGACCGCCTCCCGGGCAAACCATCGCCGACCGGATATCCGTCAAACAGATGGTATAGCGGTGATATCGGCGTCTTGAACTTCGACTGAACTGGAGTATAGAAAGTTCGCGAGCGGTTCTCCAAACATATTTTCTTATGCGCATTCGTGATTTTTGGGGTCAGATGGCGACAGTTTTTTGCCATCGAATCTTCTGTTGCCTGCGAGGTTGAACAGTGTCCGGACTGACCATCGTTGCCGATGAAAACATGCCGCGCGTGCGCGAATGGTTTGCGCCGCTCGGCGAGGTGCGCGTGCTGCCGGGGCGCACCCTGTCGGCGGCCGATGTGCGCGATGCCGATGTGCTGCTGGTGCGCTCGGTCACCCGTGTTGATCGTGCGCTGCTCGATGGCAGTCGCGTGCAGTTTGTCGGTACCGCAACCATCGGTACTGACCATCTCGATCTCGACTGGTTGCGCGCTGCCGGAATCGCGGTGGCATCGGCGCCCGGTTGCAATGCGGAGTCGGTGGTCGAGTACATTCTGAGCGCGCTCGCTGTCACCGGTGATTTGCTTGAGTCACTGCTGGGTCGGCGACGCCATGTCGGCATCGTCGGGCTGGGCAATGTCGGCGGGCGGCTGGCGTGCAGGTTGTCCGCGCTCGGTATCGACGTGATCGGCTGCGACCCGCTGGTTGCCGGGTCGGTGGTGCCAAGCCGTTCGCTCGATGAAGTGCTGGCTGCCGATGTTGTCTGCCTGCATACGCCGCTGACGCGCGGCGGCGATCATCCCACCTGGCACCTGCTCGATGCGGCGCGTATCGCGGCGTTGCGGCCGGGCACTCTGCTGTTGAATGCCGGTCGCGGCGGGGTGATCGACACCGCCGCGCTGCTGCAGCGTCTGCGGCGCTCGGCCGATCTCGATGTCGTGCTCGATGTCTGGGAAGGGGAACCGGCGATCAGCGTTGATCTGCTTGAGCGAGTGCGTCTGGGCACCCCGCATATTGCCGGCTACAGCCTGGACGGCAAGCTGGCCGGCACGCGCCGGGTGCTGGAAGCCTGCTGTCGCCATTTCGGATTGCCGCTGCCGGAGCTCGATGACGCAGGGGCGCCCCCCCGGCTGCTGCTGGATGCCGCGCTCGATGAGGTGGCGTTACTGCGCAGCGCCGTGCTGCAGGCCTGCGACATTCGCACCGATGATGCGCGGATGCGTGCGGCGTTGCGCGACGATGCTGGCGGCGCTGCGTTTGATGCATTGCGTCGCCACTATCCGGTTCGGCGTGAGTTGGCGGCGTTCGAGGTGGAGCTGGGCGGGGAGCTTTCTGTGCGGCAGTGGCAATTGCTCAGCGCGGCAGGTGTGCGTGCAACCCGGTGATGGCGGCCTGTTCCAGCGCCAGACAGGCTTCGCGAATCATCGCCTCGGTAATGGCGCGCTCCTGCCCCTGCTCGTCGATGACGAAACCGCAAAAGAGCTGTTCCGACTCGGGCAGGCGGACGCTGGGCTGGTCGCGATTGGTGCTGTCGGCGGTGGTCATCGTCCGCTCCATCGCTGTCGCTGCGCCGGACGCTTATGTTCGTTGTGTGATGGCGTGACAGCTGAGCGGGCATTGTAGGGGCGATCCGCCACCATCGGCCAGCGTGGAGTGGGTCAGTGTCTGGACTGGTCGAGCAGCGCCAGCATGCAGCGGCCCAGCGGCGTCGAACCGGCCTGCAGCGCGCGACGCAGGCGGGCGATATTGCTGTTCGCTTCGCGTTGCAGCGATTCGGGGAGCGATTCCGACATATCGTTGGTGGTGTTGGTCTCCGGCAACAGCGTGCTCGATGCGAGCAGCAGAAAGCCGCGCTCGGTCAGCACAGCCTGATCCAACCCCTCCTGCCGCAGCGTCGATTCATAGCGCAGGAAGCCCTGCTGGCCGAGCCAGACCATGCTGCTGAAGCAGGCCTGCTGGCGCGCCGGTGGCATGCCGAACTCATCCGGTTCGGCGCTGCCGCAGATATCCTCGACGAACAGAATCTGCGGGCGCGGAAACAGGCTGTAGAGGCGCAGCAGGATCAGCGCCGTATCGCGATAGAAGTCGTCGATGTGCAGATCGCTCATGCCGTCGGCGCCCGGCTTTACTGGCTGTAGCGCGACAGGAAGTTGCCGAGCCGCTCGATCGCCATCGACAGATCGTCGATCTGCGGCAGGAAGACGACCCGCAGGTGGTCGGGTTCCGGCCAGTTCAGCGCCGAGCCCTGCAGCAGCAGGATCTTCTCCTGGCGCAACAGGTCGAGTACCAGCTGCTCGTCGTTGTTGATCTTGAACTTCTTCGGGTCGAGTCGCGGGAACATGTAGAGCGCGCCTTTCGGCTTGACGCAGCTGACGCCGGGGATCGCGTTCAGCATCTCCCAGGCCACATCGCGCTGGCGGCCGAGGCGGCCAGTCGGCAGCACCAGGTCGTTGATGCTTTGATAGCCGCCGAGCGCTGTTTGTACCGCGTGCTGCGCCGGCACGTTGGCGCACAGGCGCATCGACGTCAGCGTATTGATACCTTCGATGTAGTCCGAAGCGCGCTGCTTGGCGCCGGAGATGATCATCCAGCCGCAGCGAAAACCGGCCAGCCGGTAGGATTTCGACAGGCCGTTGAAGGTGACGCAGAGCAGATCCTCGGCGATGCGCGCCAGCGGGATATGTTCGGTGCCGTCGTAGAGAATCTTGTCGTAGATTTCGTCGGCAAAGATCACCAGCTGGTGCTGGCGCGCGATCTCGACCAGTTCGTCCAGCACCTCTTGCGGATAGACGGCGCCGGTCGGGTTGTTCGGATTGATGATGACGATCGCCTTGGTGCGATTGCTGATCTTGGCGCGGATGTCGGCCAGATCGGGCGTCCAGTCAGCCTGTTCGTCGCAGCGGTAGTGCACCGGCTTGCCGCCGGCGAGCCGCGTGGAGGCGGTCCACAGCGGATAATCCGGCGACGGGATCAGTACCTCATCGCCGTTATTCAGCAGCGCCTGTGTTGCCACCGAGATCAGTTCGCTGACGCCGTTGCCGAGGTAGATGTCGTTGATGTCGACGCCGCGAATGCCGCGCGTCTGGCACTCCTGCATGATCGCCTTGCGCGCCGGGTGAATGCCTTTCGAGTCGCTGTAGCCCTGGCTCTGCGGCAGCAGGCGGATCACGTCCTGAATGATTTCGTCGGGCGCGTTGAAACCAAACGGTGCCGGGTTGCCGATGTTGAGCTTGAGGATGCGATGCCCCTCTTCTTCCATCCGCATCGCTTCGTGCAGCACGGGGCCGCGGATGTCGTAGCAGACATTGTTCAGCTTGTCCGACTTGAAGTACTTGGTCATGCTCGCAAACACCGGAAAAATGGCGCTAAATTGGCGCCATAGTGTAGGTGAAAGGGCGGGGTGGCGCTATTGCGCCGCGGCGGTAGAAGAAGAGGGTTGGTGAACGAGGAGGGTGGATGAAAGACGTTGAGAAGAACGTACAGAAGAGCGCGCAGGAGTGGCGCGAGCAACTGAGCGAGGCGGAGTATCAGGTCTGTCGCGAGAAGGGCACGGAGCGGCCGTTCACCGGCGAGTACTGGAACGAGTGGCGCGACGGCCGTTACGACTGCCGCTGCTGCGGTGAGCCGCTGTTCGAATCGCTGACCAAATTCGATGCCGGTTGCGGTTGGCCGAGTTTTTTCCAGCCGTTGAACGAGACCTGTATCGAGGAGCAGCGGGACACCAGCTACGGCATGGTGCGCACCGAGGTCATGTGCCAGCGCTGCGGCGCACATCTCGGCCATGTTTTCAACGACGGTCCGGCGCCCACCGGCCTGCGCTATTGCATCAATTCGCTGTCGATTCGGCTCAAGCCGGACGAGTGAGCGCAACTCACTCGTCGTAAACCGACTTCTTCTTCCATTCCTGTTTCTCTTCGCCAAACCCTTTCCAGGCATCAGCGGTCGGCGTTGCGCTGGCCTGCTCGGCCGGTGCGCTCTCCAGCAGGGCGATGCGCTGCTGGACGTTGACGATCTGCGCGGCATAGAAGCCGTCGCTGTTGTCTTTCATCATCTTGTCGACGGCGAGCTTGTAATGATGCTCGGCCAGCCGCGGTTTGCCTTCGCGCTCTGCGTTTTGCGCCGCGGTGACGTGCGAGTCGAGTGCGACCCGTGTCACCAGCCGGCGGATCTGCTTGCCGTAGTGCTGCGATTGCGCCGGCTGCAGGCGGCCGCTTTCGCCGAGTTTCTGCACCACGTTGGCAAGGCTGCCGAGCAGCTTCTGCACCTCTTGCACCTGCGCCGGGTTGGTCAGCGGCTGGTAGCTGTTGCTGTCGGGCTGCTGGGCCAGCTGCGCGAGCTTGTCCTGGATCTGCAGCTGTTGCTGTTGCAGCTGGGTGTCGCGCGGCTCCACCTTGGCCAGTTGCTCCAACCCTTCCAGCAGGCAGCGGCAGACCAGCTGTTTCAGGTCGCGGCTCAGAAAGCCGTCAGGGAAACCGTCGAGCAGATACTGGAACGAGCGGTTGCGCGACTTCAGTGAGGCAGCCAGCGCCTGCCGATCGCGATTCGACTTTTCGATCTGCTGCATGGTGAAGACCACCGCCATCATGATGAACAGGGCTGCGGCGACGGCGATGATGATTGTTGTCGTTGTCATGGGCTGATTGTTGCCGTTGTCATGGATAGGCACTCGGGGAAGGCGCGCTAAGTGTAGACGCTCGCGGCGTTTTGATAGGCCGGGGTCAGGTGGTCGGGGCGGTGGGCTGGATACGGTTTGCGCGCCCTGAAGAAAAGTGAAAGCTGACGCTTGACCTTTGTTTGGGTGCTACATAGAATGCGCGCCACTTCGACGCCACCGCCGTAACATATTGCGCTGGCAGCGAAATGTAGCAGCCATGGTGAAAGCGGGTTGTGAATGCAGTAAGCCGTAAGCCCTTGGCGAACGGTGAAGTTCCTGGAGTCCCCTTCGTCTAGAGGCCTAGGACACCGCCCTTTCACGGCGGTAACAGGGGTTCGAATCCCCTAGGGGACGCCATCTCACTCTGGCATCTGTCAGGGTAAGCGGGAATAGCTCAGTTGGTAGAGCGCAACCTTGCCAAGGTTGAGGTCGCGAGTTCGAGCCTCGTTTCCCGCTCCAATTTTTCTCTGCTGTCCCACCCCTGTCTTTCGTTCTGTGCCGTGACTCCCCGGGTGTCGCTGCGGCGCGGCTGTTCTTCGTCCCTCTTTTATATGTCTCGCTCTTAACCTTGGTATGTTGCGAAGCGGCCGGGCGCTCTTGCGTTCGCGGGGGGCAGTCCCTAGATTGCTGGCCTTTTACCGGGGTCGGTCGCGACCGGTTGATCGGGGAGCAAGATGTCGACAGCACTGCAGATTCGCGGGTTGACCAAGGTCTACGGCAACGGCTTCGAGGCGTTGAAGGGGATCGATCTCGACGTCGCCGAGGGCGACTTCTTTGCGTTGCTCGGCCCGAATGGCGCTGGCAAGTCGACCACGATCGGCATCATCTGTTCGCTGGTGCGCAAGAGCGGCGGCAGCGTGCGAGTCTTCGACAAGGATATCGATGTCGACTTTCCCGGTGCCAAACGCTATCTCGGCGTGGTGCCGCAGGAGTTCAACTTCTCGCAATTCGAGAAGGTGTTCGAGATCGTCAGCAACCAGGCCGGCTACTACGGCCTGTCGCGCGAGCTGGCGCATCAGCGCACCGAGCACTACCTGAAGCGGCTCGGTCTCTGGGACAAGCGCGACCAGCCAGCGCGCAACCTGTCGGGCGGCATGAAGCGCCGGCTGATGATCGCGCGCGCGCTGGTGCATGAACCGCGCCTGCTGATCCTCGACGAGCCGACCGCTGGCGTCGATATCGAACTGCGCCGTTCGATGTGGGAGTTCCTGCGCGAGATCAACGGGCAGGGCACCACCATCATCCTGACCACCCATTATCTGGAGGAGGCGGAGAGCCTCTGCCGCAACATCGCCATCATCGACCACGGTCGGCTGATCGAGAACACCAACATGCGAAGCCTGTTGGCACGGTTGCAGAAAGAGCACTTCATCCTCGACCTGCGGGAGGAGGTCGGTGCCGATATCGACCTGTCGGCAATCGACGGCAAGCGCATCGACAGCCATTCGATCGAGATAGAGATCGAGCGCGGCGACAACCTCAACGACGTTTTTCGCCAGCTCTCCGAGCGCGGTCTGCATGTCGTCAGCATGCGCAACAAGTCCAATCGGCTTGAAGAGTTGTTCGTGTCGCTGCTGGCGCGCAACAACGGCGGTGCGCAGGCGGACATGGCGGTATCGAGCGAGGAGAAGCGCGCATGATTCACTGGCGAACCGAGTGGACCGCCTTCTCCACCATCGTGCGCAAGGAGGTGCGGCGCTTCACCCGCATCTGGATGCAGACGCTGCTGCCATCGGCGATCACGATGACGCTCTACTTCGTCATCTTCGGCCGCCTGATCGGCTCGCGCATCGGCGACATGGGCGGCTTCAGCTACATCCAGTTCGTCGTGCCGGGGCTGATCATGATGGCGGTGGTGACCAACGCCTATGCCAATGTGGTGTCGTCGTTCTACGGCGCCAAGTTCCAGCGCTTCATCGAGGAGCTGCTGGTGTCGCCGGTGTCGAACCACACCATCCTGATCGGCTATCTCACCGGCGGTGTGCTGCGTGGGCTCTGTGTCGGTGTCATCGTCACGTTGCTGTCGCTGTTCTTCACCGACCTGCAGATTCATCACCTCGGTGTGACGATCGGCATCGTGCTGCTGACCACGCTGTTCTTCTCGCTGGCCGGTTTCATCAACGCCGTCTTCGCCAACAGTTTCGATGACATCTCGATCGTGCCGACCTTCGTGCTGACGCCGCTGACCTATCTCGGTGGCGTCTTCTACTCGATCGACATGCTCTCCGACTTCTGGGCCGGCCTGTCGCAGCTGAACCCGATGCTCTACATCGTCAACGTATTTCGCTACGGCCTGCTCGGCCACAGCGATGTCGATATTCGCCTGGCCTTCGCGATGATCGGCCTGTTCACGGTGGTCGCCTATGTTTACAGCCTGCATCTGCTGCGCAGCGGCAAGCGGTTGCGGCAGTGATGCGGGAGGGGCGTCATGCAGCGCGATGATCTGTTGCTCGGCAAGGCTGTCGACTACGAGGCCGACTACGATCCGGCGCTGCTCTGTCCGATAGCACGTAGCGATGGGCGCCTGGCACTGGGGCTGGAGTCATTGCCGTTCACTGGCTGGGATGTCTGGAACGCCTACGAACTCTCCTGGCTCGATCCGCAGGGCAAGCCGCGGGTGGCCTGGGGCGAGTTTCGCGTGCCGGCCGACTCTCCGGCGATCGTCGAATCGAAATCGCTGAAGCTCTATCTCAATTCGCTGAACATGCATCGCTTCGAGTCGGCGCAGACGGTGCGCGACACCATCGCCACCGACCTGGCCAGTTGCGTCGGTGCGGCGGTCGAGGTGGCGATCCGGTTGCCGGCACAGTGGCCACGATTTGCGCTGGCTGAACCCGAAGGTATCTGTCTCGACGAGTTCGAGCTGGCCACCGAATGCTATGCGCCCGATCCGTCGCTGTTGCGGGTCGTCGCCGGTGAGGTGACGAGGCAGCGCTATTTCAGTCGGCTGTTGCGTTCGCGCTGCCCGGTGACCGGTCAGCCCGATTGGGGTGGGGTGGCGATCGAGCTCACCGGTGCGCCGATCGACCCGGTCGGGCTGCTGGCCTACATCGTCTCGTTTCGCCAGCATCAGGATTTTCACGAGCAGTGTGTCGAGCGGATGTTCGCCGATCTCTGGCAGCGCTGCCGGCCTCAGCAGCTGACCGTGTCGGCGCGCTACCTGCGCCGCGGTGGGCTCGACATCAATCCGTGGCGCAGCAGCCGGCCGGGGATCGCCGACAATCCTCGCTGGTTCCAACAATAATGGTGCGGATTCAGAAGCTTAACTACACTTCGTCGATTCGTTTTTGACTTGGGGCGCCGGACTCTTTCCGGCCGATGCCGCAGTGGCGGCAGGAATCTGAAATGGCAGACTCTCGCTGGATCCTGCTGGCAGGCCTGGAGTTCGGGCTGCTGTTGCTCATCGCCTGCCTGTTCCTGCTGTTTCATGTGCGCGGCCTGCGCGAGTTGATTGCCGCGCTGGAAGCGAAGGTGGTGTCGCTGCGCAAGGTGCTGCGGGGCGCGCGCTCGGAAGCCACGGAGGCGCGCAGCGAGCTGGCGGCGATGCGCCGCCAGAGCCGCGATTTCGCCGACTACCTCGAAGAGCAGATCACCGCCACGCGCAACCAGCACCTTAGCCTGCAGCCCGATCGCGACATCGTGCTCGACATCGCACCCGATTCGCCGCTGGAGCGGCAGGCACTGGCGCTGCGCTATGCACTGCTGATCGCCGAGAAGGAGTCGTGGGAGGCGACCGAGGGCAAGGGCTGTGACTGGGATGTGATCGGCGCCAAGCTCGGCGCCATCATCGACTTCTACCAGCAACACGCGCCGGTGCCCGCTGTTGAACCTGACGCTGGTGCGGGTGATGAGGCGTCGGCACTGCAGCAGACCATCGACAGCCAGCGCCGGCAGATCGCCAATCTCGAACGCTTCCGCCAGCTTTACTTCGATGGCGAGAAGCGCTGGCACGAGGCCAGCAGTCGCGCCGACGGTTATCTGGAGGAGCTGCGCGCGCTCGGTCAGACGCTCGGCGGTGGCAGCGAGTTCGACGCGCTGCTGCACCAGTACAACGATGTCTACGCCAGGCTTGGCGAATTCATGACGCGCAATCCCGAGCAGGAGCAGCGAGCCGCTCCGGCGCAGCGTGTCATCGTCAACCAGGATGAAGTGAACCGGCTGCGCAATATGGCGGTCGATCAGCACAAGGTGATCCTGCAGCTGAAGAAGCAACTGGCCGAGGCGCAATCGATCGAGCAGAAGGATGCCGCCATCGCCGAGTTGCAGAAGCAGCTCGACCGGCAGGCGCGGTTCCTGAAAGAGTCGGAGACCTGCACTCGATTGCTCGAGGATGAGCTGAACCGAACGCTGGACGAAAACCAGCTGCTGCGCGAGCAGGCGGACGGCGGTGGCGCCGAGCAGCAGGAGCTGCAGCAGCTGGTCTCCGACCTGACTCGCGAAAGCCGCGAGATGCTCAGTGCGATCACCGTGCTTGAGGAGGAGAATCGGCGGTTGCAGGCCGGGCTGCTCGACGGCGGTGACAGCACGGCGTTGCGCGATCAGTTGCAGGGCGCGCAATCCGAGTTGCAGTCGTTGCAGCAGCGCTATGTCGAGCTGGAAGAGCGCTATCTCGAACTGAAGATGCAGTGACGCGCCCGGCCCGCTCGATGCGAGGAGAGGGCGATGAAATTCCTGTTTGAAGTGAAAGTGAAACCGGGCCACACGGCCGAGGCCTACGCCGATGCCTGGGTGCGCGCCAGTCGCATCATCCAGCGGGCGCCGGGTGCGCGCGGTACCCGACTGCACCGCAAGATCGGTGACCCCAGCGTGCTGCTGGCGATCGCCAGCTGGGAGAGCAAGGCCGTCCGCGATGCGATGGAGGGGCAGCATGATCCGGTGGTGAAGGCGATCATCGACAGCGCGGCGCCGGGGGTGGAGATCCGGTTGATCGGGGAGTTCGAGGAGGCGGAGTGGGTGGTGGAGGCGGGGGGAGTTGTGCCTTCTGGCCAGTAGGTCGGTCTGTGCTACGGCGGTACGCCGGTCGGGATGAATCGAAACCGCTTTAGCGGTTTCGACCCCCTGCGGGGGCTTCGCCGCTGTGCGGCTCGTTGCAAACTCGCTTTGCGAGTTTGTCGAACCGGAGGGTTCTCACCCGACCTCGACCGACAGGTAAATAAAAAGCCCGGCTCAAGGCCGGGCTTTTTATTTACTACTGGCGGTGAGGGAGGGATTCGAACCCTCGATACGCTATTAACGTATACACGCTTTCCAGGCGTGCGCCTTCAACCGCTCGGCCACCTCACCAGTAATCGTTGGCAGTGATCTCTGCCTTTTCCTGCAGCCGGGGCACGCCGGCGTGCGCGTTATCGCCCATTCGGGCGCTCTCTTCGCTGACGCTCCGAGTCAACCGCTCGGCCACTTCGGCAGTAACGTTTTGCAGGCCGTAACCGGCCGTTTCGCGAGGCGCGCACTTTAGCCGAGAGCTCTTGTATTGGCAACCGAGCGGCCCGGTGTACGGGAGCCTGTCGGTGCCTGCTCAGAGCAGGTAGATGGCGTCGCCGGTGCGCAGTTCGCCGGGGTTGGTGACGCTGCCGTAGATGCCGACGTTCTGGTCGGCTTCACGTACGACCGTGCGCAGCAACGCGGTGTCGGCGCCGAAGTCGCGCTGAGCCCGGGTGATGGCACCGCAGCGCGGTGTGGTTGAAACGCAGTCGATGATCGCGTCGCCGAGCTGTAGTTTCCCACCGACCCACGCCTGTTCCACCAGACCCTCCAGACCGGGCTCGGTGTCGATGACGACGTTGGGGCGAAAGCGGCGTCGATCCCAGTCGGCCACCGGATGGAGGCTTTGCAGATGCGCCAGCGTCGCCGTTGTCAGCAGATGGAACGGCGTCACCAGAAAGAAGGAGCCCGGCAGCGAGACATACTCGGCCGCGGCGGCCGGGAAGTCGTCGAAGAATTCCGGCAGGGGTTCGTTATCGGTGCGCTCAAAGGTTGCTTTCAGTTCGTCGAGCCAGCGCTCGCTGCCGTCGCGGTGACGCTTGAAC
The DNA here is from genome assembly GCA_964638025.1 of uncultured Verrucomicrobiaceae bacterium. Lineage (GTDB taxonomy): Bacteria > Pseudomonadota > Gammaproteobacteria > Pseudomonadales > CAMLJR01 > CAMLJR01. Next base: position 15,289 of record CAZWXW010000047.1, read on the forward strand.
AGCGCGCTGTCGGCATCGGGGCGCAGCGCTTCCAGGGTCGAGGCATGCCCGACCAGCGTCGACAGCCGGGAGTTGATGGTCGGGTTGTCGCTGTCGAGTTCGGCGCCATCCGGAAACTGCACGGCGATGGGTGCGCCGGCTTCGCTGGCGTCGCTGCTGCAGCGGGCGGTGCAGCGCAGCAGCTCCGGGCGGAACTTGCAGCTCTGGATCTCGGCGCGGACGGTATCGCGCAGTGCCCAGATGCGGTCGCCGGCGAGTCCCATCGGCCCCAGCTGACAGCGCTCCACCTGCTCGCCAGCCATGCCTTTCACCGGATAGCGCCAGATTTCGCGAATGGTCCCCACCTTGCGCATCGATTGCTCCAACTCTGTTTTGTGCCAGCCCGGGTCTGTTTTGTGCCAGCCCGGGATTGTTTGGGGAGTGTGACGGCGGGTCAATGTGGTGCAATTTTTCCGTTCGCGAGAGGCGTCGCCACGGGCATCGGGGCCGAAGGGCGAAAGCCCGCTGTGGTATTCTCCGCGCCCACTCCCGCACTTCCGGTTGTACTCCCCATGATGAAGATCGCCATCGTGCCGGTGACGGCATTCCAGCAGAACTGCACGGTCCTGCTGTGCGAGAAGAGCGGGGCGGCCGCGGTGGTCGATCCGGGCGGCGACCTGGCGCGTATCGAGCAGGCGTTGCAGCAGGTCGGTGGCCGGCTGGAGAAGATCTTTGTCACCCATGGCCACATGGACCACTGCGGTGGCGCCGCGGCGCTGCGCGACAAGTTCGGCGTGCCGATCGAAGGGCCGCAGCGCGAGGACAAGTTTTGGATCGACACGCTGGCCGAACACGGCAAGCAGTTCGGCATGAGCGGTTGCCAGTCGTTCGAGCCCGATCGCTGGCTGGAGGATGGCGACACCGTCAGCTTCGGCGAACAGCAGCTGGAGGTGATCCACTGTCCGGGCCATACGCCGGGGCATGTGGTGCTGTTTCATCGTGCACAACAGCTGGCGCTGGTCGGCGATGTGCTGTTCCAGGGTTCGATTGGCCGCACCGATTTTCCGCGTGGCGATTACGACACGCTGATCGCTTCGATCACCGGCAAGCTGTGGCCGCTTGGTGACGAGGTCGCCTTCGTGCCGGGCCACGGTCCCACCTCCACCTTCGGCAACGAGCGGCAACACAATCCATTCGTGGCCGATGCGCGTTTCGGCTGATCGTGCGTCAGCTGTCGCTGCACGGCCGCTGCTGTAACAGGGACGTGGTTGGATGCCTGCCAAACGCCTGGATGGAGACCGTTCTGCCGTGAAGCTCCGATGTGTGAATCGAGTCATTGGCGTGCCTGCCGCACGACTGCTGCTCGCCGCCGCCCTGATCGCCATCACCACGCTGGCGCTGATTCCTCAATCCGAAGTTCCGGTGACCACGCTGTGGGACAAGGCCGACCACGCGCTGGCGTTTCTGGTGCTCGGGTTGCTGGCGCAGCGGGCTTTCACGGCCTTCCGCTTTTCGACGGCGATTGCGCCGGCACTGCTCGGCTATGGCGCGCTGTTAGAAATCCTGCAGATGCTGACACCGACCCGTGTCGGCAGCCTTGCCGATCTCGTTGCCGACCTGATGGGGCTGTTGCTGGCTGCGGCCTGCTGCAGTTTGTATCGCTTCGCTGTCGCAACGCTTCCCGAACACTCCCCCTCCAACGATTGAGTCAGGCGGCGGACACAGTGAAACATCTGCTGATTGTCTACCACTCACAGTCGGGCTCGACGGCGCGACTGGCAGCGGCGGCGCTGTGCGGTGCGCAGCGGGAGAGTGAGATCGAGACGCGCCTGCTGCGAGCCGCCGACGCCACGATCGATGACCTCTGTCGGGCCGATGCGCTGCTGCTCGGTGCGTCGGAGAACTTCGGTTACCTGAGCGGCGGCATGCTCGATTTTCTGGCGAGGGTTTTCTATCCCGCCATCGACCGCGGCATCACGTTGCCTTATGCCGCGTTCATCAGCGCCGGCAACGATGGCCGTGGAGCCATTGCCCAGATCGAGCGGATAGCCGCCGGCTTTCCATTGCGTCAGGTAGCCGCGCCCGAAATCGTGCGCGGAGAGGTCGACGACGAGGGGCTCGGGCGCTGCGAAGCGCTGGGGCAGGCACTGGCGGCAGGTCTGGCGCTGGGCATTTTCTGAACTCGATCATTCGAATCTGCAAACCAGTTGTACATTGCCGTCTTTTCTTATTGCGACGGAGGGTTAGACTTATCGGGCCATCTGGATGGCTGCAGGTACTGCGACAGCGCTCGATAACTACCTCGATAACTACAAGACATAACTACAAGACACATCTACAAGAACAAGGCGGAGAACGTAGACATGCGTAGATCATCCCGTCAGTTGGCTTATCGTTTTACCCCCTCCCTGCGTCGAACCCTTTCTGTAGCGATTGCCTGTGCCGTTGGCGGTACGGCGCTGCCAGTGTTTGGCGAAGAGCCCGCACTGGAAGAGATCGTCGTCACCGCCCGCTTGCGCAGCGAATCGCTGCAGGACGTGCCGATCTCGGTCAATGCCGTCGACGCCGAACGCATGTTCGATGCCGGCATTGCCAAGATCGAGGATCTGCAGGCGTTCGTGCCGAATTTCACGATGTCGCAGACCGGCATCGGCAGCAATATCTATATTCGCGGCATCGGTTCCGGTATCAACCAGGGTTTCGAGCAGTCGGTCGGCATGTATGTCGACGGTGTCTACTACGGGCGCGCGCAACTGTCGCGGGCGCCGTTCCTCGATCTCGAACGTGTCGAGGTGCTGCGCGGTCCGCAGAACATTCTCTACGGCAAGAACAGCATCGCCGGTGCCGTCAGCATGACCACGGCCAAACCGGGCGATACGTTCGAAGGCATGGCGGCGGTCACCTACGAGCCCGAGTACAACGAGCAGGTGTATGACGCGATGCTCTCCGGTCCGCTGACCGACACGCTGGGGCTGCGCTTTGCCTATCGCAACCGCACCAGCGACGGCTACGTCGAGAACCTGACGCTCGGTCGCGACGAACCGCAACTCGAAGAGGATACGGCGCGGCTGACCCTGGCCTGGCGCCCCAGCGACAAATTCGACGCGACCCTGAAATACGAGCACGGCGTCTTCGACTCCGACGGCCGTGCCATCGAGATCATTCACGATGAGGCGACGGCCCGCGCGCCGTTCACCGGCCAGAACTACGCGCAGATCCTGCGCAATGGTTTCGGGCAGGATGCATCGGTGCTGAACAACAGCATCGACTACAAGCGGTCGTCGACCGGCGATTTCAGCAACAACGAGACCGATGGCGCGGTGCTGACGATGAACTTCGCGCTCGGCGAACATACGCTGACATCGATCACCGGCTACCTGGGTTACGACTACGACGAGTTGTGCGACTGCGACTTTACCGGCGCATCGCTGTTCACCGTCAGGTCGCAGGAAAAATACGAGCAGTTCAGCCAGGAGTTGCGTTTCGTCTCGCCGACCGGTGGCACCATCGAATACATCGCTGGCGCCTACGTGCAGAGCAGCGATCTCGACTTCAATGACGAATTCGCCGTGCCGGCCGGCAGTGCGGTGCCGGCCATCATCGATACCATCGCGCCGCTGCCAGTCGGCGCGCTCTTCTCCAACCTCAGCGCGCCGCGCAGTTTCACGCAGGATACCGATCTCTGGTCGGTGTTCCTGCAGCTGACCTGGAATGTCAGCGACACGCTGCGGCTGACCGCTGGCGGGCGTTACTCCAGCGAAGAGAAGGACGGTTCGCGCCGGCTCGACTTCGCCGGCCCCGGTACGGCCTCGCCGTTGGCACCGACCGTCTACGCCAACATCCTGCAGGCGGAGCAGCACAACTTGAGAGGCAGCCGCGACGAATCCAACTTCGCGCCGATGGTGGTGGCGGAATTCGATCTGTCGCCGGATGTGATGCTCTATGCCTCGGCCACGCAGGGGTTCAAATCCGGCGGTTACGATGCCCGTTCCAACGGCAGTCCGGGAGGGCCGGAATACTTAAACGTGTCTAATCCGTCGGTCCCTCTCGTAATCGACGGCGCCTTCGAATACGACGAAGAGCAGGCGACCGGCTATGAAATCGGCGCCAAGGCGCGTCTTGGTTCGCGCGCGGAAATCAACGCCGCCTACTTCTACACCCAGTACGAGGATCTGCAGGTCAGCATCTATGACGGCATTCTCGGCTTCAATGTTGGCAATGCCGCCGAAGCGGTCAGCCAGGGTATCGAAGTCGATGGCCGTTTCCTGGCGACCGAGAATTTGACGCTGAGCGCGTCGCTGGCCTGGCTCGATTTCGAGTTCAAGGATTTCCCGAATGGCCAGTGCGTGCAGGGGCAGGCGCCGACGACGCCGGGCACGGTCAACTGCAACTACAAGGGCAAGACCAACCAGTACGTGGCGGAGTGGAGCGGCAATGTCTCGGCCGACTACCGCACGCCCGTGACCGACTGGCTGGAGTTTCGCGCCACGGTCGATCTGATCTTCAGCGCCGACTACAACCCGTCGCAGAACCTCGATGCGCGCGTCGAGCAGGATGGTTACAGCAAGGTCAACGCGCGCGTTGCGCTGGCGGGCATCCAGAACCTGTGGGAGGTGGCGCTGGTCGGCAAGAACCTGACCGACGAGGAGATCGTCACCTACGCCAACGACGCACCGCTGGCCTACAACTTCTTCGGCACGGTGGCGCACTACGGCGTGCTGGAGGCGCCGCGCACGGTGGCATTGCAGGCCAGCTATCGCTTCTGATCGTTGGCTTGATGCCGTCGCGACAAGCCCGGTTTTGCCGGGCTTTTTATTTGGCCGGGCGTCATGTTTGCGCGGCTGCCTCGGTCTGCAGCAGTTGCAGCAGCGCGCTGCCGGCGTTCGACAGCGTGCGGTCGCGGTGGCTGACGACACCGAGGTTGCGGCTCAGCGACAGCCCGCTCAGCGCCAATCCGGACAGGTCGTCGTCGATCATCAGTTTCGGCAGGATGCTCCAGCCCAGTCCGATCGCCACCATCGAGCGAATGCTCTCCAGGTAGTTGGTCTCCAGCGCCACATCGAGCGTCAGCTGCTGCTGTTGGAACAACTTGATGACGATCTGCCCGGTATAGGTGTTGAGCCCGGGCAGGATGGCGCGGTGCTGGCTCAGCGCCCGCGCGGTGACGCGCTGCTGTGTCGCCAGCGGATGGTTTTTCGCCACCACCACCACCAGCTCATCGCGCCAGACCCGCTGCTGCTGCAGCGGCGGCTTCTCGTCCGGCGCCAGCGTGATGATGCCGAGCTCCAATTCGCCGCGCAGCACCTTGTCATACGCCTGTTCGGAGTCGAGGAACTCGATGTCGAGCCGTACCTCCGGGTAGTGCTGGATGAAACGCTGCAGCAGCGGCGGCAGCCGGTGCAGGCCGAGGTGGTGGCTGATGCCGAGCGCCAGCACGCCGGTGACGCCGCCACGCAGGTCGCGCAGGTGGCGCTGCGCCAGCTGCAGCTCGCGCAACACCGATTCGGCGTGCGGCAGCAGCGCGCGGCCGGCCTCGGTCAGCAGCACCTGGCGGCCGACCCGGTCGAACAGCCGGCAGTCGAGCTGCTGCTCCAGCAGCGCGATGCGCTTGCTGATTGCCGGCTGGGTCAGGAACAGCTGCTCGGCGGCGGCCGAGAACGAGCCGGCGCGGGCGATGGCGGCGAACGCCTGCAGGGCCTGAGTGTCCATTTTTTGATTCCTGTATGGAATGGTTTTTATAAAAAAGATGAATTTGTTTTATCTGTCAACGGCTCATAGACTGCGCGACTACAAAATCCAAAAAAACTTCCGGGAGAGGTTTTTGACGCCGCGTCAGCGGCGACCCGAAGGGTGACCGCCAGGGATGGCAGGTCACAAAAAGCACTCCGTGGCCGTGAGGTGTGAGATGGCTGGCAAGACCCTGTACGACAAATTGTGGGACGCGCACGTGGTGAAGGTGCGCGACGATGGCACCGCGCTGCTCTACATCGACCGCCACCTGCTGCACGAGGTGACCTCGCCTCAGGCGTTCGAGGGGCTGCGTCTGGCCGGGCGCCAGCCGTGGCGGATCGACGCCAACATTGCCACGCCGGACCACAACGTGCCCTCCGACGTGGCCGAGCGCAGCGCCGGCGTCGACGGCATCGCCGACGAGGTGTCGCGTATCCAGGTCGTCACGCTCGACGAGAACTGCGAGCACTTCGGCATTCGCGAATTCCGCATCAACGACGTCAACCAGGGCATCGTCCACGTCGTCGGCCCGGAGCAGGGATTGACGCTGCCCGGCATGACGGTGGTCTGCGGCGATTCGCACACGGCGACGCACGGCGCGTTCGGCGCGCTGGCGCACGGCATCGGCACCTCCGAGGTCGAGCATGTGCTCGCCACGCAGTGCCTGATCCAGAAGAAGTCGAAGAACATGCTGGTCAAGGTCGACGGCCAGCTCGGCGCCGGCGTCACGCCGAAGGATGTCGTGCTGCACATCATCGGCGTCATCGGCACCGCCGGTGGCACCGGTTACGCCATCGAGTTCGGCGGCGAGGTGTTCCGCAACATGTCGATGGAAGGGCGCATGACCGTCTGCAACATGGCGATCGAGGCCGGTGCGCGGGTCGGCATGGTGGCGGTCGATCGCACCACCATCGATTACGTGAAGGGGCGCCCGTTCTCGCCGAAAGGCGAGCTGTGGGAGCAGGCCGTCGCTTACTGGAACACGTTGCACAGCGATGCCGATGCGCATTTCGATCGCGTCGTCGACATTCACGCCGTCGACATCAAACCGCAGGTCAGCTGGGGCACGTCGCCGGAGATGGTGGTGCCGGTCGATGCCGCCGTGCCGATGCCGGCATCGTTCGACGACGACGCGAAGCGTCGCGCCGCCGAGCGCGCGCTCGAATACATGGGATTGCAGGGCGGTCAGCCGATCACCTCGATCAAGCTCGATCGCGTTTTCATCGGCTCCTGCACCAACTCGCGGATCGAGGATCTGCGTGCGGCCGCGGCTGTCGTCAAAGGTAAAAAGGTGGCTGCCAGCATCAAGCAGGCGCTGGTGGTGCCGGGTTCCGGTCAGGTCAAGGCGCAGGCCGAAGCCGAGGGACTCGACCGGATTTTCACCGCGGCCGGTCTCGAATGGCGCGAGCCGAGCTGTTCGATGTGTCTGGCGATGAATGCCGACAAACTGCTGCCGGGTGAGCATTGCGCCTCGACCTCCAACCGCAACTTCGAGGGGCGGCAGGGGTTCGGTGGGCGTACCCATCTGGTCAGTCCGGCGATGGCGGCAGCGGCAGCGATTGCCGGTCATTTCGTCGATGTGCGCGACTTGGTCCATTAATTAGAGCGGCGTGAGGAGTTGAGCAGATGAAACCGTTTACCGTACTCAACGGCATTGCCGCGCCGATGGATCGCGCCAATGTCGATACCGACATGATCATTCCGAAGCAGTTCCTGAAGTCGATCAAGCGCAGCGGCTTCGGCCCGAACCTGTTCGACGAGCTGCGCTATCTCGACGAGGGGCAGCCGGGACAGGACTGCAGCAAGCGGCCGCTGAACCCGGAGTTTCCGCTGAACTTTCCGCGCTATCAGGGCGCGTCGATCCTGCTGGCGCGCGAGAACTTCGGTTGCGGTTCGAGCCGTGAGCACGCGCCGTGGGCGCTGGAGGATTACGGTTTCCGCTGCGTCATCGCGCCGAGCTTCGCCGACATCTTCTTCAACAACTGTTTCAAGAACGGCATCGTGCCGATCGTGCTCGATGCCAACACCGTCGATCGGCTGTTCCAGCAGCTGTACGCCAGCGAGGGTTATCAGCTGACGATCGATCTGCCGGCGCAGCAGGTGATCACGCCCGACGGCGAGACAATTCCGTTCGAGATTGGCGCGTTCAACAAGCACTGCCTGATCAACGGCCTCGACGATATCGGCATCACGCTGCAGGACGAGGGCGAGATCCGCAGCTTCGAGGAGCGATACCGGCAGCAGGCGCCGTGGGTGTTTCAGTCGCTGCAGTGAATTCGTTGCCCTCTCCCCCGGCCCCTCTCCCTGAGGGGAGAGGGGAGCAGCCCACGCACTGAACCGGTGGCAGTGATACACCCCCTCTCCCTTCAGGGAGAGGGCCGGGGAGAGGGAACACCACAACCCTTGGGAGAAGAGATGGTGAGCAAGAAAGTTCTGGTGATTTCCGGTGACGGCATCGGCCCCGAGATCACGGTAGAAGCACGCAAGACGCTGGATGTGGTGAATCGCCGTTTCAACCTCGGCCTCGAATTCGACGAGGCGCTGATGGGCGGTGCCGCCATCGATGCCACCGGCGTGCCGCTGCCCGACGAAACACTAGCGAAGGCGCGTGCCTCCGATGCGGTGCTGTTCGCGGCAATCGGTGGTCCGAAGTGGGACAAGCTCGATCGTGCGATTCGTCCCGAAAAAGGGCTGCTGAAAATTCGCTCCGAGCTGGATCTGTTCGGCAACCTGCGCCCGGCGATTCTCTATCCGCAACTGGCGGACGCGTCTTCGCTGAAGCCGGAGATCGTCGCCGGTCTCGATATCCTGATCGTGCGCGAATTGACGGGCGGCATCTATTTCGGTGAGCCGCGCGGTATCCGCACGCTCGAAAACGGCGAGCGCGAAGGTTACAACACCGACAAATATTCGGAGTCGGAAGTGCGTCGTGTCGGTCGCGTTGCGTTCGAGCTGGCGCGCAAGCGCGGCAAGAAAGTCTGCTCGGTCGACAAGGCCAACGTCATGGAGTGCACGGTGCTGTGGCGCGAAG
>CAZWXW010000048.1:0-24006 GCA_964638025.1 uncultured Verrucomicrobiaceae bacterium
GCCCCTCCCACTCCGGCTCCAGCGGCGTCACGTTGACGATGATGCCGCAGCGCGCATAGGTCGACTTGCCGAGGCAGATGGTCAGCACATTGCGCGGAATGCGGAAGTACTCGACGGTGCGCGCCAGCGCAAACGAGTTCGGCGGAATGATGCAGTAGTCGCCCTTGATATCGACGAAGCTCTTTTCGTCGAAGTTCTTCGGGTCGACCGTCGCCGAGTGGATATTGGTGAATACCTTGAATTCGTCGGCGCAGCGCACGTCGTAGCCGTAGCTCGATGTGCCGTAGGAGATCAGCCGATGACCGTCGCCGCCGAAGCGAACCTGCTCGGGCGCGAACGGCTCGATCATGCCGTGCTCGGCGGCCATGCGGCGAATCCAGTTGTCCGACTTGATGCTCATGCGTGACTTCCGACTTGATGGGATGCAAAAAAGGAGGCCGATGATAGCGGCGGCGCCGGAGGCAGGGAAGGCGGCTGTTCGGCGAGCGGGCGATCCACCCCACCCAGACGAATAAATGCGCCAGAGCGCTTGCCGATCGCGGTGCCCTGATCTATCTAAGAACGCTCATACCCGGATGTTACAGTCCGGTCACCGCTCAACCCGATCACCCCCACCGGACGGGGCCGTCATCGCCACCGGGGATCCGCGCAGCATGGGGGAGTTCACCAGCCTCTTCATCGACACCTCGACCATCGCGGGACCGTTCCTGCAGGGCCGCTACAACCCCTGGCTGGTGCTGCTGTCGCTGCTGGTGTCGATCTTTTCGGCGACGATGGCGCTGCAGACGGCGCAGATCGCCCGCGGCAACCAGAACCCGCTCTACCGGCATGTCGCCATCGGCACCGGCGCCGTGGCGCTCGGCATCGGCATCTGGACCATGCACTTCATCGGCATGCTGGCGTTCGAACTGCCCGCCCATGTCCACTACTCCACCGGCATCACCCTGCTCTCGGTACTGCCCGCCTGCGCCGCCTCGTGGTTCGCGCTGCGCATCCTCGCCAGCCCGAGGACCACCTGGCCGCAGCTGATCATGAGCGGCACGCTGGTCGGCCTCGGCATCGGCACCATGCACTACAGCGGCATGGCCGCCATGCACACCCCGCTGCAGATGCGCTACGAACCGGTCACCTTCGCGCTGTCGATCGTGGTGGCGGTCGGCATGGCGGTCCTGTCGCTGTGGGTGCGCTACGGCCTGCGCCGCACCTCGCTCGGCCCCACCGAGCGCCTGCTGGCCAGCGGCCACGTCATGGGGCTGGCCATCGCCGGCATGCACTACATTGGCATGGCGGCGACCCGCTTCATCGGCGAAGCGGGCAGCGCGGCCCCCGGCATGCTGATCGACACCTCGCAGGCCTCGATCGCCCTCTCCATCTTCACCGTGATGGCGACGGTGCTGGTCTACGCCGTCAACGGCCTGGTGCGCTCGCGCGAGCTCTACCGCCGGGTGGAGGAGAGCCAGTCGCGGCTGCGCGCCACGCTGGATACCGCCGTCGACGGCATCATCACCATCGACTGCCGCGGCCGCATCCAGGCGTTCAACCACTCGGCCGAGCGCCTGTTCGGCTGGACGGCGGAAGAGGTGGTCGGCCGCAACATCAGCATGCTGATGCCCGAACCGGACCAGTCGCGCCACGACAACTACCTGAAACGGTATCTCGACTCCGGCGCCACCCGTTCGATCGGCGTGGCGCGCGAGTTGATGGGACTGCGCCGCGACGGCAGCCTGATGCCGATGCGCCTCGCCGTCGGCCGCGTCGACCTGCCGGACGAGGTGTTGTTCGTCGGCTTCGTCACCGACATCAGCGAGCGCCATGCCATGGAGATCTCGCTGCGCGAGACCGCCGAGCGCGCCGAGCGCGCGGCGGCGGCGAAGAGCACCTTCCTCGCCAGCATGAGCCACGAGATGCGCACGCCGATGAACTCGATCATCGGCTTCACCGAGCTGATGCTGCAGGGCAACCTGACCGCGACCCAGCGCAACCACCTGAACACCATCCGCCAGTCATCGCGCTCGCTGCTGGGGCTGATCAACGACATCCTCGACACCACGCGGATGGAGAAAGGCAGCCTGCCGCTGGAGCGCATCGACTTCTCGCTGAGAGGGCTGGCGTTCCAGATCGAATCGTCGCTGCGGCTGGCGGCCCAGGCCAAGCACCTGACGCTGACCACCCACTATCCCGACACGGTGCCGGAATATTTCCAGGGCGACCCGCTGCGGGTGTTGCAGATCCTGACCAACCTGGTCGGCAACGCCATCAAGTTCACCGAGCGCGGCGGCGTCGATGTCCATTTCGCGCACGACGATCGCGGCGTGCATATCGCCGTTCGCGACAGCGGCATCGGCATGACCGCGCAGCAGCTCGAACTGATCTTCGCGCCCTTCACGCAGGCCGACGCCTCGATCAGCCGCCGCTTCGGCGGCACCGGCCTCGGCACCACCATCGCGCGCCAGCTGACGGAGCTGATGGGCGGCGACATCAGCGTCGACAGCGAACCGGGACGCGGCAGCACCTTCCACATCCGGCTGCCGCTGCCGGTCGGCCAGCAGCCCGAAACGCTGCAGCACGACATCGATCTGCCGAAGCTGCCGCCGCTGCGCATCCTGATCGCCGACGACGTGCCGCAGAACGTCGAGCTGCTGACCTTCACGCTGACCCAGGGCGGGCACCGCACCGTCACCGCCAGCGACGGCGAAGAGGCGGTCGACAAGTTCATCGCCGGCCAGTTCGACGTGGTGCTGATGGATGTGCACATGCCCGGCACCGACGGCTTGCAGGCCACCCGGCTGATCCGCCAGCACGAGCGCGTCAACGGCCTGCGCCCCACCCCCGTCATTGCACTGACCGCCAGCGTCATGGCCGAGGATCGCCGCGCCGCGCTGCAGGCCGGCATGGATGGCTTCGCCGTGAAGCCGCTCGATCTCCCGCGCCTGTTCGACGAGATCGCGCAGGTGCTGAACCTGTCGCCGGCAACGCGCGCTGACAAAGGTCGCGCCAACAATCCCGGTATGCGCCCCGCCACCCTGATCGACTGGCCGGCGGGTATCGCGCTGTGGGGCAGCGAGGCGCGCATGCGCAAGGGTCTGGAGCTGTTCCTGACCACCACGCCGACCAGCCATCCACTGCCCGCCGCCGACAGCGACGAGATCGACTGGGCGCAACTGATCTTCAACCTGCACAGCATTCGCGGCGCTGCCGCCAACCTGGCGCTGCCGGGCGTGACCGCACTGGCCGGCAGGCTGGAGGAGCAGCTGCGCGCGGGCCTGCGCGAAGACGTGAGGCAGCAGCTGGTCGAACTGCAAACGCTATTGGAGGCGGTCGAGCAGGAGTTGCGCAGCGGTGTCATGCGGCTGCCGACAGCGGCGCCGGCATCGGTCGCCACCGCTGCGGCCGCGCCCGAACTGCTGCCGCAGATGCGCAGGCTGCTCGCCGTCCTGGCCCACAACGAACTGGATGACACCACGCTGGATAGCGTCTGCATCGCGCTGGAACAACAGGGCGAACGCACCCGGGCACAGGCACTGCGCATCGCGGTGGAGAGCTTCGAATTCGCCGAGGCCCATGCCCTGTTGCAACAGCTGATCGATGGCCGCACCGCCGACAGGGGGAATGCGCAGCATGCAGCCAACGAGTGATTCGCGGCGGACGCTGCTGCTGGTCGACGACGAGCCGACCAACCTGCAGGTGCTGCGGCATACGCTGCACGACGACTACCGGCTGCTGTTCGCCAAGGACGGCGACAAGGCGCTGGAGCTGGCGCGCAGCGACCGCCCCGACCTGATCCTGCTCGACATCATGATGCCGGGGCTGTCCGGCTACGAAGTCTGCAAGCTGCTGAAACAGAACCCGGCCACCGCCGCGATTCCGGTCATCTTCGTCACCGCGCTGACCGAGATCGACAACGAGCAGCTCGGCTTCGACCTCGGCGCCGTCGACTACATCAGCAAGCCGTTCCACCCGCAGATCGTGCAGGCGCGCGTGCGCACCCACCTGTCGCTGGTGCAGGTCGACGCGCTGCGCGAAACCCGGCTGCAGATCGTGCAGTGCCTCGGCGCCGCCGCCGAGTTCAAGGACAACGAGACCGGCCTGCATGTCATTCGCATGAGTCACTTTGCAAGAACGCTGGCGCTGGCCGTCGGCTACAGCGAAGGCGACGCCGACGAGCTGCTGCACGCCGCGCCGATGCACGATGTCGGCAAGATCGGCATCCCCGACGCCATCCTGCAGAAGCCGGGCAAACTGACGCCGGAAGAGTGGACGATCATGCAGCAGCACACGGTGATCGGCGCGCGCATCATCGGCGAGCATGCGTCGGGACTGCTGCGCAACGCCGCCACCATCGCGCTGAGTCACCACGAGAAGTGGAATGGCCGCGGCTATCCGCACGGTCTGGCGCGCGAGGAGATCCCGCACGCCGCCCGCATCGTCGCCATCGCCGATGTGTTCGACGCGCTGACCAGCGTGCGCCCCTACAAGCGCGCCTGGTCGATCGACGAAGCGCTGACGCTGATTCGCAACGAAAGCGGCGCCCACTTCGATCCCGAACTGGTCGCCGCCTTCATGGATTGCCTGCCCGAGATGCTGACAATTCGCGACCGCTGGGCGGATGCGTCCGATAGTTAGCAGCCAGCCCACTCTCTCCGTCCCGCGTCAAAGCGCCGCCACGCAACCGCATGACATCCGTGTCACCGCAACGTCATGCGGCGCTGCCAGACTGCCCCGATCCGGCACAGCGGCGAACAGCCCGGCGTGCCGACTTTCATGGAGATTGCATCGTGGGTTTCAGCTTCTGGCATATCGCATTGGTGGCCGTCCTCATCCTGCTGCTGTTCGGGCGCGGCAGGATTCCGCAAATGATGGGCGATATCGCCGAGGGTATTAAGAGTTTCAAGCAGGGTCTGCGCGACGACGGCGAGACGCCGCAGAAAATCGCCGACAAAGATCCGGCATCGCCGCGCCAGGAATAAGCGATGTTCGATCTGAGCTGGGGTGAACTCGCCTTCCTCGCCGTGCTCGCGCTGATCGTTGTCGGCCCCAGGGACCTGCCGCGACTGGCGCAGGGGGCCGGCAAGCTGATGGGGCGCATGCAGCGCATCTACCGCGACTCGATGTTCAACCTGCACCGCCTCGAAAACGAGATCGAGCTGGCGCGCGCCACCGATGCCGAGGGGCGCCCGTCGTACCACGCGTTGCTGCCGGAGCATGTCCAGCAGCGACTGGCCGAGACAACCCCGACGGAAAACCCTGCCGCACCGCCCACCGAAAACAGATCATGAACGACGAACATCTCGACCTGAGCAAGGCGCCGCTGCTGTCGCACCTGCTCGAACTGCGCAAACGCCTGCTCTACTGCCTCGGCGCCTTCGCCATCGTTTTCATCGCCTGCTACCTGTGCGCGGAGCATATCTACGGCTTTCTGATGCAGCCGCTGGTGCAGGCGTTCGGCCCCGACACCCATCGCCGCATGATCTACACCGGCCTGCACGAAGCGTTTCTGACCTATCTGAAACTGGCCGGTTTCGCCGCGCTGTTTTTCACCCTGCCGCTGATTCTGGTGCAGATATGGCGCTTCATCGCACCGGGGCTGTACCAGCATGAGCGCCGTTCGATGCGCTGGGTGCTGATCGCCACACCGGCGCTGTTCCTGTTGGGTGCGGCGCTTGCGTACTACGGCGTCTTTCCGACGGCGTGGAAATTCTTCATAGGCTTTGAAACAGGCGACCAGATAACCGGCATGCCGGTGCAGCTGGAAGCGCGCGTCAGCGAATATCTCGGCCTGGTCATGCATCTGTTACTGGCGTTCGGGCTGAGCTTCGAACTGCCGGTGGTTCTGTTTCTTCTGGCGCAGATCGGCGTCGTCGACAGCGCGATGCTCGCCCGCAATCGCCGCTACGCCATCGTCATCGCGTATGCCATCGCCGGCGTGCTGACGCCGCCCGATCTTTTTTCTCAAATCGCGCTGGGAACACCGCTGCTGGCGCTGTTTGAAATTTCCGTCATCCTGATTCGCCGCTTCGAGCGCAGCCGCACCGTGCTGCCGCCGCGCACCGTCGATGGCGCGACGTAATACAAACCGGTTCAGATAAATAATCTGTTTGCTGCACGCAATTTTTATAAGGCCTTAACGAAGTGTCTCTACGCTCTGCATCCAGCATTCACTAACGGATGCATACAAGATGGAGAGTACAGAGATGCAATCGAAAGAGTTCACCGTGCCGGCGGTCAATCGCCGTGAGTTCCTGCAAGGCAGCGCCGCTGGCGCCACTGCCATTTCACTGGTTTCGCTCGGCGCCGGGCGCGCCTTTGCCGCACCGTTCACCAACGATTACGGCCCGCTCGCACCGGTTGCGGACCAGAGCACCGGTCTGCCGCTGCTGCAACTGCCCGCCGGCTTCACCTACTCCTCTTACGGCTGGGCCGGCTCGAAGATGAGCGATGGCACCACCACCCCGCGCGCGCATGACGGCATGGCTGTCGTCGCCGTAAAAGGGAATCAGATCGCGCTGGTACGCAACCACGAGCTGAACAGTCTCGTCGCTGCCGCCATTCCGTCGCCCGCCATCTACAACCCGAGAGCCGCCGGCGGCTGCAGCAACCTGCTGTTCGATGCCTTCACCGGCAAGTGGCTGTCGTCGTGGATGAGCATCTCCGGCACGCAGAACAACTGCGCCGGCGGCCCGACCACCTGGGGCAGCTGGCTGACCTGCGAAGAGACAACCACCACGACCAATGGCGTCACGCACGGCTGGGTGTTCGAAGTCTCCGGCTTCGGCGTCACCAAGCCGATCCCGCTGACAGCGATGGGCCGCTTCGCGCACGAAGCGATCGCCACCGATCCGGTCACCGGCTACATCTATGAAACGGAAGATGCGACGCCGTCCGGCTTCTACCGCTTCCGCCCGACCACCTACGGCAAACTGACCGACGGTGGCGTGCTGGAAATGTTGAAGGTCGTCGGCCAGAACAATTTCAACTTCAGCGGCATTGGCGGCGTCTACAACAGCTTCGCGGCAGGCACCAGCTGGGACGTCGAGTGGGTGTCGGTACCGACGCCGCAAAACACCGGTTGCTATTCCCGTGGCGCAGCCAACGGCGGCGCCGGTTTCGCCCGCCTCGAAGGCTGCTGGTATGAAAACGGCCTGGTCTATTTCACCTCGACCTCGGGCGGCCCGACCCGGCTCGGCCAGGTGTTCGTCTACGATCCGCGCCGCGAAAAGCTGACGCTGCTCGCCGAAGCCGGCACCAGCTCCCTCGATCTCAACATGCCGGACAACATCGCCGTCAGCCCGCGCGGTGGCGTCATCCTCTGCGAAGACAGCAGCGCATCGGTGCAGCGTCTGTGGGGCCTGGATGCCACCGGCAACACGTTCGAGTTCGCTCGCAACAACACCGTGCTGAGCGCCGCCGACGTGGCGACCATCAACGGCCTGTTCCCCGGTGCAGCCACGGTATTCAGCGCTCAAAACTACCGGAATATCGAATGGGCAGGCGCCTGCTTCTACGACCGCTGGCTGTTCGTCAACACCCAGGCCGGCATCACCTACGCCATCACCGGCCCATGGAACGAAGGCCTTCTGTAATCAACGGCTGCTGTAATCGCAGTTCGCGGAGGCTCCGGCCTCCGCTTCATTCGAGGATATGAACATGAAGAAGATGATTTCCGCCCTTGTACTTGGTCTGGCAATGGCCGGCGGCGCGCAAGCTGCGCTCTATTCCGGCGACATCACCGCCGGCGGCGACTACTTCGGCACGACGACCCGCAACGATGCGTGGGCACAGGAAAACCCCGTCTCCGGCGACGAGGTGAATTTCTGGACCTTCTCGGGCATTGCCGGCCAGACGCTGACGATCAATGTCAGAAGCCTGACCAATGATTTCGATGCGGCCATCAGCCTGTTCAGCGGCACGCTCAGCAGCGAATTCCAGCTGGTATTCCCGGGGTTCGACAATGACGGCGACTTCGCCGACCTGCAGTTCCTGAGCAGCACGTCCGTCTATGGCACCAGTGGCTACGACGCGCTGCTCAGCTACCTGCTGCCGAGCACCGGCACCTACACCATCGCCGTCGGTGGTGAAGGCTTCCTGAGCTTCGCGGACAGCTACAACTACAACATGAACGTCTCTGCGGTACCGCTACCCGCTGCTGTATGGCTGTTCGGCTCCGCACTGGTTGGGCTTGTTGGCCTGCGTCGTCGCCGCTGATGCGACAGGGGCCCGCGTTGCGGGCCCCTTCTTTTTTATCCTTGTCTGTGACGAGCATTACGCCACCGCACGGCGTCAGTCGTTCTTGATGACGATATTCGGAAACGCCTGCCCCTGCTGCTGACCGCGCCACGCCAATTGCGCGGCGGTGCGACGGGCGATGTCGCGATAGATCGCGGCAACCTTGCCGTCAGGCTCGGCGACGACGGTGGGATTGCCGCCGTCGACCTGCTCGCGAATCGAGCGCGCCAGCGGCAGCGAACCGAGCAGCGGCACACTGTAATCATTGGCGATCAACTCGCCGCCACCTTCGCCGAACAGATGATCGACATGGCCGCAGTTGGTGCAGACATGCACCGCCATGTTTTCGATGATGCCGAGCACCGGCACATCGACCTTGTTGAACATCTCGATCCCTTTCGCCGCGTCGAGCAGCGCGATGTCCTGCGGCGTCGTCACCACCACCGCGCCGGAGACCGGCACCTTCTGCGCCAGCGTCAGCTGGATGTCGCCGGTGCCCGGCGGCAGGTCGATGACGAGGTAGTCGAGATCATCCCAGGCGGTCTGGTTCAGCAGCTGCTGCAGCGCGCCGGAGACCATCGGCCCACGCCACACCACCGGCGTGTTCTCGGTCAGCAGGTAGCCGATCGACATCGTCTGCAGGCCGTGCGCGACGATCGGCTCCAGCAGCTGCGAACCGCGCTGCGCCGGCCGCTGATGCGGCGGCACACCGAGCATCAAGGGCTGGCTCGGGCCGTAGATGTCGGCATCGAGCAAGCCAACGCGCGCCCCTTCGGCCTGCAGCGCCAGCGCCAGATTGACCGCCGTGGTCGACTTGCCGACACCGCCCTTGCCGGAGGCGACGGCGATGATGTTCTTCACCGCCTGCATGTTCGGCAATCCGCCCTGCCCCTGGTGCGCCGCGATCTTCCAGCCCAGCTCGACCGACACGTCGGCGCCCGGCAGCTGTGCCACCACCGCTGCGGCGATGTCGCGCTGCAACTGCACTTTTTGCGAGGCGGCCGGATAACCGAGCGTCACGCGAATGACGACGCGGCTGCCGTCGACGGCGATGTCGTCGACCGCGCCGCACAGGAACAGATCCTTGTCGAGATGTGGGTCGCGCCAGTTGCGCAGCGCCTGTTCGACCTGGGGACGGGTGATCGCGCTCATGGAAACTCCGAGGAAATCATTCAGATAAAGGAATCGTATTTCTCCCCTCTCCCTTCAGGGAGAGGGGCCGGGGGAGAGGGTATCTCAGGAGGAACCGCCCTCTCCCTAACCCTCTCCCTGAAGGGAGAGGGAACTTGATCAGAGGTTGCTGAATGGAAGGCGCGCGAGTATACGGAGGCGCCCGGTACTGGCTCAACCGGCGCGGGTGAAATGGCAGGGCCAACTCGCTATAGTTGGCGCCCTTCTTTGCCCCAACCCCTCGTCTCCGCTCAGGATTTCCCATGACGCAGCGCCGCATCCTCGTCACCAGCGCCCTTCCGTATGCCAACGGTGCGATCCACCTCGGCCATCTGGTCGAGTACATCCAGACCGACATCTGGGTGCGCTTCCAGCGGATGCGCGGCCACGAGGTGCACTACGTCGGTGCCGACGACCAGCACGGCACGCCGATCATGCTGCGCGCCGCCGCCGAGGGCATCACGCCGCGCCAGCTGGTCGACCGCGTGCTGCACGAGCACGCGCGCGACTTCTTCGGCGGGCTGCAGGCGCTGGAACAGTGGGTGTCGGACAACCCGGCCAACCCGCTCGAACGCGACGAGCGCAAGCTCGGCGGTTTTCACATCGGCTTCGACAACTACTACCAGACCGACTCGGAAGAGAACCGCTTCTTCTGCGAGCGCATCTTCGCGCTGCTGGAGAAGAACGACCTGATCGCACAACGCGAGGTCGAGCAGTTCTACGACCCGGTCAAGTCGATGTTCCTGCCGGACCGCTACATCAAGGGCGAGTGCCCGAAATGTTCTGCCGCCGACCAGTACGGCGATTCGTGCGAAGCGTGCGGCGCCACCTACGCGCCGACCGACCTGAACAACGCCTACTCGACCGTCTCCGGCGCCGCGCCGATCCGCAAGGCGTCGATGCACTTCTTCTTCAAGCTCTCCGACGCACGCTGCGAAACCTTCCTGCGCGATTTCACGCAGAGCGGCGAACGACTGCAGCAGGAAGCGGCCAACAAGATGAAGGAGTGGCTCGGCGAACCGGGCGACAACAAACTCTCCGACTGGGACATCTCGCGCGATGCCCCCTACTTCGGCTTCCAGATTCCCGGCGCGCCGGACAAGTTCTTCTACGTCTGGCTCGACGCACCGGTCGGCTACTTCGGCAGCTTCCGCAACTACGTCGAGCGCCAGCGCGCGCGCGGCCACGACATCGACGAGACCGCCTTTCTCGACGCCGACAAGGCGAAAACCGAAGGCACCGAGATGGTCCACTTCATCGGCAAGGACATCCTCTATTTCCACGCGCTGTTCTGGCCGGCCATGCTGGTCAATGCCGGCCACCGCACGCCGACCAAGATCAACGCGCACGGCTTCCTGACCGTCGATGGCGCCAAGATGTCGAAGAGCCGCGGCACCTTCATCACCGCGCAGAGCTACCTTGATCTCGGACTCAATCCCGAATGGCTGCGCTATTACTTCGCCGCGAAACTGAACGGCACGATGGAGGATATCGACCTCAATCTTGAGGATTTCATCGCTCGGGTGAATTCGGATCTGGTTGGCAAGTTCATCAACATCGCCAGCCGCTGTGCCGGCTTCATCAGCAAGCAGTTCGACGGCAAGCTCGGTCAGCTCGACAGCAGCGTCGATTTCGCCAACCAGATCGCCGAAACCGAAGCGCATGTCGCACAGGCGTATGAGCGCAGCGACTACTCGCAGGCACTGCGCGCGATCATGGCGCTGGCGGATCATGCCAACAGCTACGTCAACGACACCAAGCCGTGGGTGCTGGCGAAATCGGCGAGCGACGATGATCGCGCGCGACTGCACATCGTCTGCACCACCGCGCTCGATCTGTTCCGCCGTCTGACCGTGCTGCTGAAACCGGTGCTGCCGAAACTGGCGCGCGATGTCGAACAGTTCTTCGGCGTCGCCGCATTCGACTGGCAACAGATCGGTACTGCACTGCCCGCTGGTCACACCATCAACGACTACAAACACCTGATGACCCGCATCGATCCGAAACAGGTCGCCGCGCTGGTTGAGGCCAATCGTCAGTCGCTGCAGCCGGCGCCCCTCTCCCCCAGCCCCTCTCCCGCTAGCGGGAGAGGGGAGCAACCCGCGACCGAACCGGCAACCATCGGCATCGACGACTTCCTGAAAGTCGATCTGCGCGTTGCCAGAATCGTCGCCGCCGACCACGTCGACGGCGCCGACAAACTGCTGCGGCTGCAACTCCACCTCGGCGACGAACAGCGTCAGGTCTTTGCGGGTATCAAATCAGCCTACAAACCCGAGGATCTGGTGGGCCGGCTCACCGTCATGGTCGCCAACCTCGCCCCGCGCAAGATGAAGTTCGGCATGAGCGAGGGCATGGTGCTGGCCGCCGGCCCCGGCGGTAGCGAGATCTTTCTGCTGTCACCCGACAGCGGCGCGATGCCGGGTATGAAGATCAAGTAACCGAAAAAGAAGTGGCACCGCCACTGGCAGGCGGGGTGCCGTGCGTTTTGCCGGGGGCGTGTGTCGCCATGGAGGGCGACACCCGAGCCTGTCCATGGATGGACGTCTTGGCGTCCCCCGGCAAAATGCACGGCACCTCGCCCGCACCGACCGACCGACCGGGGCTTATCGGATTTCCAGAATATAAATATGAAAATTCGCCGCTTTTCAGATTAATTGAGAACCAGTATCGTTGCGCCCTTCTTCTATTCCTTGCCGTGTCCGAGATCAGTAATGGCCGCCTTCAATCACGAACGGGTAACCAGCGTTCGCCACTGGAACGACACCCTTTTCAGCTTCACCTGCACCCGCGATACCAGCCTGCGCTTCAAGAATGGCCACTTCGTCATGATCGGCCTCGAAGTCAACGGCAAGCCGCTGATGCGCGCCTACTCGATCGCCAGTGCCAACTATGAAGAGGAGCTGGAGTTCTACAGCATCAAGGTGCAGGACGGCCCGCTCACCTCGCGTCTGCAGCATCTGAAAGAAGGCGACGAGATCCTGATCAGCCGCAAGCCCACCGGCACGCTGGTGCTCGACAACCTGAAGCCCGGCAAGAATCTCTATCTGCTCGGCTCCGGCACCGGCCTGGCGCCGTTCATGAGCATCATCAAGGACCCGGAAACCTACGAGCAGTACGAGAAGGTGATCCTGGTCCACGGCGTGCGCATCGTCAGCGAGCTCGGCTACCACGACTACATCACCAACGAGCTGCCGCACAACGAGTTCTTCGGCGAGCAGGTGCAAGAGAAACTGATCTACTACCCCACCGTCACCCGCGAACCGTTCCGCTACCAGGGCCGCATCACCGATCTGATGGAGAGCGGCAAACTGTTCTCCGACATCGGCCTGCCGCCGCTGAACCCGGAGACCGATCGCGTGCTGGTCTGCGGCAGCCCGCACATGCTGAAGGACACCGTCGCCATTCTGGATGCGCGCGGCCTGCACGAATCGCGTCACGGCCAGCAGGCCGAATACGCCATCGAGCGCGCATTCGTCGAACAGTAACGTCGAGCAGCAACCCGTCGAACGGATCAGCCCTGCGCGGCAGCCGGCACCTCGCAGCTGCCGTCATCGCGGGGCGGCCGCACCAGCACCACCAGCACGATGGCGCTGAAAGCCAGCGCAATGAACACGCCGAACGCCGGCACGTAGCTTCCGCTGCGGTCGTGCACCTCGCCGATGAAGCGCATCGTCACGATCGCGAACGGCTGCATGATGATCGCCATCATCCCCATCACCGAGCCGTAGCTCCTGGCGCCGAACAGCCAGGCGGTGATGGTGCTCCAGGCCGGGAAGACGCCGCCGACCGCCACGCCGAGCAGCGCGATGGCGGGCAGCAGCAGGTAGAGCGCGGGCTGCATGATGTAGACGCCCAGCAGCAACATGCCGGAACTGGCGACGTAGATGAATATCAGGCGCAGATCCACCTTGTCGGCCAGGTAGCCGATCAGCAGCTTGCCGCCGATCGCCGAGAAGGTCTTCACCGACACCAGCAGCGCCGTGGTCTGCAGGTCGTAGCCGATGTCCTGGAAATAGGCGACCTGCGAAACCAGCACCGCCTGGTCGATGCCGAACAGCAGACCGATCCCGATCGCCACCAGCCAGAAGTTGCGACTGCGCAGCAACTGCGCGGTGGTCCACTCCCGCTCCAGCGACGAAGCCGCCACCGCTGTTTCGGCCGTCCCCTCGAACTCCTCCCGATAACCCGGCGTCGACTCGGAAGGGCGGTCCCGGATCAGCAGCGCGGCCATCGCCAGGAAGACGATCATCGGCACCAGCCCGATCAGGAACAGGGCGTCGCGCCAGCCGAGGGTATCGATCAGCAGCGCCGTCAGCGGCTGCGAGATGAAGCCCCCCACCGAGGTGCTGAGCGCGACGATGCCGAGCGCCCGCCCGCGGCGCCGGCGAAACCAGCGCACGGTCACCGTATTGGCGGCCAGCACCCCGCAACCCGCGGCGCCGAAGGCGAGCGGCAGTGAAATCATGGCCAGCATCAGCCACAGCGAATCGGTGCGCGACGTGACCATCAGCGCCGTGCCGAACGCCAGCGCGCAGGTGGCGACGATCCAGCGCGCGGAGAAGTGGTCGAGCAGCTTGCCGACCACCGGCGATGCGATCAGGGTGCCGACCAGCAGCCCGATCATGCCGTTGTTGTAGCTGGCCCGGGAGATGCCGAACTCTTCGGTCACCGGCACGGTGAACATGCCGAAGATGTAGGAGGTGAAGCCGATCGCCAGCGCCGCGCAGATGAACGAGCCAACCATCACCTGCCAGCCGGAATAGAGCGGAACGGATTTCATCGGGACAGGCACTCCTGCAACGGGGTCGGCACTCCGCCAGGGCGCATGTCGCTGTCGCGGCCCAACCGGTCGAGCCGCGAGTATAAACAGTGATGTGGGCCGGGTTGGCCGAATAACACGGCGCTACAACAGCGTGCCGCCGTCGACGCTGATCACCTGCCCCGTCTGGAATGCGGAGCGCTCCGACGCCAGATAGAGCACGGCGGCGGATACCTCTTCCGGCAACGCGATCTGCCGCTCCAGCGGACCGCTGCGCGCGCGCTTGGCCATGTCATCCGGCTTGGCACCGGCAAACGCCTTCTGGAAGAAGCCATTCGCCGGGTGAAAGCGACTGCCTTTCGAGTACGCGGCCGGATCGCGCGACACCGTGCCATACGGCGCCACGCAGTTGACGGTGATGTTGTGCTGACCCACCTCTTTCGCCAGCACGCGCGTGAAGCCGTGCACCGCCGCCTTCGCCGCCGAATAGACCGGCAGCATGTAGTCGCCGACCAGCCCGGCCGTCGAGCCGATGTTGATGATGCGACCGCTGCGGCGCGCGATCATCTGCGGCAGCACCGCATGCGTCATCCGCAATGTCGTCATGAAGTTCAGATCGATGTCGGCCAGCCACGTCGCCGGATCGGAGTCGGCAAAGAAACCGGCACCGACATTGCCGCCGACATTGTTGACCAGCACCTCGACCGGGCCGAGCTTTTCCGCCGCTGCCAGAATCTGTTTCGGCGCGTCCGGGTTGATCAGGTCGGCCGCGACGAAAATCGCCGCCTGCGCACCGCGCGCCAGTGCGTCAGCGACCACGCGCTCGCCGGCCTCGGCATCGCGGCCGACCACAACCACCCTGGCTTTCTCCGCCGCGAAATCGAGCGCAATCGCCCGACCGATATTGGCGGTCGCACCGGTGACCACCACCACCTTTCCATCGAATTTCAGGTCCATAACGCGATCGCTCTCCGATTGATGTTTTCGGGTCGTTATTCTCAGGCGAAGGATATTCGCGGAATGCCGAATGGAGGGAAAGGCGGCCGACTGTCGGTGAACAGCCACCATGGTGAATGCCGGCCCTCCAGTCGCGGCGGCCCGCCTCGTCACCAGCTGCTTCCACCGCGCACTTTCCGTATCCCCGACAGGGGTTTAACACTAAAATCGCCCCCCTCGAACAAGCGAGCGACCACCCCATGCTGGCGGACTACTTCCTGCTGCTGATCGGCGCCATCCTGGTCAACAACTTCGTGCTGGTGCAGCTGCTCGCGGTCTGCCCGTTCATGGGAGTCTCCGGCAAGCTGGAATCGGCCATCGGCATGGCGGCCGCCACCACCTTCGTACTGACACTCACCGCGCTCGGCAACTGGATCGTCTACACATGGCTGTTGCAGCCGCTCGGCCTCGAATACCTGCGCCTCGTGGCCTTCCTGCTGGTCATCGGCGTGGCCGTGCAGTTCACCGAGATGATGGTGCGCAGATCGAGGCCGGAGCTGCACCGGACACTCGGCATCTATCTGCCACTGATCGCCGCCAACTGCGCCGTGCTCGGCGTTGCGCTGATCAATGTCGACAGGGAGTTCGGCCTGATCGCCTCGACGCTGCATGGCTTCGGCGCCGGTGTCGGCTTCTCGCTGGTGCTGGTGCTGTTCGCGGCAATGCGCGAGCGCATCGCGGTGGCCGATGTGCCGGTGCCATTCAGGGGCGCCGCCATTGGCATGATCACCGCCGGCATCATTTCACTCGCGTTCATGGGCTTCGCCGGGCTGGCCTGACGGCCGGATGAAGGAGATGAGAAGCGCGCGATGATCGAACTGCTGTCGCAATACCCCATCGTCACGGCGCCAGTGGTGCTGCTGATTCTCGCGCTGCTGGCCGGCACGGCACTCGGCTGCGCGGCGATCCGCGTCAAGGAAGAAGGCAACTCGACCATCGCCGACCGGATCGACGCCGTGCTGCCGCAGAGTCAGTGCGGCCAATGCGGCCATCCCGGCTGCCGCCCTTACGCCGAAGCGGTTGCTGCGGGCGAAGCGATCAACCGTTGCCTCCCCGGCGGCGACGCAACGATCAGGGTGCTGGCCAATATGCTCGGCGTCGCGCCGCTACCACTTGATGTCGAAGGCGGTGTAGCGCCGCCGAAAGCAATCGCCTATATCCGCGAAGCCGAGTGCATCGGCTGCACCAAGTGCATTCAGGCCTGTCCGGTCGACGCCATCCTCGGCGCCGCCAAGCTGATGCACACCGTCATCGCCGACGAATGCACCGGCTGCGACCTCTGCGTCGAACCCTGCCCGGTGGACTGCATCGAAATGCGACCGCTCAAGAGTGCTGCTCCGCGTGTACACCCGCTCATCGCCACCGACTCGCGGCCGCACTCAGAGGCCGCGGCATGAGCACCTTTTCATGAGAAAGACATGGGAGCTTCCCGGCGGCATTCATCCGTCCGCGAACAAACGGCAGTCGACCGCCGCGCCCATCCTGTTCGCCGGCATTCCCGCCGAGCTGATATTGCCGCTATCGCAATATGGCGGCAGCTTGGCGACACCCTGTGTCGTCGTCGGACAACAGGTACTGAAAGGCCAGATCATCGCCGTCGCCGACGAGCCGATGAGCGTGCCGATACACGCATCGACATCCGGCGACGTGATCGCCATCGAGCCGCGCCCGATCGCGCATGCCTCCGGCCTCCCGGTGCCCTGCATCGTCATCCGCTGCAACGGTCGCGACCAGTGGATCGACCATCGCGGTGTCGATGACTACACGACACTGCCGCGCGATCAGCTGCTCGCATATCTTCGCGATGCCGGCATTGCCGGACTTGGCGGCGCCGGCTTTCCAACCGCAGTGAAACTGCGCCACCCAAAGCCGATCGAGACATTGATCCTGAATGGCGCCGAGTGCGAACCCTACATCACCGCCGACGACATGCTGATGCGCGAGCGCGCCGACGCAGTGATCGCTGGCGCAAAGATCCTGCGGCATCTGGTGCAGCCAACCGTCGACACGCTGATCGGTATCGAAGACAACAAACCGGAAGCCATCGCGGCATTGCGTCAGGCCGCTGCAGGCACCGGCATCGAGGTTGTCGTCTTCCCGGCCAAATACCCATCAGGCAGCGAGAAGCAGCTGATCCAGATACTGACCAGCAGGGAAGTGCCGAGCGGCGGAGTGCCGGCCGACATCGGCGTTATCTGCCAGAACGTCGGCACCGCCGTCGCGATCCATCGCGCCGTTGCCCACGGCGAACCGCTGATCTCGCGCATCACCACCGTCACCGGCGATGCCTGTCGCGAACCACGCAACTATGAGGTTCTGTTAGGCACTCCGCTGCAACATCTGCTGACACTGAGTGGCTACGATGCCAGCCGCTGCCATCGCCTCATCTTCGGTGGCTCGATGATGGGCATCACCATCGACAACGACAACGTGCCGGTGACCAAGACCACTCACTGCGTTCTCGCCGCCACTGCCGCCGAACTGCCACCGCCAACACCCGCACAGGCCTGCATCCGCTGCGGATTTTGTGCGGATGCCTGTCCCGCCACGCTGCTGCCGCAACAGCTGTACTGGTTCGCGCGCAGCAATGAGTGGCAGAAGCTGGAAGCGCACCAACTGTTCGACTGCATCGAATGCGGCGCCTGCGCCTACGTCTGCCCGAGCCGTATTCCACTGGTGCAGTACTACCGCGCAGCCAAAGACGAGATTCACGCGCAACGCATAGAGAGAGACAAGGCCGCCGTGGCCAAGGCGCGCTTCGAGGCACGCAACCTGCGCATCGCCCGCGACGAGGCAGAGAAAGAGGCCCGGCGCCAGGCGCGACTCGATGCCGCCAGACTGCGTACCGCCGAAGATCGCGCCGACGCTCCTGTCAACGACCTCGCCATACCCGTCGCGACCGAATCGACAGCGCCGACTGCTCCCGCGCCCATCGATGTCGTCAGGGCCGCCGTCGAACGAGCCAAAGCCAAAAAGGCGGCGCTGGCCGCTTCGGCTGCCAATGCGGCACCACCTACGACAACTGCTGATCCCGCCCAGACAGCCGTCGGGCGCGATGTGCTCGGCAAGCAGGACTGAGCAAATCGAATGGCATTGCTGAACATCACTTCACCTCACGCCCACGGCCCGCTGACCACCTCGATGGCGATGCGGCTGGTGTTGCTGGCAACACTGCCCGGTATCGCGGCACTGACCTGGTTTTTCGGTTTCGGCACGCTGACCAATCTGCTCTGGTGCTGCAGCTTCGCCCTCGGTTTCGAAGCGCTGGCGCTGAAACTTCGCAAGCGCCCTATCGGTTTTTACCTGAATGATGGCTCGGCCCTGGTCACCGCCTGCCTGCTCGCAATCGCGCTGCCACCGGCAGCGCCGTGGTGGCTGCTGCTGATCGGCTGCGGCAGCGCGATCCTGCTGGCCAAGCATCTGTTCGGCGGCATGGGCTACAACCCGTTCAATCCGGCCATGGTCGGCTACGCCATGCTGCTGATTTCATTCCCGGTCACGATGACAACCTGGCTGGCACCGCGTGGCGCATTTGACGGCGCGCTCATCGGACCCATCGATGCGCTGCTGCGCTCGCTCGACCTCGATGCGCTGGCAATCGACGGCCACACGATGGCGACGCCACTCGATCTGATGAAACACAACTCCTCGCTGCTGGTCGGTGAACTGTGGGCACGCAATCCTCAGTTCGGTGCGCTCGGCGGTACCGGCTGGGAATGGGTCAACGCTGGCTTCCTGCTCGGCGGCCTGTTTCTGCTCTACCGGCGCATTTTCACCTGGCATGCGCCGGCATCCATGCTGGCGGCGTTGGCATTGATGGCGCTGCTGTTCAACGACGGCGGCAGCTCCGCCTCCGGTGGCTCGCCGATTTTTCATCTGTTCAGCGGCGCAACGATGTTCGGCGCCTTCTTCATCGTCACCGACCCGGTCACGTCAGCTACCTCCAAACGCGGCCGTCTGATTTACGGCGCCGCGATCGGCGTACTGATCTATCTGATTCGGCACTGGGGAAATTATCCGGACGCGGTTGCCTTTGCGGTGCTGCTGCTCAACTTCGCCGCACCGCTGCTCGACCACTGCACGCAGCCACGCGTCTACGGCCATGGCGATTCAGGTCATCGCCACTCTAAAGATGAACATGCCGATCACACGGAGGGCGACTGAAATGTCTACGCCGTCGATCGGCCGCAGCGCCGCCCTGCTTGCACTCGTCACCACACTGGCCACCGCGCTGATCGTCGCCACCGCTTCCGGCACCCGTGAGCTGATCGCAGCCAATCATCAGGCCGCTGCAGAACAGGCATTGCTCGACGTCATTCCTGACGCAGGTCACGACAACTCGCTGCTGAGCGACACCGTGATCGTCGACGACCACGAGCTGCTCGGCCTTCGCACTGCAAAGTCAGCCCACCTTGCCCGCCGACATGGCGAGGTGGTCGCGGTGATCCTGCCCGCCACCGCGCGCGACGGCTACGGCGGCGATATCGACATGAACATCGGCATCAATCGCGACGGCAGCGTTGCCGGCATACGCGTACTTGCACACAGGGAGACGCCCGGTCTCGGCGACAAGATCGGCAGAGGCAAATCCGGCTGGACTGAAGCATTCATCGGCAAATCGTTTGGCAACCCGACGGAGGAGCAATGGGGTGTCAAAAAAGATCGGGGCATCTTCGACCAGTTCACCGGTGCCACCATCACATCGCGTGCCGCTACCGCCGCGGTGAAACGGGCCCTGCAGTACTTCACCCTCCACAAGACAACACTGCTGGCACTGTCCACGGTGGAAAATGCCGATACGGAGCGCGTCGATGAGTGAGATCAACTCTGGCGAAAACAGCTATCGCGACCTCAGCCTGAGCGGCCTGTGGCGAAACAACCCAACACTCGTTCAGCTGCTCGGCCTCTGCCCACTGCTGGCCGTCACCGATTCTCTGGTCAAGGCACTCGGCCTGGGACTCGTTACCACGCTGGTACTGGTGGCATCGAATCTGTGCGTATCGCTGACACGCCGCTTTCTCTCCAGCGCGATCCACCTTGTCGTACTCGTCATGATCATTGCCGCAGTCGTCAGTTGCCTCGAGCTGCTGATGCAGGCATTTGCCTATCAGCTCTATCAACTGTTCGGCATCTTCCTGCCGCTGATTGCGACCAACTGCATCATCCTCGGCCGCGCCGATGGCTTCGCCGCCAAAAATCCCATCGCTCCGGCGATTGTGGATGGATTGATGATGGGCCTTGGCGCCCTCGGCGTGATGGTGGTGCTGGGCGCATTGCGCGAACTGGCGGGCAGCGGAGCACTGTTCAGCGACATGCATCTGCTGTTGGGCGAGGGCGCCCGCCCGTGGAAGGTACAACTCTTTTCAGTACAGGAAAATTTTCTGCTGGCAACACTGCCGCCCGGCGCCTTCATCCTCACCGGGTTGCTGATCGCACTGAAGAACATCATCGACAGGCGCTTCGACGCCCGCAGGAAAAAACATGGCATCGAACAACCGACCGGCCATCGCCGCGTGCGCGTTACCGGCCAGATCAGCTAGCTGTCATTCAGCCGTTTGCGGCTTCAGCTCCAGTGTCGACAGGATATCGTCAATGACATCGTCATCCATGCCGGCATTTTCGGAGTCACAACTGTAACTGACGAGCAGCAGCAGCCCACCGCCATCGATCAGCCACTCGCGCACTGCATCATCGCCATCGAGATACTGGAAATAGAGGCCAGGCAACCCTGCAAGCTGGGTATCGACACCCTTGCCATGGTCACCCAGCAGCTCGCGCGCCAATGCAGGCAATTCACCGCGCGCTACCGGTTCAGTGGTTTCGAGCGTCGTGATTTCGATGACGCCAACACCATCCTCGTCCTCGATGACGACTGTCTCCTCCTCCTGATCGGCCTCCCACTCTTCGGGCAGGTCGAGCAGCCACCAGTCGGTTTCAAGCGTGTGCATCAGACGATCTCCAGCGATTGGCCCGGCAGGGCACGGCTCATCAGCAACGCATCTTCGCGTCCACCGACAGTGGGGTAATAATTCGGGCGGTGTCCATCGACGGTAAAGCCGAGACTGCGATAAAGCGCGATCGCCGCCGCATTGCCAACGCGCACTTCAAGGAGACAGCGCACGGCATCGCGCCCCGGCAGCTGCGCCAGCACATGCAACAACAGGTCGCGCGCAAAATGACGGCGGCGCCAATCCGGATGCACCGCTGTATTCAGCAGCGTCACTTCATCCAGCACCTGATGAAACAGTGCAAAAGCGGCCAATTCGCCACTCTCTTCAAGACCCCAGCCGAACTCGCTGCCGGCCAGCCCCTCGACAAACTGATTCAATGTCCATGGAAAGGAGGTGCTGGCGGTTTCGATCAAATGCAGCCGCGCTGCATCCGTCACCACCAGCTTGCGTATCAATTGCTCGGCATCCGCAACGACTGCAATTGCTGCCACAGTGTCTGCTTGACACCGCCGTCAGCCAGACAGCGCCACAAACTGATTCCCGGCACGACGTGAAAGGAGGGATCACTGTTCAGCCACTGCGCAGCGCCGCCGCCCAATGCAACAAGGGTCTTGCCATTCACCAGCGAGCATTGCCGTTGCAAGTAAGCGCCCAGACTCTCCCGCGCGGCCTGCTCGCCCTGATCGACAACCGGGTTCTTTACCATCGGCCAGACGAACAGATCCGCTTCAATCGTTACCGGACGGCGATAAAGCGCAAACAGCAGACTCCCCAGCAGACGCAGATACTCTTCGCGCCGCTGGTCGGCCCGCGGCCCCTCATCGATCACGACGAGGCCATTGTCGCAGCGTGCGACCAGCAAGGAGAACCGAGGTTGATTCGTCTTGATGGACGCTGCAGCCGGAGTTTGTGGCAACGACCTGGCCACAACCTTTGCGGCAATCTCCAGATCGGGCAGCAATGGTCTCGCCGTCGGAGCCACCACAACGTCCGAGGCCGGGCTGTCGACAACACTATCTTTCAAGGGCGATGAAACCGCCGCCTCAGCCTCCAGCTCCCAGGCCACAGGCTCAGCAATTGCAGCCCCTGGCAGTAACTGCCGGGGTACATAGACATCGATGCCAAGCGCCCGCAGGTATCGCGAACGATGCGGCTCAAGCACGGCTAAACACCTTCACGCTGCGGATGCGCACGCACCACGCCTTCCGCGAGCAGATTCAAACCATCGAGATAGGCTTTGACCGATGCCACCACGATATCGGTATCTGCGCCAGAACCATTGACGATGACATCGTCCTTGGTCAACCGCACCGTCACCTCTCCCTGCGAGTCCGTACCTTTGGTGATTGCGTTGACCGAATAGAGGTTCAGCGTCGCGCCGCTGTTCACCAGTTTCTCAACAGCTTTAAACGCGGCGTCGACCGGACCGTCACCGACCGCATCCGCTGAACGAGGCTGGCCGTCGACCATCAGCGTCACCGCAGCCGTCGGTTTCGTTCCCATTTTTGAATGAGCCTCCAGTGCCTGCAGCTGGTAGCGATGCGGTGCCGCCTGTGTCGACGTATCGCTGACCAGCGCCTGCAGATCCTCGTCGAACACCTCCGTCTTCTTGTCCGCCAGATCCTTGAACCGGGCAAACGTCTGCTCGAGTGCTTCCGGCGTCAACACGATGCCAAGCTGTTCGAGACGCGCCTTGACGGCAGCGCGCCCCGACAACTTGCCCAGCACCAGTTTATTGGTATTCCAGCCAACATCTTCGGCACGCATGATTTCGTAGGTTTCGCGATACTTCAGCACACCGTCCTGGTGAATACCCGATTCATGCGCAAAGGCATTGGCACCCACGATCGCCTTGTTCGGCTGCACAGGAAAGCCGGTAATGGTCGATACCAGCCGGGAGATCGGTACGATCTGGGTTGTATCGATACGCGTTTCGACCGGGAACAGATCATGGCGTGTCCGCACCGCCATCACGATCTCCTCAAGCGAGGCATTGCCTGCGCGCTCACCGAGGCCATTGATCGTGCACTCGACCTGACGTGCCCCCTGCCTCACCGCAGACAGCGAATTGGCGACGGCCAAACCGAGGTCGTTGTGACAATGCACCGAGAAAATCGCCTTGTCGGAATTCGGCACCGCATTCATCAGACGCCCGATCAACTCACCATATTGCCCCGGCTCTCCGTAACCCACCGTGTCAGGCAGGTTGATCGTGGTGGCTCCAGCGGCAATAACCGCCTCGACAACCCGACAGAGAAAATCAAATTCCGAGCGCGATGCATCCTCACAGGAAAACTCAACATCACCGATCTGGTTGCGTGCATGCTTCACCGCAGCGATGGCCTGCTCAAGCACCGCCTCCGGCTTCATCCGCAGCTTGTATTCCATGTGAATCGGTGAGGTCGCAATGAAGGTGTGAATCCGCCCGGACTCCGCCGGCTTCAACGCCTCGGCGGCGCGATCAATGTCTTTCGGATTGGAGCGCGACAAACTGCAGACCGTGCTTTCTTTAATCGCCTCGGCAACCGCCTTCACCGCCTCGAAATCTCCGGGGCTCGCAATCGCGAATCCTGCCTCAATCACGTCGACCCGCAACTTCTCCAGCATCTTGGCAATGCGCACCTTCTCGTCGCGCGTCATCGACGCACCCGGGCTCTGCTCACCATCACGCAGCGTGGTATCGAAAATAATCAGCCGATCTTTAGCCATGGTCGTGCTCCGGAATACCGATGTCGCAAAATGCAGAGTGGGATTTTCGCAAATAAATGCTTATCGCCCAACGACTATTCGCAGAATCAATGGAGTCCAAAAGTCGCGTCTGAGAGTCATAAACTCCTCCGCGCACTAGCTTCCCCCAAATAAAAACCCCCTGTGGATATTTCCACAGGGGGTTGAATTAGAAGC
>CAZWXW010000049.1:0-23823 GCA_964638025.1 uncultured Verrucomicrobiaceae bacterium
GCTTGCCGTCTCAACTTAAACCAACTGGCCTCCACGAATCCCGGGGCGATTCAAGTCTGAAGTTGGTTTGTGCAATATAAGCACTCAATGAAAGCCCATGCTCCAGGTATTACAGAAGTTGGTACAGGTCCGTCCGAGAGCGAAGCGCGCAGCGTCGCAATGGATGAATTTAGATTATTCATGTACTGCTGGACGTTTGCGGGGGTCGCTATCGGCGTTGCGCCAATGATAATGACTGGGGCACCATTCGGTGGGCGTCCGTTGTTCCTAATTTGAAATGATGAAATCTCCCTTTTAACCATGTCTGCTACGTGAACCACCGCTGTCTGTCGCAATGGCAGATATTGTCTTCCCCAATTCTGCGCAGCACCTAGTCTTAGATTTGCACTGCAGTCGTTACATTCAACATACGCATCGGCAGATGCATAGCTGATATTCATCCCTGCAACCAACATAACTCCTAGAACCCCTAAAATCTTCCTGAGCATTTTCTAGCATCCTTTAAGTAATAATGCGTCTTGTTATCGTTTGATGTTTTGGTGTCAGTGTCAAGTAACTTCCCAGTCGGGAAACAATATGTGCAAATCCACGTGAATAGAGGACGTCGGGACCACGTTTTAATGCCTGTGATCACCCAATATTGTTGATCTTGAACACTTGTCATTCTGCGCGGAGCAAAGCGCAGTCGCAGAATCCGAGCGATTGGGGACAGTGACCATGGATTCCGCGACTGCGCGCGGAATGACGGAAGCCGGGGTTCATAGTTTTTTCAGAGATTCCTTAAATCGCCGCCATCGCCTCTCGATGGCGGTAATCCCTCGCCTCAATGATCGTGATGGTGGTGCTCGCCGCCCGGAATCATCGACAGCGCCCGTTGCACGAACGGATCGCGCTCCATGTCGCCGAGGTCGGCGTAGTCGATCACGCGGTAGTCCGCGCTGGGCGGGCGCTGCCACGGCGCCGATGCCAGCGGATGCAGCTCGTGCAAGGTAATCACGGTGGTGGTGTCGCCACTGTGGCGCTGGACGCGGGCCGGCAGCCTGTCGTCGACCAGCCAGTCGATGCTGATCCGGTCGCCGTCGATCTCGCCGCGATAGGTGACGCTGCGGCGCCCCTGCCACGTTGCGCGGGCGACCGCTTGCAGCTGTTGCAGCGCCGCCGGGTCGATCAGCAGTTGCGCGCGCCGCCAGCTGTTGGTCATGCCCAGCACACCGAGCTCCGCCGGTGTGTATTCGATGGTGGTGCGATCGGTGTGGAACAGGCGCAGGAAGAACAGCGGCTCATTCTGGCTGGCGCCGCTGTTGGTGCTGACGCTGGCACCGCTGCGCAGCCACGCTTCGCCGCTGTTGCTGTCGAGCTGCAGCACTTCGACGCGCGCGTCGTCGCGCCAGACGCGCCACACCTGCTCGTCGCGACCTGCGTATTCGTCGCGATGATTTTTGCCGTCGCCGCGGCTTTCGACCGTCGTCACATACTCGGCGGCCAGCGGCGGCGGATTGTCCAGTACCAGCGGTTCTGTATCGAGAGCGAGGTCGGCGCGACTGGCGGGGTTGCCGCAGGCGGCCAGCAGCGCGGCGACGATGGTCGCGCTCAGCGCGGCAGTGAATTTCCTCATGGGCACTACTCCTGGCAACGTCTGATTTAAACGACAAC
This sequence comes from uncultured Verrucomicrobiaceae bacterium, assembly GCA_964638025.1. GTDB lineage: Bacteria > Pseudomonadota > Gammaproteobacteria > Pseudomonadales > CAMLJR01 > CAMLJR01. The sequence goes on from CAZWXW010000049.1 coordinate 1,654, forward strand.
GTCTGAAAAAAGCGAAACGGGAGGGGCGCCGTGCACCCCTCCCGCGATCGGCTTGCCGATGGTGATCAGCGACGGTGCTGCTTGCGCGGTACCTTGCAGTCGAAGCCCAGCGCCTCGGCCATCACGTGATAGATCACGTTCTGTTCCTGTGTGCCGTGGAACAGATGCGCCTTCGGTCCGCGCGCATAGATGCCGACATCCTCGCCGGCATGGGTTTCCGCACCCATCGGCACGGTGGCTTCCTGCAGGTAGCCCGGCGCGGCGGTATCGACATGGGTCAGGTCCGGACGCAGCGCGCCGCCGCTGTAGGTGGCGCTGACATAGCTTTCATCCGGGTTCATCTCGCTGCGCTGCATGCCGCCGGTCCAGCCCGGGCCGTTGGCATAGCCGAGCGTGGTGTAGGGCAGGCCGAGGCTGTCCTTCTGCGCCACGCCTTCGATGGCCGCCTTGCCGAGGATCGGGTTGCCGCGATCCGGATAGCCGCCGATGGTGAAGACATGGCTGTGGTCGGCGGTGACGATGATCAGCGTCTCGTTGGGGTCGGTCATCTCATAGGCTTTCTTGACCGCTTCCGACAGCGCGATGGTGTCGGTCAGCGCGCGATAGGCGTTGCCGGCGTGGTGGGCGTGGTCGATGCGGCCGCCCTCGACCATCAGGTAGTAGCCCTTGCGGTTGGTGCGCAGCATCTCGATCGCCTTCGCGGTCATCTCGGTCAGCGACGGTTCGCCGGCGACATCGCTGGCGCGGTCGGCCTCGTAGCGCATGTGCGAGCGCTCGAACAGGCCGAGCAGGTGCTTGGTCTTGTGCGGGTTCACGGCGTCGAAGCCGGCCTTGTTCCAGACGTAGGCCGACTTCGGATATTTGCTGACCCACTCGTTCTGCAGGTTGCGGCCATCGGTGCGGTTGCCGACGCGGGTCGGGTACTCGGGGTCGTTGGTGGCGTTGTTGTAGAAATAGCTGCGGCCGCCGCCGAGCACCACCTCGATGCCGTCGCCATAGGGGAATTCGAGCAGCTGGCGAGCGATGTCCTTGACCGTGGCGCCGGCCGGCAGGTTGTTGTTGGCCTCCCAGTCGCGGTTGCTTATGTGGGCATAGTTGACCGCCGGCGTGGCGTGGGTGACGCGCGCAGTGGTGACGATGCCGGTCGACAGGCCGCGCTCTTCGGCCTGTTCGAGAATGGTCTTGACGCTTTTCGACGCGGTCACATCGGCGCTTGGTTCGAAGCGGTTGATGGTCTCGTCGACCGAGATCGCGCCGTCGTTGCTCTTGATGCCGGTGACCATCGCGGTGGCGGTCGGCGCCGAGTCGGAAGTCTGCTGGTTGGCGCTGGCGGTCACCGAGTGGGCGAGGTAGGGAAACTTCTCGAAGAAGAGGCGGTTGCCCTCGCCGTCGGCGTCGCGCAGCTGGCCTTCGAGAATGCGCGCGGCGGTGACGGTCGAGATGCCGAGGCCGTCGCCGACGAACAGGATCACGTTCCTGGCCTTGCGCTCGTTCGGGCGCAGTTTCCGGGCGTCATTGATCGCATCCTGACCGAGTTCGTACCAGTAGGCGGGGCCGCCGTCGGTATCGGCGCTGGCGGTGCCGGTGAACAGGGCGGTGGCGATGGCCAGGCCGAGCAGTTTGCGAGTGGTGCGTCGTGCGTGTCGCATGGGGCGTCTCCGTCGTGGGTGATGGTCCGTGGGCGGGAAGGCGCGGCCATGTTGGGTGGAGAATTTGACAGGCAGATGAACATTGCATGATGTCCGCGCTGGTCGCGGGCGAAGCCGCACCGCTACCATGCGTTCGCCGGCATTGGTCCGGCCGATGGCAGGTGTGAATGGAAGCCGATGACGTGAATAAGAACGGGGAGCGGGCGTGAAGAGAAAACTGATCGTTGCCATTGGTATCGCGCTCGGCGTGGTGTTGCTGGTCGCCTGGATGCTGCGGCCGGAGCCGCTGGTGGTAGCGGTGGTGGCGGTGGAGCGGGGCGGCGTCGAGGCGACGGTCGCCAACACCCGCGCCGGTACCGTCAAGGCGTGCCGCCGCGCCGGCGTGTCGATGCCGATCGGCGGTGTCGTCGATCGCCTGCTGGTCGACGAGGGTGACCACGTCGAGGCCGGGCAGCTGCTGCTGGAGCTGTGGAACCGCGACCGCCGCGCCGACGTGCTGCGCGGCGAGGCGGCGCTGCTGGCGGCGCGCCATGCGCGCGAGCAGTCCTGCGTCATGGCGCAGCGCGGCGAGCGCGAGGCGAAGCGGCTGGAACAGTTGCTCGCGCGCAAGCTCGCCTCCGAGGATGTCGTCGACGCCGCGCGCAGCAACGCGCTGGCCGCGCGCGGCGCCTGCGAAGCGGCGCAGGCGCAGGTGGAGGTGGCCGCGGCACAGCTGGAGAGCGCCCGCGCCGTGTTCGACCGCACGCAGTTGAAGGCGCCGTTCGCCGGTGTCGTCGCCGAGATCAACGGCGAGGTCGGCGAGTACATCACGCCGTCGCCGCCCGGCGTGGCGACGCCACCCGCCATCGATCTGATCGACACCAGCTGCCTCTACGTCACCGCGCCGATCGACGAGGTCGACGCCGCCGCGCTGCGCATCGGCCTGCCGGTGCGGGTCACGCTCGACGCATTTCGCGGCCGCAGTTTTGCAGGCCGCCTGACCCGCATCGCCCCCTACGTGCTCGATCTGGAGAAGCAGGCGCGCACCGTCGATATCGACGTCAAGCTGGATGCGCTGCCGGCCGATGCGTCGCAGGACGACATCCTCCTGCTGGTCGGCTACAGCGCCGACGTCACCGTGGTGCTCGACAGCCGCGCCGACACGCTGCGCATTCCGACCGAGGCGCTGGTCGACGGCGACAAGGTCTGGGTCGTCGACGGCGACCGCCTGCGGAAGCGGCAGTTGCAGCTCGGCATCGGCAACTGGAGCTGGACCGAAGTGGTGAAAGGCGTGGCTGCCGGCGATCGCATCGTGCGCAGCCCCGACCAGCCCGGCATCGCCGAAGGCGTCGTCGCCAGCGCACGCGAAGAGCGCGCGCCATGAGCGGGCTGTCAGAAGAGGCTCCCGTCATCGAGCTGACGGAGGTTCACAAGCAGTTCCAGCTCGGCGACCAGCAGGTCAACGCGCTCGACGGCGTGTCGCTGCGGGTGATGGCCGGTGAATACCTGTCGGTGATGGGACCGTCCGGCTCCGGCAAGTCGACGCTGCTGAACATGCTCGGCCTGCTCGATCGCCCCGATGCCGGCAGCTATCGGCTGACCGGCGTCGAGACCGCGCGGCTGCCGGAAGAGGAGCGCGCGCGGCTGCGGCGCGAACGCATCGGTTTCGTGTTCCAGTCGTTCCATCTGATCCCGCGCCTGACCGCGCAGGAGAACATCGAGCTGCCGATGGTGCTGGCCGGCCAGACGCCGCGCCAGCGCAGCGCACTGGCGCGCGAGGCGATGCAGCGGCTCGGGCTGAGCGATCGCGCCCATCACCGCCCGCATGAGCTGTCGGGCGGCCAGCGCCAGCGCGTCGCCATCGCCCGCGCCATCGTCATGCGGCCGGCGCTGCTGCTGGCCGACGAACCGACCGGCAACCTCGATACCCGCTCCGGCGCCGAGGTGGTGCAGCTGCTGGAGGAGCTGCACGACAGCGGCATCACGCTGGTGGTGGTGACGCACGACGCCGCGATTGGCAGTCGCGCTCATCGCCATGTGCGGATGGTCGACGGTCGCATCGTCACCGACACGCGGCATGTGCCGGAAGCGCGGGAGAATGCCGCCGATGCGCACGGCTGATCTGCTGCAGTTCTGCGCGCAGGCGCTGCTGCGCGCCCGCTTTCGCAGCGTGATGATCCTGCTGTCGATGGCGCTCGGTGTCGCCGCCGTGGTCGCGCTGACCGCGCTCGGCGAAGGCGCGCGCGGTTTCGTGCTCGGCGAATTCAAATCGCTCGGCAAGAACGTGCTGATCGTGTTTCCGGGGCGCAACGAAACCACCGGCGGCATGCCGCCGATGGCAGGCAGCGCCGCGCGCGACATCACGCTCGACGAGGCGTGGCTGCTGGGGCGGCGGTTGTCGGTGATCGACGGCGTGGCGCCGGTGGTGGTCGGGGCGGCGCGGCTCGGCGTTGACAGCCGGGGGCGCGATGCCACGGTGTTCGGCACCACGCGGCTTTTTTTCTCGATTCAGGATCTGACGCTGGCGCGAGGCAGCGGCCTGCCCGCCGGCGATTTTCGTCGCGCCGGCAATGAAATCGTGATCGGTCACCGGTTGAAGCAGGAGCTGTTCGGCAGTCGCGATCCGGTCGGCGCCTTCGTGCGGCTCGGCAACACGCGCTTCCGCGTGACCGGCGTGCTCGAAGAGGGCACCAGCGCGATGGGCATGGACACGCGCGACATGGCGTTCATTCCGGTGGCGGCGGCGCAGCGGCTGTTCAATATCCCGGGGCTGTTTCGCGTCGCGCTGCAGATTCGCGAGGGGGTGTCGCTGGCGCGCGCAAAGCATCAGGTCGAGATGGCGATGACCGAGTTTCATCAGGGCGATCTCGATGTCACCGTCATCAGCCCCGACGCCATGCTGGCCACCTTCGACCGCATCCTCGGCGCGATGACGGCGGCGGTGGCGGCGATCGGCGGCATCAGCCTGCTGGTGGCCGGCGTGCTGATCATGAATGTCATGCTGATCAGCGTCAGTCAGCGCACGCGCGAGATCGGCCTGCTGAAAGCGCTCGGCGCTGGGCGCGGCGAGATTCTGCGCATCTTCCTCGGCGAGGCGGCGTTGCTGACGGCGTGTGGCGCCGTCATCGGCGTGCTGTTCGGCCTGCTGCTGGTGTGGCTGATGCGCGCGCTGTTTCCCGACGTGCCGTTCCGCGCGCCGTGGTGGTCGGTGGCGACGGCGACGCTGATCGCCTGCGGCACCGGGCTGGCGTTCTCGTGGCTGCCGGCGCGGCGCGCGAGCCGGCTGCAGCCGGTCGATGCGCTGCAGAAGCCTTAGTTCTCCCCTCTCCCTTCAGGGAGAGGGGATCACAACGGCACCGAACGAAGTGCCACAAGAGTTCCGGGAAATCGCCATGAGAGCTTCTGACAGCCTGCAATGGATCGGCCGCGCGGTGCTGGCGCAGCGTGGCCGCAGCGTGCTGACGGCGCTCGGCATCGCCATCGGCATCGCCGCGGTGGCGGCGCTGACGGCGATCGGCGAGGGGCTGCGCGTCTATCTGCTCGACGAATTCTCGACGTTCGGCACGCGGCTGATCTCGGTCACCGCCGGCAAGACCTCGACCGAGGGGCTGGCCGGCGTGCTGAAATCGGTGCGGCCGCTGACGCTGCACGACGCCGCGCAGCTGCGGCGGCTGCCGCATGTCGAGGCGGTGACACCGGTGGTGCACGGCAATGCGCGGCTGGCGGCCGGCGAGCGCCAGCGCTCCAGCGACCTGCTCGGTGTCGGCAGCGCGGCGGCGTCGGCGTGGAAGATGGAGGTGGCGCTCGGCCGCTTCCTGCCCGACGACAGCGAGGTCGCCGCGCGCCCCTATGTCGTGCTCGGCCACAAGGTGCGGCGCGAGCTGTTCGGCGATCGCAATCCGCTCGGGCAGACGCTGCGCGTCGGCGGCACCCGCTTCATCGTCATCGGCGTGATGGCGTCGAAGGGGCAGATGCTCGGCTTCGATCTCGATGACGTCGTCTACATCCCGGTCAGTCGCGCCTTGCAGCTGATGAACCTGGAGGGCGTCGGCGAGATCAACATCGTGTTCTCGGCCGACACTACCAGCCGCGACACCGAGCGCCGTATCCGCTCGCTGCTGACGCGGCTGCACGGCGAGGAGGATTTCACGCTGCTGACGCAGGAGGAGATGCTGGCGAGTCTCGATCGCATCCTGCGCATCATCACCTTCGGCATCGCCGCGCTCGGCGGTGTGTCGCTGCTGGTGGGCGGTGTCGGCGTCGCCACCATCATGACCACCGCGCTGCGCGAGCGCATGGGCGAGATCGGCTTGATGCGGGCGTTAGGGGCGACCCAGCCGCAGCTGCTGACGCTGTTTCTCGGCGAGGCGGTGCTGCTGGCCGGCAGCGGTGGCCTGGCCGGCCTGCTGCTGGTAGTGGTGCTGGTCGGCGGCGGCAAGCTGCTGGTGCCGGGTCTGCCGCTGGCGCTGCAACCGTTCTTTCTCGGCGTGGCGTGGCTGCTGTCGACACTGGTCGGGCTCGTCGCCGGCATCCTGCCGGCGTGGCGCGCGTCGCGGCTCGATCCGATCGAGGCGCTTCGCAGCGAGTGATGAGGTATCGATATCGCAAATCGGCGGTCGACTTGCCGCTGCAAACGGGCCGCTGCTATACCTTCTGAGCCATTTGCCCGCAACAACGTGTCCGTGTCGTTAAAAAGCCTTCATAACGAATTGATAAATATGCGGCTTTAGTCCGCTGGCGAAAGGTGTTGCCCTGGCAAACGAACGGGATGGATGGGAGCCGGATAGGCTCCCCACCGCCAAAGCGTTCGCTGTCTTGTCCGGGCCGGTTCACTGGATGTACCGGCAGGAGTCATCACTGTGCAGATGCGGTCCCTCGTTTTATTCATTGCGGCGGTGGTGGTTGCGCTGCTGCTGGCCGGCATGGTGTTCAGCACCACCCGCGATGCCCGCCGTGCCGCTGATTTCGTCAGCCATACCGAACAGGTGCTGACCCTGCTCAATGGCAGTCGCGCCTATTTCAATCGCATCGTCGCTGCCCATCGCGGGTTTCTGCTGGGTGGTGATACCCAATATCTGACCGCCATCGACGATGCGCTGCGCCAGCTGGATGACCAGCTGTTGCAGCTCGGCGTGCAGATCGCTGACAACCCCGAACAGCTCGAACGCCTGCGGAAGCTGCGCGAGTTGCAGGTGCCGGTGCTCGCCGAACTGTCCGGGCAGCGCCGCCATTATCAGGAGACGGGTACGGCGCCGGTTCTGCGGGTGTCGGCACAGCCGCAGACCCTGCAGTGGCTGCGGGTGTTCGAGGCGATGACGGCGGAGGAGCAGCGGCTGCTCGGCGAGCGCCAGCAGCAGGAGCACCGGAGCCGCATGCGCAGCGAATGGCTGATTGCCGGGTTGGTGCTGCTGCTGATTGCGCTGCTGGGGCTGGCGGCGTGGCGCGTGCGCAGTGAGTTCCGGGCCAGCGAGCGGCTGTTGCAGCTCACCTCCGCGGTGGAGCGCAACGATATCGACCAGGAGCGGCTGCGCACGGTCATCGAGGCGGCGCCCAACGCGATCCTGATGGTCGATGAGCGCGGCGTGATGGTGCTGGTCAACGCCGAAATGGAGCGGCTGTTCGGTTATGCGCGCAGCGAACTGCTGGGCCAGCCGGTGGAGATGCTGCTGCCGGAGCGCGTGCGCGGGCACCACGCCAGGTTTCGCGAGAACTTCCTGCGCAACGCCGAGATGCGGCCGATGGGGGTGGGCCGCGATCTGTTCGGGCGCCGTCGCGACGGCAGCGAAATTCCGATCGAGATTGGCTTGAGCCCGCTGCAGACATCGGAGGGGTTGTTCGTACTGGCCTCTGTCACCGACATCAGCATGCGTCGCAACAGCGAGGCGATCATCGCTGCGCGTGCAGTCGAGATGGCGACGCAGCGCTTCGACGCCACCCAGGCAGAGGCGCTGGCGCTGTTCAACACCGAAACCAGCCGGCAGAAAGTGCTCGAAGGTGCGCTGACCCTGCTGGCCGAACGTCATCCTTTTCCGGTGCTGCTGTTCTACGCGCATGACGAAATCAAGGAGTCGTTGTGGCTGGTCGCTTCGCACGCGGCGCCGCCCGATGTCAGGCGCGAGTTGCGCGTCGGCGAGGGGCTGGTGGGCGCGGCCGCGGCTGATACCAAACTGATCGTGGTCGACCGGCTCGGCGACAACCCCGAGCTGACCATCTCGGCCGGCTTTGCCGATTTCAGGCCGGCGGCGATGCTGTTCTGCCCGGTGCGCTATCGCGACCGGCTGCTCGGCGTGCTGGCGCTGGCCGCTTCCGACACGGTGGTGGAGCCGGAGCGCGCCTTTGTCGAGCGGCTCAGCAGTCAGCTTGCCGCGGCACTGCACAACCTGCAGCAGTATGAGGATCTGCAGCTGCTGGCCGATCAGCTGCGCTCGCGCGGCGAGGAGATCGAGCACAAGAACGTGCAGCTGGAGGTGGCGAACCGGATGAAGAGCGAGTTCCTCGCCAACATGAGCCATGAGTTGCGCACACCGTTGAATGCCATCATCGGTTTTGCCGAGGTGCTGGCCGCCGGTGTTGCCGGCGAGCTGCAGGCGGAACAGCGCGATTATCTGCAGGAGATTCATCACGCAGGCCGTCATCTGCTGTCGCTGATCAATGACATTCTCGATCTCTCCAAGGTCGAGGCCGGTCAGATCGAACTTGAACTGGAGCCGTTCGACGCCGCGAAACTCGGCAGTTCGGCGCTGTCGGTGGTGCGGGAGAAAGCACTGGCGCATCGCATCCAGCTGCATGCGCGGGTCGCCGATGACCTCGGCGCACTGATGCTGGACCCGCGCAAGGTCAAGCAGATCATCTACAACCTGCTCGCCAATGCGGTGAAATTTTCCAACGAGGGTGGCCGGGTCGAGCTGGCATTGCGGCAGATCGATGCCGACGAACTGGCGGCGATTCCGGCGGCGCCGGGACGCCGCTTCCTGCTGTCACCGGCGCAGCGCGCTGCCCGTTATCTGGAAATTTCCGTCACCGATGCCGGTATCGGTATCGAGCCGCATGATCTCGAACGCCTGTTCGAGCCGTTCACGCAAGTCGATTCGTCGCTGGCGCGTCGCCATGCCGGCACCGGGCTGGGGTTGGCGATGGTGCGCAGGCTGACCGAGAAGCATGACGGCCTGCTGATGGTGGAAAGTACCGCCGGCAAGGGATCCCGTTTTGTGGTCTGGTTGCCGTGGCGCTCCACTGACGTCGATCTCGATGCTGTCGATCGACCAGCATCTTCTTCCGCCGAACGTCTACGGATATTGCTGGTCGATGATGAGGTAGCGCGACGCCAGCTGCTGCGGCAGCAGCTGGTTGCCGCCGGCTATGAGGTGATTGACGCGGCGACGGCGGCAGCGGCTGGCGACATCGCGGAGAGCGAGCTGCTGGACGCCATTGTCATCAGCGTTGTGCGACCCGGCTTTGGCGGTTTGAGTGTGTTGGCGGAGATGAAACTGCAGCCGGCGCTGATCGGCATACCGGTGGTTATTGTCTCGGCGGCAGGTGAGCTGCCACACGAGTTCGCGCTGGGCGCGGCCGATGTGCTGGTCAAGCCGGTGCGACCGGAGGATCTGCACGATGCGCTGCGCCAGATCGGTGTCGATCAGCAGGGGCAGCGGGCACGGGCTCTCGTCGTCGACGATGATCCGCGCGCGGTGACCTTGATGACGGCCCTGCTGCGCGATGCCGGCATTCGTACCATCGCCGCGTATGGCGGGCGCGACGGGTTGGCAATGGCGCGCTCGGATCTGCCCGAGGTGATCGTGCTCGATCTGATGATGCCGGACATCAGCGGCCTTGAAGTGGCGGCGGAATTGCGCCGCGATGCCGCCACCGCGGAGATTCCGATCATCATGGTCACGGCGAAATGGCTGAGTCCGGAGGAGCGGCGGCAGCTGACCAGCGTCGTCGATCAGGTCATGCAGAAGTCGTCATTCAGCAACCTCACCTTCATCAATGAGGTCACGCGAGTGCTGGAACGGCGACGTGGCAGACGAGGAGCGTCGCATGTCGGATGAAAATCGCGAAAGCATTCTGGTGATTGACGATACCTCCGCCAATCAGCGGCTCTATGGCGCCATCCTGCAGGATCAGGCCGATGTGATCGCTGCCGTGAACGGCGCCGAAGCGATGCAGCTGGCCGCCGAGCGCGAGTACGCGATGATCGTGCTGGATGTGCATCTGCCGGATATCAGCGGTTTCGATCTGGCGCATCGGCTGCGCCAGCTGCCGGGCTGCGCCAAGGTGCCGATCCTGTTCGTGTCGGCGGTGTTCACGCGCGACGAGGATGCGTTTCGCGGCTATTCACTGGGCGCGGTCGACTACCTGCCGTCGCCGGTTGTTCCGGCCATCCTGCGCGCCAAGGCGCAGGTCTTCATCGATCTGCTGCGCAGCCGGCGCGATGTCGAACGCTATGTGGCGCAGCTCTACAACACCAACCATGCGCTGAAAATGGCGTATGACGAACTGGAGGCGTTCAGCTATTCGGTTTCGCATGATCTGCGCAATCCACTGCAGGGCATCATCGGCCTGACCGAGCTGTTGCAGGAGGCGCGCGACCAGCTCGGTCAGCAGCCGCGCAATTACCTTGACCACATCAGTGTCTGCGCGCGGCAGATGAATACGCTGATCGAGGATCTGCTGACACTGGCGCACATCAGTCGCAGTGAGTTGAGCGCCGCCGATGTCGACCTCAGCGCCCTGGCACAGGATATTCGGGTGACACTGGAGCACGCGGTACCGGGGCGTCATGTTCAATGGCAGATCGCCTCCGGCGTTCACGCCTGCGGTGATCGGGGCCTGCTGCGCGTACTGCTGACCAATCTGCTTGAAAACGCCTGGAAATACAGTGCACGCCAGTACGCGCCCTGCATCGAGTTCGGTGCGATTGCCGATCGACAATGCCATGCGCCGGTCTACTACGTGCGCGACAACGGTGTCGGTTTCGATCTGCACAAGGCGGGCGAGGGTCTGTTCAAACCGTTCCGGCGTTTTCATTCCGACAAGGAGTTCGAAGGCACCGGTATCGGCCTGGCCACCGCGAAGCGTGTGGTGTTGCGTCACAACGGCGAGATCTGGGCCGATTCGACTCCCGATCACGGCACGGCGTTCTATTTCACCCTGGGCATGGACAATCGTGGCGACTGTACTGGTCATTGAAGACAACCCCGCCAATTTGAAGCTGGCGCGGCTGGTATTGAGTTCGGCTGGCTATGAGGTGCTGGTGGCGGAGTCGGCCGAGGCGGGCATCGCGCTGGTGCGCGAACAGCGGCCGGATCTGGTGCTGATGGATATCCGCTTGCCGGATATGGATGGCATCGCGGCGACACGGGTATTGAAAGAGGATCCCGCCACGGCGGCCATCCCGCTGATCGCGTTGACGGCATTTGCGATGAAGGGTGACGAGGAGCGAATTCGCATCGCCGGTTGTGATGGCTACCTCTCCAAACCCTATCGCTTTGAAGAGTTGCTGGCGCTAGTGGGGCGTTTCGTAGCGCCAGCCTGATCGCTCAGCGAGCCAACTCAGCGCTCGATGATCTGCTTGACGTCCTCTTTGCGTATCTGCTGCTCACGTCCTTCTTCATCCTCGAATGAATACATGCCGGTCTTCTCGTCGAGCTTCGGTGTGTTCGCGGTGGGGATCAGTGTTCCATCCTTGGTGCCAATGACGTGTGGGGTACTGCAGGCGGCGAGCAGGCCGGCAGTCAGAACAACAGTCGCCAGTGATACGAACTTCATGATTGTTCTCCTTGTCGATGGGTGTCGGCGGCATCGATGTCGCAACGACCGCCCGATGCTATGCCTCTCTCCAGGGACCGGCAACCGACACGTGGCTGCGCGCTGACGGGTCGCCGATATTTCACCTGGTGTACTTTCCCGGGTTCTGGGTGTGATCAAAAATCAATCGCTGGCCAGATGTGCGCCCTGCTGCTGGCGGACCAGCTTTTCCCACAGAGATATGCACAGTTTTGTGCACAGTTTTTGGGGAAAATAGCAGCCTGCATGTGATGCTTTTACTGCGCGGAAGGGGGCAGAAAGAGTGTCAGTTTTACGTCTTGTAAAAGGCAAGATATGTAATTTGGAATTTGACGCACAGATTGGCTGTCGGATTCATCGGCTTGTCATCTGCGGGCGGCATGGTGGTCGGTCGACTGCGGCGGAAGTGACGAAAGTCCGTATCGACGGTACGAAAAGATTATCCACAGCGGGCGGGCTCAGGCCGGCGCACTGCCCCTGCGCCGGCCGAGGCCGGTGATCAGCGCCGCCAGCCGGCTGCCGACGACACGGCGTTCATCGGCATCGGACTCGGTGTTCAGCTCCGGCGGCTCCATCTCCTCGGCATAGCTCGCCATCAGCCACCACGGGTGTGCCTGATAGCGACGCGCGCGCTCGCGCCGGTCGTTGTGGCGGCGGCAACCCGTGGACGGGATGGCGGTGGGATCGCGGCGCACGCGGCGGTCGGAGCTTTTACGGCGGTCGTCAAACATCGGAGGGGGTCGCTGGTTCCGTTCTGGCAGTCAGGCGGGGTGCAATTCTAAGTTCAGCTTCGGATATTCAACAACGATTGCTGCCGGCATTATGGGTGCCAGATCAAATTTACCGGGCATATCCCGTTGCGGGAGCGCCCTGGGAGTTCAGATGCAGCAGCCGGCCGAACCGTTCCGGGTCATTGCCGACCACGCCGATTTCGTCGCCATCGACAAACCGGCCGGCCTCTCCGTGCACCGCGATCAGGCCGCCGAGGGTCTGGTGACGCAACTCGAACGACAACTTGGCGGCGGCAAGCTCTATCTCGTACACCGGCTCGATCGCATGACCTCCGGCGTGTTGCTGCTGGCGCGTTCGGCGGAGGCCTGTGCCGGCCTGGCGGCGCTGTTTGCGGCGAGAGAGGTGGAGAAGTTCTATGTGGCGCTGTCGGATCGCGCGCCGACGAAGAAGCAGGGGCTGATTCGCGGCGACATGGAGCGCAGTCGCAATGGCAGCTGGCGACTGGCGCGTTCGCTGCAGAATCCGGCCGTTACGCAGTTCTTCAGTTATGGCATCGAGGCCGGGGTGCGACTGTTCGTGCTGCGGCCGGCCACCGGTCGAACGCATCAGCTGCGGGTGGCGATGAGAAGTCTCGGGACGCCGATCATCGGCGATGACCGCTATGGCGGCAGCGCGGCCGATCGCGGTTACCTGCATGCGCTGGCACTGGCCTTCGACTGGCGCGGCGAGCGATGCTCGATCGTCTCGATTCCAACCGGGGGGGCTCTGTTTCAGCGTGAAGCGGTGCAGCAGGCGATGGCGGAGCGAATGCCCTTCGCTGCGCTGGCCTGGCCGGCGCTGCCGGGAGGTCAGGCCGCCGTGTTGCCGGTGAGCGAGATCGAAGGATAGGCCGCCGCAGCGCGAAGGCTGCGGCGGACGCCTTGAGGTCGTGCAGTCGCTTTAGTGGTGGTGGTGTCCGTGCGGACCGTGCGCGTGACCGTGGGCGATCTCGTCGTCCGTGGCCTGGCGCACCTCTTCGATGCGCACGGCGAAGTGCAGCGTTTCGCCCGCGAGCGGATGGTTGGCGTCGACGGTGACACTGTCCGGGCTCACGGCGGTAATCACCACCGACAGCATGCCCTGATCGGATTCGGCACTGAATTGCATGCCGATCTGCAGCTCCCCGGAGTCGGGAAACGCGTCGCGCGGAACCTGCTGGACCAGATGCTCCTGGCGCGGGCCGTAAGCCTCTTCGGGGGCGATGGTGACGCTGAACTCGGCGCCTGCCGTCTTGCCGAGCAGTGCGTCTTCCAGCCCCGGAATGATGTTGCCGGCGCCGTGCAGATAGGTCAGCGGCTCGCCTTCGGCCGATGCGTCCAGCACTTCGCCGGAGTTGTTGGTGAGCTCGTATTGAATGCTCACGACGCTGTTGGCGCCAATCAGCATGGTTGGAATCCTCTGTTTGTAGGGGTCGAAGTTGTATGGATCGAAGTTGACACTGCGAAGAGCGGTGGAAACGGCGCTGGCGGGAGGGGATCAGAAGCGCGGGCCGGGGTCGGAACGAATTCCGGGGGCCGCTCGTGAAGGCATCGGGTCAACGCGTCGCGTGGCACTATACGGCCATTTCGCCGTGCCCGACAAATGGACGGCCTGCGGTAATCAGGTTTGACCCAACCGGTAATACCCAATCGATATCAGGAGAAGAGCGATGCAACGCAATAGTGTGAGCAGGAGATTGTCGCTGGTGCTCGGGTTGATCGCCGCCAGTGTGCTGGTGCCGGCGATGGCGGCCGAGTGTCCGGCGTGGATGCAGCGCGACATGCGCGTGCTGCGCTCGGAGCAGACGCGCAATCTGTGCGAGGCCTATCGCGGCAAGGCACTGCTGGTGGTCAACACCGCCAGCGAGTGCGGCTTCACACCGCAGTTCGAGGGGCTGGAGGCGGTCTATCTGCAGTACCGCGACAAGGGGCTGGCGGTGGCCGGTTTTCCGTCCGACGACTTCTTTCAGGAGAAGGATGACGAAAAGGAGACCGCCGAGGTCTGCTTCGTCAATTACGGCGTGACGTTCGATATGTATGCGCCGATCGCGGTGCGCGGCAGTGATGTCGATCCACTGTTCAAGGCGCTGGCCGAGCAGGGTGGCGGCGCGCCGAAATGGAATTTCTACAAATATGTCGTCGGTCGCGACGGGCGCGTCGTTGCCATGTTCAACAGTCGCGTGAAGCCGGACGATCCGGCGCTGCTCAAGGCGATCGAGCAGGCCCTGGCGCAACCGGCGCCATGACAATGAGTGGCGCAACCGGCGCCATGACAACACTGAGTAACGCAGCCCGCGTCGTGCAGATGCGCGCGCCGGTTACACCGGGCACGCGCGCCTGATCGAGATTGTCACGGTTTGGCGGCGAACGCCGTTTTCAACTCGGTCAGCAGTTTCTGCCAGGAGTCGGCGTCGGCCTTGGCATCGTAGGCGATCGGCAGGCCGGTCGCTGTTGCCAGCCGGTCGGCGTCCGGGTTGGTGAAGCCGTGGGTGACCCCCGGATAGTTTTCGAGGCGATAGCTGGCTCCGGCGCTTTTCATCTCCTGCTCGAAGCCGGTGACCTGCTCCGGTTTCACCATCGGATCGTCGGCGCCGTTGAAAACCAGTACGCGCGCCTTCACCGCGCCGGATTCAGCCGGCTTTTGCGTTCCCAGCATGCCGTGGAAACTGGCGACCAGATCGAGGTTGGCGCCGTTGCGCGCCGCTTCCAGCACGACGCCGCCGCCGAAGCAGTAACCGATGGCGGCGATGTGCTGCGGGTCGGTGGTCTGCTGTTTCTGCAGCAGCGCCTGCGCCGCCTGCAGGCGCTGTTTGGCGGCGCCCTGGTCGCTGATCACCGAGTTCATGAAGCCGGTCGCTTCCTTGGGGTGCTCGGTGGAGCGGCCGCCGCCGTACATGTCGACGGCGAGGGCGGTGTATCCCTCGGCGGCCAGCATGCGCGCGCGTTTTCGCGCGTAATCGTTCAGTCCCCACCACTCGTGCACGACCAGCACGCCCGGACGCCTGCCCGCGATCGCGTCATCCCAGGCGAGGAAGCCGACCAGCTCGGTATCGCCGGCGCGATAGTTGACCGTCTGCTCGCGAATGTCGGCGTTGACCAGCGGTGCGACGGCGAGTGCGATCAGGGCTAACCAGCGTTTCATGTTTGACCTCCGGAGATTGTCGTGGCGTGGGAGCGGTCGAGGCACCGTATCGATGCCGAAGCCGAGGCCGGATTGTCGCGACTGCTTCCGTCGACGGCAAGCCGGCGCTGCATCGCCGTGCTTGACGAGAGGGAGGCGAGCCAGTAGTTTCCGCAGCGTTCAAGGGGAGTAGCTTTCCGCCGTCACATCGTCAATACGTTCGCCCCAGTGGCGATCCGGTGTGCGGGTAGCCAATGAGAGTGTCAGTGCTCATTTGCTGCAAGCGAGACCTTGCCGAAGGGCAAGGCGTTCGTGCGGAAGACCCCGCAGATTTCGAAAACGGCCTGTGTCCTTCGGACCAGGCCGTTTTTGTTTGTGCGAGATTTTCTCCCTGGAGGCAGTACCTTTGGAAACAATGCCACTGGAAACAATAGGAACGTGGTGGTTGTGGCTGGCTTTCTTCAGCGTCGTACTGGGGATGCTGGCGATCGATCTGCTGGTGATGAAAGGTGGTCACAGCCACCGCGTGTCGCTGCGCGAGGCGGCCGGCTGGTCAGTGGTCTGGGTGACGCTGGCACTGCTGTTCGGCGCTGGCCTGTGGTGGTATCTCGATACCAGCATCGGGCGGGAACTGGCCAATGCCCGCGTGCTCGAGTTCTATACCGGTTATCTGATCGAGAAGTCATTGGCGGTCGATAACGTCTTCGTCTGGCTGATGATCTTCGGTTACTTCGCGGTACCGCTCGAACTGCAGCGCCGCGTGCTGCTGTACGGCGTGCTCGGCGCCATCGTGCTGCGCGCGATCATGGTCTTCGTCGGCGCCTGGCTGATCACGCAATTCCACTGGATTCTCTATCTGTTCGGTGTGTTCCTGATCATCACCGGCATCAAGATGCTCTGGTTCGCCGAACACAAGCCGGATCTGGAGAAAAATCCGCTGGTGCGCTGGGTGCGCAATCACTATCCGGTGACGCCGACGCTCGAAGGCGAGCGCTTTTTCGCGATGCGCGATGGCGTGCGCTATGTGACGCCACTGCTGCTGGTGCTGGTACTGGTGGAGATCTCCGACGTCATCTTCGCGGTCGACAGCATCCCGGCCATCTTCGCCGTCACTACCGACCCCTTTATCGTGCTGACTTCGAACATCTTCGCGATCATGGGGCTGCGCGCGATGTACTTCCTGCTGGCCGGCGTCGCCGATCGTTTCGCGCTGCTGAAATACGGTCTGGCACTGATCCTGCTGTTCATCGGCACCAAGATGTTGATTGTCGACCTGTACAAGATTCCGGTGCTGGTGTCGCTGGCGGTGGTCGCCGTCATCCTGGTGGGTTCGATGGCTGCCAGCCTGATCTATACACTGCGGGAATCGCCGCCGTCGAACCCGGTCTAATCCAGCGACTTGAATAGTGAGGAGGTCGCCACCATGTTGTGCCCGTCCCGTGCGCCGCTGCGTGATGACCGTCGTCATGCCCGTCATCGTCATCATAAGTACCGCGATGACGACTACCCTCGTCGCCGCAAGAAATCCTTTCTCAGCAAGCTGCTGGACTTCTGAGCGGGGTCATCGTCAAACCAGCCAACCGATTGATGAACATTTTTTAGCTTCCGGAGTGAAGAACAGATGAAACGCATTGGATTGTTCCTGCTGACCAACATTGCCGTGATGGTGACGCTCTCCATCGTTGCTCACCTGCTCGGTTTCAACCGTTTTGTCAGCGCGCAGGGCATGAACTTCGGCGCGCTGCTCGGCTTTGCCGCCGTGTTCGGCTTCGGTGGCGCGCTGTTCTCGCTGATGATCTCGAAGTGGTCGGCCAAGCGCATGGTCGGGGCGCAGGTGATCGAGACACCGCGCAACGCCGCCGAGCAGTGGCTGGTGGAGACGGTGCGCCGTCAGGCTACCGCCGCCGGTATCCAGATGCCGGAAGTGGCGATCTACGATTCGCCCGAGGTCAATGCCTTCGCCACCGGGCCGAGCAGGAACAACGCGCTGGTCGCGGTGTCGACCGGCCTGCTGAACAAGATGACGCGCGAAGAGGCGGAAGCGGTGCTGGGCCACGAGGTGTCGCACGTCGCCAACGGCGACATGGTGACGCTGACGCTGATCCAGGGCGTGGTGAACACCTTCGTCATCTTCGCGTCGCGTGTGGTCGGAAACTTCATCGACCGCGCGATCCTGAAGAATACGAGCGATGCACCGGGTATCGGTTATTACGTCAGCTCGATCGTGCTGGATATTCTGTTTGGCATTCTGGCCTCGATGGTCGTCGCCTGGTTCTCGCGTCAGCGCGAGTTCCGCGCCGATGCCGGCGGTGCGCGTCTGGCCGATCGTCAGGGCATGATCAATGCGCTGCGTCGCCTGCAGTCGCTGCACGAGGAGGCGCACATGCCGGGCACGCTGACCGCGTTCGGCATCAATGGCGGCCGCAGCAGCTTCAAGGCGCTGTTCTCCACGCACCCGCCGCTGGAGAAGCGGATCGAGGCGCTGCAGCGTCAATAAGTGCGAGACGTTGAAAACGGCCCTGCGGGGCCGTTTTTTATTGGTCGTCGGCGCACATCGGCGGCAGCGCGGGCAGGCCATGCCGTGAAGCGTTTCAGCACCGGCGCAAGTACATCCCTGTAGCCTTCGTCGGAGACGTCCTGTCTCCGACGATGCTGAAACGCTTCACGGCACGCCCTGCCTCGGGCGTTACACCAGATCGGGTGTCGTAATGGCCGCTCGATTCTGTCTCCGGTTTTTAAACCACAGTTGTAGGCCGAGTAACGCGATGACGACATGCAACAGCGCGAACAGCATCAGCAGTGCATCGCGCAGATCCTTGTTGGCGACGAACGACCACTTGTGCAGGTAGGCGAAGCTCCAGCCCTCACGCGCATCGCTGTCGTCGGCGCGCAGCGCCAGTGCGCCGCTGCCGGTTTCGACATACCAGCGGGTGGGATCGCCATCGAAAATGACGCGCCAGACCGGCAGCCGCTTGTTGATGAAACCGTATTCGCCGCTGAACTGCGTTACCGGCGTGATTTCGACCGGCGTGGCGCGCGTGCCGGCATGGGTGCGCGCCAGTTGCGCGGCCAGCGCGCGGTCGGCACCGGCGATCGCGTCGCCGCTGTGCGTATCGAGACAGCGCGCCAGCTCCGCATCGCGGTTGTCGTCCGCCGCACCGTGATGATGCTCGCCATGCGCGTGCGGGCGCGCCGGCGGCAGTGCGACGCGGTAGCAGGGCTGCCCGTCGATTCGCGTCAGGGTGAATGGCTGCCGGATCAGTTGATCGCCGAGTTCGGCGCGTCGAAAGGGTGTCGGGGGCGGCATCGCGACGGTGTCGGCTTCGGCTTCGTGTAACAGATGCCAGCCACCGCTGAAGGCGAACAGAAACAGCGTCAGCGACACCGGCAGGGCCAGCCGGCGGTGCCAGCGCCGCTGCGGCATCCGTTTCAGCCGCCGCTCGGCGCGCCGCAGCCGCGCGAACATGACCAACCCGGCGGTCGCGGTGGCGGCGCTGGCGAGCAGCAGCGCGATCATCAGCGTCTTGCGCAGACCGGGCCGGTTTTCGATGAAGCTGAAGGTGTGCAACGCGCGAAACAGCCCCTGTAGCCCACGCTTGCGGTTGTCCACCAGCGTCGCCAGTCGCTGTCCCCCGGTATCGACGTAGGCGGTGAGGCCGTCGTCGCGCTCGAAGCGGACGCGCCAGACCGGCAGCAGCCGATTGACGGCAAGGTAATCGTCGTCGAAGGCGGTGATCTGCTGCGCGTCGCGCACGGCGGCACGGTGTTCGCCGCTGAAATGGCGAGCCAGCGCCTGCGCATGTTGCACTTCGAACTCATCGAGCGCTCGGCCGTCGGTGGCATCGAGATAGCGCACGCTGCCGTCGCCGAGGGCAATGCGATAGGTCGCGCGATCGGCGGCCTGAACCAGCGTTGCACCGCGCAGCGCGTCGATGGCGTTGATATCGAGCGCCTGCGTCAGCGCCAGCGCTGACGGCGGCAGCTGCAGCGGCGGCGGCGCGAACCCCTGTGGCTGCGGCTGGGTGCGACTCATGAGCGGGTGGATCAGCCCGCTGCCGGCGAACATCAGCAGCGCGACGACGGCTGCCAGCCCCAGCCAGCGGTGCAGCCGGATGCTGCGGGCCAGCAGCGTGGGGCGTCTCACCGATTTGCCGCCGGCCATCTCACTCGGCCCCGAAGCGGTAGTTGACGCCGACCGACACGGTGCGCGGCGCGCCCGGTGTGTAGGTGTCCTGCGTGTCGGGGTTGTAGATGCCGACGCCCGGGTAGCTGGAGGCGGCGGTCTCGGCGTAGTGCACGTCGCCGAGGTTCTGCCCCTTCGCCCACCACTCCCAGGCGTCGTGCTGCCAGCTGGCGCGCAGGTTGGCGAGGTCGTGGCCGTCGTAGCGGACGGTGTTGGCGTTGTCCATCCAGTAGTCGCCGAGGTGAACCCACTCCAGCGCCAGCGTCAGGCCCGGCAGCGCGGCCGGCTGCCAGCGCAGTTCGCTGTTGGCGATCCACTCGGGGGCGGCCGGAATCTCCCGCCCCGCATAGTCGAGCGTCGGGCTGACCCGGTATTCGCGGTACTCGTGTTCACTCCAGGCGCTGGCGACGGTCAGCTGCCACTGCTCGGCGAACTGCCAGACCGCCCCCAGTTCGACACCCTGATGGCGCGTGCTGCCGGCGTTGCGCGGCTCGCTGTTGCCGGGGGCGATGGTGTAGTTGACCACCTCGTCGTCGCCATCGAGCCGGTACAGCGCGGCGTCCAGCGCCAGATCGCCATCGAGAAACAGGCCGCGCCAGCCGATCTCCCGATTGAGGAAGATGCTCTCGGTCAGGTTCGGCGCCTGCAGGCGACCGTAGAGGGCGCTGATCTCCGGCGGCAGGAATCCTTCGCTGACGTTGACGTAAAAACTGTGGTCGACGGACGGCGACCAGGTGGCGCCGATGCGCGGGCTGACATGCTCGAAGTCGCGCGTCTCGGACGGCGCGCCGGTGCTGCTGCTCGGCACCATGTTGTTGGTGTAGTCGTACTCGATGGCGTCGTAGCGGGCGCCGACAACGACGCGCACGTCAACGACAGGGGTGAATTCAAGCTGGGTGTAGATCGCCTCGTTGGCCAGGTCGACCTGGTAGTCGCGGCGGTGGGCGACGAAGGCGTAGTCGAGGTACTGGCCCGTGGCCGGATCGCGAGTCACCGACAGCGTGTCCTCGATGTATTCGTTGTCGGTGCGGTCCACGGTGACGCCGGCGATGAACCTGCTGTCAGCCAGATCGAAGCTCAGCGTCTGTCGAGCATCGATACCCAATGACTTGAAATCGTTGTCATTGAAGCGACCTGTCGAAACTGCCGGGTTGCCGGTGTTGAAGATCAGGTAACTCGGCAGCTGCTCGGTTGAATTGTCGCGTGCGTAAACGGTAATGAGGCTGTTGCCGCGTTCAAGCCAGTCGCCGTCTACCGCGATCGACGCGCGGGCGGCCTCGACCTCGCGGTAAGTGAAGCGGTTGTAGGAGAAGCCGGGCCGCTCCTTGTAGTCCTGCGTGAATAGCGAGCCGGGCATGTCGGTATAGAGATGGCTGTAGTTCAGCAGCCCCTTCACCACGGTCGAGTCGTTCAGCTGCCAGTCGCCGCGGCCGCTGATCGACTCCTTGTCGGCGTCGTTGTGGTCCTGCCAGCCGCCGTCGCGGCGCGATACGTAGGCCGACAGCCGGCCGCCGAGATCGCCCTCGGTGCCGGACAGGTCGGCGCTGGTGCGCCAGTAACCCTGGTCGGAGCCCTGCAGCCCCAGTTCGGCGGTGGTGGCTCGGCTCGGCGCGCGGGTCAGGAAGTTGACCGTGCCGCCCACCGAGTTGGCGCCGTACAGCGACGATGCCGGCCCCTTGATCACCTCGATGCTGCCGCTGCTCTCCAGGTTCACCTCGTACAGCGAGTTGTGGTTGAACAGCCCGAGCGGGCGGATCGGGATGCCGTCCTCCAGATAGAGATAGACCGCGTTGGTGGTGATCGGCTGGCGGATCGACATGCTGTGCTGCTCGTTGCCGAGGTCGCTCATGTAGACGCCGGCCACCTTGTTCAGCACCTCGCCGGTGAAGGCGGCGTGGCGGCTGTCGATCTCGTCGCGGGCGATCTTGCTGATCGCCAGCGGCGTATCGAACAGGCGGCTTTCAACGCGGCTGCCGGTCACGACCATGGTTTCCAGACGCGGTCGCAGCGCGTCGTGCATGGCCAGCAGTCGTTCGCCGTCGGCGGCAGCGGGTTGGATCGCCAGCACGGGGAGGACGGCTGCAACGGCGGCAAAGGGGGATCGGATCAAGACGCGGCTCCGCGCAGGCAGTTTTCGGAGCGCGCACTGTAGGTGCGAAGGGCGGTCGCGAGAATGCGACAAAAGGTCGCGCCACATCGCCATTCCCTTCGGCTTCGCTCAGGGAGCGGGATGCGCAACTGCTCCCTGAGCGAAGTCGAAGGGGGCCTCGGCTCAGGCCATCTGGCTGATCGTGGCGCGGAAGCGGCGCAGCGCGAACAGGAACAGCAGCGCGCCGATCGCGACCAGCGCCAGCAGCTGCGGCCACACCACGGCGAGGCCGGCGCCGCGGTAGAGAATCGCCTGGCTGGCGGCGACGAAATGGGTGGTCGGCGCCGCCAGCATGAGCTGCTGCACCAGCTCCGGCATGCTCTCGCGCGGCGTCTGGCCGCCCGACAGCATCTGCAGCGGCAGCAGTACCAGGATCATCAGCAGGCCGAACTGCGGCATCGAGCGCGCCACTGTCGCCATGAAGATGCCCATCGACGTGGTGGCGAACAGATGCAGCGCGGCGACACCGAGGAACAGCGGCACCGAGCCCTCGATCGGCACCGACAGCGCGCCCCTGACCACGAATGTCAGCGAGAGGGCGACCGCGCACA